>JBARXB010000051.1:0-16474 GCA_049647165.1 bacterium
TTGCGCGCCGGTATAAACTGAATTTCCACGCTTCAAATGGTTTACATTGTCGGTATATAAATGAAGATATCGCACGTTTGATGTATGATGCGAACTTTAAAACGATGTATTTGAGTCTTGAAACAACAAACCCCGATGTCCAAAAAAGCACCGGCGGAAAAGTAAATACAGAGGAATTTATCAACGCAGTCAAAGCTTTGGAAAAAGCAGGTTTCTCACCTGATGCTATCCACACTTATATTTTATTTGGTATGCCGGGACAAGAATATGAGGAGATCATCGATTCGATAAAATTGTGTCACCAGCTGAAAGTACATGCTCATCTATGTGAGTTTTCACCTATCCCCTATACTAAAGAATATGAAAAAACTGACTTCGATGAAAACACCGACCCTTTATATCATAATAATCTTTTCTTTACCTGGCATTATCCCCGGTCAAAACCTGCGCTTTACCGCAAAATAAAAACACTCCTATCGCAACCTATTTAGCTCTTACCCATTTAGTCATACCTTGAAATATCTTGTTACTTGTAATCTGTAATCCGTCATCTGTAATCTGTTACCTGTAATCCGTTATCTGTAATCTGTTATCTGTTACCTGTAATCCGTTATCTGTAATCTGTTACCTGTAATCTGTTATCTGTAATCTGTTATCTGTTACCTGTAATCCGTTATCTGTAATCTGTTACCTGTTACCTGTAATCCGTTACCTGTAATCCGTTATCTGTAATCTGTTATCTGTTACCTGTTACCTGTAATCCGTTATCTGTAATCTGTTACCTGTAATCCGTTACCTGTAATCCGTTATCTGTAATCTGTTATCTGTTACCTGTTACCTGTAATCCGTTATCTGTAATCTGCTACTTCAACTTGATGATCTTCTCGGTCTCGATTATATCGGTCGTTTTCACACGCAGGAAGTAGACACCAGCAGCGACATCATGATTATCCCAGGATAATGTATAGAACCCGGGTTCTACTTCCGTATCCATTATATGATCGACGACACGTCCCCGGATATCGTAGACAGTTATCTCAACCGGCATTTTACGAGGGACCTGTAATCTCATCTTTAGTGTATTCACAAAAGGATTTGAAGACCGCGTACTAAAGGCAAATTCAAGCGGTATCCCGAGAAATTCTTCAATACCCAGCTCGCCGATCGTAAATAAACTATCACTAACATCGAAGTTCACATTGCCGGCAATATCATAACCAGTGACCCGAACCAGACAGTCAAACGAGGTACTCTCGGGTATGGTCCAATCATAAAGCGAATCATTTCCCGCAATATGAACAATCAATAGAGGATAGGTCGTACCGCCGTCAAGCGAAAGGTAAACATCAAGACTTTCAATACTTACATTGTCCTGTGAATTCCACTCGACCGTATGAACTTCATCCCAGTACCATATCTCACCACCATTGGGGATCAACACCGAGATATCGGGTACGATATTATCGATTATCGAGAATAAAGAGTCTGACTCATCTTCACCCATATTATCACCGGCATCAAACGCCCTAACCCTAACAAGACATTCGGTTGAATGGACATTGGGTATGGTCCATTCATATAGGGTATCTTGCGGTGGTGGATTGGCGAACGGTTGCCAGGAACCTCCGGCATCACTCGAGAATTCAAGCGAGACAGAATCAACGCCCATATTATCGGTCGCGGTCCAGCGAACAGTATCGATCTCACCAGTATAGAATACCTCACCGCCGTTTGGTGAATAAAGTTGTACTTGCGGAGGTGCTGCATCCCGGATCGTGAATACCATATCGGAAAGATCAAGACCTCTATTTAAAAACGCATCAAAGGCATGGATCAAAACATAACACTCGGTAGATGGTGTTGCTGGAACCTGCCACTCGAAAAATGAATCATTAGGCTCGCCCGTAGCGATATCCATCCAGTTCGCGCCGTTATTCGTCGAATAAAGTACAGATATAGAATCAATACCGACATTGTCTATTGCATGCCAGACGATCGTATCGATCTCACCGATGTTCCAGACCTCGCCACCGTTCGGCGTGATAACCGTAACCAGAGGCGGCACGACATCGGCAAACAGCTTGCTCGCATAGATATCCCAGTTTCCATTCCGGTTTGTCTGAAATAAGATCCATACATAACCAGAATCATCGAGCGTAGCTGCAGGCATGATATCCATATCAGTGCTGTTACTTACGTTCGACACATCCTGCCAGTGACCGTCCCAATAGTAAGTTGCAAGTATTTCCCAGTCACCTGATCGGTCAGACTGCCAGGTGCACCATACATTACCGTCCTGGTCTGCGACGAGTTCGCATTGTTCATCGCTTGCCGCGTCGTCAGTAATGGCAAACGGCGATGACCATGTTCCGTTATCATTGCGGCTCACATAGATGTCTGAGTTACCATTACGCCAGGTCGTCCAGGCAAGCCATATCGTACCGTTACCGTCAACACACATGGACGGATCTTGGTCCTGAGCCGGATTACTGGTTATTCTATACAGATTCTCCCAATGCCCATTGCCAGGGTTGTAATTCTTTACATATATGTTCCTGTTATCCTCATAACGTTCACTCGACCACGCGGTCCAGGCAATACCACTGCTGTCTGTAGCCATACTTGGCTTATAATCATTTGAACTGCCGATAGTAACTGCGAACATCGACTGCCATACTGTACCATCATGATACCGGCAATAAATATCACCGTTCAAATGGTTCCAGCGCTCCATGGTAACCCAGAGTCTTGAATCACCATCGACCGTCATAGCGGGGTGCAAAGCATCAGTTGCCCGACTGCTAACCCGGTACGGAGACACCCAATTAGAACCATTATAAGAAGTCAAATAGATATCATAATTCCTGCCATAGCATCGTGACCAGGAAAGCACTGCACGGCCCGCATTATCACAGGTAAGGGCCGGGAAGAAATCCCAGTAAATATATGAATCTATGATCTGAGGTGAACTCCAGACATTGTTCTGATTATAAGATACACAAATCTCGGTCCGACCATTAGAGGTAGAGCGACCAGTGACCCATGCAGCCCACACACGACCGGCACCATCAGTCGTTGCATCAACATAGCCGTCGGTTTCTAAATGCAGATCGACCGGTTCCGGACTTGCCCATGTAAATCTCGGATTTATATTGATCTGGTGTTTGCCATGTCTTGCGTATATATTGCTCGCTTGTTTGGGTTTAAGCAGCGGGTCCCCGCAAATGCACATGCCATAAAACCAATCCCGGTCATATATACCGTGCTCAGTAAACCAGTACTTAAAAGCTTCGCCAGTGGAAATACCCGTATCCAGAGGTCCGTAAAAATCTGAAAAATAGAGCATCGAGCCGACTTTAGCTGAACCGACGGCGAAAAGACAATATTCCGGACCAAAGATATAAACACCACCGCAGTAGTTTTCCTCAAAAAAGCGCGTCCCGCTGCACTGGAAAAGATTAAGAAATAACCAGGGTGGATTCTCAAACCAGAGCTCAAAATTGAAAACAGTACCTGCATAGCCGCCTGAATATTTAAATGTATTTCCCCAGGGAGAAGAATGGCTGCATATCTGTACCCATTCATAAGGATCAGTGAAGCGTGATCTAAAATCAGCGGCAGTAGTTGTATTGTTGTTCCTGACGACGTCGACCGTGTCATAAAGATCGTCGAGTGAACAATCGTCATAACTGTACCAATCATCATCAACATAGGCAAGAGCCTTCTGTGGGATATTATATCCACCGGTCCGGTACTTATGTATCTTGGACAGATAATTATTTACCAGAAAAATCTCATTACCCCAGGTCATCGGAGATGCAAAGATCCTGCCTACCCAGATCTCTGGTGCCCGGTTCCCTGAGTGGTCATCAAATAGACCATCGCTGTCATCATCAGACCAGGTGCCGTCAAGGTCCATTAAATACAGATCGATCGGAAATTCCTCACGTCCTTCACCACCCTCCATCTCAAACCAGGCAAAAGGAACATTACCGATCATGACTGCGCCAACGAGATTGCTGCTCAACAGTGAAAAGAAATGAGCTCTTAGATCCTGTGCACTCCAGCCCCTGACCGTATCGACCTGGATCGTATAACCTTCAGCTTCAAGGTCGCTTATATAAACGCCGAGCGAATCGAATATACCGCTATAGATCGGTGCATATACGACGATATTGACTAATTCATTTTGCAGATAATCATGCGGTGTTTTATAAGCACGGCCTATTGAAAAAGGTCCGCGTACTGTCTTTGCTGCCCAATCTGAATATGATGTCATCGGTCGATCATATGGATCAATGTATTCAGGCATCTTAGCATACGATTGACTATATATTAACAAAGGGAATAATAACACCAATAGGTACTTCTTCATCAAACCTCCTATCTTACTAAAATAATTTTCCTGACATGTTGAGTACTAACTGTCTTTAATCTAATAAAATATACCCCTGCAGGTACTGGACGATCGTATTCATCGATCCCCGGCCAAGTAATTTGGTTCATTGGCTGACTGACCAAATCCTCAAATTGCTTTACCAAACGACCTGCAGCATCATAAATCTCAATACTGAAATCTTCATTCTTATCTGATCCAGCAAGCGGGGCAATAGACCAGGAAATTTCTAACCGACCACGACATGGATTAGGTTGAGGCGCAGAGAGAAATGTTTGCTCCGGGATCATCTCGATATCAGCTTCTTCGGTTATCCCCGGCGGGATGAGTCCAAAAAATTTCATGATCGAATCAAGCAGGGCGGCGCGCGTTGACGGTGGTGACCCGTCGATGAGTCCACCAAGTTCAAAAGAAAGACCGACAGTTCGATATGAACCAGGATCATTAGCCACACCGCTGTTATAATAATTATTGTTATCTCTAAATATCAAAAAGCCGGTACCAGTTGGATCAATGTGATCCATATATCTATTCTCACCGCCATAATCAAAATACATACTATTGGTAAATTTGCCGGTCTGACCGACGACCGGTCCCATATCGCCATAGCTCCAGGTTGTTGCACTGATACCAAAAAGTGGTTTAAAATCATGCCCATTATTAAAATACGGGTCAACATACCAAGCTGAACTTCCCTCCAGATAAACCCTACCACCATTATTGATGTAATCAGTTATGGCAAGAGCCTCAGCACTACCCTGAACGATCAGATACCGACTTGAGTATACACCAAGGCAAACAAGCAGGGTTTGGTAAATACTGAGATCCGCGGGGAGTGCAGTTCCATAATCTCCGCTATAGCCTGTGCTGCTCAAAATAGCATGGATATTCTCACCTGATAATGGCAAAGGATCAGGGTTCCAGAGATAGTAATTCTTCTGTCCGATCGCCAAATCAAAACGTATCGTATCATCCATGTAATTGGAATGAACGAACATCTCAAAGATAACAACAGTGCCTATTGGTGCACCAGAATCGGCGATTATGACAAAGGGATCCTGGTCATTATCCTCAAGACTATCCGTACCGATATGACCAAAAGTACCGATACTGTCAATTAAAGAAACTTCAGACGCTCCGCTGCGCAGGATAGCGCTTACACTATCAGCTGGTGCTCCACCATGGTTTTCAAGCGTGACAACTACTGATAAAGTTTCTGCAGGATCCATCATATTATTACCATTACCGCCAATAAGGGTAATCCCTTTGAGTGCGAAAGCAGGAGAGCGGACAGTCTTTGAAAATGTCGATAGCCATGTTGTATCATTGATATCTGTACATATCAATTCAAGATCTATTTGATGTCCATCCGGGCATGAATGAGCTACCATAAAATTATAGCCGTCTGGACCAGTATACGCAGAGTCATTGCCTGTGATATCACCAAAATCTTTTAAAGTATCGGTCAGTGTAATATAGCTGTCGTTTGAAGCCAGCTTTCCAATAATCGCTACCCCGGTGCTCTCGCTTAAATTGTTGATCCAGAGCGGCAGCTCGATATCCTCTGAAGGATTGATCCAACCGTCATCATTACCTGAAGACGAATCATCGACAAATGAATTCAAGTAAACGATATAAGGATAATCAAGGATCCTGACCTCCATGCCTCCTTCATAAGGCAGAAGATTCCTTCCGGTCACGGTGACAAAGAGCGTGTCACCGAGAATTTGCGGATCGATGCTAAATTGCGCTTCACCGTTAACGTCTGTTGTGTCGAGGACATACACGGCAGAATCTGTTTTTCCTGCAATGCACACGAAAGCACTGTTTATCGGTACCTCGGTATCGGCATCCTTCACAATAACGACAAAATTGAATTGTCTAAAAGGCACGAACTCAGGGTGCTGAACATCGAGGGAACAAGGTGTATCAGTCCACAGGTTGAGTTCAGGATCACCAAGGCATGTGAAGTTATTGTATTCCCGTTGATCACCCCACTGCTGATAGACTCTTTTTCTACCACCCTCACCCGCTTGGCCAAAGGTGCATTGTTGATTGATAAAAATTGCATCAAGAAAACCGATCGCTACTGCATTTCTCAGATGTGCTGCATTACCGGTATTGCGTGTCCCGCCGAAAAAAGCGACCGCACCTCGTAAATTCGTCGGTGTACCAACCCTCATGAAATTCTCGCCGAGGATAGGCGATGTGCTCGGCGAAACAGTCCGGCATGTGGTTGAGATAATAACCGGTAGTTTGTTGCCGTTAGTCAATGAATAGGGATTGATATCGAATGGATCATACCAGTGGATGCTGGCATTACCGCGGTATTGCACAAACATTCGACCATCATTTATCGCGTTTATTATATGGTTGTAGTTGTGCCCGTAGTAGTTACATAAAGTATCGACTAAAGCAAAACCATTATTAACGGCAAGACTTTCTGCATACCTCATGCAATAAAGATATATCGAATCATCATCACCATCGCAATTGGCAATGGCACATCCCTTTTTAAACCAGAGTGAATCACTTGTCAAAGGATGGCGTTCGTATGCAAATATTTTGTTGATCATCGTTCTTAACTGCGTGGTATCTTGAACCGTCAGTCTACCGGGCAGGATCTCGTTATAAAAATCCCCCTCCATATTAGTATAATAATTATCCGTATAATAATAATTCCCGCCATAATTATAAAAACACATCGGGATAAAACCGGGATAACCGACAAGAACAACATATTCTGGTGTAATATCCCAGGTATTATAACAATTCACAATGAAATTCTTAATAGAGACAGAATCATAACCCACTTGCGATAGTTTGTAAACTATCGGCTTCATGCCCTTTTTATATTTCCATTCAACGAGCGGCTGCAGGGTATTATAAAATTCATCCGGAGCGATCATCAAATAGCGTGCCCCGGTCTGGGCAAAGGCGCTTGAGATCAAAATCATCAGCAGTACAGTACACTTAAGTCTGCTGTTTAGAGTGACAAAATACCTCCCCATATCCTGTTATTATAATGATAACTATTAATATGTCAAGAAGAAAGAACGCCCTATAGCGGTAAAAGAAATGTGGATATTATTTACTCTGATCATATTGTCCTAATTTCACATAATTATTTTGTATTAACGCTATCTTTTTTCTTTTTGTCCATCCTTTTATTTGAATTTCTCTTTTTAAAGCCTTGGATTTTGAGTTATAAGATTCGTTATATATTAAGTTGACTGGCATTCTTGCTCTCGTATATCTCCCGCCTTTTCCTGAATTGTGTTCTTTTAGCCGGCGTTCAATATCTAAAGTCACACCCACATACAGTGTGTTGTCAGAACATTCTATAATATAAACATACCACATGGACTCTTCTTTTTTTGTTGATATCGAAATAGACTCGCCTTCGATTCTCACACTGTACACAGCGTGGTGAGCGAGCCGAAGGCGAGTCGAATCTACTCCTCGGGCAGGATTCGAACCTGCAACCCTCCGGTTAACAGCCGGATGCTCTACCATTGAGCTACCGAGGAATTGTTTTTTTTAAGAACTTACGTCCTTGTCCACTTTTCAAAAATCGTTCACGTCGTCGAGCAATAGTTCCGGTCTCGACAAATTCGGTATATATCAATTTAAACGGTCTGTTTTCACGAGTCCACTTGTTACAGCCCCGATTGTGTTCAGCTAACCTTTTTTCGGCTGACCTTGAAGTGAACCCGACATACCGTTTACCATTTTTTAAACTTTCTATCGCATATATTATGAACACAATATAATCCATCCTCAATACAGACTCCGCTGGAGGCGGACCAGCCTTCCTTCGACTTCGCTCAGGGCAAGGAGGCTGGGGTGCTTTACTCCGCCAAAGGCGGACTTCGTTTCACTGCGCATTGTCCACCAAAGGTGGATCAGCCTCTGGCTGAAGCTACCGAGGAATCACTGTATTATAGCAATTTTACGCAGGTTGTCAATCTATAATGAAATCCGCGGTTGACAATATTTTTTCTTGTATTATACTTAATCGAGTAGCTTTCAAAAAGGAGGGTTCTTTGAAAGTAACATATAATTTTGCTGTTTTATATATCTGTCTTTGTCTGTTACCGATCGCTTTGTATGCGGATGAATACTATATCCAGTGGGCAGATACATTAGATAATAATGACTGGGATGGCGCTTTCAGTATCGCAGTCGATAACTCCAATAATATTATCGTAACAGGATCTTCTTTTATAGGCAGCAATAACGATTATTTTGCCGTGAAGTATGATTCCAGCGGAACGATTATCTGGCAGGATACCATAGATAATGGCGATGAAGATTATGCCGAGGCCGTAGCGATCGATAATTCCAATAACATCATCGTAACCGGGTATTCCATGATCAATGGCGATTATGATTATTTTACGGTGAAGTATGATTCCAACGGCACAGTTCTCTGGCAGGACACACTCGATAATAATGGCCTCTATGATATTAGCCGCGGCGTTGCAGTGGATGGTGCAAACAGCATCTTTGTAACCGGGTATTGTGATATAGGTGATGATTGTGTTTATTTTACCGTGAAGTATGATTCCGGCGGTACAATTATCTGGGCAGATACACTGGACAATGGTCCTTTTGATTCTGCTTTCGGGGTGGCTGTTGACAATGCCGATAATACTGTAGTCACAGGGTATACTTCAAATGGTGTCAATAATGACTATTTCACAGTGAAGTACGATTCCAGCGGAACGATCCTCTGGCAGGACACAATAGATATCTTTCAGTTTGATCAGGCTTATGGTATTGCCGCTGATAATTGCAATAACATTATCGTGACCGGGTGTTCTGGAGGCCCATTCGACGATTATGATTATTTTACGGTGAAGTACGATTCCAACGGCACGATCCTCTGGCAGGACACACTCGATAATAATAATCATGATGATGTCGCTTATGGTGTTGCCGTCGATAATTATAATAATATCTATGTAACAGGATATACTTTAGAGCTATCTGGCGATTATGATTATTTTACTGTTAAGTATGATTCCAACGGCGTAGTTCTCTGGCAGAATATACTCGATAATAGTGACAATGATATCGCCCGTGCCCTTGCAGTAGATGATTTTAATAATATCTATGTGACCGGAAACTCCTATATAGGGAGTAACTTCGATTATTTTACCGTAAAGTATGCTCCTGTTTCTGGAATATCTGACAGAAATCAACCGACTGATATCCCCGATATGATACTATGCGATATTCATCCTAATCCATTTAGCGACAAGACTGAAATTAAATTTCAATTCCCAGTGTCTGATGAACAAAACTCAGCCTTGTCCAGATTTGACAGGAGTCCTCGTTGTTCAGATGGATTAGCCAGTATAGAAATATACAATTCGCTTGGCAGGTTAGTAAAGAAATACGCCAATAGCAGCGTAGGACTAACCAATCGTATTGTCTGGGATGGTACTGACAATTATGGCAATAGACTTCCAGACGGCGCTTATTTCCTAATGTTTAAGACAGAAAGCTACAAACAAACACAAAAACTGCTGCTCGTTAGGTAGAAGAAAAAAGGGCTTGCATGGCGCTGTAAAAATAGGCACAACCCCTCAACCTGCACGCTTTATCCTATGTTTTATCGAACCACTTCGCAAACAATCCATGCAATTATTACAAAGATAACAACGATTATACCCCAGCTCATTATTTCTCGGCGCTTCATTTTCCGTCTCACATGTACATTATTCAAAAATTTGTCACAAAGTCAACAATTGTGTAGAGTGCATAGAGCTAAGAGCAAAGGGCATGGGATTTTCTAATTACCTAATTACTTAGGTACTCAATTACTACTCTGTTTCATGGTTTGACCCCAATCACCCCATTTGACTATTTATTGCTCTGACCATTTTGGAGCAGCTATTTTAAAGGTCACATCTTTTTTAAACAAATCATCGCTGCCTTCCTCAATATATAGATGGTAATCTCTGTGTCTTACATAGTATCCTGGATAATTGTAGGATTCAAATGATGACCATGACTCATCTGCCAGACCCGGTACTTTTTTAAATGTTGCGTCCTTTTTATACAATTGATCATCACTATATTTGTGTAGATTTATTCGGAAATTCTCATACCTTAAATAATATCCCGGATAATTAACCGATTCAAAGGAAATGAGTTTACTATCAGCTAATCCTGGTACGATTTTAAAAGTAGCGTCCTTTTTGTCGAAATCCGAAGTTATGATCGTAATTTCACCAAGAAAATCTCTGTGCCGAATGCAATGGTCAGGATAATTATAGGATTGCAAGGAAACGATTTCCCCTTCTACCTGCGTCTCTGAGGGCTTTGCTTCTGTCTCTGTATCTTTAGTACCACAACCAACAAACATGGCTATTAGTAGCACTATAAGCACTAGTTTGATATATCTTTGTTCCATTGTTTCCTCCTTTTTTCTTTATATGAAATTGTACATCCGATTTTCGTGAAGTCAATACACACATGCAAACGTTTCTCCTTGTCTCCGTTTCACCAAGTCTCCGATTCTTAGAAAAGGTTTGACCCCATTCGTTCTATTTAGGCATTTAGGAGTTTTGGTATTTAGGTATTTATCTGATGGATTTGACCCCGCTTTGTCTCCTTGTGAATTGTGAAGATTTGACCCCAATTCCCTCCGGTGAAATCGGCTCTATCATATCGATTATTTTATAAGAATAATTTTCTTTGTTTGTGAGTAATTATCTGTTTCATATCGGAGGAAATATATGCCTTGAGATAAATTGGTCATTTCGAATGCTCTTTGATATACGCCGATATCCTGATCTTCGTTGATAATTTCTCCTATCAATCTTCCGGTTACGTCGTATATTGATATTTTTACTTTTCCTTCTTGAGTCAGCACATATTGGATTTTACACTGCTTCCTGACTGGGTTTGGGTAAACCTGTAGGTCCTGTTTTGTAATTCGTTTGTTTAATATGAAATTTTCTTCGACACCTACAAATGGATGAAATTCCCCCCAGATTCGCATTGTATTTGCCGGATAATTATTAACCGTGTCAATAAATCCGGTGTATGTAATCAGAAATTTATTGGACCCCTTTGTCAGATAAGGACAAAGTTGGTTATTGACTCTTGTAGAAACGATAAAAGTATTTATCACAGACCCAGAAACATCAACATGACAGCCATAGATATCAGAGTAGTTACCACCCCGCCAATCTTCCCAGACTATGCAGTAATATGTACCATCAAAAGCAACCTGTGGTTTATACTGAGCAGATGGCGCACCGCAGATTAGGATGCCCGATGTATCCAAAACTACTCCAGTTTGTGTTACCCGAGCACCATAAATATCGGCATAATCATTGCGACCATCTTGCCAGACCACAAAATAGTTTGTACGATCAAAGGCAACAGAAGGGTGAGCTTGTTCTATATTGAATAAAACTGATATAGGAAATCCCAAGGTGTCTAATACATTACCTGCTGTATCAACAAAAGTGCCATAAATGTCAGACAATTCCATCCATTCACTACGATTATCCTGCCAGACAACCAGATAATTAGTGCCGTCAAAATCAACAGCAGGATATTTCTCCACGTCATTCATTGGGGATACTCTGAAACCAGCAGAATCCAATACTATGCCTGAAGTACTAATCCGAGCGCCGTAGATATCGATATTTCTCCTGAAAACTACAAAGTAGTTGATACCATCAAAGCATATTGATGGATCGAAACCATTACCTATATCTATGAAATTACTATCTAAAAGTACGCCTGACGTATCAATTCTTGTACCAGAAATACCCAACCAAACTGCCAAGTAATTTAATCCATCGTAGGCTATTGCCGGCGAATAAGAATAAGATGTCGTGCATATCGCAATTCCAGAGGATTCTAAGACTGTACCTGTGGTATCTATCCGCGCACCAAAGATATTTGAATATTCATCCCTACGGTAATCTTGCCAAACCACAAAATAATTTGTGCCGTCAAATGCACCTGATGAGAACCACTGGCTATACAATGCCGTAGATAAAAGAATTCCTTCAGGATCTAATAATGTACCTGCCGTATCTATTCTCGCCCCATAGATGTGGCTGCGCCAGCTTCTATCATCAGGCCATGCAATAAGACAATTATTACCATCGCTAGCGACCCCAGGGCAATATAAATCATTCACGCCGTTTGAAATGAAAATGCCCGTAGAATCTAAAAGCAGACCCGAGGTATCTAATCTGGCACAATAAATGTCGGGTTGATTGTCTCGCCAATCTAACCAAGTCACTATAAAATTTGTGCCGTTAAATGCGACGGCAGGATGTTCTTGCCAATTTAATGCATTTGAGATGATAACACCTGCGGAATCTAACACCAGACCCGAAGTATCCACGCGTGCACCATATATGTCAAACTGACCCCAACGACTATCCTGCCACGTTACCAAATAGTTAGTGCCATCAAATTCTATTGATGGATTTTCCTGGGAATTGTCAGCTGCAGAGACATGGATATCGGTTGTATCCAAAGCATTACCTGCAGTATCTATCCTTATACCAAATATATCATACACGCCTATGCTTGTTGCATCTTGCCACACCACAAAATAATTAATACCGTCAAAACTGACTGAAGGTGCCAGTTGACAGTCTGAGTTCGTGGATACTGGAAATCCGTTAGGGTCCAAGATTTGACCATCAGGAGTAACTCGACAACCAAAAACACCAGCTCCTTCATACCAAACGACTAAGAAATTGGTATTACCAAAAATTACTGATGGATAATATTGGTAACACCACGGGATCGAAGAAATGACAAAGCCATCCGGATCCAAGACATTTCCATTTATATCTATCCGGGCGCCGTAAATATCCCAATCCCAGTTTCGATAATCTGCCCACACCACGAGATACATTGAATCACAATAAGCTATTGCCGGTGATTCTGGTACCCAGGCAACCTCATGAGTGACAATTGATATGGGGATACCTGCAGAATCTATCAAAATACCCTCGGGAGTTAAACGGCATCCGTAAAGATGCAACGAATCGCCTGTGATTCCTCCCCTTGAATCTATCCAAACAGTAAAATAATTCGAGCCATCAAAGGCAATCGAAGGATACTTCTGGCCCATTGCTGCAGGAGTGTAAATTGTATTAGTATCAATCAGAAATTCAGACTGCGCTCTTGAAAAAACAACGACGCATATGACTGTAAGAATTATGTATTTAGCAAGGTGCATGATCCTTTTTGATGTATTTTTGTTTATCAATTTATACGACTTCATAAACCACCATCTTTTTCATCTTTATACTACTATAAGTATAACATCAGCATTCATAAAGTCAACCCCCGTCCCTGGTCTCCATTTCTACAGTTCATCCCTCAGCGCATAACTTATCTTATCGAATATCACGACCTGCCACCCTATTCCAATGAATCTTTGGGGTCAGCTATTTCTTTTGCGGCATTTGTCAAATGTTTAGATTTAACCCCCATCTTTTTCAGGTTAGATACCGGTGCATTCAAATCAACAAAAAAAGCAGTAATTATTAGATGAAAAGCTGAAGGACGATCATTGAAATAACCTAACCCCAAAAACTTCTACAGATCTAATCGGATGTGCTTATTTTCTTCTCTATCATTTTACTGATTATGTTTACGAATTTCTTTGCGGTTCTTAATGCATCTGATGCCTCTTTTCCCGAACAGGGAATATCAGGTTCATAAACGAAGCGATGTCTTTTTCTCCGCATGAAATCATAATCATTGATAATCTTTCTGAATTTTATCCCCAATATTGAACTGGTAAATCTCACAATAGTCAAATGTTTATCTCTAATCTCAGGTCTGAATCCCGTACTGAACATCAAAGCCAACCCTGAGCGCAACATAGCGTTATAGGCGTAGTTGTGAGCACATTCTTCGTCATCAGAAATATTTCGCTCAGCAGTTTTCAGATCAGTATAAGCCCTTTTAATAAGATTATTGACAGCTTTCCAGTCTACAGGACATTTCTTGATCAAACCCTGTTTTAAAAGACTCTCTTTTGAATCTTTATAAATCACGTTCTTCGCCTATCAACATGATTTTTGGATTTTTTAACAGGTCCGTAATGAAACCACGCTTAGATCTTTTTCTGGCCCGATATTCCTTTAAGGCATAGATCGTTGGATTTATATCTCGCTTTAGTTTCTTTTCCAATTCAATGATTTTTTCATTCAATCTAGATGTATCTGGATCACCTATTATCATGAGGTCTATATCACTCGTACCTTTTTCGCGCTTCGCGGCAAAAGACCCATATATGAATGCGAATTTTACTCTTTTGATGGTTAATAGAGAAGTCCTCAGACTGCCCACAATTCCTACGGTCTTTAGAATAATAGCTTTTAGCTCATTAAAAAGCGGATGTTTGGTGTTCAGCGAATAGTAAAGCAGATTACCGACCTTTTGTGTATCAAATAAGCCGTCTTTTTGGAATTTCAGAAGTTCTCGACGAATACTACCAGCAGAATAACCCAGAATGCGCTGCAGTTCTCTTAGGTAGTATTTTTGAGTTGGGTTGGTGAAGTAAAGCGCAAACAGATCTTGTCTGATTTTTGATTTTGTGATATATAGGCTCATTAACATTAGCTGTACTCCATTTTGAGTACAATTGTACTCAAAATGGAGTACATGTCAAGTACTAATATAGACCTGAACCCAAATCTTTCCCTATTGTATGCATTAACTGCTTATATGTTTGGTCAAATTCTGTATTATCTGTAAAATCGTAACGACTATGCGCGCTTGAACATGCTGGAATTTCAACGTTATGACTGCGTAGTATAATTAATATATTTCTTGTTCTACTTAGTATTGCATCCGCTACGTGAGCTACAAACCATCCACTTGGATTAGAACCGGAAAACACTAAAAGTACAATATTAGTCGACTCAATGTTAGGTATATACGGAATCGGTTCTCCCAAATCACTTGTGGTTCGTACCTTTGTATTTGGGATATCAGCTTCTATTTTACCAGAAAGCATATCGCCAAATTCTTTATCATTCTGCGCATAAAATATCCATATATCTGCTGTCTCATTCATTTATGCTCCTTCGCCTTACGCTTTACTCATTACGCTCTACGCTCTGTCTCGAGATTTGACCCCGTTCCTTCACTATTTCAACTCCGCAGACTCTAACTCGAGAATGTACGTACTGTAGCCACCGGTTGAGAGTTTCTTGACCATTCCAACATCTGGCGCAAGATACACATAAGCACATGCTTCGTATGGGTAGGCATATTCAATCAACCAACATTCTTCATAAACACCAGCCGGCACTATGACTGAATCACCACTTTCGACTGCGGCTATATAATTTTCAGATGACCATGATTTTCCACCCTCAAGAGGAAATACAAGAAATGTATCGGGAATAGTATCATCTAGTCCCCAGTACCCGAGTATGCAATCGCCTACTTCAGCAAAATAGGAAGTATCAATACCCATGATAGTATCATTATCCCTACGAGTGCACACTCTCTCCCATGTTTCCTGTCCGTGCACTGTTATTTGTCGTGTAATCTCTATTGTTTCTTCACCAGTTGTACCCTGCGGTTCGAGTGTGCTCTTGTAAGTCCAAACATTCCCAACAGCAAGCGGATAATAATCCGCCTCACCACCGCAATGTATAATACATAATGTGGCTAGTATTAAAAATAAAAGCTTTTTCATCTTTTCCCTACCTCCAATGATTATGATTGAAATCCACTGATTAATATAAGGCTATACACAATTCGTTCCGTGTCAAGAAACCTGTACTGATGCAGATCCCGCGATAGTATTGAGAGAAACCGAGATGAAAAACTGAGGGGAGTTTATCGAAGTGTAATTTTTGCATAGCGGAGCTTTTGCTGTTTCATTCACAATTGTCAAATGTTTAGATTTGATGTTATGAAAAAATTGCACTTCCGGCAGATAGGGTTATACTTTATGAAGTGGAGGTGCAAAGATGAAGTATGTCGGGATAGATTTTCACAAAAATTATTCGTTTGTGACAGAAATGGACGAGGGTGGTGCGATTCAGCGCCAGGTAAAAC
>JBARXB010000052.1:0-31587 GCA_049647165.1 bacterium
GTGTGGAAGGGCCATCACTCAACGGATAAAAGGTACTCCGGGGATAACAGGCTGATCGGGCTCGAGAGTTCATATCGACGGCCCGGTTTGGCACCTCGATGTCGGCTCATCGCATCCTGGGGCTGGACAAGGTCCCAAGGGTTGGTCTGTTCGCCCATTAAAGCGGTACGTGAGCTGGGTTCAGAACGTCGTGAGACAGTTCGGACTCTATCCATCATGGGCGTTAGGAGACTTGAAGGGAGCTGTCCTCAGTACGAGAGGACCAGGATGGACGGACCTCTGGTTTACGAGTTGTTGCGCCAGCAGCAGTGCTCGGTAGCTATGTCCGGAAGGGATAACCGCTGAAAGCATCTAAGTGGGAAGCCTCCCCTAAGATAAGGTCTCCCGTTCTTTTCTGCTTCGGTAGAAAAGACCATAAGACAACCTGTAGATGACAGGTTTGATAGGCCATAAGTGTAAGTACAGTAATGTATTGAGCTGAGTGGTACTAATCAGTCGAGCGACTTGGATTACCTTCCGCCATCTTTAGATATTTAGTTAAATGGTAACTGGTAACTGGTAATTGGTTAAAATTTCACTTTTTTAACTCTTTAACCATTTAGCAAAATCTTTTCCCGGTGGCAATACCGATGGGGTCACACCTCTTCCCATTCCGAACAGAGAAGTTAAGCCCATCTGGGCCAATGGTACTATGCTGGTGACGGCATGGGAGAGTAGGTCGCTGCCGGGTCTTTTTTGGTGAACATCAACAAGTGTGCCCTTGACAACTTCAAAGTCTTTTGTATAATATTATAAGATAAGGCAATCCGCAATGACTGTCTGTGTATATACGGTTAGATGAAGAAGTAAGCAAAGTATAAGCTCGAAAGGAGGGGTTAAATGACACGAATAATCAAGGCTGCATTATTAATGTTTGTTTCAGTAACGCTACTGAGGGGGGGGTATACGCTTGATTATTCCCCGGCAAGGTTCTCTTTTTACAAAGCGAACGGTTTTGACCGAATAAAGGCAAAAGGGTTTACTTTCGTTGGTAAACCAGGCGTACCAGAACTACCATCAGTTTATCTTCACTACATTATCCCAGCTTCAGCCAAGGTTGAGTCATTAATTATTTTACAGAGTAATATATCTGAGATCTACGGACATTTCCTTGTCTATCCATGTCAACCGCCGATTGTGCATGGAGAAACAGTGCCCTGGGTTCCGCCTGATACATTAATCTATAGTTCGGATGATAAATATCCTGCTGACTTCATTGAAGTTGTCAATGAAGGCGTCATGGATGGTGCACGTATTGTAACGATTGCGGTCCATCCGATTCAATATCACCCAAAGTCAAAACAGTTACTCATCATATCCCATATTAACTTTGAAATTGCCTTTGGTTCAAATACGTTACCTGAGGTCCGTCCAGCTATCAGAGGTAAATTCGAACAGTCAATCTACGAGGCTGTATTCAGAAATGTTATTATGAATGACTATGAGATTCCAGCATATTACCAGAAGCCTGTTCTGGTTGAAGAAAACCAATTGGGTCAAACCGCGCCGTTTCCAACAGGTCCCGCAATGATCATTACTGACCCAACATTTGCTGATGCATTTCAGCCTTATGCAGATTGGCTAACAGACCAAGGTATTCGAGCCCAAATAATTTCGCCGGCGCAGATCTATGGATATTTCAGTGGAAGAGATAATGCTGAGCGAATTCGTAATTATATCAGATACTGTCACAAATATGCTGGTGGCACCTATTTTATTCTGGGTGGTATGGATAGCAGATTCAACCCTCCAATACCGCCTCAATTGCCAGCAAGAAGGTGTTTTTGTGTTGACATTCTCCCTCAAGAACCGCCACATTACGATACTATCCCGTGCGACCACTATTTCTGTGCACTTGATGGCGACTGGAATGGAGATGGCGACGATGTATGGGGCGAAATGCACGACGATGTTGACCAATTTCCCGAGGTCTATGTAGGACGAGTACTATGCCGAGATGTTCAAGAGATTAGTAACTGGTGCTACAAAGCATTGACCTATGAGAAATCACCAGCAAACATCAATGCACTCGATACGATTAAATGGATTTACCAATCATCATGGTATATGGGTAGTGCTATTAATGAGTTTCCCGATCATTTCACACATATCATAGATACCAATGCAACAGCTTATGAATCTTTCAGTTTTTTCAATAACAAACAAGGTTATACCCATGCACAAACCCACGGTTCTATCCTTGGTTTCTTTACAAATACAGAAAATCCACCACACGAAATTTACTACTACACAGCATCACCGCCCACACCAGGTTACTATAGAGCGGGACTAAACTGGTTAACCAACGACAATAATTATTTTATACACTATTGCGTAGGATGTAATACCGGATTTTTTGATGATCCATCTCTCCCATGCGTTGCCGAATCTTTTACTAGTCGCTATCGGAATTACGAAACTGGCATACCGGTCGGTGCCTGTGCTTCGATTGAACATACAAGATATAGTTTAGGACCGGAACCAGGATATTCCTTTGCCCTTCAACAGAAATACTACGAGTTACTTTTCTCGATCGAATATACCGGTGTAGTTCCGCCTGAACCGGCACTTGAACGTATTGGTGTTGCTTTAGCACAAGCTAAGAGTTACATGCCGTGGCCGTATTCATCCTATAGATACGTTTGCTACGCCACAAATCTCTTTGGTTCACCTACAACCGATGCCTGGACAAAAAATCCAGAATATTTCCTTGTAACCCATCCAGGCAGCATTTTCCAGGGAATCCAGACGTCTTTCACGGTTACAGTGAAAGACGCCAATGCATTTCCACCGACTCCGTTACAATATGCCAAGGTTTGTTTGAATAACTCCTATGATATTTACGAAGTTGACTGGACTAATGCTAATGGTCAGGTAACATTTACTATTACACCCAGTAGTTGTGACACAATTACAATAACGGTTACCAGATTACATAATACCCACGATTATTCCCAATATCTTCCATCTCAGACAATCTGCGAGGTGGTTGCAGGACGAGGAGGTGGCGGTGAGCAGTCTGCAGGGGCGGATAATATCATGCCTACTCATCTCTGCATTACACAAATGCCAACTCTTATTGAAGATGAATTATTAGTCAAATTTGGTCTTCCTGAAAGAAGCAAGATGTACCTGACTATATACGATATTTTGGGTTCAAAGGTTAAAATGCTAAAAGAAGGCGAGTTTCAAGCTGGTTATCATACCGAAAAAATAGACACAAAAAAGCTCTCAAGCGGCATCTATTTTATCGTACTCCGGCAGAATAAGGAAAAGGTATCAAGAAAATTCCTGGTCATAAAGTAGATTTATGCTGCGGATTGCTTTTTGTGGAAATAAGAAAGGATGAATGATGAAAATCATTGGTCTGTTGGCAATCATAAACATATTGATATGTCCACTATTACTGTCACGTAGTAACGAATTTTTGCTTGATACCAATCTAACCTATATGCCAGCGCCTTCTGGTCAAAGTCATCCGGCAATTGCCTTTGACGGCACAAATTATTTTGTGGTCTGGTATGACTGGAGCAGAGGAATCTCATACCATTACGACATGAGTATGTATTACAATATTTATGGTTGCCGTGTTGACCCTGAAGGAATTGTGTTGGATTCTGCGGGTATACATATATCGTACTACGTCCTGATAGCTGGGTATCTTCCTCGCTCACCTGGCATTGCTTATGGAAATGGAATATTTCTTATCACCTGGAGTGATTTTCGCAAGGGTCTTGGCGGCGATATTTATGGTGCGCGCATTGATACCAATGGCGTGGTGTTAGACCCTGCAGGATTAGAGATATCAGTAATACCAGTGGCCTTACAGGCCACACCTGCAGTCGCTTTTGACGGCACTAACTTCTTCGTAGCGTGGTATGATCAGCGAGTTCCTGCTGGTATTTACGGTTGTCGAGTACGTCCTGATGGTACGATTTTGGATCCTGAAGGAATTTTAATATCAACCTCAGAAGAAGGTGTCTTTATTTCTATCTCTTTCGATAATACCGATTATTTAGTTGTTTGGGGCAATACAGATATCAGTGGCGCTCGTGTGGATACAGCTGGAACCATATTAGACACTAGCGCAATCGTTATATGTGCTGCATCGGATAATCAATTAGATCCTGCGGTCACTTTTGGTAGTGAGAATTACTTTATTGTCTGGGAAGATTGGCGTTCTGGCTCTAATAATGCTGACATATATGGTGCTCGAGTAGATACAGCAGGTATTCTCTTGGATAGCAACAGCATTGCAATATCAACACTTCCAGACTACGAATATCATCCATCGACTGTCTTTGACGGTACAAATTATCTTGTTGCCTGGACAGATTATGCAACCACTTACTGCGTCCGGGTAGATACATCCGGCATAATATTAGATACTTGTCCTGTAGTTGTATCACAAGATACTGCGTATGATGATCATTCAACATCTGTGGCTTTTGATGGCACTAATTACTTTATTACCTGGCATACAGGTCAATTCAGCGATGATGAAATCTATGGTGCCCGGGTTGAAACATCAGGGGTTGTTATTGACACTGCGTCAATTCTTTTATCCATGGCAGCATACGCAGGTCGCTCCTCATCAGCATCCTTTGATGGCATAAATTATTTCGCAGTCTGGGAAGATGACCGTGATAGCTCATCCTCTTATGTCTATGGTACTCGCGTAGATACTTTCGGAACAGTCTTAGACCCTGACGGGGTTCCAATTATTGATGGAGCGAATCCAGTGGTTGCTTTTGATGGGACTAATTACTTAACAGTATGTAGCGGTGTCAAAGCGGTGCGAGTTGATACTGCCGGTACTGTTATAGATACAATTGATGTCTTTGCAGATGGAGGTGATAACCCATCAATAATATTTGATAGTACAAGATATTTTGTTGCATGGGAATATAATAATGATATTTGTGCAGTCAGAATAGATACGACAGGTTCAGTTTTAGACACAACTGCCATTGTAATTTCAAATGGTGTATATTATGACAGACATCCATCAATAGGCTTTGATGGTACGAATTATTTTGTGGTCTGGTATTACGGGACCCATGAAAGTACTTTTGATATTTATGGGGTACGCATTGATACTACAGGAGTGCTCTTAGATACAATCTCAATACCAATTGCCACGGGTTCTTATAGACAATGGTATCCATCAATTGCATTTGATGGTTTGAATTATTTGGCTGTTTGGGAAGACCGACGCAATGGCTATGCTTACGCTGACATCTACGGCGCTCGGGTGACACAAGATGGCGTAGTCTTAGATACAATGGGTATGCCGCTATGTACAGCAGCTTCTGCCCAGTATTCTCCCGAGATTAAATTCGATGGTCAAAATTACTGTGTAATCTGGGAGGATTGGCGTAATGGTGATTATACGGATATTTACGGTTGTTATGTAAATCCGTCAGGTACTGTGATTGAAGAATTTCTGGTTTCAGACCAACCCAATCTGCAGCTTGAGCCTGCTTTAACAAAAGGTTCGGATAAATTTCTGATTACCTATACAGGTTTTAATGATACCTTAAGTGCACGTCCAGCAAATACAATGCGCATCTGGGGTAAATTTCAGAACTTTACAGGTATTGAAGAAAACGAGACTCAAATGCAGAATTTGGATTTTATACTATTTCAGAATTATCCAAATCCATTCACACAGACCACAAAGATCAGATACCATCTAACTCATAACAGCAAAGCCAACCTAAAAATCTATGACGTGACAGGATGTGAGGTTCGTTCCTTCCCTATTGTTAGTCTGTGTAATCAAGATAAATTTGTGGTTTCTGTGTGTTGGGATGGCAAAGATAATGCTGGTTACAATGTCGGCGCAGGTGTTTATTTTTATCGTTTCGATACGGGGAAATTCAACCAAGTTAGAAAAATGATTTTGTTAAAGTAGCAGCCGGGTTTTTTGACAAAGACTGGAAATTTGACAGAAAAATGAGTTATATTGAGAACTGACACAGTACGTCGTAGATAGTGCCCGATAAATCCCGCAACTGCAACAATTCTTCCCCCTTTTATTCATTCTTGAAAAAAGCGAATATTATTACTGTCGAAATTAGATAAAGCACGCTTGTCGATAAAAACGGTATTGTAAAAGAAAGGCGTTCAATAAGATAGCCGCCAACGCTCGCGCTGGCCCCCCATCCTGCAGTCCAGGCTATTACTAACAAAGCATTTGTGAGTGGTTGCTCGTCATGCCGGACTCTTTCCATTGCGTAATTGGTGAACAGAGGTTGAGCCATATTCATTAATGCTGCCCGGACAAGGAAAGCTATGATCGCTAAAAATAAGTTAGCGGTCAATCCCAGTACGATTAAGAAAGGTATGGATATTAACTGCGACAAAACAACCGTTCTTATTTTACCGATCTTCTCGGCGATAACCGGTGCGATCAGCAGCCCAGTTATCATCAGTAGTTGTTGACCACTATAGAGGATACCGATATATCCGGTTGCCGTGTGATAAATATTTTTGAAATACAAGTTCAAAAAAGGGATACTTAAACCTGCTCCAATGCCAACGATCAAACCAGGCAGAAATAACTTGAAGATAAGTCGCCATGAGTGTATTTTCATGCGCTCGATTTTTCCCACAGGTTTTTCTGATATCATAAAATATGGTATCAGGGCGGCAAGTACTAACCCGCTGAAAATGAACAGCGTGTATCGATATGCAAGATAAGATGCGATATTAGATCTTTCAATAAAGCCAGGTAAATAGCCAGCTAAGAGACTACCGATAATACCTGCAACAAGGGACAGGGCAAACTGCATACTAAAAAGATATGGTCTTTCAGTCGGTGTGCTATTACGCATGAAAAAGGGCGCGGCAGCAACACGAGAAAAAACTGCCGTAAGACCTGCGAAGAGTCCGCCCGTAATGATAACATGATAATTCGCCGTGGAAACCTGGATTAGATAAGATAATGTAGCGATCGGTGTTGCTATAAGAAGGATTCTTTTTATCGGGAATCTTCTGATCGCGATCGATGCCGGTATGGCCATAATAACCATGCCGATAGTCGTTACCGAGATAATATTACCGATACGACCTTCAGGGAAACCTAATGCCTTAAGGTATAAATTAAAAAGGAGCATGAATCCAGAAAAACCCATGCCCATAAAAAATGTCCCCATAAGGAATAACCGGGTATTTCTTGAGAATAGACGCAGGTTTTCAAAATACTTTGTTACCCCCCGCCTTTCTTTTAATCTGGTTGGTGTAGTTGAATGTAACACGCTTTTTAAGCGGGCGTAAACGCCCTACTCCGGAGTGGCATCAACTTGCTTTCTTTTTTTCCTTATCCTCGTATCTTCCCAACTTCATTTTCTTATTATGTTAACGGAGTAGAGCCTTTAGGCTCGTCCTGGATTCAAAGCTTATTAATCACTATTTCTGCTGCTTTTTTTCCGGATAAAAGCATGCCGCCAAAAATCGGGCCCATTCTTGGACCGCCAAAAACAGCATTTGCTGCCATGCCCGCAACATACAGATTGGGGAAAACTTCTTTGGTGTTTTCCAGGATTAGCTGTTCAGCAACCTCTGCCCACATCGACTTTTCTCCCTCTACTTTCCCAGATGGGGTTAGCAGTTTTCCACCACTTTTCCGCTCAACAATATGGGCAATTTCACACGGATGTCCAGTAGCATCGATCACTATTTTGGATTTGAAAGAGAGCGGGTCGATATGGAGTTTTGCCAACTCAACACTCGACCAATTGATAACGACTCCGTTAACAGAGTTTTGACGTACAATGACATCTTCTATAGAGATTAAATTATAGATATTCAAACCTGCTTTTATCGCTTTATCTGTAAGGCAGGCAGTTGTTTCTAATGAATTGGCGACGTAGTAGCCGGGTTGGTATTCCTGATAATTTACCCCGAACTCATCGAGCAAATGTTTGGCTTCATCTTGAACAACGATTCGGTTGAACATAATACCGCCACCCGGCATACCACCGCCAAGCTTGAGTCCTCGTTCAAAGAGTATAGTTCTAACGCCCTTTTGTGCGAGATAATAGCCAGCACAAAGTCCAGATGGCCCAGCACCGCCGATTATAACATCGCTTTCAACTGAGGCAAGTAAATCTTTAAGATAAGACTCAATAATGGCCCTGGAAATGACCACTTCTTCGATCATTTCAAGATACCAAACCTTGCTCCAACTGAAAGACGAAAGATGACATCAGTATCACTGAAATCGCCCAGGTCGGTGATAATGACCCCAGGTTCAACAAAGAAATTGGATCCACTAGACCAAGGATAAGTCAAACCGAGCCCACCGCGAAGTGTGAAGAATGTGTTTGAGCCACCAGGGTCAACATCTAATACAAGAAGTCCAAGCCCGGTGTGTACATAGGGTTGCATCCCGCGCATGGGAAAATAGATGAGCGCGTCGAGCGAGCTAGTAAGATACGGAAAATTCAAGTAGAGTTGAGTAACATCGTCGCCAAAGCTGAGTTCAGCAACACTAAAGCGAAACCCCACTGTTTTCAATGGATTGAATATAAAGTCACAACCGATTCCGAAACGTACACTTCCGATATAAAGACTGGCTTTTGGTTCAACTTCAACGAGTGATCGATAGCTCTTGGCATCGGCAGCAACCACCAGGAGCAGGATTGCGGTAATAATAAAAATTTTCTTCATACATTCCTCCTTTTCTCTAAATCAATTCTATATAATTTACCGGGAATTTCAAGGGTTATATATCATCCACTTTGTAGTTGCCCAATTTATCCAGCCTTTTTTTAAAGGGCTGGATTTATCGGGTGACTACAGTTGCATGGTTGTACAAAAATACCAATCGGGAAACTACTTGATTTTATTCTTGAGAAAATCTATTGCCTGAAATATTTTTTTCGGATCGCCGCCGCCGCCTTCAGCCATGTGTGTCCGGCCGCCGCCGCCGCCGCCGAGGATTTTACTGACTTCCCCGATCAATTTATTGGCCGGAAGTGTATTTACTAATTCATCGCCAACAAATATTAGATAGTATATCTTTTCTTTTTTCTGCTCATAGAATATACCCATTACTTTTTTTGTCTTAGCCCTTATCATATCAGCGACTAGACGCATGCCCTGACCACCGTAATTTTTTAGTTCTTTAGCGATAAAAGTGTTCTTTTCTTCCCATAATTTAGCAAGCAGAACCATTGCCTCGCTGCGCGCCAGTTCGGCTAGTGTTTCTTGATAGGACTTTTCAGTTTCCTTGAATTTTTGCAGAGAATCAGAAACCCAGTTAACCAGATCAACATTTTTTCCGCCTACCAGATTTGATATTTCTTTTATCGTCGCTTCATTTTTCCGGATTTCCTCAAAGAGCCGTAATCCAACAATAGCTTCAATCCTTCGTATTCCTGCAGCCGCGGCTTCTTGGGATAGTATCTTGAAAAGACCTATTTCCCCAGTATTATCAAGATGAATACCCCCGCAGAGTTCGATTGAAAAATCATCTATGCTGACTACCCTGACATCAGTGCCATATTTTTCGCCAAAGATCGCCATCGCCCCAATTTTTTTTGCTTTCTCAAGAGTTGTATTTAACTTCTCAACTGGGATATTGTCGAGAATTTTTTCGTTTACAAGATCCTCTATAGCTTGAATTTCATCATCACTCAATGGATTGAAATGTATGAAATCAAAGCGAAACCTTCCTGGTTCGACAAAAGAGCCTTCCTGTCGAGCATGTTCACCAAGAATTTCTCGCAAGGCTGCATGCAGTAAATGGGTTGCCGTGTGAGCACGTGCGCTTTCTTTGCGATTACTCATCGCTACTTTTGCAGTGACTTTACCCGGAGAAAATTTTCCTTGTGCAAGCGTGCAGTGACAAACGATCATGCCCTGATACCAATACGTATCCTGGACTGTCAATTTATATCCATCACCAAGGATCTCACCCTTGTCTCCTATCTGTCCTCCTGCTTCAGCATAAAAAGGCGATTCCTTCAGTACTATTTCGATGATCTTCTCATAAGTATTGTATTTTATTACGTCGGTTTCGATCTCAGTCTTATCGTAGCCTATGAATGCCCCATTTTCATCGCTCAATATAGTCCACTCGCCCTTGGGGATGAATTTAGCCTTGGCTTTTGAATGCTCACGGGCTTTTTCTAAATTGTTTATGAATCCCTTATCATCGACAGTTATGCCTTTTTCCAATGCAATTTCCCGTGTTAATTCAATTGGAAAACCATATGTATCATATAACTTGAATGCTTCCTCCCCAGTGATCGAATTTCGAGTTTTACTGATTTCCTCAAATTGCTGCAGACCTTTTTCCATGGTGAAGAGGAATCTCTCTTCTTCCGATTTTACGACCAGGGTTATCTCTTCACGTCTTTGTACAAGCTCGGGATACGCTTTTTTGTAGATATCTGTGACGCGGGGAACCAGCTTAAATAAAAATGCTTTGTTAAAACCAAGGTTACGGCAAAGACGAACGGCACGGCGCAAAATTCTGCGCAATACATAACCACGTTCTTCATTAGATGGAATGATCCCATCCCCGATGGCAAAAGTCAGCGCCCGGATATGATCAGCGATTACATTGAGTTCGATATCTTTTGCTTTATCCTTACCATAAGATAAATTTCTATTTGCAATAATATCTTCTATTATAGGATAAAATAGGTCTGTTTGAAAAAACGAGTTTTTCTTTTGTACAACCGCAAGGAGTCGCTCAAAACCCATGCCTGTATCGACACCGCGATTTTTTAGGGGCTCTCTTTTGCCTGATTTTATCTGGTTGAATTGGGGAAAAACAAGATTCCAGATTTCTGGAAAGCGATCGCAATCACAACCAGGCCCACAAGCAGTCTTACCGCAACCGTATTCCTCACCCAGATCATAGAAAATCTCAGAACAAGGACCACATGGTCCGGTATTGCCGGCCGGACCCCAAAAATTGCTTTCTTCTCCAAGCCGGAAAACCTTTTCTGGGGGCAGGCCGATTTTCTTATGCCATATATTAAAAGCTTCGTCATCATCTTTAAATACCGAAACAGCTAATTTGGTTTCATCGATATGCAGGATATCAAGCAGAAATTCCCATGCCCAGACGATCGCGTCTTCTTTGAAATAATCGCCAAAAGAAAAATTACCCAGCATCTCAAAAAAAGTCAGGTGTCTACGTGTTTTACCGACATTGTCAAGATCTGATGTGCGGAGGCATTTCTGTACACTTGTTGCACGCGAATAAGGTAAGGGGATCGCGCCAGTCCATAACGGTTTGAACTGTACCATTCCTGCAATGATGAAGAGAAGACTTGGGTCATCCCGTGGTATGAGCGATGTCGATGGTACAATAGCATGATCTTTGACCTTAAAGAAATCGAGGAAGATCTGACGCAATTCATTGCTCTTCATGTGTCCATTCTCGCTTTATCCATATCTTTTATCCTCCACCTTTAATTATATCATATACAAGGTTTGAGGTAAAACCGCGATTCAATAAGCGGCGCAATAGTTTTTGCCGATCTTTTCGGTCATGCATGTCTAGATTATGTGCCTTTTTCTCGATATATTCTTTTATCAGTTGCTCTTCATTCCTCTTGTCAAGTAGCCGTACAATTGTTTCTTTAGCTATCCCCTTTTTAGTCAATTCGTTGATAATGAAACGGTTCCCTTTTGGTTTTAAATTCGTATAGTCATTCACAAAAGCTCTGGCAAAACGTTCATCATCTAAGGTGTTGTCGGTGACAAGGGCATCAATTACATCATCAACGAGCGGCACGTCATAACCGATACTCAATAATCTGCTTCGGAGTTCCTGCACAGATCTTTGTCGATAATGGAGTATTTTAAATGCTCTGTTCATAATTTTAATTTTTTCTGAGCTATGCAGGATTTTATTGATCTCTTGTTCGGAGATTTCAGCACCTTCATATAAACCATATTTGATAACCAGTTCTTTGGTCAAACCAAATTTGAATTTACCATCGATAAAAATGGAACAACGATCGCTATTCTTTTTTTGTGTCTCTATCTTGCTTATCTTCACTATTGTTTTTCTTTGAAGGATTCATCTCGGCACGTATTTTCTGTTCGATCTTTTGAGTAATGTCATTGTTATCTTTCAGTAATTCCATAACTGCATCCCGACCTTGACCTATTCGTTCTTCACCATAAGAATACCATGATCCGGATTTTTGGATTAATTTGAGATCGATACCAAGGTCGACCAATTCACCATATCTTGAAATTCCTTCGCCGTAGATAATATCGAATTCTACTTTCTTAAAAGGAGGTGCGAGTTTGTTTTTCACTACTTTGACCCTTGTTCTTGAACCGATCACAACATCACCTTTTTTAATGGCGCCGATCCTCCTGATATCACATCGGACTGAGGAATGAAATTTTAAAGCCATTCCACCAGGAGTTGTTTCTGGAGAACCATAGATCACCCCGATCTTATGGCGTATCTGGTTGATAAATACTGCGCATGTATTTGACTTACTGATAACACCGGTAAGTTTCCGTAACGCCTGAGACATAAGGCGGGCGATCAATCCTATCTGCAATTCTCCCATTTCTCCGGCGATCTCTGCTTTTGGCACTAATGCGGCTACAGAATCCAGGACGATAATATCTACACCACCCGAGCGGGTTAATATTTCTGTGATCTCCAAAGCTTGCTCGCCTGTATCTGGCTGCGAGATCAGCAGATCAGTTAAATTAACGCCCAAGTTCTGAGCATAATTAGGATCAAGGGCATGTTCGACATCGATAAATATTGCAGTACCCCCCATTTTTTGTGCGTTGGCAATAGCCTCTAAAGCAAGTGTCGTCTTACCCCCTGCTTCTGGACCAAATATCTCGACGACCCGACCGCGTGGAAAACCACCGACACCTAATGCATAATCAAGACCGATCGATCCTGTTGGGATCACATCAACTTCGACTTTTGCTCCCTTATCGCCAAGACGCATAATTGATCCTTTCCCGAACTGTTTTTCAATTTGTGTGATGGCGACATTCAATACCTTTTGTTTTTCGTCCTTTGACATATTCCTCCTTGCCAATATCTTAATCGAAATTATTGGTAAGTCAAGGGAGAGGGGTAATGAGAGCTGTTTATCGGGTTCGGGTAGAACTAATCTAAAACAATTATCTGCTTGACCTCTGCAGCATTTTTGGTTCGATCTGAACCCATATATTCAACATACACGAAGTAGACACCGGGCGAGACTCTTTCGCCGATATTATCATTACCATTCCAGGTTATCGAGCCTTTGTTGACTTGGTTATATTTTTTTACGATTCTTCCGGAAGCATCGAGTATTTTTGCTGTGATATTATCATTACGGTCCTGCTGGAAAAATGAGATTGTAAAATTTTTGGTACCGATAGATGGTGAGACTTGGAATAGTGATAAATTTTTCTCAGTAGACATTTCCTCTTCAATGCCCACAGGTCTGACATAGATATCAGCGGTCATGGTATCACTAGAATTACTGATATTTTCTACTGCAACATAAGTAGTAGCAAATGAATAATCTTTTGTGTCTGGTATTGTCGTATCATTGAAAGTACGTCTATTTAAGGTACCGGGCCACGGGTCATTTACGTCGCCTGCGTTTATGTATTGTTCAAGGTGCCAGGCACCATCAGATTGTTCAACTGCAACATGATAATGTCCGTATGTTGTATGTCCTGGATACCACTGATTATTATTGGTGGATTGTGCATCGTCAACGTGGTAGATCAACATGCCGGCATATGGTAAGTAAGCATCAAAACCAACGAGCTGCCTGTTTTCGACCAGAAAATACTGGAGTCCTGGCGTACCATAAGACCATAATTTATAGACCACAGGATTATCCATAACTCTTGGAAAAAGCACACCCGTTTGATTTGTCGTAGGCACTTGAGGAGTTACAAAGCCAGCATCTATTTTACACCATGCATCAAGGTGGGCAGGTGATAGACCGCCTCCATTCCATGAACCATTGGACATGAGCGACCATCTACCCGTGCCATATGAATCATAGTCATAATCATATAGATCTGGGAGTCCAAAGACATTATGTCCTGCTTCATGGCAAAAGACACCGATCTTGCCATTTTCAGGCTCAGTCGAATAACCATAGGCATAGACACCATCCACATAAGGGACATTAACCGTGACCCATGCATGGGACCAAATATCATTGACACTACCGGTTTGTTCTGCTCCAGATCCTGCATGCACAATAAAAAGAGCATCTATATAGCCATTATTATCATTGTCAAACAGAGAAAAATCTACGGTCGGGTCTGCTGCCCAAACTGCATCCTCAGCCATTCTTTGCGCATTCATCGGATATGAGCCAAAGCCATACTGACCATTTACATAGTAAGCATAGGTTTGCGGTAATCTGAACCAGCCAACGACAGTCATGACCACGTCAACATTATTATAACTATTCTCGAGATAGAAATCACGGAATGAGCCGGTTGGATATGTCCCCTGTGATGCAAGGAGTGAATCAAAATGCGCGCTCGGAGTTGTGCCGACATTATCGGAAAAATCAACGAGTATGGCAACCGCGTGGAGTGTTGTCTGCTCTCCGGGAGCAGCCTTGTAATGTGTCGGGTTTGGTGCATCAACACCTTTTTCTTTAGCCTGCTGAAGCTGTTTAATAACCTCTGTTAATCGCCCTTCTTGGTTTAATCGATTCTCTAATTCTGGAGACAGGGGTATGGCTAATAAAAAGTTTATAGTGATAATTGTAGAGATCACCCAAGCGAATACTTTCATGTTACCTCCTTTAATATATAGATATAGTACTTTAAAAATTAAAAAAGTCAACCGTAATTTTCCCGAGTACATAATTAAGACAACCCAATATGTAAGTTTGTATATTGACTGTTATTTTATCCTCCGTATACTTAAAAGGCATTGAAATAAGGAGGATGTATGTTCACAAAAAAAAGATATCTATTATTCGGATTAGTAATTATACTCGCCTTCGTTATCCTCAGCTGTGCTCCAGGTAACGAACGATGGGATCAGGAGATTAACCCGGGTCATGATGCAGGATTCTGGGCTGGTATATGGCACGGTTTGATCGTTGTGATAACCTTTGTTATAAGTTTATTCACAAGAGAAGTGGATATATATGAGGTGAGTAATACCGGCTGGTTGTATAATTTGGGTTATCTAATAGGCTTGATGATCTCTCTTGGCGGTATGTTCAGACATACGAGAAGACAATACCGTTTGAAAAAGGAAGACTGGAATAAATTCGGAAACCGCATTGAAGAAAGAGTTCGAAAGGGTATAAAATCATGGTTAGACGAAGCGGATAAAGATAAGAAAGATAAAGAATGGGAAGAAATTGCGATTAAAATTGAAGAAAAGATTAAGGAAGCCCTGAAAGAATGGGCTGAATAAATACAAAGCCCCGCATCCAATAAATAAATGCGGGGCTTTTTCTATTTTTATGGATTATCTCAAGAAGACCAATTTTTCAATATGTGTACCATAGTCAGTCGAAAACCTGCATAAGTAAACACCAGCAGCAACATCATTATTATTATTGTCAGACCCTTGCCAGATTGCATTGTATGATCCTGCATTGTGTGTGCTGTTAACGAGTACTTTGACCAGACGACCCTGAATATCATAAACGCAAAGATTAACGAGCGTCGCTTGAGATAATTGATAAGAGATGGTCATTCTTGTTTTTGATGGGTTGGGTGATATCGAAATCTCTTGTGGCAGATGCTCGGTGTTGAATTCTCCAATCCCTATATTGAGGTCCCACCGGTACATGCCAGCAGATTCTGTGCCGGCAAAAAGATAGCAGCTCGGATGGATACCTAAACATGTCACATAGGTATCGTCAAGACCGTTGTTTATTACCGCCCAACTGCTTCCACCAGAAGTACTCTTATAAACACCTGTGGTCGTTCCTGCATATATAGTATTTGATTCCATGGGATCGATGATAATGCTGCGTACATTGCTGCAGCCCGTATAAGACCAGGTTATGCCGCTATCCGTTGTTTTATACATACCATTCGCTGTCCCCGCGTACAAGACACTGGTATTGTCCGGATTTATCGCCATATCATAGACAATGCCAGTGATACCAGTTGAAGCACCTGACCATGAGGTCCCAGCATTAATGGTTTTGTAAATACCACCGTCTCCACCAATATAGACGATATTCGAATTGACCGGATCGATTTCTATGGTGTAAGCATACCCGGTTGTTGTGGTAAGAGGATATCGTGTCCACGATGAACCACTATTAGTACTTTTTGATGCTTCCATTACATAAACACTGCCATTATAAAATCGACCGCAACTCCAAAAGGTAGAATTGTTATTAGGGTCAGAAACTAAATCTCCACCATCTGTATAGTAACTTTCGATCTGTGTCCAGACGGACCCGCCGTCTGTGCTCCTGAAGAGCTCGGCATTGCCTCAGCCTAACCCTTCCAATGCATAAAGAGTATTAGGATTACTATTGTTAAAAGCAAAAGAGCAAATGTCTCCACAAGTCAATGGTGTCGGTAGTATATTCCAATCCGAGCCGCAATTAGTAGTTTTAAAAACACCGACACCTTCAAATGATGTATAAATAGTTGCCGGACTAGTATGCGGGCTCGAGAAACCAGTAATACCATTTATTGTTATGCCTTGATTTGATGCTGTCCAGTTTACTCCTGCGTTGGTGGAAACATAAAACCCGGAGTTATTAGATGCATATACCTGAGATACCATATCGCTACGGGCATGTATTCCATAATTATAAGTACCAATGAGCCCACTGCTGAGCGCTGACCAGTTAGAACCTGAATTTGTGCTCCTGTAAATACAGGTATCAGCACTGGCATATATATAATTAGGTCTGGCTATTGTCGTTGACATGTTAAAGATATAGCGATAGCTTGAGGGTGAAACCAATGACCATGATGAACCACCATTAATCGTGCGGTAAATACCGCCGTAATAGGTCCCGGCATAGATCGTATTTGATGTTGTTGGATGGACCGCAAGAGAATAGATATAATACCCGGCTGAAGATATTCCGGTTGAGATTTCCGAGAAACTTATTCCTCCATTAGTTGATTTATACACTGCTGGGTGGTATGAGGAATTAGCATAGTAATAACCGCCGACATAAATATTATTAGGATTATATGGATCAACAGCCATGCTGTATGAAACACCGTTTGAGTCACTCAAATTGACACTGGTCCATGATGAGCCGCTGTTAGTGCTCTTAAAAAACGCCATTACATAAACACTGCCAGTATATACTCTTCCCGCGGCAAAAACCGTAGATGGTGATGTTGGATGGACAGCAAGACTGTAGATATAATAATTGGAAACTGAGTGGTTGGTCCATGAAGAGCCCCCGTTGGTTGATTTGTAGATTTGCATATAACCACCAGCATATACAATATCAGGATTAGTCGGGTCAACGGCCATAGAGAAGATATAAGAATTTATCGATGTTACTCTATTCCAGGAAGCACCGCTATTTGTTGTTTTTACGATTGGCGAAGGACTGGTGTAAGCCGATGCATATATGATATCCTCGTTAGAAGGTGCTGCGGCTATAGCCCGTAAATAACCGCCATAGGGTCCGATTGATTCCCACATCGCAAAGGAGAATGCACAGAGGACTATAAGACAACATACTAAGTGGATGTTTTTCATTCAACCTCCCTTTTTTACACTTAAGTATAACAAACATTCTTTCTTTGTCAAGAACAAAATACTCAATATACATAAAGAACTAGGTATATCTATTATTTTAACCAGATAAATTTGCGTGTATAATCGACATTGTTTGCTGACAGGCGATAAAAATAGATACCGCTGGGATGACTGTGCTGTTTTTATCCTCACTATTCCATTTAATAGTGTATATACCAGGCGCGAGCGGCGATCGATACATACCAGCACCATAAGTTGTCGCATAAAGATAAGCACCCGGGTCAATAGCAGGTGAATATATCCAGTACTGGACTTCGCTGATCTGGGTCCAGGAATCGCCTGCATCAGTCGATTTGAAGATCATTGTCGGATTAGAATAAGAAGCAGTATACATGAAATTTTCATCAGTACTTGCTTGTGCCATAGTGCGTAAATTTGTACCGTAAGGTCCAATAGATTGCCATTCTGCATATATGAATGAACAGAGACTGAAAATGATTAAACATATGAAGGTATTGCGCATCATCATATTCCTCCTTTGTATTCGAAGTAATTCCTACACTCAAGTGTAGAAAAAAACTCCTCTTGTCAAGATACTTTTCGTATCACGATACTATTATATAGGTTAACGTTACAAAGATGTTGCATAATTTCAGCATAAAAGCACCCTAGTCCTTGACACAATACTAGCTGTTACTATAATGTTATATGAAGAACGTTATATATATACTCCTATCAATTATTTTCCTTGTTAAATGTAGTGATATGGAAACAAAGTGGGTGGTAAAATGTGAACCAGCCGGTCCGGGTAATTACCGGATCAATGGAATATCTTCATTAAGAACAGATAATTATATTACTGGAACCTATTGGATATCTGATAAAAAACCCGTATGCATTACTGCAAAATACAGTGAAAAGGGTGAGCTCTTATGGCATACAGTCTATGAAGCACAAGATTTTATATCAGCAAAGGGTTATGCAATACGCGCCATCACCAGTGAGATCATCGATATCAAACATGAAATATTTGTCCTGGCGCAGACCGTAGACTCAAAAGGATTTAATGCTATGGTTTTGGTAAAATATGATAGTCTCGGTAATCTGCTATGGGATAAGATTGTGCAAAGATCGCGCGGTATGGTAACCGGAGCATTGATCAATGATTATTTGAATAATCTATATGTCGCTGGCTGGACTGATCAATCAACAGATTCAAAAGAGATTTTTATAGCAAAATATCGACCCTCAGGCGATTTAATTTGGCAGAGTAAATACCAGAACCAAAATCTTTCATTTGATACGCTGCGTTTTTGTATTGGCAAAAACGGTCAATTCATTATTGCCGGGGTTCAAAAACAAACCGATGATTTTTTCTATATGAAATACGATAGCCTCGGGAAATTTATCAATTTTATCGAGCACGAAACTTTGGGAAATACAAGTTCCATAGCGGATGTTCAAACAGATGAAAACGGTAATGTCTATGTTCTTGGAACAACCAATAATAATGAAACAAGTAAGGATTATGTGATTTTAATGTATAACCAAAAAGATAGTCTTATTCTCGAGAAATTTATTGACGGCCCTGCCCATCAGGACGATATCGCTAATGCCCTGGTTTTGGAAGAATCAGCTGCAGAATCTTTATTTATTTTTGTTATTGGAAGCAGTATGAATGAAGTTGGTATAGAGGAAGTGCTCACAGTTAAATATGCCCAGAGCGGTGAGCAAATATGGACCAAGACATTTAAAGGCAGGAAAGATGAACCGGCCGAGCCGCTTCAGCGTGCTCCCTATCTCATCTGTCCATCATGCAATACTGACCGGACAAATTTCTATATAACCGGTTATGTCGGCGATGATGTATTGGTTCTGAAGCACAGTACCCGGGGATTTATTTCTTGGTTTACAAGATACTCGACGCCGGGTGCAATCAATCGACCGACTGCTTTCAAGGGTTCATGCGTTGCTATAGAGAGCAAAACAGAACGTGGTACAGATGCTTGCCTCATGAAATTCGGCAAAGCCGAACAACTTGGTATAATCCGCTGGGATTGAATTATTTCAATAAGATGATTTTTTGAATAGCAGTTTTCCCATCGACTGAAAGCATATAAAAATATACACCTGCTGAGACCAACTTATTATTAGTATCTATGCCATCCCAGGGGACTGCATAGACACCCGGGGTTTGTTGATTATTGACGAGTTTTTTGACAAATCGTCCCTGTATATCATAGATAGTTAAACTGACCGCAGATGTATTTATCAGCTGATAATGTATCGTGGTTCTGCTCTTTGCCGGGTTTGGCGCAGCATACATCAATTGCTGAATTTGTGCATCACCAGGTTTTTCGGTCACACTGACATTGATATTCCAGCGGAACATGCCAGCTCCTTCAGTTCCGGCAAAGAGATAATCATCCGGGTCTATTTTCATTTCGGTAATATGCTCGTCTTCTAAGCCCATTGCATGCCAGGTAGATCCCTGATCTCGGCTATTGAATACACCCGCGCCTGTTCCGGCATAGATTGTATCTGTTGCCAGAGGATTCATTAACAACGCGTTCACATCGCTGAGACCTGCATACTGCCACGTCATAGCTGCGTCTGTGGTTTTATAAATACCACTCGCTGTACCGGCAAAAATGATATCGGTATCTTGGGGATCGATCTCAAGATCATTGACATATCCGTCGATACCCATAGATGAAACTACCCATGTTCTACCACCATCAACCGTTTTATAAAGATCAGGAATGCCTCCGGCATAAACAATATCAGGGTCGGTTGGATCGATCGCCAGATCATATGCCCATCCTTCGAGTGGCTCGCTGATATTCTGCCTTTCCCAGAAAATGCCATTATCTGTTGTCTTGCACACACTCATATAGCCATACTTACCACCAGTCCAGTACACTGAATCATTGATCGGATCAGCCGTTAAAACACTACCATCAGCCATATGATATGCATCGAGAAGCGACCAGACAGACCCGCCGTCTGTGCTCTTTAAGAGCCTTGCATACCCTCACCCATCACCTTCCAGGGCATATACGATATCGGGATTTATTATGTGTACACCTAAAGCACCGAGTCTACATGCAAAAGGACTTGGTATTCTCGTCCACGTGATACCGCTATTTATTGTCTTATAGACACCATAGCCTTCAACATATATATAAATTGTTGAGGGCACAGAAGGGGAAATAGCAAAACAGGTTATTGAAGCGATATTAATACAGTAATTGGATGCAGACCAGCTTGCCGCACCGTCAGAAGTCATAAAGAATCCAGAATAGTCCGTGGTATAGGCGATTGAATCATTTGAGGGATGTGCTACAATACTCCGAAATAATCTGCGACCACCCCCATGTCCCGAACCTGTACTATACCATGATATGCCTGCATCGGTAGTTTTATAAATAACCGTATCGGCACCGGCATAAGCAAGGTCTGGATTAGCCGGGGTTGTTGCTATACTTGAAAAAAACCATGCGCCGCCAAATACATGTGACCATGTAACCCCGGCATCGGTCGAGCGGTAAATCCCGTCATAATAAGTGCCGGCATATAAAATGTCAGAGTTAGTCGGATTTATACCCAGAGAATAAACACGTTGAGAAACGGTCGTCAGTCCAGCTGAGGTTTCAAAGAAACTATTACCGCCATCAGTAGATTTGAAGACACAAGGGACAGTTGTTGTATCATAATAATAACCGCCAATGTAGATTTTCATGGGGTCGAGAGGATCGAGTGCAAGACAATAGGAAAATCCACTGTATGTATTCAAGGGTAAACTGGTCCAATCGACACCGCTGTTAATACTTTTAAAAAAAGTCATAACATAAAGGCCACCAATAAATTCTCCGCCAGCGGCATATACAATTGATGACGAATCAGGATGCACCTGGATACCACAGATATCAAGACCAGATATATTACATTCCAACCATGTGAAACCCGCATCGACCGACTTATAGATCGCACCAAAACTACCGGCATATAGAACATTTGAATTATTCGGGTCGACATCAAGACAATAGATATAGTTCGGTACTTTGCTACAATAATCCCAGATTGTACCCGAATCAGTTGATTTAAAGATTCTTGCGCTTGAAGAGTATGAAGCACAATACAGAGTATTTACATTTGAGGGATCTAAAGCTAGGGCTCTAAGATATCCTCCAAAAGGTCCTATCGCTTCCCATTCAGCATTAACAGTTGAGAAAAAACTGAGTGATATAATGATGAACAAAACTTTCTTCAATTTATGCACCTCAATGGCACTGAGTCATATATATTATTATAATTGATATCACAACATAGTCAAGGAGGATTTTCCTATAAATATATGTTGATTAGTTATATTTCTATACTTAATTATTGTTACGTCAATAAAAGAATTGTCGTAATGCCATACTTACAATAGTGGATGTTGGTTAGTTATGTGCTAACTGTTAATCATTATGATCATTGACAGATCTATGGATATCCGTACAATACACGCTTGATTATTATTAAAAGGAGGCACATGGTATACAAAATTGAAAAAATGAACGTCAAAAAAAATATTGCTTTAATCGCCCACGATAATAGAAAACAGGATCTTCTTGAATGGGTACGGTATAATAAAGGGTCGCTTAAAAAACATAATTTGTTTGCAACGGGCACAACCGGGTTGTTGATTAACAAAGAACTTGATATCGAAGTCACCCGGTTTAAAAGCGGGCCACTCGGTGGAGATCAGCAGGTCGGTGCAAAAATCGCTGACCAGACTATTGATTTTTTGATATTCCTGTGGGATCCCATGGAACCACATCCTCATGATCCAGATGTCAAGGCACTTCTGCGTTTATCAGTTGTGTGGAACATTCCGGTAGCCTGCAATCGTGCAACAGCTGATTTTCTTATTTCATCGCCATTGATGAACAAGGAGTACGAACGATTGCTCGTAGATTACGAGTCGTACAGGAAGGAATCACTTGGGAAGAATTACGATGTCTGGATACCCAAATCCAGTGAGTGATGTTATCCCGTGATTGTGATAAAAGGCTTTTAGTGTAATACATCATGGATTAATTTTTTACTGCGAAACGGCCTGGTTTGTATTGCAAACACATGTTGCATGTGTTTTTGAACCTTTTCAGCTTTCGTCTGGTTGTCACAATACACTTCTGCAAGAATTTCACTTTTTTTGACGGGATCACCGATTTTTTTCAAGATTCTAAAACCACATGAAGGATCTATTTTATCCTCCATTTTGATCCTCCCGCCGCCCAATTTTACTAATAACATGCCGATTCGAAAATTATCTATACTATAGATATAACCGGGTTTTTTAGCGAGAACCCGATATTTATGTTCGGCTGTGGGCAGGCGGGTATAGTCATTAAAAATTAAAATATCGCCGTTCTGGGCACATACGATCTTTTTAAAACAATCCAAGGCAGCACGGTTAGCTATATTCTTCTCAAGCAGGGTTTTCCCACCTTTTTTCTTTGCGAGCTTGAGCATTTCTTTACCAAGTGCATAAGTTACTTCCATAAGATCTTTTGGTCCTCTGCCTTTTAACGCCTCGATCGTTTCCATGACTTCCAGAGAATTGCCGACATATTCGCCCAAAGGATTGTTCATATCGGTCAGCACCGCGGTAACTTTTACCCCGGCTCGTTTGCCGATCTGGATCATAGTACGTGCGAGTTTTTTTGCTTTATTGTAATCGCTCATGAATGCACCGCTGCCAAACTTTATATCAAGAACGAGTCCATCCAGATCCTCGGCAAGCTTTTTTGACATAATGCTTGCTGCAATAAGCGGTATGGAATCCACGGTTGCGGTCACGTCACGTAAAGCATAGATTTTTTTGTCAGCCGGCGCGATTTCTCCGGTCTGTCCGATCATGGCGACGCCGAGTTGATTTAACTGGTGCTTGAATGCTTTGAGCGTTAAATCTGTCCGAAATCCGGGGATCGATTCCAACTTATCGAGTGTACCTCCGGTATGCCCCAGACCCCGACCCGATATCATAGGTACACAAATGCCGCACGACGCCATCAAAGGTGCCAATATCAAGGAAACTTTGTCACCGACCCCACCGGTTGAGTGTTTGTCTATGATCGGTTTTTTAATTCCTTTGAGATTGAGGATTTTTCCAGTATGCATCATAACTTTCATCAAACCAGTCGTTTCTTTAAAATCCATCCCCTGGAAATATATTGCCATTAAAAATGCGGCCATTTGATAATCCGGGATATTATATCGGGCATACTCAGAAACGAAATGTTTTATTTCTTGTTCGTTTAGTTTGTTACCATCGCGTTTTTTACGAATGATATCAAGAGCACTGAATTTCATTGCACTCCAGACACCCTGGCTTCGAGCAATTTCCTGCACGAAGCACATTTTCCGCACATTTCTTTTTTCCCAAGATAACAGGAATAGACATATTTCAGAGGAGCTTTGTATTTTAAGCCAATTTTATAGATCTGCTTTTTTGTATAATCAGTTACATAACTTCTAACTTTAACCTTGGTAAGTGTGCTGAACATCAAAGCGTGGTTGATCGCGGCAATGAATTGGGGTTTATTATCCGGGAACTCAGCTGCTTCTTCTCGATTAAAACCAGTTACAATAATATCAGCATGATAGTATTCAGCAAAACATGCAGCGATATTTATAAATAGGCCATTTCGATTCGGGATCCACACGTCTTTCAATCTCGTGAATCTCTTTGGACTGACACTTTTTTTTGACTTCAACAAAGCGAGGTTCGTGAATCCTTTGAATATGGGCAGCGTTATTGTTTTATGTTTGATCTTTAATGCCCTACAGATTGTTTTTGATGCAGCTATTTCCATTTTTGCAGCACGTTGTCCATAATCAATGGTCAGAGCAAATAGCAGATCGGTCTTATATTTGGCGATCACTGCACTGACCGTAGAGTCGAGACCACCAGATAGTAAGACAATGCTTTTTGGTTTCATCTTAAGGGCGCGCATTCCTGTAAAATGGGAGCTTTCGCCCCGTGGTATATTGAGGTTTTAAAGGTGTGAGGCTCAGAACCTCTGAACTTCTCAACTTCATAACTTCTTCTTTTCCTGGTGTGGCAATCTAGTTTTCATAATAAGTCACCGAATTATTATGTCCTTCCCATACGGTTACTGCTTTGACTATATTTATTTCCTTTTTCATCTCATTGAAGATATACATCGCGACATATTCTGTTGTAGCATTATGTTCTTTGAAATAAGTAAGGTCATTCAAATTTTTATGGTCAAGTTCAGCGAGTATTTGCTCGAGTGCTGTTTTCAAGTGCCTGAAATCAATGGCCAGCCCAATGTTATCCAATGTCTTTGCCCCGAAGACTACTTTGACCCGGTAGGTATGACCATGTATACTGGCGCAATCACCCGGGTACCCCTTTACCTGATGAGCTGCTGAAAAATATCCTTCTACTGATAAATCAAACATCATTACTCCTGGAAATCCAAAAACCTAAACACCTAAAAAGAGCTGTGAGCAAGTTTTTCCTTAAGTATGTGCCGTGCATTCATGAAAAAATCAAGGGCTAGTGCTTCTCGATAATCAGGATATGTCCATTCTAATGAAACAAACTTTTCACTTTTGTAAATAAGCGTCACTTCGGCATAAATACCTTTACCAATATATATACGGTGTGAAAAGTTTTTCGTTGAAGCCAGAATCAAACTGCTCATGGTAATGAACCCCGGGTCAATATTTACTATTCTTCCACCCTTTTCGCTAATGAAGCTTTGCTCAATTTCATTCGAGCGATGCTTTAATTCGGCAAGGACATCAGGAACTACAAGATTATTAAAGACAAACCACTGACGCAAAAGATTGTCACCCATTTCTTTATTATAATAGGCAGTATGGGTAAATGGAATAACCTCGGATTGCAAAGAGACATCCCCTAAATCTTTGCTTAAGGTTGTTAATACCTTATTGACCCGGAAATCATTCTTATAGATCAGCCCGGTGATTACTAAGACCCTCAGGGGTTTTTTAATTTCGGCCATCGCAGACCTTAACACAAACACCGCAGATATGCTGACCAATACCCCGGATACTTGCGAACTCACAGAGTTTCTCGTAACATCGTTTAAGATCAACGCCATTTTCAGTAATTGCCTGCGCCGGGCAGGCAGTAATACACTTTTGGCATGTGCTGCAGTCTCCATTTATTTTCTTATCCGGCTCGAATTCAAGGTCCGTAAGTATCGATACATACCGTACCTGTGCACCAAAATCCGGATGTATAAGCAGGCCACTTTTGCCGATATGTCCCAGACCAGCTTCGTGTGCTAATGCCCGGTGAGAAATATGCCCTTTATGCGTTTCCCAATTTATGAGTTGTGATGCCGGGATCGGGATCGCTTTTTTACCCATAGCTTCAATATACTGTGCACAATGACAAGCAGTCTGGTCTAATATCCAGTTTATTGTCTTGTAATGATGTTTGTAAATGAGCGTTGGGCGATCTTTTATCGTCCTTAACACTGATTTTGATAATGGAAAACCAAAGACAACCGCCCTGAATAGTTTTTCATTGATTTCCAATACCTCAGCATTTTCTGGTATTGTGCAAAAACCAACGATGTGAGTGTTATAATGTTTAAGGAATTCGCGAATTTCTTTTTTGACTGAAATCATACAGTGAACGGTTCATTTACATCATCTTCGGCTATTTCGTCTTCAACCCCTTCTTCTGGTAGATTTTGTTCAGGGTCATCACTAGGTAGCTCATCTTCCTTTGCTTTTTCAGAAGGTTCAGCACTTGTGTCTTCAAAGACAGAGGTAATAGCTTCGCCAAAATCTTCTTCGCGGGGCAGATCATCCAGGTCTTTTATTCCGAAATATCTCAAGAATTCCTTGGTTGTGCCGTAACGGATGGGTCGTCCAGGTATGGGTAATCTACCGCATGTTTTAATGAGGTTTTTTTGGAGAAGTGTATCGAGCATATAGGTTGAATCAACACCCCTTACTTTTTCAATCTCAGCCCTTGTTATTGGTTGGTGATACGCGACTATTGCCAGAGTTTCAAGAGCAACTTTTGATAATTTGCTCCTACGATCATGAAGTGCGCCGACCCAGAGTGCAAATTCCGGCAGGGTGTATATTTGATAGCCCCCGGCGATTTCTTTTATTTCGAAAGCCCTATTTGATTCACGGTATTCTTGATTCAATTCTTCGACACAACGGACGATGTCGTCCATTTGAAGTTCGGTGATTTCAATGATTCTCTTATGAGTTAGAGGTACATCTGTAGCTATTAATAATGCTTCTATTGTACGTTTCATGTTTGAGCCGTTCACTTATCTCTCCCTTGTGATATATAAAGAAATCAGTCTTTTTACAATTCTATCCCAATTGAATCTTTCGTCAATGGACTTTTTAGCTCTTTGCCCCAATTTTTTACTTAATTTCACATCGGTTGCTAATGTTCGTATCGCATTGGCAAGTGCTGAAACGTCACCCGGCGGTACGAGCAAACCGTTTACTCCGTGTTCCACAACATCAGTGATACCACCAGCTTTTGAAGCGATCACCGGTTTGGCAAAGGACATGGCTTCGATCATCACCACACCCAGACCTTCGGTGTCACCGTGTTTATCATAGACTGCGGGGAGGACAAAAAAACTGCAATGCCGGTACTGCTCGGTTAATTCATCATTAGATATCCACCCGGTGAATTTGACACGGTGACCGAGTTTATAGCGGTTAGCTAAATTTTCCCAGGTTGTTTTTTCCGGTCCGTCACCCACAATAATAAGGTTATGGGGGATATCTTTATGTACAAGATTGAAGGCCTCAATGAGTATGTTCACGCCTTTACGTTCCACATGCCTACCGACAAAGACGATTTCTTCATGGTCTGCAGATGTAATTCTCTTTTCGTTGATCGAAATACTAAATGGTATGATATTGATTTTTTTATGGACGATTTGTTCTAATTCTCCGGCAGTGTGGTTGGAAATGGCGGTAATAACATCGGATTTGTTGATGAGCATAGCAAAAGGCGTGATCAAATAAGGAAATTTCTTCTTTAACCAACGGATTTCCAGACCATAAAAAGTCGAAAATACTCGTGCACGACTGAGAGCCTTACCGACTAAACCAAAAATGATATGTGGAAAAGGCCAGTTGACGTGGATGATATCGAAATGTTTGACCCGGACCAAACGAGCCAGGGCGATTGTGCCGAAGATGACGTAAAGAAAACTCAGAAAAACATTGAACAGACCCTGTCCAAATCTATCGACTGCAGTTTGTTCATGGGTTAGGCGTTCATATTTGCGGAAAAAGTATTGAAAACGGTAAATCGGTACACTATCGATAATTTGATTTCCAAGACCCATATATGAAGAAGTAAAAACTGAAACGTCGATTCCTTGCTGACGCAGGCGCTGAATGAGCTGGACCATCCATGGTGTAATAACATCATTCTTATGCCTTTTATAAGCAGTAGTAACAAAAAGTACGTTCATTTTTTGAATTTCCATTTGATCAAATTCCATATTGCTTGAATACCATCTCTCACACCTATTTTCTTTCCCTTTTTACGACCCCTGTAGGTAATCGGTATTTCTACTATTTTTTCTCCTCTTCTAAGGATTTTACAGGTTATTTCAGGTTCGATCTCGAAACGAGATGATATCAATTGCAAATTTCTCATAAGTTCAATTTTCATTACTTTATAACAAGTTTCCATATCTGATATATGGCTGTTAAATAGAACGTTTGTCATCAGGGTTAAAAAGCGATTTGCATAATAACTACTCTTTAGGAAATTACCTTTTCCCAGGATTCTTGAACCATATACAACACGAGTTTTTCTGTCTTTTATAGGTTTGATTAACTGAGGATATTGTTTAGGTGAATACTCCAAATCCGCATCCTGAATAATAATAATATCACCAGTTGCATTTATTAAACCGCTTCGAATAGCCGCTCCTTTTCCCCTGTTTTCATCATGAAAAATAGTTTTTATATCTTTTTTCGTCTTTAAAAGCTCTCTAGTGCCATCGACTGAGAAATCATCGACGACAATGATTTCTTGTGCTATACCGACACTTTTGACCGCATCGATTACCGCCTCAATATTGTCTTTTTCATTATATACCGGGATAATGACTGTCACCTCCATGCCCAGATTATATGGAAAAATCCCTCGATGTAAAGTATATTCATAAATTTGACATGTTGTAGTCCTGACAGGCATTTGCAGAGTAAACTCTGCCTTTACAGAAGTTACGAAATATCACTGTCCCGCTGGACGGGATCCTCGATTTTTCTCGATATTATCGTCAAGATGATAAATCGGGATAATCATTCAGAGTTCTCCTAATTAAAAGTTGACATTTCGTACTATATCTCTATAATATCCAACGGCGCCATCGTCTAGCTTGGTTTAGGACGTCGCCCTCTCAAGGCGAAGATCACGGGTTCAAATCCCGTTGGCGCTATTTTTAAATTTATTGTTGACAAAAAATGTTTTTTGCATATAATTTAGGTTAATTAACTGGGAGTTTAAAGGAGGCTTGGATGGCTAAAGAAGGACAGATCGACAGTGTCGTGGGAAAAGAGACTGTTATAAACGGTGATTTAAGGGTTAGTGGTTCAACAAAGATCGATGGTAAGATTAAGGGGAGCATTACAGTTAAGGACAGTTTGATTATCGGCAAGGATGCCGTGATAAAAGGTGATATTAGCTGCAATTCAGCGATCATTGGCGGCAAGATTCAAGGTAATATAACTATCCAAAACATTGTTGAATTCCAAAGCGGTGCCCAGATGCTCGGAGACATCATATGTAAAGGTATTATTATCCAGGCTGGTGTCTTCTTTGAAGGTAATTGTCAGATGTCTCAAAAAGCAAAGGAAAAACCGTAAATGATAATCAAGTTTTACGGAACACGAGGTTCAATCGCTGTTGCAAATAAGGAAACAAAAAACTATGGTGGTAATACCACCTGTCTTTATGTTGAATCAAATTCAGGGGATGTAATAGTTGTTGATGCAGGAACCGGTATCCGTGCATTAGGTGTTCATCTGATGCAAAGCAAGAAAAGCTTAATAAACATGATTTTTACTCATTACCATTGGGATCATATCCAGGGTTTTCCTTTTTTCACCCCGATATTTTTGCCGAGCTCTACTATTAACATTTACGGTTTATCCAAAGAAACCAACGCAAAAAAAGCGTTGGTATATCAGATGACCCGACCTTACTTCCCGGCAATCATGTCAGATCTGCCTTCGGAAATCGTCTATAAAACACTGAAAAATAATTCAACAATCGGTAATATAGAAATTCAGACCATCCTTAATAACCACCCGAATCAAACGCTCGGATTGAGATTTACCGAAGGTAAAAATTCATTTGCCTTTTTAACTGACAATGAACTCTTTGACAAAAACGGCAATACACCTTACGAAAAATTCGTACATTTCATAAAAGGCACAAATTTCTTCATACATGATGCCCAATACACGGATGATATCTACGAAAAAAGACTGGGTTGGGGTCATTCAACTTACAGTCAAGTTATGAAGCTTGCCGAGGAAGCTGGCGTGAGAAATGTTATGTTTACCCATCATGACCATGGCAGTACAGACAAATTTATCGATGGTATTGTAAAAGATTACAGGGGTAAATATCCCAAATACAACATACAAGCCGCTGCTGACGGTAAGACTATCATTTTAAAATAACCACATAAAGTGAAACCCAAGGTTTTAGTTCTTCGAGCCGCTGGGACAAACTGCGACGTCGAAACAGCCTATGCTTTTGATATTGCCGGCGCGGCAAGCGAACGTGTGTACATTGATGAGCTTGAGCATCTTCGTTTAACTGATTATCAGATCATTGCTTTACCCGGAGGTTTCACTTATGGCGATGATATTGCAGCAGGAAAGATCCTGGCTAATGAGATTAAATACAAATTCCGGGATAAGTTTTTAAAATTCATCGAACAGGGTAATTTACTCATTGGGATATGTAATGGTTTCCAAGTATTGGTGAAATGCGGTATCTTACCTGCTTTTAATAGCAGTTTTGAAACACAGTCAGTGAGTTTGGTAAGTAATGATTCTGAGCGCTTTGAAGATCGTTGGGTTCATCTCAAAGTCAATAAAGAGAGATCGGTTTTCACTAAGGGGATGCGTTCGATAATAACCCTTCCCGTAGCTCATGCTGAAGGAAAATTCGTGGTCAAGGATGATGATGTTCTTGCAAAAATCAAGGAACATATTGTTTTTCAATATGTTGATAAAGACGGCAATGAAGCTGGTTATCCATTCAACCCCAATGGTTCGATGTTTGGGATCGCCGGGATAAGTGATAAAACAGGACGAATTATGGGCTTAATGCCCCATCCAGAACGGCATATTTCTTCATTGCAGCACCCTAATCACACCCGTGGGGAATTCAATGGTATTGGTGACGGTTTACTTATTTTCAAGAATGCAGTTGAATATTTTAAGGTATAGCCGAGTGTTTTTTAACAGAATTATTGATAGCTGTTATTATGGTGAGTTCTCGACAAGCTCGAACAATACTGATTTTATGCTTCGAGCAACCATGAGCTTCGCGAGTGGGAGTCGAGAAGTTCCTTATTGGGATTAAGCAAGATGCATGGTTATTTGAAAGAACATCCTATTCTTGATTTCAAACGTGGGAAAAAGGTTAAATTCCTTTTCGAAGGTAAAGAAATAGAGGGTTATGAAGGACTTCCCATTGCAGCTGCTTTACACGCAGCCGGTGTGAAAGTGCTAAGTTTTTCAGAGAAGTATGATCGACCCAGAGGGTTCTTTTGTGCGGTTGGCAAATGTTCTTC
>JBARXB010000053.1:0-40109 GCA_049647165.1 bacterium
GAAGTAGTCATTGGTGGTGGCGATTATAGATTATATGCCTTGAATGGTGAGGACGGTAGCGTTCTTTGGTCATATCAAACATGCGCATTAATCTCCGGGAGTGCTGCATTTGGAGATATAGATAACGATGAAAATATTGAGGTCGTGGTTGGATCTGGTGATTACATAGTTTATGCGCTAAATGGCGAAGATATGGGTAGATTGGAAGAAAGTACTGTTGCGAGAAGTAATGACAACAGTCGAACCATCCTTTGCGGTCCCCTGGTGTTACCAAAAGACAAGAACTGCAGAGTCTTCGACATCACAGGTCGAGTTGTAATACCTGTCAAGATAAAACCAGGCATATACTTCATAGAAATTGATGGGAAGATCACTCAGAAAGTTATAAAAATTAAATGACGATTTATTTTATGGCTAATTTTTTTCAGGTAAGGTATTTTTAATAATATTTTTGAGAGTGTTGTATTCATTAGTATTTAAATAATGTTTTGGTAATAAAAATGCCTGTCCTTTTGAAATATAGATCGCGAATAAACGCTTAGATTCTGCAACTTTATATATTTTATCCCATGTTAATTTGCTATTAGTGTTAATACTGTGAACTTCAAAGTATTCGTTATTGATCTTATAGTTTAATTCTTCTTGGAGTAATTTATTAGTTGTAAAATTCTTATTGACCCCATCTAGACCTAGCTGGAATCCGACCTCATGTTTGTCCTATCGTGATTCCTGTTGGATTTCCTCTCCAGGTTTATTATAAGTACATACCAGAATATCACCGAAGGAACGTTCGACATGGAACTTGACCCTATACCCGTAGAAATTCTTGTACAATAAGAAAACCATATGTTTGTCGATAATTAAATCTATTTGTTCATTAACGCAGTACTCAATAAGACGGCGTTCTTTAAGCATATAGTAAACCGTGTTATTCACACTCCCGTCAAGGTTGACAACCCTGTATCTGCAAAAGAACCCAGGGATGCCAGCATTCCAGCACCCGATAGTTACGTTATCAGTGTCTCTTATATTGATGTTTGTCATAAGTTGGTAAATAGGTAATTGGTGCGGCAACTGTTTATGGCGCAACACAGCATACGAATCCCGACCGATAGTTATAACAAACAGTAAGTTGGTAAGTACGATTGTCAATATGCGTTTTGATTTAAGTACGGGAACGGCAAGTAATATAATAAACAATGGTGCAAATACAAAATAATGTGGTCTTACTGGACCACGTATGATATGAGCAACAATAAACATAGTACATCCAATTGACAAATACATGCCAAGCCGTCGTATCGTATAGTTGGTGTTAAGTAGAGTCAAGGACACAAGCACAATAGCAATTATGTAGTAGTTTTGAAAAAACATCGGGTTGGTTAAAAACAAACTATGCATGGCATCACCAATCACCAATGGTACGGCATACGCACTTATCGGCATTAACGATCCGCCTGTGGCCACATTAAATACAAAGTATGGGATAAGAAATAATAGAATCATGCCGATAATTCTCCCAAAACCAATATTGGGCTTGTGCCACCATAATATCAAGCCAATTAAGATAGCATAGTCAAGACGTGCAAGGATCGTAAGAACACTAAAAAGAATGACTAACCTATCACTGAGTTTATTGACAATCACATACAGTAGTAGTACAAGACACAATAGCGATAGACTTGACTCCATACCGTTAAGAGCGTTCATTACAGTTACTGGACAGGCAAGGTATACAACGCTGGATATAATAGCCGTTCTTTTATTGATATTAAACGAACAGAACAGAAGATATAAAATATATGCGGTAAGAACGTGAAGCATGAACCCGAATGCTAATACCATTTTAAACCCGACGTATTTAGCGGGCCACCATCCGAATAGTAGATTACAAGCGAACCATAATGGTTGGAAACCATTTGTCTGGTTTTGCCCGTCAAACGTCAGCCCATGTCCGTGCCATAGATTATGGGCGATCTGATAGTAGTAGAAGGCATCGTCCTTTACACTTACGGTCACCAGATATTCATAGTTCACCGATAGTAGAACCACAAATGCCGCAGTCCATATAATCAGTAGTGTACCGATTTTAGTCATGTAATCACACTCTGCGTACAAAACCTTCCCCTGCGATGTTTGTCTGGTAATTGTAAGGCGATTTTCTTCGTGATGATACTTTTGGATCTCAACTTCCCCCCATAAGCTACTCTAGGCAATTTTCAGTGCATGTCAATGAACATGGAACTTTCAGTACAACCATTTTTAACGGATCTTTATTATTACCTGAGGATAAAAACTGCAAAGTCTTTGACATCACAGGAAGAGTTGTTGTCCCTGACAAAATCAAGCCAGGGATCTACTTCATTGAAATTGATGGAGTAATTTCACAGAAGATTATAAAAATAAAATAGATATCACTGTAATCAATCTCCATTCTTTTTCATCGATGCAGCCACAGGCTGCAACAGAAAGTAATCAAGATCAAATAATAGCACAGGGTGACGCAATGGACTTATGGGACATTTCGAAGGGATCAAGGAATCCGACCGCAGCGCCTACTCTTAGATTATCCAATCAAGTTGGATAATGACAAGGAAAATATATCACTCTGGTTAAGTTGCATGCTTCCTTCACAGGGATTCGGAATTCAGTATCTCCGCATTCTTTTTTAATCACAGTTATCGTTAGCGAAGTCGAATATCCTGGAGCTAATTCCGCTTTGGTCCTATTGACGCGCAGGTTCATTTTAGTATAATAAATATAGAATAGGGGGATTAATGAAAAAGTATATTATGTCCATCATTATCAGCTGTTTTCTGCTTATCAATACATGCGGCAAAACCTATACACGCCTGACTTTCGTATTCGGAAAACAACCTGAGGGTGGCGTAGATGTGACACTAGTAGATTGTGTTATTGTTGGACGTCTTGTGGACGGTGATACACCGATCCAGGTAACTGTCCAGTGGCTCTGGGAAGATCTTAATCACCAGAATCATCAGCTCTATTGGCAAGATACGTGGACGTTTCGGAGTGAGCAAGCAGAGGAGCTTCCTACTGGCGTACAATCTCCTGCTGGATATGTCCTTGTAGGTTATTTCTGGTTTCAGGCAACATGGGAGGATGAAGACGGCACGCCGAATACGGTTGTTAGCGATACTGCCAGGTGTACGACAAGTACTATTCAAGATACTCAATCCCTGAACAAAATAAAACTGGATCAACTGAATACTTTTATGTATCCTACATCTCAATAGATTCACTATCTGTGTTTGGATGCTGGATATTTTTTTAGTCGATAACATATAGGATTTACCCTCCGTTGCTCTATACCTTGACAACGCCTGAATAACTTTTATAATATGTATAGAGGGAGGTGAATATGCGATTATTTATTGTTATAATGTTGTTACCCTTATCGACTCAGGCAATTACATGGACAACAAAAACACCAATACCGCAAGTTAGGTCAGGCGCTGGTTGTGCTGTGATTAATGATACTGTCTATGTTATCGGTGGTTCTAGTGGCGGTGGAACTCTTCATAATACTAATTATGTCTATGATCCAGTAAGTAATTCCTGGTCAACAAAAGCATCGATGCCAACTGCCCGTTCTAATATTGGTTGTGCAGTGGTGAGTGGTAAGATCTACGCTATCGGTGGCTTTGTAGGTGGTCTACAAGCCGATACTAATCTTGTAGAGGAGTATGATCCAGTAACCGACTCATGGTCTTCCAAGACACCAATGTTAACTTCAAGGTATGCTTATGCTATCGCAGTTGTTGCGAACAAGATTTATGTAATTGGCGGTATGCTTCCAGTAACGGCAGCAGTTGAAGAATATGACCCAGCATTAGATTCTTGGGCAACAAAAGCATCGATGCCCACAGCAAGGATGGGTCCAGCAGCTGCCGTAATCAGGGATACAATCTATGTGTTTGCCGGTGGAACCTCACCCGGCTCAGGGGAAACTACAGTGAATGAGTGTTATGACCCGAATACCGATAACTGGGCATCAAAGGCAAATATGACTTATGCTAGGTATGCTCTTGGCGGTTTTTCCTTTGATGATGTAGCTTATGCAATTGGTGGTTATGATTCCCCTGTTTATTATGACAATGTGGAGGTTTATGACCCTACCACTAATAGCTGGTCAAATGAAACATCAATGCAGTACGCCCGACAATCCACAGCAGTCGGTCTTGTCGGAAACGCGGTCTATGTGATTGGTGGATGGAATGACGGGGCATTGAACTATAATGAAGAGGGGATACTACTGGTCGGAATTGAAGAACAGAGGATATCGAATATTTCAGAAAGATATAGTGCAACTGTCTTGAGTGGCCCCCTGTTACTGCCTGCAGACAAAAACTGCAAAGTTTTCGACATTACAGGTCGAACAGTATTGCCTGATAAAATTAAACCAGGTATCTACTTCATTCAAGTTGATGGTAAGATCACAAGGAAAGTAATAAAGATCAAATAACAACACGAGGTAACACAACGGTTTTTACAAAAACAGTAAACTACACAATTAATTGACAAATTATTCTACCTTTGTATAATTGATCAGAGTGAATTCATCGCTTTAGTTATTATAATATAAAGGAGACTTTTATGAAGAAAGTATTGTTGTTTATTGTTGCTGCGGCACTATTTGCTGATTCACCATGGCTTCCCAATACACAGATAAGTCAAGATCCCGGATCTGGCAACCAGAACGAAACGACTATGGCGATTTTTCAGGATTCAATGATCTGTGCAGGGTGGAACGACAGTCGACAGAGTCTATATCATGTTGGCTTTGCAGCCTCAACAGATGGTGGTCAAACCTGGCAGGAAACCCTAATGGTTGAACCAACCTATCCTTCAGATGCTGATCCGGTTCTTGCGGTTGATGAATTCGGTGATATCTACTATATTTGGTTATCGTATAATAGTGGCGGCTTTGTTGGTGATATATATCTTACTAAATCAACTGACTGGGGACAGACATGGGGTGCGTCAATTTGTTTAACACCTGGTACACCAAATACACTGGATGATAAACCATGGGCAACGATTGATGGCAATAATGTGTTTTTAACCTGGTATGAATTTGGCGGTACTAGCGGCTTGATGTTTAAACGTTCTACTGACTATGGGCAAACCTGGGGATCTGGTATCCAAGTCGGTTCAGGTGGTAATGGAACGATGGCTTTTCGCGGTCTTGATTCGACCGTATTTGTTGGCTGGGGATATCAAGATCTCAAACTAAATAAATCTACTGATATGGGACAAACCTGGGCAGGTATGCAGACGATAATTACATGTCCGTGGAGCCCACCGTCCACACCATATCGAATTAACAATATTCCATGCTATAAGACGAGCCAGGATAGATCCCTACTCTATGTCATTTTCACTGATTCCCGACACGGTGCCGGTCAAATTGATGTTTCTTTTTCCCGTTCAACTGATAGTGGTACAACATGGATGACACCGGTACGTGTGAACGATGTCCAAACCGGATTACAGTTTTATCCCTTTATGGCAATTGACAGTAATGATATAATACATGCTTCTTGGCATGATACAAGAGAAGGGAGCACTACAAATATCGCTCAGTACTATGCATATTCTACTGATTTTGGGGTAACATGGAGTGCAAACGAACGGATATCAGATACTGTTGCATCAACTTCGACTTTTATTGGCGACTATACCGCATGCGCGGCCGATAATAATTATGTTTATGCATGTTGGTGTGATTGCAGAAATGGATCAATGAATCCCGATGTCTTCTTTTCTAAAAGACCAAATGCCGTTGGAATACGTGAACAGCAAATCGTGATATCGCCTAAACCATCAGGACTTACACTATCTTTCCCGAATCCCTGCTACAATCTTTCAGCGATACATTTTACTCCATATGATGCTGAAATTACAATATACTCTGCAGATGGTCGAAAAGTTGAGCAGCTCGGACCAGCAGGAATCTACTTTGTGAACGTACGAAAAGGCGGTCAGTCTCTAACTAAAAAGTTGATTAAGATCAAATAATAGTACAAGATAACGCAACGGTTTTATTGACATAACCAGAAGCATTTCTATAATATTCAAGGAGGTGAGATGATTACCACACTACAAAATATCCTGATAAGATTAAACCGGGTATCTACTTCATAGAAATAGAAGGGAAGATAGTTCAAAAGATTATTAAAGTACATTAGCTCAGTGATTTTCCTTCATACTGTTCATCTTGACGGATTAATGAAAAGGTTATATAATTGTGCAAAGGAGGTTGGATGAATGTACGTTTAGCTTTGATTTGCTTATTGTGTTGTTTGTTTATGGTATATAATTGTTCGTCAGATAATGAAGCACCTATAATATCCATAACATCACCGCAGAATGAAGATACAATCATGGTTCATACAAGTGTAATTAGTGCAGACGCTAGTGACAATGAAGAAGTTGAATATGTAGAATTTTTTGTAGATAATCAACTTGTTGGCACGGATTCAAACCCACCATATGAAACTGACTGGTCGATTGAAAGCTATACGAATATGTCTGTACTATCAATAAATGGAACTGCCTATGATGCCTCAGAGAATTCAGGGCAATCAGATGTTATAATTGTCACAGTTGCCACCAGGGGCATGGTAAATGGTGCTAACACGGATACTGTTTTAGTATTTGATGGCACATGGGCACTTTGTGATATAACTATATCTGATGCACCAGATTCTGCTGTAGTTGATAGTATTACTGTTTTTGCGACAATTCTTCACCAACAGATATCAGACGTGGATGTATATCTGCAATCACCAGGTAGTGTTGAACATCAGTTGTGGGATAATGATTTCACCCAGCCAACCGATACGATTACAACGACATTATTCATGGATGAAGAGATAAACGGTACATGGATCTTACGTATCTATGATGAAGTGGCGAATGGACTTGGAGGGTATGCTACTGATTTTAATATCGAGATATACTGGAAGTTCTGAATAAAATATCATCCTGATCGGGAAATTTTAGGCGTTACTCTTAAGTTTCAGATGAGTTCTTGACATATCAGGAAATATTGTATAGTATTTTACTGTGAAAAACAAATTTTTGAAGATCGTAAATCCTATTTTATTTCTGCTTATGCTCATTCAGGCGATCACCGGTATTGGCCAAAGATATGGTGGTCAAGATGCTTTTAGATTTTTCCGAAGAATACATTACCCTAATGGTATTTTACTGGTTATGTTCTTTTTGATCCATCTTTATCTTAATTGGGGTTGGGTAAAGATGAATTTTTTTAAACCAAAGCATAAGGTATAATTTGTGTAACCAAAATAAGGAGGTAGTATGTTAAAAGAAAAGATGTCGCGCCGCGGGTTTCTTTCATCTGCACTGGCTGGTATATCTTTTCTCGCATTGACTTTTTTAGGATGCGGAAAAAAGAAAGAAGAACCAGAAACCCCTGAAATGACTGAAGAAGAAAAGAAAGAGTATGTTTTTGCTAACTGTATCTGCAAGAAATGTCCCAGCTATGTCGAATGCGATGAAAAAGCAGGCTTTTGCCTGGTCGGCAAGAGCAAATGCATCAAAGAGAAAAAAGGTTGTATTTGTCCAGAATGTCCGGTTACCAAGAAAATGGGTCTTAAATGGGGTTATTATTGTACTGACGGCTCGGCAATGGAATTGATGAAAGCAGAGCAGATGTAAGGTTTAGCGGTGCGTTGTATGCAACGAGAGACTCCCCGTATGTCCATTGACGGACGGGGCAGGCGTTGCACTCCATAGTATACAACGAGGGGACTCCCCGTATGTCCATTGACGGACGGGGCAGGCGTTGCACTCCACAGTATACAACGGGAGGAAATCCTCCTCACCCTTACCCTCTCCCCCTATAAGGGGGAGAGGGTAAAGGAGAGGGGGTATGTTTATTAACTGACGGGAGTAGGTATTGTACTCCGTCGCGTAATTGTCAATAGTCAAGATTTGACCCCGTATTGACAATCTGATATAATTTCCCTATAGTTATAAAAACTATGACAATGGAATACCATACTCCGGGACTCGATATTGAAAAAATCATTTCCAATGCCAGCGAAGCTTCGAAGCTTTTCCGGCGGTATAATCAAGAACAGACTGATAAAATAACTGAAGCTGTTTATAAAGCGGGCTTTAACGCACGTGTTTACCTTGCCAAGCTTACCTACAAAGAAACCAAACTGGGCAAGTGGGAAGATAAGGTTTTTAAGAATGTCGTGGCCACGCTTTATGTTTACATGGATATTAAAAATGTAAAAACAGTCGGTGTCGTCGCTGAGGATAAAGAGCAGGAAGTAGTCGAAGTCGCCGAACCGGTAGGACCTATTTTTGCAGTGACACCGATAACTAACCCGAGCTCCACAGTGCTGTTTAAGATCTTGATCGCTATGAAGTCGAGAAATCCGATTATCATCCGACCTCATGGCTCAGCAAAGAAATGTTCAGTAGAAGCGGCACGTATCGCCTACGAGGCAGCGCTCGATGCAGGTGCGCCGGAGAATTGCATACAATGGATAAAGACCTCATCAAGGGATGAAGTTAGGACATTGATGGCACACAAAAAGATATCTTTGATCCTGGCTACTGGCTCGGTGGAACTTGTGCAAGCCGCTCATAAATCAGGTAATCCGGCAATAGGTATTGGACCAGGTAATGTGCCGGTCTATATCGGAAGATCAGCTGATGTGCCATTTGCCGTTGAGCAGATACTTCTTTCCAAAACATTCGACTATGGAACGGTTTGCGCCAGTGAGCAGGCGATCGTTACGAACAAGGACAATGTTGATGAGGTGATCCGCGAATTCAAAAAGCAGAAAGCCTATTTTCTGTCCAAAGAAGAAATCAAACGCCTTGAGCCAGTAGCATTTAATACAACTGATAAAGTCATGAGGGTCGAAGTCATCGGCCAACCTGCTCCGGTCATCGCAGAAATGGCTGGCATCAAGGTTCCACCTGATACGACTGTGTTGATCGCACCGCTTGAGGAAGTAGGGATCCAGTCCCCACTCTCGCTGGAAATCCTGGCTCCTATTTTAGCATTTTATGTAGCTGATAATTTTGAGCAAGCTATTGAGCTTTGTCGTCAAATCAACAAACACGGTGGCCTGGGGCATACGGCAAGTATTTTTTCGAATCGCGAGGAAAAAATCGAGTATTTTGCTTCGGTCATGAATGCCGGACGGATTTTAGTTAATACACCAGCGTCACAGGGTGCATTGGGCGGTACATATAATAAGCTCCAGCCTTCGCTCATGCTTGCTTGCGGCACAAGCGGTAAGAACATAACGACGGATAATATTTCAGTTCGACATCTGTTGAACATCCGCCGTATCGCAAGGCGCAAAGTATGTTCATATATTGATAATAACTCGATTATTAATTATCTCGACGAAACCCTCGATGCAGATAAAATTGAAGAAATGCACTGATAGATCATAAAGAGGATAAAATCTGGGGTTAAATCTCGACTTTGAACAACCGATTACGCAACGAGAGGAAATCCCCTCACCCTTACCCTCTTCCCCTATAAGGGGGAGAGGAAAAAGGAGAGGGGGTATGTTTATTAACTGACAGGGGCACTCCATATTACGCACTAGTGGTTCCTTGTCCAATGTCGAGATCTGATCCCCCAACTGACCCCTTGACAAATAGTATATTCTGAGTATAATGATAATAGAAACCATTTTCAATAATAAAAGGAAATGATCTAATGAGAAGAGGAAATATGATGGGACCACCGTGGTGGCATGGCAAATTCAGAGGGTGTGGTTACCGGATAACCGTGCCCAGAGAAGCGATACTCGATGTTTTGAACAGAACATCAGAACATCTTAGTGCCGAGGATATTTACATGGTGGTGCATAAAACACATCCGAATATCGGATTAACGACTATCTACCGCACCCTTGAATTGCTCATCTATATGGGACTCGTCTTTAAATTTGATTTCGGCGACGGCAGGGCACGATATGAATTATCTGAAGGGCCTAAAGGAACTAGGCACCATCATCATTTGGTCTGTACAAAATGCGGCAGGGTGATAGATTATACAGACTTTATCGATGATGAGATCGAGCTGCTAAGTCGTACTGAGAAGGGACTCTCTAAGAAATTCAATTTCAAGATCGCTAACCATCTTATTCAATTCTACGGTCTCTGCGAAAAGTGTCAGGATAAAAGATATTAGCTATATTTTTTTGAGTTAAATGAAAATGGATTTCATTAACAATTAGAAGGAGGTGATTGAGATGCCAGGTGGAGATAGAACAGGCCCTCGTGGTTTTGGACCAATGACAGGTCGTGGTGCCGGCTACTGTGCTGGTTATTCTGTACCAGGTTATGCGAACCAAATTCCTGGTAGAGGCGGGTTTGGTTTTGGCCGAGGTTTTGGTCGCGGACGCGGCTGGTTTGGTCGAGGTTTTGGGCGTGGTTGGCGAAACCAATTCTATGGCGCAGGTTTGCCGGGTTATATCGGGCCGGCTGCTGATGCATTCCCTTATGCACAGGAATTAGCCCCAAAAGAAGAAATGCAAATGCTGAAAGATCAAGCTGAATTAATAAAGAACCAGCTCGAGGATATACAAAACCGTATTAACACTTTAGAAAAAGTTGAGGATAAGTAGAAGAAATAGATGCTCAGGTGGGGAAAGAATAATTATGTTTCTGACCCCACCCGAGGATCCATAAAGGTCTAATAAGGAGGATATATATGCGCATTGCAATTTCGACTGATGGTGATTTTGTATCAGCCCATTTTGGGAGATGTCCATTGTTTACCATCGTAGATATCGAGGATGGTAAGGTCGCGAAAAAAGAAGTAGTAGAAAATCCTGGTCACCAACCTGGTTTTATACCGCAATTCCTGCACCAGCACGGTGTTGAGTGCATTGTGTGCGGAGGTATGGGCAGGCGAGCAATAGATTTTTTTAACGAACTTAATATACAGACCGTAATCGGTGTGACCGGCAAGATAGATGAAGTTTTAGAAAAACTTCAAAAAGGTACACTTGAAGGCGGCGAAAGTCTTTGTAAACCAGGTGCTGGAAAAGGATATGGTCTGGAAAAGAGCGAATGTGACCATTCTGAACAAGATGATCACAATCATTAGAAAGGAAGGTTATCGATATGAAAATTTGCTTTACTTCACAAGGGAATAATCTGGATTCAGAGATCGACCCCAGATTTGGCAGATGCAAGTATTTTGTTATCGTTGAAACAGATACCCAGGCATTTGAAGCGGTTTTGAACCCGAATGCTGAAGCAATGGGTGGTGCTGGGATCCAATCTGGACAATTCATGGTCAATAAGCACGTCAAAGCGGTTTTGACCGGGAATGTGGGTCCTAATGCTTTTCAAACCCTACAAGCTGCAGGGATAGATGTGATCACCGGCGTTTCTGGTAGTATCAAACAATCAATAGAAAAATATAATAAAGGTGAACTCAGAGCGACACAATCACCAAGTGTGGGTTCTAAATTTGGTTTGCCCGGCAAAAATACAAGGGGGTGATTAATATGCCAAGAGGTGATGGAACAGGACCACGTAATATGGGCTCAGGACAAGGTTCAATGCAGGGAGGATCACGCAGTGGACGTGGCCAAGGAGCAGGACCCGGTGGCCAATGTGTTTGCCCGTCATGTGGAACTACTGCATCTCACCAAAGAGGCGTGCCATGTTTTCAAACGACATGCCCTAAGTGTGGTGCAAGTATGATAAGGAAATAAGAAAAGAAAGCAGAAGATAGCAGGAAGCCTTCTTCTGCATGGAGGTTGTATGCCAATATATACTTACAAATGCAAGAAGTGCGGTCTTGTATTTGATTTTCTAATGCTACAAAAATCAGAAAAACCTGTGTGTGCAAAATGTGGCAGTGAGCATTTAGAGAAACAGCTATCAGCGCCAGGTATTGTGAAAATGGGCACTTCATATGCAAAAGGTACGACTTGCTGCGGCAGCGATGAGCGTTGTGATATTCCTCCTTGTTCAAGTGATGGCACATGCCAACGAGACTAGTCAATGATAGCGGTGGAAACTAGATTGTTCATATTTTTCGCACTAACCGAGCAATCAAAGTGACAATTACTATTGTCTATGATAATTATGTGCATAACCCAGCTCTTCAAGCCAAATGGGGATTTGCATGTTTAGTAGCCGACCCTGATGAAATATTGCTTTTTGATACGGGCAGTAATGGTGAAATCCTCCTCGATAATATTAAAAATCTCAAGCTCGACCCTAAAAAAATCAGCAAACTCCTGATATCACACGACCACTGGGATCATACCGGAGGATTAAAATCTCTTTTAGATGAAAACCCGCAGCTCGATGTTTATGTTCTGCCGTCTTTTTCAGATGAGATAAAAAAGACAGTTACCCAAAGCGGTGCGCATTTGATCGAGAACGAAGATTTTAACATGCTTTTACCGGGTGTTTATACGACCGGCACACTCGGCACGATTACTAAAGAACAATCCTTAATCATTGAAACAAAAAAAAGGCTGGTTGTCATTACCGGTTGTGCGCATCCTGGTATCATTAGTATAATTGAACATGTGAAGGCGCGATTTGATAAGGATATCTATATGGTTCTTGGCGGTTTCCATTTAATGGATGTTAGTGATATTGATCTGCTGAGAATTATTGTGCAGCTGAAAGAACTGGGCGTAGAAAAGATTGGACCGTGTCATTGTAGTGGTGATCGCTGCCGGGTGATATTCAAAGAGGAATACAAAGATGATTATATTGATATCGGTGTCGGTAAAGTCCTGGAGATAGAATGATCATATCATTTGCCAGTGGTAAAGGCGGGACCGGTAAAACGACCGTAGCAACGAGTTATGCCCTTTTGCTCGCGACCGAGTACAACCATAATATTCAATTTCTTGATTGCGATGTCGAGGAACCGAACGCTGCTATTTTCTTGAAACCGCAAATAGAAGAAACTGTATCAGTCGGGATACCTGTGCCAGTTGTCGACTTCGAGAAATGCAATTACTGTGGTCTGTGCGCTGAAATATGTGCATATAATGCGATCGCAGTTTTAAACCCGACTGTCAATTCAGCAAAGCAAAAAGACATTGATCCTGATGACATATCGAAAAGTACTGTATGCACAAAGGCTAAGAACGATGTCCTTATTTTTACCGAGCTCTGTCACGGTTGTGGCGGGTGTAAACTTCTTTGCCCAAAGCATGCCATATCTGAAACCGATAGAGAGATCGGTGTGATTGAAAAAGGCAAGAGCGGCGCCATTGAATTCATGCAGGGTAAGTTGAATATCGGTGAACCAATGGCAACGCCACTGATCAGACAGATGAAGAAGTCGATCAATCCGGGCGATGAGCAGCTTACTTTAATCGATGTTTCGCCCGGGACTTCATGTCCTGTAGTTGAAGCGGTTAAAGGGAGCGATTTTACTGTATTGGTTACTGAGCCCACACCATTTGGTTTAAACGACCTTATTTTGGCCGTGGAAACGCTAAAAAAATTAGCTATACCAATGGGTATTGTAATAAACCGAAGTTCTGGAGATGATAAGATAATAACCGATTACTGTGAAAAAGCTGAAGTGCCAGTATTAGTGAAGGTGCCACTGGCAAGAGAGATCGCTGTGGCATATTCTAAAGGTGAACCGTTCATTAATCTGAAAGAAAGTTACAAGCAAAAATTCATAAAATTGCACCAGAAAATAACAGAGCTGCTGGGTGGAGTATGAAGCAAATTTTGATTATAAGTGGTAAAGGCGGTACCGGTAAAACCGTATTAGCTGCATCGATCGCAGCTTTGGCAAAAAACAAAGTAATGGCAGATTGCGATGTAGATGCTGCAGATCTGCATTTGCTGCTACAACCAAGTATTAAGGAAAAATCCATTTTCACGGGAATGTCAAAAGTTGTCGTTGATCAAGCTAGGTGCACAGGTTGCGAAGAGTGTATAGGAATCTGTAAATACGAGGCAATTGTGAAAGACGGTGACCATAATTCGAAAGTACTGATCGACCCGATCTCCTGTGAAGGGTGTCGGGTATGTACTTATGTCTGCCCGGTCGATGCGATCAGCGTATACGATAACGCTTCAGGTGAGTGGTACATTTCAGAAACAAAATACGGTTCAATGGTTCACGCAAAATTAGGTATCGCAGAAGAAAACTCAGGGAAGCTCGTAAGCATAGTTCGTCAGAATGCAACAAAAATCGCTCAGGAAGAAAATTCCGATTATGTGATAATTGATGGTCCGCCAGGTATTGGTTGTCCGGTGATCGCTTCACTATCAGGTGTTGACCTGGCATTGGTCGTCACTGAACCTACTCTTTCTGGTATTCATGATATGGAAAGAGTAATAGGTTTGGCCAGACATTTCAATGTGAAAGCTGCGTGCGTCGTGAATAAATTCGATATTAACCCGACCAATACAAAAAATATTATTGATTGGTGCAAAACTAATGAAATATCAGTATTTGGTAAAATCCCCTATGATAGTTCAGTGACTGAATCAATAGTAAATGGGGTGCCGATAGTAGAGTTCACGGACAATACTGTGACTGAGGCGATCAAGGAGATATGGTCGAAGCTCGCATGAAAGCGGATTTTGTGAAGAACCTTCAAAATAAAATCATGGTCGATATGAGAAAGATCTATTCCCCAAAAATCCTTAGTCATTGGCAGCATCCTCAAAACTGGGGGATAATGAATGATGCCAGTGGTTATGGAAAGATCACCGGCCCATGCGGGGATACAATGGAAATTTCGATAAAAGTTGAAGATAAAAAGATAGTCAAATGTACATTTGATACTGACGGCTGCGGTTCGAGCATTGCCTGCGCGAGTATCATAACTGAAATGGTCAGCGGTATGGCAGTTGCAAAAGCACGACGTATCACTCAAAGTAAAATGCTGCAATTCTGTGGAGGTTTGCCAGAAGAGGATAAACACTGTGCTTTATTGGCAGTCAATACACTGCAAAAAGCTATTGATGATTACGAGACGACGCTAAAATAGCTTATATACTGCTCATCCCCTATTTATTCTTTCTCAAGTTTATTATTGCCGGGATGAACAATACAGTCGTAACAAAGCATGAAGCAACACCGACTGCAAGAAGTGTCCCGAGACTTTGATAACCAGGGAATCCTCCGAACATCAATGTCCCAAAACCAGCTATCGTGGTTAGTGATGTGAGCATGATCGCCTTGCCCGTACTCCTTAAAACAAGAGGTGTTTTGTCGAATCCTTCGTATTTGTATCTATGAAGGATGTGGACACCATCATCAATGCCGATACCGACGATCATTGGGATACCCATAAGGTTGATGAAATCAAGGAGCATGCCGAATGATTTCATTATACCGATCATCAAAATACCTCCGGCAATGAGTGGTATAATGCCATAGAGTGCTAATTTTATACTGCGGAAATCAATCCATAAGAGGATCGTTACGATAAATAATGTAAGGATAGTTGCCCACAAACCATCTTTGCCTATAAGATTGATGAGCCGCAAGAACATCGGCGGTGTTCCGGTAATTCTCGGACTGACGAGTTCGAGCTGTTTGGTAAAACGAGGCAGCATTTCAAAATCCCATAATTGTTCTCTTGCATAGATCAAGACAAGATATTTATTACCTGCTTCATTGACATAATGTTCTTTTACATGCTCCGGGAGTGTTCTCAGGGTAATCATTTCTGGATTTGCCATATTATAAATCTTGCCGTGCAGATTCGAGAAATAGTATTTTTGGAACCTGTTGAGTTGACTTCTGGCTAATTCTGGATTTTGTTTTATCCATTCTGCGAGCTGGAGTATGAAACTCTCTGAATCTTCTTTTTCAGGATCACCAATAAGGCTCTGACATTTTCGATCGACTTTATCCTGTCCACCAATGAATGCCAGTTGTGATAATTCATAAATGTTCAGGTCGAGTCTTTCCAGCTGTTCGATAAGCTTATTTATATCTTTGTTGGTCATGGGATTTTGTGTTCTATTGAGTGCCAGTTTGCTTCTTATTTTTTCGACGAGTGGCTGGCGTTCTTTTTGTATTAATGCTGGAGGGCATACATCACCTATGCCCTCAACCATACTGAATGCCGGCATTGATTTTGCTTTCTGTTCAAGTTCCCATGATTCCTCAATGGAAGAAGCTGTGACCATGGCAAAATCCGGACTCATATCAAATGCTTCGATAATAGTATCCTGTAAGTGCACGACCGGCAGATCAGGTTCCAAACTCATCATGTCATAATTGAAACGGGTGGTTAATGCTTGGTAAAGGAAAAAGCCGGTAATGACAATGGCAATGATGAGATAAAGAAGAGGTCGGCGCATGACTATTTCGCCAAACTTCCCTAGGAATTTAAATTCAACTACCGGCGGTGGATTGACTGGTTTCTTTGTCAATTTTGAGATAAATCTTTCCCGTGCAACGAGTATTGCTGGTAGTCCAGCGAGTGCTGTAAACATCGCGCTGAGGATACCGATACCTAGTACTATTCCCATTTCTTTAATGCCCAATGTCGAAGAGATCGTAAGTGCAAAAAATGCTGCAGCAGTTGTCAATGCACCGGTTACAATTCCTGAACCAGAACGGGCGAAAGTTTCCTCCATAGCAGTAACCGGGTCTTTGTCGATATTACGGCGCTCGTTATACACGGATATGATATGAATTGCATAGTCAATACCCAATCCTATGAGGATAACACCAAATACCGAAGTCATCATATTGAGACGACCCACTGTGATACCAACTATACCGGCCGTGATTATGATCGCGATTACCAGGTTGAGTCCGGCAAGGACCGGTGCACTCCACATACGGAATGTGATAATAAAAAGTGCAATGACGAGAATCAAAGCTAATACCGAACTGATCCCCAGGGTTTTCTCCATATATTCGTTTTCGAATTTCTGCAGGGGGATCATTCCGGTAACACCCGCTTTCACATTCGGATGATTTTCTTTTGCCTTCTCAATGATCTCGATGATCAAGTTAGTAGCCGCTATGTCTTTGGGTATGTCCATGACATCAAATGTTGGTTTTGCCGATAAAAGGAGGGTCTTTTTATCTATGGAAACAAAATATGGATCACCATACAAGAAGCGTTCTACTGCGGAATCAGCCAGTACCTGATTCGCATTTTCCTTCTCGAGCATGAACGAGTCCATTGTCTGAAGCCAGTAAAGAAAACCATCGAGTGAACGAACAGCTTCGTCTTCTTTTTCTTTTGTACTGAGCGCTTCATCATTACCTATATATTCCTTTTCAAAATTGTCATTTATGTTATTAAAGAGCGGTATGAGATTCAGGTCATCGAACATATCGATCATGTTCTCCAGGTCCTGGGTATTTGCGAGCATGAACCCGTGCGCCCCAAAAAATTCTTTGTCGAATCTATAATCCACTCGTTCTATATATTCTTCAAGTCGTTCAATTTGCGGAGCTATTTCATCGGCGAATTGTTTTATTTCAAGTTCCTCGCCCTGGATAACAACGAGTATGGTTGATGTGCTCTTGTACTCCTTTAAGATTTGGTCGAATTCTTTGGCCATGGGGTCTCCCATTGGGAGCATATCAGACCAGCGCATATCCATTCGTAAGTCATAAGCTGACCAGACTGATAAAATCGTTGCAATGAGCAACCCTGTGATAACCCACCAGGGGTGGGTCGCGGCGAAACGTGCCCATTTCCTCAGTAATTTTTCTTTCATGATTCTCCTCTCGTTGCAATCCATAACACGCAATTGTCAATAGTCAAGATTTGACCCCACCTGATCAGAAATAGATCTGGGCGCGCAGGTAACCGCCATTGCCCAGTGAACTGCTGAATAATTTACCTTCTTCACCGAGATAAAAATTAAACATCAGCGTGAGGTCGACATTTTCAAAAAGACTATAATATATAGTCGGAACGATCGCAACACTTCTATCGGAAATACTGTATATTGCTGAACTGCCGACCAATATCAGGTCAGAAAGTGGATACTGGATGAACCCATACATTTGATCTCGCGATAGGGTTTTGGTTTCGCCGACAAAATAACGCATCCAATCATTGAGAAAATATTCGTTATGGGTCGGCTTGCCGAGTGAATTACGGTGATATTCAACCATTGCATAGAGTCCAGATTCAAGAGTATAGTCAGTACCAAGAATGAATTCATACCAGTTATCGTCATCATCCTCCATGAAATTACAGATCCCTTCGCCCCAGATACCGAGACCGAGCAACTCACCAACGAAATCTGCGCCAAGAAGTCTCCTGCGCTGCTGTGTTTGTTGAAAGGTGTAAAAGTCAGTCGTCGTATATTGTAATTCATGCCCGGTTATTGAAAAATCAAAACGTTTGATGCCAGCTTTAACGCGTATTAATTTCCCTGAATTTTCCCAGTCAAATTCAATCGGTGTATATAAAGCCATAAGATTCACCCGGCTGCCGATATAGAAATCGAGCCGCAGTGCATTATGTCCGGGTTGTTCATAGGTTGGATCAAGAGCATCTTTGACATTCAGGACGTCTGTAGGATTTGAGAAATATCCTGTACCCATGGAGATCTGCTGCTTACCTATTGTCAAAGCCGTGCGCTTGATATTTAGACGTGCATAGGCATTATCGAGGTAAAAAGTATCCTGAAAAGAAAGTTGATAGTACGGATACATATCAGGCGGTATTAACGCAACGATACGGCGAGGTAAGAAGTCGAGCATATTCCAGTCTTTTTTGCCAAAATACAGCAGGTAGATAATATTTGCTCCGAATTCCGTATTCTTGACCGCAGTGCTCTTCAAATCCACCCTTAATTTATTGTGATTAGTTTGATAGAAAGTACTATCACGATAAAAGGCTGAGTACTGTGGTTCAAAGTATCCATAGAGGTCGACCTGTGCATGCATTGCAGAGGGCAAAGAGCAGAGGGCAAAGAGCATCAAAGTCATAGGTTTAGAGAGACGGGTTATACTATGATACAATAAATGTATTATCCCTTGTGTGCGGGACATAGTCAATTTCTTCATTTCTGCATCCCCTGTTCCGTGAAAAGGTCATCAGGTAAGTCGACCTGATAGGTGATCTCAAGAATTTCCATGCTGGTATGTGTATTATCGAGTTTATTGTACATAACGTATTTCATGGGCGTATGTATATTCTCGATGAGTTTTATGTTATAGATAATTAATTGCTTTTCCCACAATTGGGGATCGTTATCATGATAATAATCAATGACAATAGGTACAAGAGATTCTTTGTCTACCCACATTAAGATCCTTGAATAACCAACTGAGCTTTCCGGCTTACGGGTCAGTTCAAGTCTATAGCAGTCGTGTCCTTCTTTTTTTTCATCTTTTAATCGTACGGATTTGTATCCCTCAATGAATTCGTCTGATGCACCGAGGTCTTCATATGAGAAATCACTGCCTTCGAGCTTTTGGCGTTTTGCATGCGACGCCAGTTTTCGTACGTGTTTCTTCTTTGGAAAATAAGTCCAGATATCATCTCCATCATTTAACATTAGTATTGTCTGTCCTTTAACCCGGCTGGGTGTAAGGTATTTCAGCAAGCTTTTTGCACCCCGGTCTTTTGAATAGGTTTCGTATTTAAAAGTCCGTTCATCTCCCGAGCTTGTTATTATGGTCATTTCCATGATACCCTGGGCTTGTTCAGGGTTCATTGTTTCCTGCATTGTATTGAGGATCTCCTCAGCGGTCATTTCTTGTGCATTAAGCTGGGAATGAATAAATAGTGTACATAATGCGATTCCTGCGAAGGATACTAATTTAGATAAATTCGTGAAGCGATTCATAAGTCCTCCTTTATCTGTAATTCCTTATAAAACAGTGTAATGATTTCTCTTGAGTTTTCAAGGGGTCGAAATAATAAGACGTATGCCCTCTTGACAATCCTGCTTATATATATATTATAATATAATGAAGTTTTCCAGAGGGATAATTCAAGGCGGCAGGAAATGACTGCGTCGATTTGTGGACTCGGTCGAGTCTGCAACACCTGCCTCCAACCCAACCCGCGTTTAAGCTCTCACAATCTTAGTTTCCAACATCAACGACACGACTTTGCACGGTTCTTAAATTCGCTGTGCAGATTTTGTTCATATAATCATTCAATAACAATAAAAGGAGGTGATGAGTACTGGAGTTGAATATATTTCGTTTAGATATCAGTGCCCTTTGGGCACAGGAGGATTAATATGAGAAAAATGATACTTTTAATGCTTGTCGTGTATGCTGGCGTTTATGCCAGTCAGAGAGTTGTCGTCGCAGAGGAGTTCACTGCGACATGGTGTACTTACTGTCCAGGTGCGGCGCGTGGATTGGATGAGATACATTATAGAGGATATGATTCTCTGGTAGTCATTGCCTACCATTCATCTGGGAGCGATCCATTCTATACAGGCGAGGCAGCTTCAAGGGCAAGCTATTATAGCCTTTCAGGTTATCCTACATCCTGGTTCGATGGTACGGTCTCTGAAGTTGGCGGACTTCATTATGGTACGATGTATCCTTTCTTTCGTCAGGATATCACGTCAAGGCTTGGTGTGTCCAGCCCTTTGGAAATCACCCTTGTATGTGATTATGATTCCGTGACGAATTCTGGTTCAGTAACTGCGAACATTCTCAATACATCAGCTGGTACGGTCAGTGGGAATCTCCACTTTGTCATAGTTGAGAATGACATCCCCTACAGTTGGCAGGGCATGACCAAGCTTGATTTTCTTATGCGCGATATGCTGCCCGATGCAACTGGGGAAGCGGTGTCGATAACAGCAAGTGACACGATCATTAGGTCACGTGCATTCAATATTGGTTCCACATGGGGTGAGCATAACTGCAAGATCGTCGTTTTTGTGCAGGCTAGTTCAAGGCTTATTTACCAGGGAGCAGAGATTACTGTGATCCAGGTACCCGAGATGGAATACTATGGAATGGTACCGTCAGAAATCAGCGGAAACGGTAATGGTTTTGCCGAACCCGGTGAAACAATGGGTATTATTGCCCTTGCTCGAAACAGTGGTGATGGTACATATACTGGACCAGCTAATATCCAATGCACAGATCCATATATCACAATAACTGGTTCGACACCGGCAACCGTGTCAATGGACGCAGGTGATGTAGACACAGTCATTGCATTTACATTTGATATCAGTGCGACATGTCCTGATCCATATGAATCATCTTTCCAGATAGATTTCGGTTCGTCAACTGATGATTTTCCATTTGTCATCACTACAGAACCAGGTATTACTGATGATATTGAATCAGGTCAAGGTGCATGGACACACTATGGTATCCGTGATAACTGGCACATTACTACCCATAAGAGTAACTCGCCCACTCATTCATGGTATTCCGGAGTCGAGGGTTCTTGGCAGTATACAGATGAAAACGATGCATCATTGGTCTCACCGTATTTCACTGCAACGCCAGACAGCTATTTATATTTTTATCAGCAGTATAGTCTTGAAAGTGGCTGGGATTACGGATATGTGGAACTCGATAATGGCTCTGAATTATGGCAAACGCTAGCGCGGATAAACGGCACACAATCGTCCTGGTCACAGGCTTCTTATCCGTTGAGTGGTTACAGCGGTCAGACAATCAGAATGCGGTTTAGGTTTGTGAGTGACGGCAGTGTTCATCAAGAAGGTTGGTATATCGATGATATTCTTGTGCCGACATATATCGGCATTAATGAACATGTTGCCAATCCAATCGATGCTGTCCCAGGTATCTCGGTGTATCCAAATCCCTTCTCAAATCTGACTAAAATCAGATTTAGCATAGGGCATCCCGATAGGATAACACACGCATCCCACGGGACAGGAAGAGCAGAGAGTATAGAGTTAAACATCTACGATGCGTGCGGCAGATTGGTCAAAGATTTTTCACTGCCTACTGCCTACTCCTTAGTGTCTACTGAAGTTTCATGGGATGGTACTGATAACTGCGGTAAGAAGATGTCAGCGGGTATCTATTTCATCGCTCTTAGCGTCGATGAGAACTCGATCATCGAAAAAGTTATCCTGACAAAATAGGATGAGGGATATTTAATAGTATGGGGCAAAGCTCATTTGCTTTACCCCATACGTCTCCAGAAAGGAAAAACTGAAAGGAAGGAAAAATGCGTATATTAGAGCGTTGTATTACACTCCTTTGTGTTATGGTATGTGCGGCGTTTGCTCAGTATGGCTTTGATTTTATGTGTATGGATGATACGATTCAATCAGGAAGCGATTTGATTGAGTTTCATTTTCGCTTGGAAAATACGGGTTCACTGCCTGATTCTTATGCGGTGGACTGTCGCGTTATCGACAGTGTCCCAGGGTGGTTTGAGATCTTCTGTGCAGGTGGAGCATGTGCTGAACCCGGTATCATCTTGTACGACTATTTGGAGGTGGGTGCGATTGATACCTTCGTCAAAATAAGTGTTTGGCCTACATCCGGCTATGCGGTTGAAATACTCAATTTACATATCCAGTCGGTTGCCGAACCAACACTGAGGGATTCGATAAATGTCTATGCAGTCGGCGAGGCATCGATCGAAGAGAAAAACGCCAATATTCATGGACCGCAACATATTACGGTCAAGCCGAACCCTGTCACGAGAGTATGTGCTGTCAAATACCAACTTTACCAAAAAACAACAGTGAGGATGTCACTTCTTACCGCGTATGGTAAGGTAGTCTGGCAGACAATTGATGAAAACAGAGACCCTGGATCACATGAATATGTGTTGGACATATCAAATCTGCCACAGGGTGTATATTTTTTAAAATTAGATACAATGAGGTGGTTTGATACAGAGAAAGTAATTATCCTGAAATAGTAAGGGCGACCACAATCCTGACACTATGGTCAGAACTGATATTTTATTTTGCGGTGTCCGGACCGCAAGAACAAACTGACTATAAAAACTGTAAAACCAAGTAAGCTGAAACCTGCTGAGGTCATAAATGCCCATTTGCTTCCATAGCTATCCCATAAAGCGCCCATAATCAATGATGCTGGCAATAAGGCAAGACCTATTCCTGTATTGAATATTCCATACGCAGTCGCACGATTTTTCGGTTCTACCAAATCGGCGATATATGCACGGAATACACCAGCTGACAGGCCATAGTAAATCCCATATGCCGCAAATAATACCCATATCATTAATAAATTCTTGGTTATACCGAAGAGAAAATAGACGAACGAGTAAAAGAGAAAAGACGTGATGATTATCGGTTTTCTTCCGATACGATCAGATAATGACCCGAATATGGGCGATGATATCGTGCAAGATATATTGTATACGACCCATATCACGGGTATCATTATTATGGTCAATCCAGCTTCACGCGCTCTCAAAATCAAGAACGCATTTGATGAATTCCCCAGCGTGAAGATAATATTTGATACTAAAAAAATTATGAAAGAAGCATTGCGCAAACTATTTCTTTTAATAGGAACGTCACCATGCTGCTCAATAGAAGTTTCCTTGGCAAATCTTACAAAAAAGAGCGCTAATATCCCGGGGATGACTGATAACAGGAATACCAGCCGAACATTATCGCTGAACAGAGAAAGCACAAGCATGGCAAGGATCGGACCACCAATCGCACCGATGCGGTCCATTGCCCGGTGAAGACCGAATGCTTTGCCTTTTTCAGATGGATCGACCGAGGTGGAGATCAGAGCATCCCGGGCCGGGGTTCTTATGGCTTTACCCATGCGGTCAGAGAATCTTACACCCAGGACGACTGTCCAGACATTGGCTAAATAGAGAAATGGTTTTGAAAGAGCAGATAGACCGTAGCCGAGAAAAATAAATAGCTTTCTTTTTTTGAGTTTATCAGAAAGCCGACCGAAAATAGTACGGAAAAGTGAAGCGGTACTTTCTGCTACACCTTCGATCATCCCAATTATCGCTTTACTTGCACCTATGCTTATAAGAAATTCGGGGACAAGAGGATAGACCATCTGGCTCGACAGGTCAGTAAAGAGCGAGACCAAACCGAGTATGAAGATATTCTTTTTTGGTTTTGATTCAGACATGGTTAGATATTATACAGAGAATATCTAATTTGTCAGCAGTTAATCGTTGCTCAGGATGATGATATTCAGAGCGTTCTATTTGAGCGCACGCTGGATCATCGCTAAGGTTACACCAGACGGTTCATTGAAAAGACATATTGTCGGTCCGCCTGGAATAACCTCTCGAGGTGGGATAACGATAAAACCACCCAGCTCTTCGATCTTTTTTGCTTTGGCTTCGATATCATCGACGCGAATATAGATCGTCAGGAAAGGCAATTTGGCTTTGCGCAGGGTGAAGATCCCGCCACCGGTAAAAGCCTTTTGCGCATCGCCCGCCAGGAATTCATGGATCGTGGTTTTTTCATCATATTCAAAATTCCATCCGAAAACATCTTTCATAAATGCAACTGATTTTTCCGCATCATTTGATGCGATCTCCCAGTACACAACAGGATTTTTCTGCATAAGCCACCTCGTTAAAAATAAAGCAAATACTTTGCTTTGACCGCACCGATCAGGTACTGGTGCTGTAATGCTCCAGCATTATCCTGCGCATGGTAGTCATTTAGAGCAATATATAGCCATGATTTGGGCCGGAAATTCCATGTGAAAAGCATACCAGGACGAATCGAGTATAATTCAAATTCGCTGAAATCAGAACCTGGTGTGAGCATGACAAATTCGCTGAAAACACTCAAGCTCATATCTGCAGTGAAGCGGACGAAGAAATTAGGTCTGAGTCGGTCGACCATGGTAATGATCGTATTGGTGGTATCCCATTCTATCCAGAGGTCAGTACGAATCCCGGTACTTAGATTTGGGATTATAGAGTAACTGAGCGAAAACCAGTTCGAGCCCTGGTAAGCAGGAAAACATCGAGAATAATTATAGGTATATCCGTACCAACAACCAAAATCAACATGCTGACTAAAAAGTTGTCCCCAGGTGTTGAGGTTAAACGAGCGGGAGATATAGTTGGTGTCGGCCTCATATTGCTTGCCATAGGTGAAACTCATATAATTCCCCCATCGATTTCTATACTCAGGGTTTATTTCTATTAGTCCATTATATGACCAGTTAGTATCGCCAGGTTCCTGGGTTACGTTGATCCCTGCATTAGCACCTATTTCACGTAAAAAGCCACGTGCAAATGTTTTATAGGGACCAGCATAAAGACGATAACTTTTTAATCCTGCCCATGGTACAAAACCTATATCACTTACATCGAATGAGTCCTGGACAACTATGGCTGAACCGAAAACTCGGAAGCTCTCAAATAATTTGTGAAAGCCTGTGGTGAACGCAAACCCTTGCTTGTCATTCCTCTCGCTAATGGCTCCCTGGATTATGAACTGATCTGCACCATTTCGGTACACTCCATCGATACCCATGGCATAATTGTAATTATCTTTGTTCTCCATTGTACCGCTAAATAGAAAGCCAAGGTCAGCAGTATGCTTGATATTGCGTTTCAACCGGAATATGCCAAAACCTCTATATGGTTCAGTAAACAGCTCATCGATCTCGTATTCGTCAGTATAAGCGCTTAACAATCCAATATTCCAGTCCTGAGATTTATGGGTGAATTTCAATCCACCGATGATCGGTATCGCATTTCCGTTCACGGATTTACCGACCCTTCGGGAGTAGTATAGTTCAAGATCCTCAAAAAAGCCCCAATCACCAAAATCCGACATGTGGAATATATCTCTGCCTTCGATAAAGAATGGTCTTCGTTCGTCTAAGTAGGTTGGATATCTACTCAAATTGAGCGTGAACGGATCCGACTCAATCTGGGCAAAATCCGGGTACATCGTGGCATTTAGTGTTGTTTGTGGTGTGATATCCCATTTCAGATTTAAAGACGCACTCGGTTTTACTTCTTTGGTCGTGCTGTCAAGATTATTCGCTGCGTCATAAAACCAGTCTTGGTCATATTTAACATATGCTTCGGGATAAAGCTCAAAATAGTAGCCAGTTGCTTGTGGGTTGATCCCTTTTAGGGTACCCCATTTTGATACAAGTTCACCTTCTGCCTGATCCACCTCGGTCCAATAGTCGGTTTCATGGTTGGTAACTGTATAGCGGAGAAATTCCACACCCCACTCATCCAATCCTTTTTTATAACGGATAGATTTAAAGGGTATTTTTATCTCAACCTCAAGTCGGTCTTCATATAATTGAACTCCCCGATACCAGATACCTTCCCAGGTATCGTCCCAGTTACGACCATCATCAAGGACCCAACCATCCCAGAATAAACCGCTGGCAAAAATCAGGAAATAATATCCAGTTGATTTACTCCCAAATGGATCGATACTCACTCTGAGATAATCTTCATCCTTTGTATAGCAGCCAAAGGGTCTGTATTTATCAGCATAACAGCGAAATGCAAAATAAAGGTTCTCCTCGTCCTGCAGGACGTATACCGATGTCTTTTGCTCAGGCTCTTCTTTTGCATAGGGTTCGTATTGTATAAAGTTATAAGCAGAATCTGCCGTTTCCCAGATATCTTCAATTATACCATCTATCTTAGGAGAGACTTCAGTGAAATGAACATCGACAACCTTTGCATTTTGTGCCATTAAGGCGATCATCAATATAAAACTCATATATTCCTCCTTAAGTACGTTTTTTGTCTCCTTGATTTGCCGGCGACAGCAAAGATCGCAGGAGATAGATGTGTAATTGTCTCCTTATATTCAATCTTAACAGGGAGTCGTGAAAAAAATGTGAAATTCTCTGCGTCGATTAAGGACATTAACGCAAACATACTACCTTCTTTTTTTATCAAGTCGCTTCTTGCTTTTCTTTTTATTCATGCTCATTACACCATGCAAGTACACACGACCGAGTATTTCAGCGTATTTATCATAGAATGAATTATTCATTTTAACTGCATGGTTATCATGCTTAAAGTGTTCTTGTACGTGGATCGGCATGGCCGGCGCTTGAGCCATATGGTCGCAGCAATACTGCGCTTCGACAAAACCGAATATAATAGAAGTCAAAAAACTTCTTATCACACACATCAAAGGCGCATTATTTACATCCATCCCAAGTGTTGTGAACCACTTATTTGTAGTGTCGCGTTTGCTCTCGATCCATTTTATTTTAAGATCGATTATCTCAGGTATATCAACCGGGATGGTACTGAAAGCAACGATCGCTAATTCCGTGTTATTTCGAAAAAACTTCACCATATTATACGTTAAATATTTTACGCGTTCCTCCAGCGAAGTCTTTTCATCTCCCGTGTCGAGGATCGTGCTGTAATACTTATCATAACATTCATTGATAATTTCTTTCAGGATACCTGCTTTGCCAGCAAAATAATAATTGATCATTGAAATATTCACATCCGCCTTTTTAGCAATTTCCCGTATACCGACTGCAGAAAAACCTCTCCGAGCGAAGAGAGAAACAGCGGCATCGAATATTCTTTTTTTTGCTGCAACCTTGGTATCTTGTGTCATGTGCACCTCCTCATGAATCAAACGATTGTTCCAATCAATCGTTTGATTCATGATAACAAAAAAAATCCTTTTGTCAAGGGGCGAACCCCGTTAGGCAATGCATATGTACAATCCAATCAACAGTAATAATCACTATTGCACAATATGAGAATTATAAAATACATGAACTATAGGTAGCTCGGTATCTAATGGGGTAAAATGCATTTTGGGGAAATAGCAGTTAATTCTCGGGTTTTTATGATGAAATCATGGCATTGACAAATAACTTAGTTTCATTATAATTACCCATGGATCAAGAGACCAAGAAAATATATACTGAAGCGATTGAGCTGTATGAGAAAGGGAAGATCAGTAAAGCTATTGAAAAATTGGAGCGCGTCGTTAAAGCCTATTCTGATTATCCGGATGTTCACAATGCTCTTGGTCTCGCCTATTCCTTGTCAGGCGATAATGAGAGGGCGATAAACAGCTTTAATAAGGCAACCGAGTTGAATCCGAATTATATTGAGGCATACGTACACATGGCGATCATTCTGAATGAGCAATGCCGTTTTGAAGAGGCAAAACAGGCCTTTGAAAAGGCAGCCCAACTGGAAACCAAAGAAAAGGGACTTTCCCCGCAATTGAAAGCAAAACTGGCTAATACATACAGTCAATTAGGTGATACTTATTATGAACTTCAAGAGTTCCAGAAGGCTAAAGATGAATACAAAAGGGCTATTGAAGTCAGTGCATCATTCCTTGATATAAAGTTGAAACTAGCTAAAACTCACCTTCAACTTGCTGAGCATAAGGATGCGGAAAGGCTACTGCAGGAGATCCTCGTGGACAACCAGGACTATCTAGAGGCAAAGACTACACTGGGTCTCTGCTATTATCAACAAAGAAGATATGGTGATGCACAACGAGAGTGGCAGGAAGCGCTCGATCGAGATTCAACGAATATTAAGGCGAGATCTTATCTCAATATGCTAAAGGAGAAATTGAAATGACCAAAACCAGAGTTTTCAAGAAATCAGAGCTAAGACTTTTCGAGAAAAAATTAATTGAAGAAAGAGAGAAGCTATTGCGTGAATTGGAATACGAAGGCGGTCAGATCTCAACAACTCAGCTTGAGTCCTCAGGTGATCTTTCAGCTTATTCAAATCACATGGCTGATCAAGGCACCGAGACAGAGCGCCGCGAACTAACATCACAAATTCTCTCAACACGCCGTGAGGCACTCAGTGAGATTGACTTAGCATTGAACAAGGTCAATCACGGCAAATACGGGTTTTGCGAAAGTTGTGGTAAGGCAATAGGTAAACGGCGCTTGAATTTCTTGCCTCAAGCACGAAAATGCATTAAGTGCTCTGAAAGTTCTTAGCCGTACCTCTAACACAATATCTTTCATGATTAATAAAAAGAACATCAGTACATTTCTGATCCTGGTAGTTGTTGCACTGTTAGTCGACCAGGTGTCCAAGCTTCTAATCGTCAGCTATCTCACACCATTTGAACCACCGCTCAATATTGTTGGATCATTTCTGCGCTTCAAGTTAACATATAACCCTTATGGTGTTTTCAGTATTTCATTTGGCCCAAATATTCTATACTATATCTTTTCAATAGTTGGTCTTCTGGTTTTAACATATATTGCGCTTACCTTTAAAGATAAAATTGGCGTTATTGTTTTTGGTTTTATCGTGGGCGGGGCTATCGGTAATATTATTGATCGGCTAAGATTAGATTATGTAATAGATTTTATCGACATGGGGATAGGTAACCTTCGCTGGTTCACCTATAATTTTGCCGATGCGTTCATAACTGTTGGAGCAGTTTTTCTTCTTGTTCGTGAACTCTTCTTTAAACAGGATAAAAAAACAGAAACGTCTGATAACGGTAAGGTAAATTAACCTTTCATTAATTCACTGTATATCTTTTTCCTACTCAGAATAAGTTTGATATAATTTCTTGTTTCGTTATATGGTATTAAATCAATAAATACATCCATTTCATAGTTAGGATCTTGTTTTATCCACCGTTTTACACGGACCGGTCCTGCATTATAGCCGGCAAGGGATAGCGGTACGGACTTGAAATCTCTCAGCAGGTTATTGAAGTAATAACAGCCGAATTTTATCGATGTCGATGGATCATGCAGAGAATACGTTTCGACCTGCAGGTCTTTGGCAATTGCTTTCGCGGTCGGTGGTATTATTTGCATGATCCCTCTTGCATTTGCAGAGGAGATAGCATCTGGGTCAAATAAACTTTCCTGCCAGATCATAGCTAAACACAAGCCCAGATCAATGTGCTGGTCCATAATTGTAAATGTGTAGCGAACCGGATACATTAATTTATAAAGCTCATATGACCATACCATGATATCTCGCTGTTTTGCTGCCTCTTTTACCCGTAAACTAAAGAGGATAGAATATCTATCTGCACCATATTGAGCACAGAGTTTGCTTAGATGGAGCAGATCATGCGGACTTTTATCTTCGACCATATCCAATTCTTTCATGCCGAAAGTCATTTCATTGAGCTTAAAGTATCGAACCGCATTTGCCATATGCTGTGAATCCGTATGGCTGAATGATGTTGTACTATCTTCAAAAATTCCCATCCATTTATCCAAAGATAACGTATCAAAGATGAGGTCGTTACCATTACGAACCAGGTTATAGTATGAAAGTGGATGCTTGGCTGCCAAATAGCCTTTTAGATCCTCGGTTGACTGATTCAGTCTTTCTTCTATCCTGATACGCCAATAAATAAATTCTGGTTCTGTGCTTACCCGTAAAATTGAATCCGCTTTGACCAGATCACCTATTTTAAATAGCTGCATCGCAGCCCGAAACCGAGTGTTTCTGTCATTTATAGCAAGGAATGTTTGCACAGCTTGCAATGTGTCACCGATATCCTCATACAAAAAGGCTTTTCGTTTGAGCGCACGTATGGCATAATCTGACTTTCTATTTATTGTCTGTAGCGAATCGTAGATAGCGATCGCTCTTTTGTATTGATCAAGTGTCTCATAAACCCTGCCTCGATAGTAATATGCAGCCAACCAATTGCTCCGAGCCAGATACCTAAGCGACAGTGAGTGATTTCCCCGATTGTAATATATTCTTCCTATATAATAGTTAACTGCATTATCGGCAATAGTTTTTGAAAAGTGTTCAAGTGCTTTATCATTACTACCATGGTGATAATAGACAATACCGAATGATTTATGCTGGCTTTTTGTTGTCGGTTTTACCAAACCCGTTGCATATAATGCACCGGTCGATGCAGGATATTTCGTTATCAATTTCCATGCTGTCTTTTGTTGGTTGTTCCTATCTTTTTGTTTTTCGTAGATTTTTAATAATATAAATTCCTGGAGACTGGGATTGTCTAACTTGGGAAGTTCCTTTTGAACGATCCTTGTATCTTCTATATTCAAAAAAAGCTCGAACAAAATATTCTGAAAGTCATGGTGCAGATATGAACTCACTGAATCGATCGATGTGATAACACCAAAGGCATTTTCAAAGCTGTTTGATTCATGATATACCTTAGCGAGGTATAATAGACGGTAATCGTCGGGCTTGATCGGTTTAGTAAGGCATTCAATTGCCTTATCATGTTCACCGAGGTGATAATAGGAAATACCTTTGAGCAGGCTGTCCTCCGTGGTTTGAGCAAGCATCGCCCACCGCTTGGTCTTCAGCAGAATGATATCACTTTCATAAGGAGTCAAATCAACGGCCCAGGCAACACTATCAAGGATCGCCGCTGCACGCTCGTATTCACGCTGGTCAATATAGATACGACTCAGGATCAGTGCTCGCTCCTGCATGTGTTCGATACTTATTACCGAGTCTTTTAATAAAGCATGGGCATACAAGGGTTGTTGTTGGTAGTGAGATTTTGCTTCTTTGAGATAATCAGGCTCAGGTATTTTAATGATACCCGGTCGCGGGCATGATATCACAAAGAATATGATGAGCAGAGTCCACTTCACAAACATTATTCTAATCATAATAAAAATTTAGTCAAGGGAAAACGATCGGCAAGAATGTACCACCTGTTGCATAAACAATAAGATATAGCTGTTGTGATCTTTAGTAATTATATATTTCGTCGTCGGTAAAAAAGAATTTAATCTCTCGTTGGGGATTCTCATCAGGGGCTGATGCATGCACGGCATTTTCTCCAATTGAGGTTCCGTAGAGATTGCGAACCGTACCTTGAGCGGCTTTTTTTGGATCGGTTGCGCCGACTACTTCACGAAGTCTTGCCGGACCTTCTGGATGCTCTAAACAGCACGCAACAATAGGTCCGGAAGATATGAAATCAACGAGCCAAGTATAGAAATCCTTGCCTTTATGTATCGCATAGAATTCACCACCCTGTTTTTTATTCAACCACACTAATTTCATAGCGCAGACCTTGAAGTCAGCATCGGTCACTTGCTTAAGGATCTTACCGATCAGATTACGCTTAACAGAATCGGGTTTTATTATTAATAGCGTTCTATTCATGGACTGATTTTACATGGTTTTTGTTATTTGTCAATTATACACGTGAAGATGCAGAGATTTTCGGCATCTTCACAGATTTTGTAGTGGCAGACCCCCTCGGCCTGAGCTCGGGACGAAGGCTTGGTCTGCTCAAACTGATAATCGTCGAGCAAGCTCGACCACTACATTATGCACCGTGCAATCTGAAAAAGGTGAAGAGGAATCACTTGTAGTTATCTTGACATTATTTCAGGTAAAGTTATAATTATTAATGTTGATATTATTAGAGATTCCTAAAATAATGGGGTTTGGATGTTAGACAAGAAATCATTTTTGAAAATTGTTTGTCCGTGCGTTTTCTTCCTGATTTCAGTAACCTTGACAGAAGCTCAGTGGACACCAATCGGACCAGAAGGAGGCTGCATCATATCATTTGCTTTTCATCCCACTAACCCAGATGTGGTTTATGCCGGCTGTGATGACTCCGGCGGAATGTATAAGACTACTGATGGTGGCAATAGTTGGACATTAATCACTTCGGCGATACCGGATCTTACTGCTTGGTGTATGGTGATGGATCCACAAAATCCAGATATTTTGTATGCTGGAGATCTTTATGCCCGCTATGGAGTCACAAAAACAACAGATGACGGTGTTACATGGACAGAGGTGAATGCTGGTCTTGGCAATTTGCATATTGGATCTCTGGCAATCAATCCCAATAACTCCAATGTAATTTATGCTGGTACAGGAACATGGCAATTCCCCGGCGATGGTGTTTACAAATCTGTCAATGGCGCAAACAATTGGTTTCAGTCTGGACTTTCTGGTATGCAGATTCACTGCCTGGCAATAGACAATCAGTATCCTGATACCCTATATGCTGGAACAGGGGAAAATGGTGTTTACAAATCAACGGATGGAGGGTCTAATTGGATTCAAACGGGGTTGGCTGGAACAGGGATTCTTGGTATAGCTATCAATCCAGATTCTACTGAGATTGTCTATGCATCCGTTTTGGGCGATACCTGTGGCGTATATGAGAGTATAGACGGGGCTCAAACCTGGAATTTGACAGGGTTATCTTCAACTATACCTTGGTATGTAGCCATAAATCCAATCAATACAGAGATTCTTTATGCTACAACTATAAATGAAGGTGTTTACAAATCCACTAATGGAGGTGTTAGTTGGGATCAGATCAATTCGGGTTTAATAAGTCTTTTTTGCATTGGTTTAGGTATTAGTCCAACCGTTCCTACTACCATTTATATTGGTTCTGTTATTGAAGGAATATACAAGAGCATCAATGGTGGCAGTAACTGGATAGAGGTCAATAATGGATTAAAAAACACCTATGTTCGTGCTCTGGCAATTGATCCAGGTTCACCAAGCATCATCTATGCCGGATTGGATGCAGGCTACCAGCAAGATATTCAATATACTGTTCAGCGGACCACTAACAATGGTATTAATTGGGAAATGTGTGGCGACTTCAGGATTGATGTCTTTAGCTTAGCTGTCGATCCCGTGGAGAGTAATATCCTCTATGCCGGAACATATCTTGAAGGTCTGTACCGCAGTACTGACAGTGGAGCCAGCTGGTCGTCTACGACAGGCTGGTCTGACACCGCAGTTGTTTTCTCCATAGCATTTCACCCGACATCACCAGATACCCAGTATGCCGGCGCATGGACACCGAGCAATCCTTGGGGAGTATATAGAAGTATCGATCGGGGTATGACGTGGCAGCCCTTGGGTCTTGCAGGAAGTGCAGTTGCTCCCCTGATCATTGATTCATCCAATCCGTACATCCTTTATGCTGGAACGATTTATCCTGACTCAGGGGTATACAAAAGCACTGATTCAGGTAACAACTGGTTCCAGACAGGTTTAGACTCGGGTAGCGTGTGGTCGTTTGCCATAGATCCACTGTTTTCGAACATCTTGTACGCCGGGCTTAGAGAGGGAAAACTGTATAAGAGTACTAATGGTGGTGATGATTGGACCCAAATTGACCCAGGATGGACAAACACAGATGTTTTATCTCTGGCTATTGATCCAGTGAATACAAATGTGCTTTATGCAGGTACAAGTGGCGCAGAAAAGGAAACAGCAGCTACAGGAGGCATTTATCAAAGCACAGATGGAGGCAGTAGTTGGACTGAAATAAGTTCTGGACTGACTACTACGCATGCCCTGTGTCTTGCGATTCATCCTGCAGCGCCTGATACAATCTACACAGGAACTTACGGTGGTGGTGCATACATCTTCTCGGATGTAGGAATCGGAGAGGATGAAGCCTCGCATAATTCTCCCCAGAACTGTAATTTGATACAAATCTATCCGAATCCGTTCTCAAAGCTGACACACATCAGTTTTGGCATAGGGCAGGGTGCAAAGGGCATAGCGCTAAAAATCTACGATGTTTCAGGACGGCTCATCCGTGATTTTCCTGTTGATCTGTGTAATCAACACAAGTCCATGAAATCTGTGTGTTGGGATGGCCGGGATGGCAAGGGTAAAATCGTACCTTCAGGGGTTTATTTTGCACAACTAAGAGCAGGGGATGAATTCTCACAGATCAAGAAGCTTCTCTTAGTGAAATAATTGCCAGAGATATTGTAAGGGTTTGACAATCAATAAATTCCATTTATAATACAATATGAACAAACAGAACGCTCGATTCAGTTTTCTAATCTTTTTGTGCTTTTTCCTTACCTGTGCAAAAACCGACAAAGTGACGGAAATAATTGACGGTGATACTTTCAGGACGGCGGGTGGTGAGACAGTCAGGTTATTGGGGGTAAACGCTCCAGAGATAAACGAGCCCGGGGCTGATATTGCCAAAACGGGTCTTGCTCTTTTGATTTTTGATAAAGATGTGTATTTGAAAAAGGACGTTTCGGACAAAGATGATTACGAAAGGATGTTGAGATACGTTTATGTCGGCGACAAATCCATCAATGCCGAGCTGATTATAATGGGTTATGTTGAAACCCGTTTCTATCCGCCGGACACATTATATCGAAAGGAATTCGTAGAACTCGAACAGACCGCGGTCAGGAACAAGCGCGGTCTGTGGGCATTCGCTGTTTTTCAGCCTCCTGACACGTCTGGTTTTGTCAAAACAGTATCTCACGAAGAAGTTCCCCCGGATGTCATTTCATGGCGTGATGCTGTACAGTATTACGGTCAGACAAAGACGGTAGAGGGAAGAGTCGTTGCCTCGAATAATACTGGTAAAGTATGTTTTCTCAATTTCCACAAGAACTGGAAGAAATATTTTACCGTAGTAATATTCTCAAGCGATTTTGATAAATTCCCAGCCCGACCAGAGGACTATTACCTCAATCGAAATGTGCGTGTGAAGGGATTGATAAAGGAATATAAGGGTAAACCTGAGATCATTCTCAAGGGGCCAGCGCAGATAGAAATCATTGAGTAAGTATTTGGGATAAAGTAGTATATCTTGACTTGATTCGCATTTTGTCTATAATTGATTTTAATGAAGACGATAATGACAGAGTCAGATATAAGACGTGCTCTGGTTCGGATCGTCCACGAAATCATTGAAAAGAACAAGGGAACGAAGGATTTGGTGCTGATTGGTATTAAAAGGCGCGGCGATTATGTTGCCCGCCGTCTTGCAGAAAGAATAAAAAATAGCGAGGGTAAGAAAATCCCAATCGGTGCGCTCGACATAACCTTGTATCGTGATGACCTGCAGCTTGTTTCAGAAACCCCAATCATTGAAAGTACAGATATTCCTTTTGATTTAAGTAAGAAAATTATTATCCTGGTTGATGACGTGTTATATACCGGACGAACAATACGTGCCGCGATGGAAGAAATTTTCAATTTTGGCCGGCCAAAAGCAATTCAACTTGCTGTGCTCGTTGACCGTGGACACCGTGAATTACCAATTCAGGCCGATTTTGTTGGGAAACGTGTACCAACTGCCAAGAGTGAAATTGTAGATGTCCATGTTGAAGAAATGGATGGTGATGACTGTGTGTTATTGCATTTGCGCAGCAAGAAAAAGGAGTCAGTAAAGAAAAATAAGGTGAAATCCAGGATCAAACTGAAAAGTGCGCCGAAACAAAAAGTAAGGCAGTTGACAATGAAGGATTTAAAAGAAGGGAATTAATGCACACGAAAAAGCATCTATTAGGGCTTGAAAATCTTGACAGCCGTGAGATAATTCAATATCTTGATCTGGCCGAAAAATTTGCATCCGTGTTGGAGAGACCGATACCGTTTGTACCGTCATTACGTGGTAAAACGATACTCACTCTTTTCTTTGAGCCTTCAACACGAACGCAAATTTCGTTCAGTATCGCGGCGAAAAGGTTATCGGCAGATGTTGTTAATTTCTCACAATCAGCATCAAGTGTAAAGAAAGGTGAAACAATCGTTGATACCGCTAAGAATATAGAGGCGATGAAAGTCGATGGTGTTGTTGTGAGACATTCGACACCGGGTGCAGCCAAGATACTCTCTGAAAATCTTGATGCATTTGTCATAAATGCTGGAGATGGTGGTCATGAACACCCGACCCAGGCTCTTCTTGATCTGATGACAATGCGGCAGGTATTTGGGAAAATCAAGGGGTTGAAAGTGCTTATCATCGGTGACATAGAACACTCCCGGGTTGCGCGCTCCAATATTTTTGCTCTTAAAACATTAGGTGCTCATGTTGCGGTATGTGGGCCACCAACTTTGATCCCGCTTGGCATCGAAGATCTTGGTGTTGATGTTTTCTATAATTTGGATGATGTAATCAGTGATTATGATGTCGCGATGGCTTTGCGTATACAGCTGGAAAGGCAGCAGGGTAGTTTGTTCCCATCTATAAGAGAATATCGAACGCTCTACGGTTTGACAAAAGAGCGGGTTGCGCGTATGAAACAGAAAGGTATTGTTATGCATCCGGGGCCTACAAACCGTGGGGTTGAGATCGATCCTGAGGTTGCCGATAGTTCTAAATCCGTTATTTTAAAACAGGTAAAGAACGGTGTTGCGATAAGGATGGCTGTATTATTCGTTCATGCAGGAGGGAAACTTGGCTGATATTTTGATAAAGGGCGGCAGAGTTATCGATCCCAAGACACAACTTGATGAAGTCACAGATATTTTGATCCATGGTAATAAGATTGAGAAGATAGGTAAGGGATTGACAAAACAAGGGGCAAAAACCCTAAACGCCAAAGGCAAGATCGTATGCCCCGGATTTATTGATCTGCACTGCCACCTAAGGGATCCGGGACGACCTGATACTGAGACTATTGAAAGCGGAAGTCAGGCAGCAATCGCAGGTGGTTTTACGGCAGTTTGTTGCATGCCCAATACAATACCAGCTATTGATAACGAAGGATTAGTCAATTACATCTATAAGGAAGCGGCACGCGTCGATCTATGCAGAGTATATCCGATCGCCGCTATCACTAAACAAAGACAGGGTAAAGAGCTTACAGAATTTGGTGAGTTGATAAAGGCGGGAGCGAAAGGATTTTCGGATGATGGGGATGTTGTGTCTGATTGTAACGTGTTCAGACACGCGCTCGAGTATTCAAAGATTTTTGGTGTGCCACTATTTGAACATCCTATTGACAAAGATCTGTCAAAGAACGGGTTAATGAATGAGGGTGTTGTGTCGACCCGTCTCGGGTTAAGTGGGTCGCCTGCAATAGCTGAGGAAGTCATCATCGCACGTGATCTGTTTGTTGCGCAATTTACCGGCGCCAAACTGCACGTCTGCCATATTTCAACCAAGGGTTCAGTTGAGCTGATCAGGAGAGCGCGAGAGAATGGGATATCCGTAACCTGCGAAACGTGCCCACATTATTTCTTTTTCAATGAAGAATCACTGTCCGGTTTTGATACAAACTTCAAGGTGAACCCACCAATTCGTACTGAACAAGATCGACTCGCAGTGATCGAGGGTCTTCGTGATGGAACCATAGACTGCATAGCAACTGACCATGCACCTCATTGTCAGGCAGAAAAAGAATTAGAGTTCACCAGAGCTCCGTTCGGCATGATCGGCTTTGAAACAGCATTACCTATGATAATTATGGAGTTGATCAATAATCAGCAATTCAGCTGGCCCCATGTTTTGGAAAAGTTGACGGTCAATCCAGCTCGAATAATTTCAGAAAAGCTGGGCGTTATTGCAAAGAACGCGGTTGCAGATGTGACAATTATTGATCCAAAGAAGAAGTGGCGACTCACCGTGAATGCGATACGTTCGAAATCAAAAAATACTCCACTGCTTAATAAAGAGATGACCGGTCAAGCAATTGCGACAATTGTTGACGGTGAGCTCAAGAACTACAATCAAGATTAACCGATAACCAACGTGTCAGACATAGATAAGATGAAGGGTGTTATCTTACCAGACTGGCTTGGAAGCGGTCAAGATCTTTTTGGTACGATCCAGATGATGAAAGGGAAACAGATAACCAGAGGTTTTTTAGAGATAGATTTTGATTTCAAATTCAGTGAATCATTCAATTATCCCATTGTCCTTGAGATAGAAAGTGCGCAATCCAATATTGAAGCATTTGGCATTGCTTTTAGGATTGATCGTGAAGCAGACCCTGCACAGCGTGCCATTGAAGAAAAGTTTATTGCACCGAAGGTTTGTAGCAGCCTACGCCGGGATGATTTCATCAAGTTCCTTGCCGACGTGGTGGAGAAAAATGTTGATTTTGCCATGTATTTAAACGAGACACCACGCAGGTTCAAGAACATTAAATTCTTTGAATTGAATGAAGAGCAAAAATTAGTTTTGGATGAAAGACTGATGTTTGCAATTGCAGAAGTTATAGATAGACGCAGGACCAACCGCGGATAGAATCTAGATCATTCCTTCATGCGGGATTACTGAATCCTTACCCCGGAATTCCCCTTTACTATTTCCCCGATAACTTTGGGTTTGATATTTTTAAAGAAGCGCAGATTTTTTTTATCGAGGACAATAACCATGCCGATACCCATGTTAAATACTCGATACATTTCCTGCTCCGGGACGTGCCCCAGTGTTTCAATCAACTTGAATACCGGTTGGGGATGCCATGATTTCTTGTTTATTATTGCTGAGCAATTAGGGGGCAAGATACGCTTTAAATTGTCGTAGAAACCGCCTCCAGTAATATGTGCTAATCCTTTAACATACCTCATCTTGGGTTCCAGGTCCTTTCTGTACGAGCGATGGATTTTTAGTAATTCATCTCCCATTGTACATTTGAATTCAGGTATGTAGGATGAAAAACTATATTTCCTAAGCAGAACCTTACGTGCCAGCGAATAGCCATTCGTGTGGAGTCCCGAGGATCTTAAACCCAGCAAAATGTCACCAGGTTTTATTTGTGATGTATCAAGATATGTTTTTTTACTGACTTTGCCAACAACAAAACCGACAAGGTCATAAATTCCTTTCGGGTAGAATCTTGTGAGTTTCGCCGTCTCGCCGCCTATCAAAACCATTTTTTCTTTGCGACAAGCACTTGCAATACCTTTAACAATATCGATGAGTGGTCCTTTTCCAAGATCTGAAAACCCGATATAATCCATGAAGAAAAGTGGTATTGCACCAGTCGTAAGAATATCATTCACGCAATGATTTACAATGTCCTGTCCGATGGTATCGTGTTTGCCGGTACCACAAGCAACAAGGATTTTGGTGCCTACACTGTCAACGCTACTTACCAGAAATTCATTGTTTATCGGGTAGACACCGCCGAAAAGACCGAAGGTAGATTTACCTTTACCTTTAAATGTTTTCGCTACTTGTTTACCGATGTCCTTTCTTATCAGGTTCAGGACATCGATGTCAACACCTGCATTTTTATATAGCATATTAGAATAGTATTCACTTTTAGCGATATTGCAAGCACTTATCTATTGAAGGATTTATCCACAGTACTTTTAGCATTATGCGGTCGAGGACATTACGTCTTTAATCAAAATAAAATCTACCCCGAGTGATATTACTATTCTTGTTCATAATTGAACAGGGCATTATACTTTTTATGATAGGCTGAGTCAAGTTGCTTTTGTAGTTTATTTATTTGTTGAACC
>JBARXB010000054.1:0-2207 GCA_049647165.1 bacterium
TACCGATTTGAAATAATGCTAAACGATGATAAATTCGGTGCACTTGAAGTCTGCCATACATCACAAGATATGGATGGTTATTTAGGTGCCGAGGGATATGAGTACGTTCTATTGGCCGGTGATGTTGAGTCAGTGCGTGATTATATACACGGTCAACCTTTTATCACTCGTCAAATACACCGGAAATATAAATCTGTACCCGACTACGAAATCGTAAAAAATGACGTTATTAGTGTTTTATCAGAGTGATATTACGCAGTGTAGTATAAGATCTTGAACTATGAAAACCGGCGTGCAAATTAAGGGGGAGGGATGAAAAAAGCAGTTATTTCGATTATCATAACGTCGATTTTCTTGTTAGCCGATCAACGGGCGATCACAGACAATAAAGTTGAGGTTATTTTGAAAGATGATTCGACATGGGTTGCAGTTGATTCGATTACGGAGCAGATAGTACCGTTTGCCGTCAGCGAAGACAGTCAGTATTTCTTTTTACGAAATAATGGAAGGTGGACGAATCTAGATAATGAGAAGATTATTGAGAAAGCGCCGAAGCCAACTAATAATCCAATCCCGAAATATCCTGATTTGGCCAAGCAAGCTGGAGTTCAGGGTAGAACAGTGGTTAAAATGCTTGTAAGTATTGATGGTGAAGTAATTGCTGTGCAAATCCTAAAATCAAGCGGCTTTGCGATATTGGATGAAGCAGCCAAAGCTGCTGCTATACAATCAAAGTTTGAACCAGCCAAGCGTAGATTTGAAGGCAATTGGTATGAAGTACCTGTCTGGGTAAGCAGACCTTATGCGTTTAAATTACAGTGATTTATAGAGAGTCTGCCTTTCTTAACTCCTGCCATTCTTTTTGTGTTATGCCATAGAAAATAATATTTTCGTATTTGTCCCATTTTATTACATGCTCACGGAACTCGCCCTCTTTTTTCATACCGATTTTTTTCATTATACGACCGGATGAAGGATTGCGTGTGAGATGTGATGCAAAGATCTTATTTATTTTCCTCTCCATAAATCCGTACTCAAGAATTCTCTCAGCTGCTTCGGTGCCATAGCCCTGGTTCCAGAAGTCTTTGGCGATCCAATAGCCCAGTTCTGCGCGGTTGAACCTTTTATTTATTACCAGACCGATGGCGCCGATCAATGTATCCGTTTCTTTTAAAATAATTGAGAAGTTTACCAATTCACCTTTTTCAAATTTCTCTTTGTGTGTACTAATCCATTGTTCAGCCATGCCGTCTTCATAGGGGTGGGGGATATTGAGTGTGGTATCAGCGATTTCTTTATCCCCTGCTAAGAGTTTTACCCTTGGTGCGTCTGACATTTCAAAGGGTCTTAAGATAAGTTTTTCAGTTTTTAATTTAGGCTGCTTCAATGCAATTGATTATATTGTTTTTTTGTAAATATGCAAGGGTTATTACACCCTCACCTACAACAGCAGATATTATATACAAGATGCTTGATGCTAGTATTGATTTCACCCTCACCTTTGTCCTCTCCCTCAAGGGAGAGGAAATGATGGGTGGAGATATCCCTCAATGGGAGAGGAAATGATGGGTGGAGATATCCCTCAATGGGTGAGGAGATGCACCTTTTTCAGTGGTATTCACCCAGCTTATTTTGTCGGCAGGTACTGATGTAGTTACCCGATTCATCGGGTTTGTCTGATAAACCCCGCTCCTTTATAAGGGGCGCGGGTAAATCAGACGACTACGGTTAATGTTTTTTGGTATTTCGGGATAGATACAAGCGCAACTGGGATTGACTTTGACGGTTTTATGGATAAAATCATTGCATAAGGAGTACATAATGAAGAAAATATTAATGATAGCGATAATCATGGCTACGATGCTTTTGGTTTCCTGCAAGGTCTCGCAAAAAGATACTATTGTGGGTAGCTGGGTGGAAGAAGACAGTCCGCTGGAACTTCAGATCAAAGCCGATGGTACAATCTTTGAGATCGAAGGCGGGAAAATAGATAAAGAAGGTACATGGAAAATTAGTGAAAAAGCACCGTGGACGTTAAGTATCTATGAAGACGGTGAGTTACAAGTCGAGATCAGTGTGAAATTTATTAATGATAATGAGGTGGAATTAAAAGTCGAAGACGAAACGATAAAGATGAAAAGAAAGTAATCTTTACGCGCTATTTTCTTGTTTAAAGGGTCAGGGGCTTGCTGATATCAGCAAGCCCC
>JBARXB010000055.1:0-40394 GCA_049647165.1 bacterium
CTCATTATATGCACCACCACCTATCGCAGTATACGCACCAACTGCTTTGTTTGCCAATCCGCCAGCGACTGTATTCCAGTTTGAGTCGGCGCAATTATGACTACCACCACCTATGGTCATGCTATGAAAATTAGCACCGTTAACACCGGTTGTACATATCCTCCCGAGATTTATATGAGTATGCGCGCTGTCAGTGCTATAAAGCATGTTCCCTGCACTACCCCGGGCTAATCCTAAGAAGTCTTTCGTATAGAGAACAGAATCAGTGACTGACCAGTGAGAGAAATTTAGCCCATCAACCCAAAATAATGAACCACCACCATTGGTCTTCAGAACTTGATCAGCAGAACCATCAGCTGATGGAAATTCATAACCACCCATTTGAGTCCCAAAATGAATATGCGGCATATCGACCATGAACGTTGAATCCTTGGTCAATTTACTGCCGATGCCAAAAAGATAAGAATAATCTGCACCAAGATCGATAGTATCTGCATAACCACCAGGTATACATGAGTAATTACCACCTATTTGATGATCATATCCGCCGCCGATATTTGCGGCAATGCCCCGCACATAATTATTATACCCGCCAGAAATCGTTGCATAGTCATCAGCAACAGTATTACTATAGCCACCACCGATTGCTGCATATGGTTGGCTAACTTGATTCTGCTGTCCACCAGCGATCACTGAAAAATCACCGCTCACAGTATTATCATGACCGCCGGCAATGATGCCGTTTTGACCACTGACTAAATTACTATCACCGCCACAGATAACTGAAGCGTAACCACTCGATGTATTATCTCTACCCCCACCAATAAAGGTATAACTTTCAGTTGCATTATTATAAAGACCACCGGTAACAGTACAGCCAAAATGATCACTACCTGATGTTCCTGTCGTACAGACCACACCGAGGTTTGTATGACTGCAGACCCATGCACCATAGAGCATATTATCGACACTCCCCCGGGCAATACCAAGGAAGTTCGATGTATAAAGAACACTATCCGGTGTACCACGCACCCAGTCATTATCAGCAATCGCATTCCTCGCATACTCTGCCGTGTCTGAATATGTTGCCATATAGGCAAAACCGGCTGATGTCATTCTTGTACGCGGTGATAGTGTATCTGGCCCTTCAAGCACCAGTTCTAACCACCGGTCAGTACCATCAACAAAAACACTATCTGGTATCGAAGTATTGGTTCCAAGGATGACACTAAAAATGCCGCGTTCAATTGGAATATTTGTCTGGGTCTCACTCCACCATATATTACCGCCAGTTACAATGTCATAGATATTAAAGGTCATATCGAGAGTATCATCTATCGGAATACCCAAAGTATCAGTTAGATAACCCTGATAACTCATAAGTTTTGGGACAAAACGTCCCCGGTCTTTTGTTCTGTATGAACCTATATTACCCTGACTATAACCAATAGCCGTGACCACAAGAAACATGCATAGCATTGCTTTACGCAACATAAAAAGCCTCCTTTTATTTTATTAGCATCACCTTTTTACACTTCTGTACATGATCTGTGCTCAATACACAGAAGTAAAGACCATCTTGAACTAACCTTCCTCTATTGTCATATCCATCCCAAATAAGATGTCTATTGCTTGTTGTATTTCTGAAGGTTCTTACCTCTCTGCCAGTAATATCAAAGATAATTACTGAAACCTTATCTATATCTACAGGTATTGTCAATATAATTTTTACTGGCAAGCGTCCAGGATTTTGTTGGAAATTTATGTCAAATGGCCATTCAATATGTCTTTCTTCAACGTTTGTATAATCTGTTATCAATGACACATCATAACTAAAGTCAAGATTATAGGTATTAGTTTCCCAAGTTGCATTTATTGGAACAAGGACAATAGTACTATAATCCCAACACGGGACTGAAACACGTCCAGTGTCTTGCACCGTATCAAGGGGTATCTTATATTCATAATAGAAACTATCATATATATTAAAACCCAAGACATAAGCTTCCCAGGAATAACCGCTTTCTCCGGCAAAGAAAATATCGAGCCTATTATCTGCGAAATTAGTGAATTCAATAAAATTGCACCCACCTGGACCATCAAGCGGTTCAAAACCCTGATCGCCTGTTGCTGGATATGTTGAGTGACTCCGGAGAATATTCGCAGAAGGATATGAACCTCCTTCTTCAAAATGATCTTCGATATCTCGAGCGCCACAGAAATACCGCCATATCGCATAATGGCTGACTGCTTTTTCTAAATCCGAATCAAAATAATTTTCCAGCTGCCAATTCATGTCTGCTATGGAATGATTCCCAGAATGACTGCCGCACCGTTCCCAGATACGCAACATAGCAGACATACCGTAATATTCATGCAGAAAATGAGCCCATAGACCAGCTGCGTATTCATAAGCTCCCTGGTCTTCCCTGATCGCACAGTACGGGTCAAGGAGTGGACTTGGATCACTGTTCCATAACAATCCTGGTAGATTATTCACGTGTTCATATATAATATCCTCCATAAAAACCGACGTGTTTTCATACCACCACATACTTTCCCAAGCACTATACCTCTTTTGTGCACCATGGTGAAACTCATGAGCAGTCAGTGACATAAGATAATCCCAATCTGTTGCTTCACTCGTTATCTCAGTATAGGCGGTGTACCCATCAGTGAACGGATTTGTATATGGATCATCAGGCCAGGTCAAACCAGGGTATCCGATATTTGCAGAACACTCTATATAGAAATCATACAGTGAATCACCGCCCTCGTTTCCGTCCGGTGCTGGCATGTACCAACCGAGTCTTTCCGTCCTCACCCAACTCGTTTCTGCATATACGGCTACAGATTCTGCATAGTCAAATGTGGTAGAATCTTCACCCTCAAGAGTGTAATGGACAACGATATGAGGTTTTGTTATGAGTGATTCTGGACCGGAAAGCGAAGGGCGAGCACGGTCACCGACTTGATCAGGATATATTATAGAACCCAAATCATCAGCTAATACAAGACTATCAGTCATTATAAATAATATCAATAAAAGCTTTGGCATCACAACCCCCTTCTAATTATCCCTTTCAACCGTTTTGCCAGTTACTTGACTTTTTTGTGCTAAAGGAGGAGTGTACATACGCTTCTCATAACCTCTTACGCGTGCGATGGCGATCCAGTCAAAGGTTGCATTACTTCCTCCATTCATAAGCTCTTTCACATTAAAACCAGTAGAGGATTTTTTTGAAATATACATGCCATTACACTCGCTGGTCGGAGTAACGGTCACAATGATAGCAATATCTTTAGAAATTGAAGATCTTATATCAGCAGGAAATTGAATTTCGAGAGTTCCTTTTTTCAGCGAAGAAGATCCAGATATTATTATTTCACGATCCGCACTCGTTACTGAAAATCCTGTTTGTTTACCGCCGAAATCAGTTTGGTAACCTCCGGTTGCATAAGCATGACCATGCACATATAAACCACGTACTACACCGCCTGATCCAAAACTATTCCAGGCAGTCAAGGCATAATAGTCATTGTTATTGTTTGAGAAATATCCACCTTCACCATTCGAACTATAACCATATACTGCTTCCTTGCCAACAACAGAACCAGCATTAACATAAAGCCTTGCAGTTGAACTCGTCGCACCGACACAAATATCACCATCATTTCTTTCTATTGTCATATGTGGACCATATATAGTACCCGACGAATTTCCGTAAAATCCCAGTTGATTAGTACCACCATCGTATTTAATCGACATACCATGGGTATAAGTCTCATTTTCTCCAAGTAGGAGCTCTGCATCGTCATCAACATTTGTACCTGCCGGTGCAATTAGCAGCCTACCGAGCGTATCATCACCCACAACATCAAGGTGAGCCGTTGGGTCGGCAATACCGATACCCACTTTGCCATTACCAAGATACAATACGCCCCATGCAGCAGCATCCCGATCATAGACCTGTATATAACCTCTATTTGCGGTACTGTTATAAGCCATTTCCATACCCTCACCAGTAGAGGGCCAGGTCATACCCCGGATACGCGCCACTCCGCCTATATCGAGCTGGGCGCCAGGATCATTTAGTCCAATGCCAACACCGCCCGTTGCCCTAATGAGGAATTGATTACTCGCAGAAGAAGCAAAATCTGCGGCTGTACCATCAGCCCACACGAACACATCAGAATGATTCGCTTTTGCCCGAAAACCAGCAGCAAAGGTCCGTGATGCACTTGCGACATTGAGCTGACCACCACCGATAAATGAAGCATGACCACTTGCAGTATTCAAATTACCACCGGCAACTGTAGAGTAATCACCAGTTGCAGAATTATCATAACCACCACCAACAAATGAATATTTAGCAAGTGCTTCATTCAACCGACCGCCAACAACAACCGCAGCACTATCAGACACCTCATCACCAACAATATTTTGACGCCCTGCCAGAATACCACCATAGTATGCAAAGACTGAATCACCATAGCCACAACCGATAAATCCATACTGTCCATTGACATCGATGGTATTTCTGTAGCCATTACCGATAAAAGACCGGTAACCACTAGTACGATTTTGATAACCACCACCAACAAAAACGTAACTATTAGCGGCATCATTATCATAACCTGACCCGATAAAAGAATAACTGCTTGCAGTACTATTCATATAGCCATTACCGATAAAAGAACGTGAACCAATGGCAGTGTGACTTGACCCACCTACTATTATCGAGTATGTTCCACTAGCACTATTATCAACACCATTGATAATACTTGAAAAATCATTGCTGCTAGTATTATTATTCCCATTGCCGACGAACGCATATTTATCAGTAACTTCATTATCACGACCATTCACTATTGTGGCACAACTGTCCTCGATATTATCACCGGCTGTATTCCTATAACCTGATAAAATACCACCAAAACGCGCGTTGACCGTATCGGCATAGCCCCCGCCGATCACCGAATAGTTGGCATTTGCATAATTTTGAAACCCGCCCAAGACAGAACCGTACTCACTATAACTGACAGAATTACTACGCCCGCCTGCTACAATCGTGTAATTCCCCAATGCTTTATTTTGCTCACCACCACTAATCGTGGAGCTGCTTCCAATTGCTCTGTTGGCATGTCCTCCCGATACCGTCACATATGCATTTGCTGTACCAAAAGAGCTGGTCGTGCACGCTGTTCCGAAATTAACATGGGTATGTACGCTATCGCCGTATAATTCATTACCTGCTCCGCCGCGCGCAATACCTATCATGTTACCGGTGAAAAGGACTGTATCGTTAATACCACCCCGTTCCCAATCTTGGTCGGTTGGAATAACACCGCTAACAATGAGATCGCCTGAAATGTTCACGTCGCCATCAAAATAGCCGGCCCAGGTTGCCCCATTATCATCAGCATATATCGAATAATCAATCCCTGCTGATCCGCGTGCCCAAATCGCACTCCGACCACTGCCATCAGCCAATGCTTGAATAACATCACCGCCTGTGCCAGTATTCTTGACGAGCATTGCTGCTCCACCGCTCGAGCCGCTCCACTCGCCATAAATAGCATAAGAAGTGCCGCCCAGCACACTCAACTGGCTCGTTGGATTTGGACTTGATGTACCGATACCAACCTGTCCTTCAATTATCATACCATTTGCAGGTGCAGCTGTACCAGTATATGAATTACCTATTGATACTTCTCCATTAATAGTTAATTTACTGGTCGGATTTGTATTTCCGATACCGATATTCCCGGAAACCCCAGTATACATATCTACACCAGAAATAATCCAATCGGTATCTGGAGGTACATCGCTCCAAGCAAGATATCCACTACCATCAGTAATAAGAATTTGATCGACCGATCCATTACTCGATGGAAATTCATAACCGTTTGTTTCGTTACCAAAGCGAATATGCGGCATGTCAACCATAAAGGTCGAATCCTCAGTAAGTTTACTGCCGATGCCAAACAAATATGAATAATCAGCTGTCGCCATTATACTATCAGCTTTACCTCCGAGAATAGCAGCATAATCTCCTTCAATAAAATTATCACCTCCTCCGGTGATAACTGAGTTATTGGCATTAGCATTATTATTGCTGCCGCCGCCAATAAAAGCATAAATATCACTGGTCGTGTTATTATAGCCGCTGCCCACAAACGAATGGGAACCGCCAGCTACATTATTCGAACCGCATATGACACCAGCACGCAGACCATTGGTACTATTCTCCTGACCACAACCGATAAACGAATATCTACCCAAAGCTTTGTTCTGAAAACCACCAACAGCAGCACTATAACTGGAATCGGCACGGTTACCATAACCACCGCAAATGGTCGTATAGGCAAAATCATCACTGCTAATACCAGTGGTGCATGCATAACCTCCAAAATTCGTATGGGTATATGCACTGCTCCCATAAAGTACATTTTCTCCACCACCACGTGCAAGACCCCAGTAACTTTCAGTATATAATACTGAATCAGAAACAGTCCACTTGCCACCAGCATCACTATACCAGTATAATTGACCGCTGCCGTCAGTTACCAAAAGGTAGCCAGGACTACCATCTTGTGTGGGAAATTCATAACCATTGGCTTCATCACCGAACTGTATATGCGGCATATCGACCAAAAAGGTCGAATCCGCGTTAAGTTTGCTTCCGATGCCGAATAGATATGAATAATGTGCATCGCTGGTAATCGTATCGGCATAGCCGCCAGCGATCACTGAAAAAGCACCCTCGACTAAATTGTCCCCTCCACCGCCTATGAACGAATTATCGCGGGCCGCATTATTATTATATCCACCAGTAACAGCCGCATTATCACCATTTGCAGTATTATATTGTCCACCAGCCACTGTAGAATAATCACCATTCGCAAGATTATCGTAACCTCCACCAACAGTCGCACCATCATAAAAGGCTCTATTACTATAACCTCCGCTTACGGTCGTGTATTCCCTTATTGCGGAATTACCATAGCCACCACCAACTGTACAATAACGCTCGTTTAAGACAGAATGACCTGTCGTACATACGATACCTAAGTTCAGATGACTATAAGTATAAGTTCCGTGCAGCACATTGTTAACCCCACCGCGTGCAATACCCCAGTAATTATCAGTATATAACACTGAATCGGTTACTGACCAATCATTGTCTGCACCCATGCTCCTTGCGTACTCTGCAGTATCTGAGTATGTAGAAATATAAGCATATCCAGCTGATGTCATCCTCGTACGTGGCGATAAGATCACTGGACCTTCCAGTATCAGTTCTAACCATCGGTTCGAACCATCAACAAAAACACTGTCTGGTATTGGTATATTATTGCCAAGTATAACATGGAAAATACCTGCTATTATTGGAATATTAGACTGTGTTTCACTCCACCACTCTATACCAGCACTTGAATCATCGAATATATTGAATGTCATATCGAGCGTATCATCAATTGGAATACCCAAGGTATCAGTCAAATAACCTTGATAATTGAGTACCTTTGGGACAAATCGTGCTTTGCTATCTGTTGATATAGGATCATTACCATATCCTTGCAACGGTATATAGATCAATAATATAAAACCTAATAAACTCACTGATTTACGGAACATTTCTTCCTCCAATTAATGAATAATGTAAACTTCACAAGATTATAATATTCTGCTAGAACCTAATCTCTTTCCCTCTCACGACTCACTGCCACAGCTTTTTCATATCTGAAACCGCAAGCTGTACAGTACCGAGATAAAGGATTACTAATGGGAAGTTTGCATTTCGGGCACTTGGATATCAGCTCTTGCCCGCATAATGGGCAGAATTTCTGTCCATTTTCTTCAAAATAATGACAATTAGGACATATCTTCATGTTTTATTATAATGAAAGGGTATTAGAAAATAATTAGAATAATTATGAAGGTAACGAGGGTTTTATGCGATATTATCAGGTTTAAGCTGTTCGATCAATTTCTTTATCTCGATACCTGGCTCAAGCCCGAAATCTTGCCTTAATATCGTGGCAAAACGCTCGTACTGACGTAGGGCACGCGCCCGTTCCCCAAGCTCGACATACGATCTTATGATTATCTGATGCGCAGCTTCACTGATGGGATCTTTCTCGACAATTTTATACGCTAATCTTGCTGCTTCTTGGTATTCATGCTTTTCTATACAGCGATTAGCCATATACATTAAAAAATCCTCACTTTTATTCTTGATTTCTGCTCTTTTTGCTTGAATTGCTTCATTGTGGAACTCAGGTAGAAAATCTCCACTCATGAGTTTGATACCATTCTTCGCACATCGATCAGCAAGGTGTATCTTATTTTGTGCACGATATTGTCTGAATTTAATATGTAGTTCTTCAAAATCCCAAAGATCGATCTGGATCTTACTTTTATCGAGCCTGTAAAAATTGTTCTCATGGGTGATGAATTGTTCCCCAATAGTATCCCGCAGAGTGGATAGCGTGAAGTGAAAATTATTACGGGCGGTTTTCGTACCAAAATCAGGCCAGAGATGGAGGGCGAATTCTCCCCATGTAGCACCCCGAGACCCTGCATTGACAAGAAATAAACCAAGCAATTCACGTGCCTTTGCTGATTTCCATTGGTTTGGCGCAATCGTTCCAATGTGACCAGGACTGATCACTGCTAACCCGCCAAATGTATTAATCCGCAATCGCTCAATAGATACCAGGTTATCAAACTTAATTTTAACATCTGATTCCTTTACTCTTTTGTAAAAGGTTCTTATCCAACCATAACTGCCTATATCACCGAGCACTTCCATCCCTTTATCAAACCACGCCTGATCATTAAAAACTAATCCTGCTTCACATAAAAGCGGTGCAAGATAGCTCTTTGCTCCCTTTTCATTGAGGATTTCTATACCGGATTTCATATTAATGAAACTGTCTTTCTTCTTATTATTTGTTTTTTGTATGATCCCTTTCACGATATGTGCAACTCCAAGCTCAATACCTAGACCATTCGTATCAGCGATATTGATCGCTTTGTTTATGGACTGCAGGGCTTTTGTTGAATAACCAAGTTTTAAATGGTAGAGCGCATGAACTGTGTGTGCATATGCTAACCATTCTTCTTGAGCAGGTGGCTCAGGTTGATCTATAGGATACTCCTCAAAAATCTTATATGCTTCGTCCAGTCTTCCCATATGTATAAGGACTTCAGCTTTTATATAATTCGAAGAAAATTCAGAATAAATGGTTATTGGTCTTTCGAGTGCTTTTTTGAAATACTGCAATGCCTCTTCAAGATGACCCTCAAAAAGTGCACAATAAGCCATTGAACCCCAGTAAATAGACATTTTATATTCTTGCCCAGTCCTGAGGATCAACTGCTGATACTGCCGTGTCAGATCACGAGCATGTTCAATATCTCCCATTTTTGAACTCGCTGCATTGAGATTCACAAGAGCAACAGCTTTCATCGGCACATGATTCAGTTCATCTGCGATATTGACAAGCTGCTTAAAGTACTTGCAAGCAGTCTTTAGATTACCTTCTCGATAGTATATCAAACCGATGATATTCAACCCATAACAATATGCATCAAAATCAGTATGCAATGAATATTTCTTTAGGAGTCTTCGGATCAAACGACGGGCACTTTCTATTTTCCCGATATATCGCCAAACCATGCTCTGTTCGATTTTCAATCTGAATAACACACTCTCATTATCCTTGGTTTTGGGAACTGCCCTTATCACCTTAGCTACGTAACTTGCCGCTTTCTGAAATGAAGTCTGGGCATATAAATAACGATATATCATAATATGAAGGTGTATCGCGATCCTGATCATTCCATGACGCAGCAATCTGTTGGCTATTTCAGTCGCTCGCTTCTGGTCAGGTATGATGTGTTTTAAAGACATCGTCAGCGTGATCAGCCTTGCTTCAATAATGTTTTGTGCAAGTTGAAATCGATCACCGAGCATATTAGCAATTTCCATTGCTAAAGTACAATACTTATGTGCACCAGCAAGATCACCGGTAATCGCCAATCGTTTGCTGGCATTGAAAACCAATCGACACAGCTGCGGAGTTTTCTCTTTATCAACGAGCAGCTCAGTAGCGTGTCTTGCTATTGCCTCACAGTCTAATGGTTTCTTTTTCCTAAATATCTTAGCTATCTGCCGATGGAATGAACGTTGTTCTTTCTCAGATATACTTTTACGAAGTATTTCGCGCTCCACGGGATGGGTAAATTGCATATAATTGGTTCTCATCACTGGTGAGAAAAACTCTTGGGCAAGACGTGCCTGTATCTTCACCGCATCACTCTTTGATAGTTTAAGGACCAATCTGACCATATCTGGTTCAAACTGCTCGCCGATTAGAGCAGCAACATGTAAAAAAGACAACGCTGCTTGATCGAGTTGATGAAAACGAACCTGAAAAATAGTATTGATACTCTCAGGAACCTTGATGCTCTGATAACTTCTCTCAATATTCCATTTCTGAATTTTTTCTGAGAATATTAGAATATTCTGGCTGACAATTTCTTTGATGAATTCCTTGATAAAATACGGATTGCCGCGCGTTATACGAAACATCCATTTATTGAATGATGGCGAGAAATCTTGCTCAAAAATACTATTAATGAACAAACCGGTTTCATCAGTAGTAAAACTATTAAGTTTTATTTCATGCACCTTGTTTTTGCTACTTTGAAAAACTCTGCGTTCTTCTTTCTTGGTTTTTTCTTGAGCAGTGAAACATCCAATAATAAAGAGTGCTTTATCATCAATTCTTTCATGAATAAATTGTATAACTTTCTTTGCACGCGATGATATTAACTGTAGATCATCCATAAAAACCACGACCGGTTTGAGCCTGGACATATTCTCAAACAATTGGTTGACCGCAGAACAAATATCCTGGTCAGAAGATGGTTTGCTCCGCACTTCAACAGGATACCACGATCTTAAATTTGGCAATAATGATAAGATCACGGATGCAATTTCCATTGGCATGAGGTGTGTTAGCATATTCGATTTATTATCAATAGCATCAAAATAATATCTGATGATCGAACTAAAAGGTTCATATGGCTTACTGCTAGAGCCGAAAATACGGGTTTTTAATATGATAATATCATTGGGATCGAGACTATTTAAAAATTGATCGACCAGTCTCGTCTTACCAATACCACTCTCCCCCATCACCATCACCGTGCGCCCTTTATTTCCGAAAACATTATTTAAATATTCGCGCATTTCCAAAATCATATTTTCTCTGCTTATAAAAGGTATAAGCTCACGATCGAGTAGACGCCTGTAAGCGGCAACTGGCTGACCTTGTTTTTCAAAATCGCGCATGGATTTATATTGTAATCACTGCGAAAAAAATGTCAATAAAAGGACGGGGGTTTTCTTATTTTTTTTGTTTTTACTTGTTTACCAGATTGTGAACGGCTGTGGTGTAAAAGTGAGGACAAGCACAAACAATGGCAGGATTGCAAGAATTTTCTCTCTTGAGGTCAGCGGTGTAATGGTATCCTGTATTACTGCATCCTTGCGCGCAAAGAGAAAAACCAGTAAAGCCCAAAATATCCACCCGGGCCAGAGCAAGCCTAATGCGATCATACCGGCAAATATCGGAACATACATATATCTGCGCTTTTTGAAGAAAATACTATAGGATATGTGACCACCATCGAGTTGCCCGATCGGGATGAGATTCATAGATGTCACAAAAAAACCAAGCCATCCTGCAAAGGCTATGGGGTGCAAGAAAAGGTCATACCCTTGGGGAATATTTGGATGCAGGATCTTAGCCAAACCCCAGAAAAGCAACGAATCACCGAGTTTAAAAAACTCCACACTCTCTGGAGCAGGTCTAAATTCAGATAATACGATGCCGATAATTGTAATGGGTAATGCCACCAAGAATCCCGCGAGTGGACCGGCCATGCCAACTTTGAGTAAAGAACGTCGGTCAGGCACTATCGACTTCATTCTTATTACCGCACCAAAGGTACCTATAAAGTGAAAAGGTACCGGGATGAAATAAGGCAAGGTGGTTATCATACCAGCTTTTCTTGATACAAAATAATGACCTAATTCATGACAGGTAAGGATAGCCATTATAGAAAATGAAAAAGGTATGCCCAACCATAGATCTGAGAAATTCTTGAAAGGATTACCTCCACTATTCAAAGAGCCGGCAAATATCGTTGATAATAATGTCGCAATAAAAAGCAATATATTCAACCAATATTTTGGACTATCAACTGCCCTTTTAAAAATTCCAAATTTGATGATGTGTCGTTTGCCATCGCTGTCAAATAAAGGTGTATAATCAGTGTGTGAAAAATATTCTTTTATATCTTTTATCGTCCGGTTATCCGGTGGATTTAGTTTTCCAGAAACCTGGGTTACTGTTAAACTCCCGGTGACATGTTCAACCGTCATCTTTGTCTTAAGATAGTTTAGTATTTCTTCCATCTTCTCCAGCTTCCATTCTTCATATCTTCTTAACTTCGCTCTTTTCTAGCATCCTGACCCAAGCCTATCTTCCATCTTTTCTAATATGTAAAAGGAGCAATAGCATATCAGACGGACTTATGCCCTGGATCCTTGAAGCCTGGTCGAGATTAACCGGTCGTATTTCAGCAAGTTTTGATTTTGCCTCATTAGATAATCCCTTGACCGCAGAGTAATTAAAGTTTCCTGGCACCCTAACTCTTTCAAGTTCTTTTAATTTTTCTATCAATTCCTCTTCTCTTTTAATATAACCCTCATATTTAGTTTCTATTTCGACACGCCAACCAACGCTTTCGTTTAACACAATATCATTGATCCGGGCAATATCTTGATAATGAATACCAGGTCTTGTCAGTATTTGGAAAAGACTCTGCCCACCTCGCTCCTGAGGTATTTCACTTTCACCGCATTCCTTTAAAATAGGGTTAACTATATCAGGTTTTATAAAGGTACTTTTCATATCTGCAATAGTTTTGTCTATTTGCTGTCTTTCAATAATAAAACCATCGAAATCATCTTGTTTGACAAGCCCATACTTAACTCCGTAGGGCATAATACGGTCCGTAACATTATCGATCCTCAACAAGAGCCTATGTTCAACCAATGAAGTGAACATTCTGTAAGGTTCCTCTGTATTTTTTGTGATCAGATCGTCGATAAGCACACCGATATACGCTTCATATCTCTTTAGAATAAAAGGTTTCTCATCACGAATTTTAATCGCTGCATTGATACCGGCGATTATACCTTGAGCTGCTGCTTCTTCATAACCTGAGGTGCCGTTTATCTGTCCTGCACAATAGAGATTCTGCACCACTTTTGTTTCGAGAGTCGGGTGAAGTTGAATAGGGTAAACAAAATCATACTCCACTGCATAGCCAGGTCTGGTTATCTCTACCTGTTCCAACCCTTTTATGGTACGAAGCATATCTGATTGCACATCATAGGGCAATGAAGTTGCCAAACCATTAAGATATAATTCGCCTGAATGCCTACCTTCGGGTTCGATAAAAACCATATGTGAATCACGTCCAGCAAAACGCACAATTTTTGTCTCTATAGAAGGACAATAACGAGGACCGGTACCGATGATCTTACCGGTATATAATGGTGAACGATCGAGGTTCTTTTCGATTATTTCATGAGTGGTTTTATTGGTATGAGTTATAAAACAGGGTAACTGATCCTGGACAGGTTGTTTTGTGCGGAAAGAAAAACTGAAAGGTTTTTCATCGCCGTATTGAACGCGCAGTTCTGATGTATCAACCGTGCTTCTGGCAATGCGCGGCGATGTACCGGTCTTCAATCGCCCGAGATGTAATCCAAGACCCTGAAGAGAATTGCTCAAGGATGATGCTCTTAATTCAGCCAACCTGCCGCCGGGGAAGTGTTCCATACCGATGTGCATTAATCCATTTAAAAAAGTACCTGTTGTTATAATAACCGCATTCGAAAGATATTCACTGCCTATGCTTGTACGGACACCGACTGCTTTATTATCATGAACAATGATATCGGTTACTTCTTCCTGCTTTATTACAATGTTCTTGGTATGTTCCAGTGTCGTGCGCACTGTTTCTTTATATTGCTCACGATCATTCTGCGAACGCGGCGACCAGACTGCTGGACCTTTTGATTTATTGAGCATGCGCAGTTGAACAGCTGTTTTATCTGCCAGCGTACCGATCGCACCACCAAGGGCATCGACTTCCCTGACAAGGTGGCCTTTTGCTAAACCGCCTATCGAAGGGTTACAGGACATCTGACCGATCGTATCGATGTTCAGGGTTAGAAGCATTATTCTATAGCCCATACTTACCGGCGCAAGAGCTGCTTCAATACCAGCATGACCACCGCCGATCACAATGATGTCGTACTTCCCAACCTGCGTCATGGTATATAATAGGGGAAAAAGAACAAAAATCAACATTTATTCCATAGGCGATGGAATCGATCACAGTGATGAACAGAAAGATTACAGCGATAATGAATAATGATCGTTCGCGGTTTCGCTGGGCAAAATGCGATACGTTTCCGTAACTTTTCTGTCATTATCCAACTTGATTGGATAACCCAGAAGTTGGCGGTGTTACTAGATTCCCCGATCGAGTCGGAGAATGACAGGGTGTTGATCGGGGAATGACAGGGTGTTGATCGGGGAATGACAGTGTGGGGAGAACTTTACCCATATTCATCTATTGACATCATTTTCACAGTATATATAATAGACTCATGGGTTTAGCTGATATACAGAAAAAACAGAGTGAAGAAAGACAGCGGGAGAAAAGACTTGTTCATTTCACGAACGCAGTAAGCCGGGATTTTCAAACATCTAAAATTTTCAAAACCAAAACTAAAACATATAAAGATAATGCTGATTACGTCGTTAAGAGTTTTCTCGATTATGTTTTTTTTAATGAACACAAAGAAATCCGTGAGCTCAATGACACGCTGATCAAACACTTTATGGTTGAATTTGCACCTAAGAAACTTACCTTTACACCTGAAGCAGCGGAAGATGCCTCTGAAATTCTATCAAAATTCCTTGTTTTTCTCGATGGCGAAGGACATATCCATAATGGTGGTGAATTAAGCTCTGTAGTCAAGAAAAACAACCGTACTTTTCTTAAGCTACTCCCAAAAACAAAACGGAAAACAACTAAAAAAACTGATAAGAAAATTACGGTCAGCAAGAAAACATCAGACAAGAAAAAATCTGGCAAAAAAGCAATACCTGAAGTCAAGGTCGGCAGAAATGACCCATGTCCGTGCGGAAGCGGAAAAAAGTATAAGAAGTGCTGCGGTCGAAATAAGTAAATTACATTCTTTATTCCATTTCTTTAGGCGTCAATAAAGTCACCACAACGGCAAAAATAAACGCTACGATAAATGTGATGAATGTTGCTGCTATTACTTTATCCAATCCTGTCGTCATCCACAAAACAGTTACCGTGAATCCGGAAACCAGTGATGCCACGACACCAGCTGAATTGAAGCGTTTCCAGAAAAATGACAGTATTACAGCCGGTGAAAATGAGCAACCTATCCCTGCCCAGGCAAAATGTACGATCGTATAGATCAGACTTTTTGATGTAAAAGCAAGGATAAGCGCAAGGATACCGACGATCAATATCGTTATCCTTGATATCATGACCAGGGTTTTATCATTGATCTTCTTGTTCATGGCTTTATGTATAACATCCTCACTGATCGATGATGTGGCAATTAATAATTGCGAATCTGCAGTTGACATCATTGCGGCTACTGCACCGGCCAGGAGGATACCTGCGACCCAGGGCGGCATGAGTTTCATCAACATAAACGGAAGTATCTGTTCAGGATCAGCAACACAATTCTGGCCATAAAGGGTAATCGCGGCAAGTCCAAGAGTTATTGCACCGGCATAAGCAAGCACGGTCCAAATTATTGCAATACGTGCCCCAATTTTAACTTCTCTGTCGGTCCTCATGGCCATCCACCGTGCGTCAAGCTGTGGTTGGCCGCCTAAATAACCAAAAAACCAGGAAAAATTATTCACGATCAAAACACCAAGACCGAAACCGACCGCACCTCCGGTCAGTGAATCAACCCCACTGCCCGCGGCAGTAAGAGCATGAGCTATATTAAGGTTGCTCTGCGCAATGACTACAAGAGCGATGATCGGAGTCACGACAAGTGTGATTATCATCAATATCGCCTGAATAACATCAGTCCAGACAACCGAGAAAAAACCACCTGCGATCGCGTAAATGACGACAACAACTGCAGATATTATAATACCTGTCGTTACTGGAATTCCGAAGGTGATATTAAGGGTCTTACCACCACCGCTGAATTGGGCTGCAACGTATAATACAAAGAAGAAAATTATGATGAGAGATGAAAACCATCTTATGAATTTGCTCTGCCCGGAATATTTTGTGGCTAAGTAATCAGGGAGCGTTAAAATTCCATACTTATCTCTTTCCCGTCTAAAACCCCTTGCCAGCCACAGCCACGAAAGGATGATCCCGGTAACACAACCAAGGGCGATCCAGACCGCTGATAATCCTGATGCAAATGCAAACCCGGTCAGACCTAATAAACACCACGCAGATTCGCCTGTGGCGCGCTCAGATAGCGCAAGTGCCCAGCCAGGGATTTTCTTACCGCCCAGATGAAAATCCGCCTGGCTCATCTTTTTTCGGGCAAAATACAAACCAATACCCAGCATTAGAGCAAGGTATATAACAAACTCAATTGTGATTATTGTATTCATCTACCACCTCCAGAACATCATGGTCCCTCAGTAGAGAGATGCAAAACCTTTTTTTCGGCCAAATCGATCCATGAGTAGAAAAATTGTCATACCGATCGACAACCAAACAACTAATATCACAGCAAGTCTTATAAATATCGTCCCCAATCCAATATTGATCTGTTCACCAAGAAGCAAATACCTCGCACCCATAACACCATAGGTCGTTGGTAGTAACATTGAAACTCTACGCAAGAAAACCGGCAAAACCGCAAGTGGATAAGCGATCGGGGTTACAATAAGCATCAAAGTACTCAATGCTTCAGAGATAACCCACCATTGTTTCAATCCGATAGTCAAACCAGCGATCAAAACGCCAAGACCATATAATCCGATAACCATCAGGGCAACCAGAAGGAAAACTAACATTATACCTGATGTTTGGAATGCGATTGAAAAGAGAATAGTTATAACGATCGCTTGTAAAAGCATGATAAGACCCTGGTGACATGTCGAATGTGCAGCCATGCCTGCAACATATACCCAACGCGGTACAGGTGCTGCAAAGATAGTATCGAGCGTACCATACCATTGTTCTTTACGAAGCGACCACCCCATTGCCCAACAAGCGGTATTAAGAAAACCCATAATTAAATAGCCGATGAATGTATAAGCGATCATATCACCAACCCCGGTCATGGACCTAAGATGCTCTGAAAAACGACCACCGAGCAATGCAACACCAAAGAGAAAGTACGGTAGCAGGTAAATAAAAGGAGCAACAAACTGCCTGAAAAAATCAGGTTTATATTTCCATTCGATACGCCATTCTTTTATGTTTTCCGCATTAATCGCACGAATATAATGAGTCAATTTATTCAATTTAACCACTTAACTACTCAATATTCACTCTCTATTAATAGTGTGCCAAAGTCCCGCGTCTTTTAGTCCTTTGCTCAATACGCATGAAAATCCATATGCCGACCGGAACAATAATTGCATCTAGGGCAACGAGTATAAGACTATTTTTAACAAAATCAAATTCAATACCCAACAAGATACCACGCAGCGCAACGAGTGCATAAGTTAAGGGAATAAACAAGCTAACTGCTCTTGTTATCGGATGGACCTCAACTGGATATCGTATCGGCGTGAAGAGAAAAAGGATGTACTCGAACAAATGCAGTACTCCTTGTGCTTCCTTAATAAGTAATGTCAGCGCAGATGCGATAAAACCGACACCATAAAGACCGATCATTAAAAGAACAAGGAAAAATGCGATCGGAACGATCTTCTGTAGTGTAATATCAAGACCAAATAGGAAAACACATAACAGTATTTGGATGGTGACAAAGAAGGTTGAAAGTAATGAATTATATAATCCTTTTCCCAACAATATATAGATCGGTCGTACTGGTGATGACAGGATATGTTCAAGCGTTCCATAGAACATTTCATTCCTTAGGGCATTACCCATACTCCATACGGCAGTGAACATATAAGTACTGAAAATTCCGCCGATGAGTACATAGGGAATGTATTCACCAGTTCCAGCCAGTTTCGCGAACGCGGTGGATTGTAATCCACCAATAAGTGCTTTTCCCTGGAAAACGAGCGGCACCACCCAGAGCAGCGGCGAAATGATCCAGAAGGCGATCTCAGCTGGATATGCAAGCAGGATCCTTATATCTTTCTTTATTTCTTCAATAATTACTCTCATAATATCATGTAATCATCATTCTCTTCGCGTCGTGTCATCTTTTAAACTAACACCTGTGAGATGGACAAAAACATCTTCCAGAGTAGGTGTTGTGACATTTACTGAAAGAACTTTCACATACTCGTGTACCGTGTCGATCACGCGGTTTAAAAGGTCCTCTGGATTTTCAGTGCTGATCCGAATGTATGTAAGACCATCGCTTTTAGTAATACTAATTCCCATTTCTTCATTCATACGGCCAAAAGCATTTTTATCAAGGTCACCGAGGCACTTAACTTCAAGAACCTGTTCCTGAGACATACTTTTTTTCAACAGAACCGGTGTATCGAGCGCAGTCACCTTTCCACTATACATAAATGCAACTCGCTCACACAGTTCATCAGCCTCGTCCATATAGTGAGTTGTCAGGAGAATTGTTTTACCTGATTTATCGTGCAGTTCCTTTTTAATAAATCCACGAATAAAGCGTGCAAAATACGGGTCAAGACCAAGGGTCGGTTCATCGATCAGCAAAATCGGCGGATCGTGAATCAAGGTACGTGCAATCGATAATTTTTGTTTCATACCGGATGATAGTCGCTCAACCCTTTCATGCGATTTGTGTTTTAGCTCCATCAAATCCAGCAAGTAGTCTATCCGCTCAGCAGTTTTTTTCCGGGGAACACCATAGAGAGCAGCGAAGTATTTTAAATTTTCAGGGGGCGTTAGTTTCCAGTAAAGCGAACGCTCACCACCGGTAAGCACGCCGATCATCCTTCTCACGCCCAGCGGATCCTTGTGGATATCAGCACCACCGACTGTTGCGGTACCGGCATCAGGTATGAGTAACGTTGATATACACTTTATAAGAGTGGTCTTCCCTGCGCCATTAGGACCGAGCAAACCAAATAGCTCACCTTCCTTGATTTCCATACTCACTCCATCTACTGCTCTTACTTCATCTTTGCGCTTCTTTTTGAATACTTTTATAAGATCAGTAAGGATAATGTTCTTCTCGGTCATAAAAATAATCTTATTCATTTCTTCTTGATATTCAAGAACCAATGTTGACGGACACCTTCAATATATATATAATGATACAAATGATTTACGGCAGATTAATACTAATCATGCTTCTGATAATAGGCGTAATCACTGGTGGCACAGTAGGTTATCAAATCATAGAGAAACTTACTTTCATCGACGCCCTTTATATGACTATCATAACAATTTCCACGGTTGGATTTGGGGAGGTTACACTGCTTTCGGATGCGGGTCGGATTTTCACAATTATCTTAATATTGTGTGGTGTTGCAACGATAACCACTGGCATAAGTTTAGTTTTTTCCTCAATAATAGAGGGGACATTTGGAGAAATCTTAAGGGGGAGAAGAATGGAGAAAAGGCTCATCAAGATAAAAAAACACTTTATAATTTGTGGCTATGGTGCGGTCGGCGAGGACATCATTAATGAATTTATTCGTGCTGGAGAATGTTTTGTGCTTATCGAAAGAAAAAAGGAAATTCTCGATAAATTAATACAGGAAAATTCGGATATTATTTATATAGAAGGCGATGCTACGAACGATGAAGTTTTAAAATCAGCCCGTATTGAACAAGCCAAAGGTATCATTGCTGTATTGGGCAGCGATTCTGACAACTTATATATATGTCTATCCGCCCGTTCTCTAAATCCGTCTCTGAGAATAATAGCACGTGTCACAGAAAGTGAGTCGATTGACAAGCTAAAAAAAGCTGGAGCAGATTATGTCTTCTCTCCTGAGAAAATCGGCGGTATTCGTCTGACCGCCGCGGCGCTGAGACCCACAGTTACATCTTTCTTAGACGCGATAATAAGAGGGGAACATCTTGATCTCATGCTTGACGAAGTAAAAGTAGATGAGCATTCAGACATTGCGGGTAAAATACTAAAAAAGAGCGAGATTTCCGAAAAAATAGGCATAATTATTCTGGCAATTAAATCTGTTTCTTCGGATAAACTTACTTTTAATCCAAGTTCAGACACTATTATAAATCCAAATGACGTGCTCATTACCTTCGGTACTACAGAACAGCTTAAACAACTTAGAAAACTATGCAGATCATCCTCAAATGTAGTCTAGACCTAAGTTAGAATGGAGCTAAAAAAAGGTCTCGGACTTTTGGATGTTTTCGCTATCGCAGCCGGGGCGATGATCAGCTCAGGTTTATTCATTCTCCCCGGTCTTGCATTTGCAAAAGCTGGTCCAGCTATGATCCTCGGATATATCCTTGCGGGGATATTAGTGATCCCGGCGATTTTGAGTAAGGCCGAGTTAGTAACTGCAATGCCCAAAGCCGGCGGTGATTACTTCTATATAACAAGAAGTATGGGGCTTCCAGCTGGGACGATAAGTGGTTTGGCAAGCTGGTTTTCTTTAAGTTTAAAGAGTGCATTTGCCCTTGTCGGTATGGGCATCTTTGCATTGTTGATAAACCCGGCAATTAGTATGACCGAAATAAAGCTCATCGCTATTGCCTTATGCATTGTTTTCATGTTATTGAATCTTGTCGGCATAAAAGCAGCAGGGACAATCCAAATTCTTCTTGTCCTCATCCTCATTGTCATTCTTACCCTGTACGTTATACGTGGTTTTGTAGCCATTACCCCAGCAAAATTTACTCCTTTTGCTCCAAATGGAGTATTTGCGGTATTTGCAACTGCAGGTTTTGTCTTTATTTCATTCGGTGGTCTTACAAAAGTAGCAAGTGTTGCAGAGGAAATCAAGAACCCAAAAGTCAATGTGCCACTCGGGATGTTTCTCGCTTATATCGTTGTTCTGGCGCTTTATGCAGCGGTAACTTTCGTTACAGTGGGCGTACTGGATTTTGATATATTACAGAATTCACTCACGCCGATTTCAGATGGAGCAAGAGCTTTTTGGGGCATTACTGGTGTTATTATAACTGCAATAGCCGCTATATTAGCATTTGTTTCAACTGCGAACGCCGGCATCATGTCTGCATCACGTTATCCACTGGCAATGAGCCGAGACCATATTATGCCTAAATTTTTCCTAAGAATTAATAAAAGATTCAAGACACCACATATCGCAATTATATCTACGACCGCTTTTATGATAGTTATCATACTGTTCTTAGACCTCAAAGTATTGATCGAAGCAGCATCTACAATGCTGCTGCTATTGTATATATCAGCTAATCTCGCAGTAATTATCATGCGCGAAAGCAAGTTGCAGAACTACCAACCAAGCTTCCGTTCCCCGCTTTATCCTTACATCCAAATAATAGGTATTCTCAGCTATGGATTTTTGATGTATGATATGGGAAGGGATACTCTCTTGATAACCCTGGTCTTCATTCTTTGTGCAGTCTTCTGGTACTTTATCTATGTCAGACAAAGAATTAGCAAAGAATCAGCCTTGATGTATGTTGTCGAGCGTATTACCGATCGAAAGATCGTAACTGACAGTCTACGTGAAGAATTGAGAGAAGTGATAAAGGAACGGGAAGAGATCATCGAAGACAAATTCGATCAATCAATCAAAGATGCCTTGATCCTCGATTTCGACGAAAAGATACACTTTGATGATTTTATCAAAGTTGCGGCTGAAAAGCTCAGCCAGCGAACTGGCGTAAAAACCAAAAATCTCATACAACTTTTTATTGAGAGAGAAAAGCAATCGTGTACTGCGCTAAGACCTGGTCTAGCGATCCCTCATATCATAATTCAAGGTGAAAATAAATTCGAAGTGCTCCTGGTCCGAGCAAAACAAGGCATAATTTTCCCGGACGCGCCTGACCCGGTTCATATCGTTTTTGCTTTGGTTGGCTCGCAAGATATGAGAAATTCACATTTGCGTGCACTCATGGCGATCGCCCAGATAACTCAACGCCGTGATTTCGATAATAGGTGGTTGGAGGCAAGAAAAACAGAAAATTTACGCGATATTATACTTCTCGGTAAACGCCAAAGATCCTGATCAAACATAAAACAACTGTGATTTCAAAGCTTGACTTGAGATAATTAAAGGGTAAAATATAAAAATGGTCGGTATTGGTTATGATATTCATCGTTTGGTGGAAAATCGAAAGCTGTACCTTGGCGGTGTAAAAATCGATTTTGACCGGGGTTTGATCGGTCATTCAGATGGTGATGTTTTACTCCATGCTATCTGTGATGCTTTGCTCGGTGCTGCAAATCTCGGTGATATAGGTCAGCATTTTCCTCCAGACGATAATCAATACAGAAACATGCCGAGCAATAAAATACTGACAAAAACGAGTAAATTTCTCGAAAACTCCGGGTTAATAACAAAAAATATTGATGCTGTTGTAATCGCTGAGAATCCAAAGATCCTACCATATGTAAATGCTATGAAAAAAAATATTGCCACGATCCTCAAAATCTCTGAAAATTCCATATCGATAAAAGGAAAAACCAATGAACAGATGGGTGAAATTGGTGAGGGAAAAGCAATAGCAGTTTGGGCTATTTGTGAAGTAGAAAGTATCTATGCTTCCTCTCAGGGATAATATACAATCAAACTCCCGACCTATAATAACCTATGTTATATTAGGTCTCAATATATCAGTCTTTATCTACGAAATATCATTAGGTACACACCTCGATGCTTTCGTCAAACAATTTGGTGCAGTACCATATAATATTTTTAACCCGGTCGGGTTATCGTCATATCTTACTCTATTCACCAGCATGTTTATGCACGCTAATCTTATGCATATTATTGGTAATATGCTCTTTTTATGGATATTTGCCGATAACATCGAAGACTGTGTCGGTCATGTCGTGTTTATAATATTTTATTTAACATGCGGCTTAGCAGGTACTTTATTGCACAGTGTTTTCACTCCGGCTTCAATTGTTCCAATGATCGGTGCAAGCGGCGCGATATCCGGGGTTCTTGGTGCTTATATCCTCCTCTACCCCAAAGCACGTATATCAGCTCTGATACCTTTCTTTTTATTTTTCAGAGTTGTACAACTACCTTCTGTAGTATTCTTGGGGATATGGTTCCTGATGCAATTCTTATTTGGCATTTCTTCAATAGGTGCCAACGGAGGTGGTGTTGCATATCTTGCACATATCGGCGGTTTTTTGGTTGGTTTGTTATGGGCCCTGCCTTTTAAATTTAGACAAAAAAAACACTATGAATATAAAATATCTTGATGTAAGAAGAAAAAAGACAAAGGAGGAATAATGTCCAATTTGCTATTTATTTTATGCCTTGTCCATCTCTACCCTGTACAGCAACAAGAAATATATGGCTATCGAGCACCGCTTATTAATAAAGTCGCTCTCGAATGTTATGAAAGTGATCATGTTCGTGCCTGGGTATATTTTACCGACAAAGGAATTAGTAATGATGATTATGCACGCGTTTTACAGATGGTTAGCAGCAACATGGATAAATCCGCTTATAACAGAAGAGTAAGAAAAGGTGGTACCATTGATCATGGTGATATCCCGCTCGACCGAGATTATATTAAAGAGGTGGAAGCGCTTGGAGGATTGCTTATCAGTGAATCTAAATGGCTCAACGCAGCAAGCTTTTGGCTCTTTGAACAAGACATCGACCGTATAGCCGGTCTTGATTTTGTCTATAAAATTGATAAAGTGGCATCTTTTCAGGGGACAAAAGAAACCGAAGCGGCACTCCTGGATTCATTGGTTTTTGGTATTTCTTACAATCAATTGAATATGTTCAATATTGATGAACTACATAACCAAGGTTTCTTTGGCTCAGGCGTGATCGTAGGTATACTCGATACCGGTCTAAGACGAAAACATACCGCGCTTGATAATATCATCGTATTAGCGGAACATGATTTTCTCGAAGGTGACCAGATCTATATGAACGATGTATTAATATCACAAGGTTCGGGTGTGTTCGATCGGATGCTCTTTCATAAAACAGGCCCTCTTCTTTATCTATTTCTTTCCGGTGATACCTTGAATAATAATGTCAATGTACGGGATGTCCTATGCACATACTCAGCAGATAATGGTTATACCTGGTCACCACTCATCAAGCTTTCCGGCAATTACCTTTACCAATGGGTTAATGATCTGAATATCTGTGGTCGTGATACGATCTTTCTATTTTACCGTCATCGCTATGGCAGCCAAACACCCTTCCATGATATGAAATATATGGTTGTCTCAGACTCAACCGTATTGGTACCGCCAACGACCTTGGTTAACGGAATATCCTACCGTGAACCATCGGCGGTGCAGATCGACGACACAATCCATGTCATTTATCACACGCAAAATCATCTATATCTGAAAAAGGGTGATATCAGTGGTTTTCTAAGTGAGGTGCAAATCGATTCATCAACCTTGAATATACATGCACCAGAGGTGGTTGCTGGCATCGATAAAATAGGTGTCTTCTATCATACGATGCCGGCCGATTCGGTCTATTTGATCAGATCGTCTGTGCCCGAAACAAGCTTTGTCAAAACAACTCTGTGGTCGGGCAAAAATATTGAAGCTAAGACCGCGGGCGATACGATTTTTCTACTCTGGGAAGACCGATCGAACAGTCCGCTTTCGAGGATCGCATTTTGTATTTCAGATGATTTCGGTAATACATTCAGCATGCCGATCTACCTTTCAGATATAAGCAATGCAATTGGAAAAATTTCACTTGAGAAAGACGGTGCTACCATCACTGCATTATGGGAAACACAGGGTAAGATCTACATGCGAACCTCATACGATAACGGTTACAATTTTCAAAATCTTGATTCTTTGGGTGCAGAATTTGCATACTTACCAACACTTGGTACTGATAATACGAATATTATAAGATTTCACTGTATTCGGGGAGATTCAATAACCGATGGTTATTCACCAATTGACCCGGAATATTCGTCTCTTCGGCACGGTACTGAAATGCTCAGTGCCATCGGTGGGTATCTACGAGAAACCTATGTGGGCGTCGCTCCAGCGACCCAGTTTTTAGTAGCCAAAACCGAAAACCCGGATGAATCATACGAATTCCCAGTTGAAGAGGATACATGGATTGCCGGGCTCGAATGGTTTGAGTCGAAGGGAGCTGATATTGTCAACAGTTCGCTTGGTTATACCGAAAGTTATTACTGGCCCAATGATTATGATGGAAATACATCACCAGCATCTATTGCAGCAACCGAAGCGGTTAAACGCGGGATGATCATTGTCAGCTCGGTCGGGAATTTCAGTATACCCCGAATTTCCATACCCGGCGATGCTGAGGGTGTAATCACAATTGGCGGTATAGACAGTCTATACAATAGATGGCAGTCTTCCGGGTATTTCCCAACAACTGATCATTCATTAAAAAAACCTGAACTAGTATGCTTATCGCATGCAGTCGTTGTTGTTCACCCTGATTCTACAAATTCTTATCTTGCCTCGAGCGGAACTTCAGGGGCCGCGGCAATGGTCTCCGGGATTTGCGCCCTCTTATTAGAAGGACATCCCAACTGGAACGCCGACTCGGTAAGAAATGCGCTTTTCCAAACTGCAAGTCATGCGAGTACGCCAACTGATAGTATGGGGTACGGTTGGCCCGATGCCCTGGCAGCATTTTATGCTTCACCAACACCTTTTGATACACTTGGAGGTTCCAATTTCCTGACGCCGCATCCAAACCCCTTCCTCCTTTCAGAACACGACAATATCTATATTCCGTTCCAATTGGAAGTATCGAATAGTGTTGAATTTCGCATCTACTCGATCAGTGGTCGGCTCCTTCGATCTGAAAATCGAGGATTACTTCTACCTGGTCGCTATACTAACACAAATCCGCAATCTGCGAATGCGGCATTTATCTGGGATGGCAGGGATGGAGACGGTGAAGATGTGCCGAGTGGTTTGTACTACTGTTTATTAGTTACGCGCGGAGGCGGAAGCGACATTGTCAAGATCGCGGTGGTGAAATAGATTTCGTTTCACTTACTAAGAAGAACACAAAATAGTTCTCATATCATCCACGATATGATGTAGACTTACTATGTCAAGCCTTCATTCGAGAATTATTACTTAACCAGAATTGAGCCATTGATGCTAAATGCTTTTGTTCATCATAGCGCTCTTTTTTTCGCCACATTGCATAGGCAACCTTTACCCAAAGATCAGCCAAACATCTTAAAGCATGTTGATGCTTTTTCCCTTCACGCCGTTTACCACGATAATACTCCATAGCCCACTGTGATTCCTTCAAACTACAGAATGCCAATCGCTGAAAAACGTTCCGGTAAAAGTGATTACAGGCAAAACGAAAACCCACACCTCTGAATTCTCCACTTTGCGAAGTCACTGGCGCTGTCCCAACATAAGCCCGAATTTTAACCAGACGATCAAATTTAATGCCACCACTGAAAAGTGTGTAAATTGCCGGGCCAAGCGTCGAACCAGCACCAGTCAAACTGGTATACTGATCAGCATCCTCCTTACTTTCTACTAAACGCTTAATCTCCTGGTTGTAATCAGCAATCGTCTTTTTTAGTAATTTAAGCTGTTCAACGATACCTAATAACATCCTCGACTTCACCCGCACTACATCTTTAAACACCTTAATCGTTTCACTGCTAACAATTTTAATTATCCGTTTCGCAACCTCATCACGCCCCCGATACCACTTATGAGCAGCCAAAAAACTTTCGATATCTTCAACGGTTAAGTCTTTGGCATCATTAAGCGTCGGATACGCCGCCCAAAATTCTAAAGCCACCTTACCTGCCGGATTATCAAAAAACTTTAAGGCCCTCAGGATAATATTCTACTAAACAGCCCTCTAACCGATTGACAAGACGAGTCTCATCACGTACATAACGCTCTCGATCAATAATTAATCCCTTCAATTCACGAACAAAAGGAGTATCTGAAATAATCTCTGCTAAATTATGGCGATCGGTTCGTAAAAGATCAGCCAAAATAAACGCATCTAACTCGTCAGACTTAACCGGTGCTGATTTATAACGACTCCGATAACTCGGCATCGCATTAGGATTAACATAAAAACCCGAATAACCATGAGCAATTAAAAAATTAACCAACCGATGAGTCCGATTCTCAACCGCAAATGCCACTCTACCACCACTCTGGAGATGTTTTAACAAGTCAATATACCCATCGTAATCATTGCGAATTTCAAAAATCTTCATAATTTCGCCGTTGTCTTTAAGTAAAGCAATCGTATGGGCATTTCTACCCCAATCAATACCAACAAACATACAATCCTCCTTTCTCGGCGGAGATCTTGAACAACCTTCGGACGTCAGTTATCCTTATATTGGTCATTATAGGACAGCTTACTATTGAACTTGAAACATCCTTTGACTCAAGAAGGGACAATCTACAATTGGTGGTTATTCCACAGTCGCCCGAGGGTCCTCTTCCCAAGCTGGTTGTTAAGATATTCATACCCCAAAGATAACACAAATTAGATTTAATCGCAAGGGTTATACGCTGATGGTGATTCATATCTTTTTGGTTCAAGAAATTGCTGATAGCGAAATCCTTTCTTTTCTCTTCCTCTAAAGAAAAGAGTCTCTTTAGTGCTTCTATTGAAAGTTCTATAATCATGTTATAGTATAACATATAAGTCGCCTGATTTATCGGGCTTTATCCAATAAATTGGACAACTACAATTATTAATGCCCGATTCATAGAGTTTCTATATCCATTACCCAAAATGAGAACTATTTGATGTTCGGAGTAATAAGTTAAATCCTAAAATCCAAAAGTTCCCAAGCATTCAGGTTTTAAGAACCTTGAATGCAAAACTCAGTATGTTATATCCCTCTCGTTGCACCCCTTGACAACTTATGTAAGTCTATTATAATGTAGTAATAATAGATGTCTCAAGAGATGATGTTGGCGTCTCGAATACACCTATTCAGTGTTGAAGCGTTTCTGATTTCTGAGGCATAATAAACATATTCAAAGAAGTTGACGTAAAGTTGTTAACAGCGGAGGTGTAAAATGCTTAAAAGAATAAGCATATGTATAGTAATCCTAATAACCAGCCTTATGGCTGGATGGGTATCTTTTGATGGAACACCAAACCTTACCCCCCCCCTCAATTGACATAATATCAGGAAGTAGAGAGGGCCTCACCCTCAGATTCACTATACACGGAATGTGGGTTGAAGATACAATTGTGGATGGCATAAACTATCAGGTCTTGAGTATTCCTGAATGTGCTCAGGTTTCAGACCCAGGCAAGCCAATGTTGCCTTTTATCAATAAAATGATTGCCATTGATCCTCAAAGCCAGGTTCGTCTAAACATAGATAGTCTTGAGTTTATTTTCTTAGATAATTATTATGTTTATCCAGCTCAATACCCTCAAAATGACAGTGTCTGGCAGGAATTTCCCTTTGCAATAGATGAAGTTCTTTATGCCCAGAATATCTTCTATCCAGAAAATATCGCAGAGTACAACCCACCAGCAATCTTCAGAGATTTAAGAGTAACAAACCTATCCTTTTCCCCGATTTTCTTCAATCCACAAGCTCGTCAATTAAAAGTTCTAAAAAAAGTAATACTCAGGGCTGACTTTACAGGTACTGACACCTTAAATATCCTTCCATCCTGGCCAGCTTCGGCTGCACCGCCCTATAATGCAATTTATCAATCAGCAATATTGAACTATAATACACTTGGCGTTCCAACCGGAATAGTACCCAAATATCAATACCTTATCATTAGTGACGCTTCTTATACTGCTGCTTTGTCGCCGCTTATTTTTTGGAAAAGGAAGAAAGGGCTTGATGTTTTTCTTGAGACGGTATATCAGCCGACTCCCAATGAGATCAAAACGATAATAACCAACTATTACAACAATTACCATGTAGATTATGTTTTGCTCATTGGTGATGGAGAGGAGATATCTGATCCTAATGGTCAGAATCCGCCACCCCATATTCCAATATACTATGGCTGGCCGTATTCTGGAGGCGATTACATACGTTCAGACTATTGGTATGCCACGATTACTGCCGACGATATTGCCGATGTTGCTTTAGGTCGTTTCTCGGTTTGGACACCGGAGCAGTTGACGCGGGTCATCGACAAACTCTTCTCGTTCGAGCGCTATCCCAATCCGAATAATTGGTTTATAGAACGCAACATTCTTGCATCTTGGATCAGGAATGATTACCATGCCTGTAAAACTGATTCGGTCGTCCCGATTATTACTCTCCATGGATTCCAATATTACGATGATTATGGAGGTTGGACATCCAATGCTCTTCTAAAATCCCACATAAATAATTCAGGAACGCAAAAGGGTTCAAGTCTTCTCAATTATCGAGGGCATGGCTTTATCAAAGAGTGGCCTGATTGGAATTATTTAACAGAGGATTTCACAAATAATGATATCCGCTCGTTCACCAATTTTGTCAGCAGTAACGACGCCTGGCTGCCAATCGTCTTTGAAATTGCATGCTGCTGTGGGCGTGCGGGGTTTAACCTGACAACCGACACAACCGGACACAGTGAATGTTGGTTCAGATGGAAAAATGGAGGTGGAGTCGCAGCCTTAGGAGCAACAAGACCTTCCTATACTGATCGAAACCACAAATTCGATACTGAACTTTACCGTGTTTCTTTTGGTGACCCAATCCGTGATGCTATAACTCAAGAGTTGGGCTGGGTAATAAATGAAGCTAAAGTAAAGATGGCGGAACAATATGGATGGAATAACCAGACAAAAGATAATGTGCGCATGTATCACCTCATGGGCGATCCCGAAATTGATATATACACAGGCTGGAATGGACACACCACTGCTAACCATCCAACATCAACGATCGATGTGCCACAAACTTTTGTGGTGACAGTTTACGATGAAGGGAATAATCCGCTCCATGGTGCCTTAGTTTGCCTTTATCAGCAATCCGGACTCCACAGAATTAACATCACTCGTCAAGACGGTCAGGTTGGATTCTATATTACGCCTCGCCCTGGCTGGCTCTATATAACTGTCACGAAACACGATTATGGCCCCTATGAAGGATCCTGCTACGTGTGGGCGGCTGGTGATGGGCCTCAAGAAGAAGCCAGCTCTTTCCTCTTTGCTTTTAATTCCGCACTATATAATCCTCAAACACGTTCTGTCAATATTGCTTACCAAGTACCAATGAAATCCCAAGTAGAAATAGCGGTCATTGATGCAATTGGAAGAACAGTAAAAATAGTTGAGACAGACCATAAAAATGCAGGAGCATACCAGAGTACCTGGAATTGTCGAGACGATAATGGAAGAGCTGTAAGTCAAGGCATCTATTTCATTAAATTGAAGACTGGGGAATTTGAGGAAATAAAGAAGGTGGTTATATTCTGAATTGGAGAAGGGGGAGGGTAAAATCCCTTCCCCTTAAGGAAGCAATTTTGAGATTTTTATTCATCCTTGTTCTACCTGCTTTTTTGTTCAGCTATGAATGGGCAACGCCAGAAATTGTTGGTATTGGTGATTGTGAGTACAGCCGTTTTGCTCTTGATTGTTTCGGAAATCTTTTGTGTATTTTTAATGTGTGTGTAATAAATGATGATACTGTTAAAGCCTCATATTATGATGGTTCTCAATGGTCAGAACCTATACCTGTATATGCAGGTATTCAAGCATCAGGCGTTGGAGGTTTTGATGCTACAACAGCAAAAAATGGTAAACTTTGGATTCTTACCTCTAATGAATATTGCCCAAGTTCGCCTCCTCATATAGCAATTTATTATGATGGTAGTGTCTGGTCAGATACATTTGTCATTTCAGGATTTACTGGATTCCGTTTAGCTGCTGATAGTATTGATAAAGTTTGGGCAGTCTTCACCGGGGGTGAGGACTATCGTATCTGGTGCGATGTTTGTGAAGATACTATCTGGTCAGGTCCTTATGTAGTTTGTACTTATCCAAGTTATGACCAGGTTATAAGTGGGGGAATTACAATTGACCCAAATGGCATTCGCTGGGTCAGTGGTAAGGCTTTATTATGGCCAGATGATGATCAGATTTTCCTCACTTTTTCTGATTCTACAGGTGCCTGGACCGATAGTCTAATAATGGGCCCAAGACTTACTGAAGGTTGTGGAGGACCTAGTGATATAGTTTCTGACAAAAGTGGCAATATTTGGATTGTATGGTGCGATCTATTTGAAGATAGAATTTATACTGCCTACCTTGATACGAATTTAAATTGGAGTCCATATTATCAGATTACTCAATTATCAGGCGAGTTTACTGGTGCCAGTAAGATGGCAGTTGATGGAGAAAATAAAGTCTGGATTGTCTATGATAAAGACAGTACTTTTTATTATCGTATCTGGAATGGGGTTGATTGGAGTCCTGAAGAAGCAATTGTTGCCCCACCTGCCTCCTCAGCTTTCCATGGCGATATTTTTTATGACTCAGTAACAGACCGTATATGGGTTTCATTCAGATACGGCACCGGCTATGCAGGAGATATTTACGTTACCTGGACAAATCCTTCAAGCGGCGTAGAAGAAGAGAAAGAATCGACAAGTCAAAACTTGCTGATTACCCCAAATCCAGCCACAAGGGATTTATTACTTCAGTACACTATCCCCCAAAAAGCTAAGATTGATTTAAATCTATATGATAACTCAGGCAGATTGGTCAGAAGAATATTTACTGGTGAAAAATTAACAGGCACTTATTCAGAGAAGATTTCTTTAAATAACTATCCTAATGGTGTTTATCATTTATTATTGAAAACATCTAATGCAATCATCAAAAGAAAGCTCGTACTCATAAAATAACCTAAACGATCTTCCGCCGCCATTTACTCTGTATAATCGACAAAGGCAAATCGATCAGTTTCTTATCCTTAAAAAATATCTGCAGCTGTTTTGCTTCAATCGTTTCACCAAGCCTCGCAAAAGGCAGACCCCTGAATATTTCTTCTATCTTATTGATATGTTTTTTCTCAACTTCTAGTAAGAATCTGGTATTTGATTCAGAGAATAGGAAAAAATCGAAACGTTTGTCCTCACCGACATAGATCAAGTCCTTCATATCGATTCGGACGCCAATATTACCGCTAAATGCCATCTCACTGATTGCCAGTCCCAAACCACCTTCAGATAGATCGTGACATGATTTAACGATTCCCTGACTGATAGCAGCACGCACCTGCTTCATTATTTGTGGGGCTCGATCCAGATCAACATCCGGCACCTGACCGTTTATAATACCTAACATCTTAAAATACTCAGACCCGCCAAGTTCAGTCGCTGTATCGCCGATTAAATAAATATCATTGCCCGGTGCTTTTAGATCCATAGTCACGCAAGTTTCAACATTATCAATTATTCCAATCGCCGATATGAGGAGTGTTGGTGGTATCAGGTGTATCTTTCCCTGATTATCCGACCACTCATTATAAAGACTGTCTTTTCCGGAAATGAACGGTACACCAAAAGCTACTGCAGCATCATAACAACCCCTGGCTGACATTACTATATCACCCAGGACCTCTTCGCGCTCGGGTGAAGAAAAACAAAAATTATCCAACATCGCGGATTTTTGTATGTCGCCGCCGACCGCGACGAGATTACGCAGTGCTTCATCAATAACCGACAATGCCATATTGTATGCATTAAGCCGACCATAGGCCGGGTTAATACCACAGGTAACAACGATGCCGCGATTTTTATCGAGTCGTGGTTTGATAACAACACCATCCTGGGGACCAAATCCATCAACCCCGGCTAAAGGTTTCACAACACTGCTTCCTTGCACCTCGTGATCGTATTCTCTTATTACCCACTCTCTTGAGCAGGAATTGAGACTGCTAACAATGGCAAGAAGGATTGAATTGAATTCAATCGGCTTAGGCAAATCATAGTGTTGTTCAGGAACTACCTTGATCTTTGCTTTCTTAAAGGGCATTGGTAGTCCATCATGCAGGAATTCCATATCAAGGTCGCACACCAGATCATCTTTATAATATAAACGTAACCGCTTATCATCAGTGAATTCACCGACCGCAGTTGCTTCAACATTTTCACTTTGGAAAATTTCTACTGCCCTGACTAAGTGTTCCGGCGAAACAGCAAGAACCATCCGTTCCTGTGATTCTGAAATCCATATCTCGCGCGGTGACAATCCGGCGTATTTCAATGGAACACGATCGAGCCATATTTTCACTCCAATATTCTTCCCCATCTCTCCCACCGCGCTCGACAAACCACCACCGCCGCAGTCAGTCAGAGAATTAAGAACGCCTTCATCTGAAACGCGCAACAAGCAATCCATAACTCGCCTCTCCATTATTGGATTACCGATCTGGACACATGATTTCTCAGATTTTTCAGAGAGTTCAGCAGATGCAAAAGTAACACCATGAATGCCGTCACGACCGGTACGACCACCAACGAGCAGTACCACGTCTCCTGGTTTTACGTCTTTCTTAATACGATCTTTTCGTATAAGTCCAACGCAACCGCAGTAAACTAATGGGTTATAAAGATAAGCCTCGTCAAAATATACAGCACCACTCGCTGTTGGTATGCCCATGCGGTTACCATAATCTCTGACCCCACGAATAACACCTTTTATGATCGTCTTGGGATGTAATATCCCGTCAGGCAATTTATGATAGTCCAGATCAGGCATACCAAAACAAAATATATCAGTATTTAATACTGGTTTCGCACCCAACCCAGTACCAAGAATATCGCGTATAACACCACCGATTCCAGTCGCCGAACCCCCATAGGGTTCGAGCGCTGATGGATGATTATGCGTTTCTACCTTGAAACATACACCATATTCATCATCAAAATCTATTACCCCTGAGTTGTCATGAAAAACTGAAAGACACATTGGGTGATCAATTTCATTGGTTGCACGTATAATCGTATTCTTCAATAAGTTATCTATTCTTTCATGGTCTATGGCTATCTTGCCTAAAAATGTCTTATGCCGACAATGTTCACTCCAGGTTTGGGCTATGCTTTCAAGCTCCACATCTGTTGGCTTTTTCCCTTCTTTCTTGAAATATTCTTTGATCTGCTTCATCTCGATATTAGACAAAAATAATCCCATGTCCTGGCTTATTTTCATCAAATCACCACTCAGATCAACGTTTTGAACAGCCAGTTCATATTCGGCTGGCTTGTAAACTTCCTCCTTGACGTGTTTTATATGCTGAACAAGAGGGTTAAACAAAAACAAACCGGCAGTCTGCAGTAGTCTGGTTGCATCATAAGAGCCGGTGACGATATAATTGGTTCCGGTTTTTACAGCATCTATTTCTATATCCAAATCAGCGAGTGCTTTTCTAATACTGTCCTCTCTTGGATCAGTGACACCGGGATTATAGAGAATTTCGAATCCTTGAGGGTCAGCAATGCGGTATTTCTCAATCACGGGATCACAAAACAAGTCGCGTGCTATTCTTTCAGCTAATTGATGAGTTATGTCACCGTGCAGATAATAGACATCCCTTACTTGAATATGATCTATAGTATCGACCCCAAAGGACGCGAAATCACCCTTGATCAATTTACCACGTGGGTCATTTCTTCTTTCTATTTCAACTCGGAATATCGCCAATTACGATGGACTCCCTTCGAATTTGCATTAACGAACCTAATATCTGCATTTAGCTTCGACGATGGCTGCTTCTTTTGGCTTTAGCGCTGATGATCCGCATCAGCAAAATCGTAACCAGGAGACAAACAATGCTAACAAGAACAACTATTATGTGTTCTTGATTGTCTAAAGAAGGCTCACTACTCTCCAGCAAGACGAAAAAGATCTTGCTGAACACTCACCTCCTTTAGCAGGTCAACTGCCTCGGCAACAAGTGGGTCATTCGCAACCCTCACACGATAGCCATCTTTCAGACCCCAGATATTGGTGTGTATATCTTGGGTCAATCTCTTCTTGAGCTGGGTTTTTACTGAATCATATGTTTCCGGAGTAAACTCTAAATCCTTTGTTACTAAGTAATCGGCAAAACTACTCATTATCTCTTCAGTAACTTCAAAGTCTTTAGCGATATCCCTGTGGACAGCAGTATATTGAACAATAAAATCAAAATTCAGTCCCTTGGTATATATCTCTGTTTCGAGCTTTGTCAATCGAGTAGGTTCGATAATGATATCAGGGGTTATGCCACCTTCACCGTAGACATTACGGCCCAAAGGTCCTAATGTTGTAAATACCTTCTGTTCAACTTCTGTTGAATCCTGCACTCGGGGTTCTTCTGATTCATCATCATAACCCTGTTTATCTGCAGGTTTATCAATACTCCTTCCTGATGGAGTATACCAACGCGCCGTAGTAACACGCAATGCTGAGCTATCTTCAAAAGGTCCGACAATATGTTGTACTGAACCTTTGCCAAAGGTCGTCGTTCCAATGATCAAACTCCTCTCCCAATCTTGTAGAGCACCGGCGACAATCTCAGATGCTGACGCAGAACCTCCGTCGACCAAGGTTATCATCGGATAATCCCCATAAGAATAGGATTTTTGCGAACGTAGAATACGCTGTCCCTCGAATCTACCTTTAGTCGTTACGACCTCTTTATCTTTAGAGAGAAAAAGCTCGCTTATCGATACGCCTTCGTTGAGCAGCCCTCCTGAATTAAATCTTAGGTCAAAAATGAGTTTCTTGGCACCGGCTGAAAATAACGAATCAATGGCTAATTTAAGTTCAACATCAGCCGACCGTGAAAAACTCGCAAGCTGCACATAACCAATAGAATTATCCAGCATACCGAAATACGGTACCGCATCCAACTTTATAATAGCTCTTATTATCCCGACATCAAAAGGTTCATCGATCATAGACCGTTCAATGGTCAAAATAACCTCGGTACCAGGTTTTCCTCTGATCTCACGGACCACGACATCAACTCCCTTACCTTCAGTAGGCACTCCATTGACCGAAATTATTGCATCACCGGGCAATAAACCAGCTTGGTATGCAGGTGTACCTTCAAGCGGTGAGATGACCGTGATCTTTTCATTACGTGTACCAATAGTGGCACCGATACCTCCAAATTCTCCTTTTGTTGAGATCATCAAGGCTTCATATTCTTGTTTTGATAAAAAATCAGTGTGGGGATCTTCAAGAATTGCGATCATCCCGTCGATAGCGCCTCTTATCAGACTATCAGTAGGTATTTCATCGACATAGTTGTTCTCGATCTCTTTAAGGATTTTATTGAAGATCCTCAACTGCGTGTATGTATCAGCTTTTGCCCAAAGGCTGTTACCGATAAAAATACCGCATATCAGTGATAATGCAACTAATAGAACTAGCAGCTTTTTCATAATTTATACCCCTTTCTTATTAAGAAAGCTTTTGCATATTCAATTACCTCGTTTTCCAATTTATCTAAATCTTTTTCTCCATCAAGTATTTTAATCCTTTTTTTTGCTCGACGTGCAACCTGCAAGTACGCTTCACGTACTTTCTCATGGTATGTATTGCCCGCAGTTTCCATACGGTCATCAAAAATACCCCGCTTACGTCCTTTCGCTATGTCGAGGTCAAAAAGAAATGTTAGGTCCGGTTTGATCCCGGCAGTAGCAAATCGATTGAAAACCGAGATCAGACGCGGTGGTAGATCACGTGCGCAGACCTGATATGCATATGTCGAATCATAAAAGCGGTCAGCTACAACGACTTGTTTCTGTTCTATCGCGGGTAGAATCCTTTCATAGATAAGTTGACTACGTGCTGCAAGGAATAACAGCACTTCGCATTTACGATGCATTTCTTTGTATGCTGGATTTAACAAAATATTTCTGATTGCCTCACCAACCATGGTTCCCCCTGGTTCGCGGACAAAGATATGAGTGATCTTTCTTTCTCCAAGCCAAGCAACTAGATTCTTTGCCTGCGTTGTCTTACCAGAACCTTCGACACCTTCGAAGGTTATCAAGACCCCGCGACGAACGCCGTGCATAAAAATCCTACTTGCGTTTTCGCCTTCTTTTCATTCCATATTTTTTAATGAAATTCTCAGTTTTCTCACGGCATATATAATCAGGAAATTGAACTGGTGGTGATTTGAAAAAATAACTTGAAGGTTCGACCATCGCACCGCTCAGTCTTTTATCGAGGGCTAATTTAGCGCATCTTATTGCATCAATAACGACCCCTGCGCTATTTGGCGAATCCCAAACTTCGAGCTTTAATTCGATATTAAGAGGAACATCACCGAAAGTTCTACCCTCCATCCTCATATGAGCCCATTTTCTGTCTTTCAACCAAGCCACATAGTCTGAAGGACCAATATAAATATTGTCTGCTCCGATATCATACTTTAGTAGAGAAGTTACTGCCTGGGTTTTGGATATCTTTTTTGAAACTAACCGTGTTCTTTCTAACATATTCAAAAAATCCGTATTGCCACCGACGTTGAGCTGTGATGTTCTTTCAATTTTAACACCACGATCATTAAAAAGATTAACAAGAACACGGTGGAGAATCGTCGCACCAACCTGGGATTTTATATCGTCACCAAGTACTGGCAAATCTTTCTCAGAAAATCGTTTTTGCCAATATTTCTGACTTGCGATGAATACCGGTATGCAGTTGATAAATGCACAACCAGCAGTCAAAATCTGCTCGACATACCATTTAGTTGCTTCCTCACTACCTACCGGTAAGAAATTTATGACGACATCTGTTTTTGTCTGTTTTAAGAGACCAATAATATCTGCGGTTGGACCCGGTGCTTTCTTAATTATCTGGGATAAATAATAGCCTAAACCATCATGGGTCATTCCACGAACCACCGGGACACCCAGCTTCGGAACACTACAGAATTTAAATGTATTATTGGGTTTGGTATAGATGGCTTCAGCTAAATCCTTGCCTACTTTGTTTCTATCTATATCTATGCCAAAAGTAAACTCAATGTCATTAATATGATAGTCACCAAGGCGAATGTGCATAATACCTGGGATAATTGTACCTTCTTTTGCTTTTCTATAGTAGTAGACACCCTGGACCAAACTGGACGCACAGTTACCTACACCGATAATAGCAACTCTAATCTTAGCCATCAAACCTCCTTATGTCTTATTTTACATTTTTTTCCAGAAAAGTCAACTAATATCTTAATATCTAATGCCGTTTCAAATTGAAAATGTTGAATTCCTGCAATAAAACAAAAAACGATGTAAATAAGTAATCGCAAGCCTTACATTAATTATTAAGACATAAAACACCAGCTATTTGAAATGGTACTAGTGGATTTTTATGATTTTTTTGATCTGACATCGCTCGTCATCATCAAATCTTACGAAATATACACCACAGGGTACGGAACGACCAATGTCATCATCACCATGCCAGGTGATTTGTGTAGGATATGAAATATTGGATGCAGGGCAAGCTAAATTCTTTACCAGGCGTCCAGCAACATCGTATATCTTAATTTTTCCAGTCTCTCCTTGACGTCCTATGTAATAATTGATATTGACCATATCTCTGAATGGATTTGGAAAAACCTCGATACCAAAGTGAGTATTGATTTCTAAACTCATATTCTCGTGCGCTGCGGTGTAATAGCCAGATCTGTACCATCCTGAATTATAGGGGTCATAATGGAAGCGTGGCCAATCAAAAGAACTGCCGTCAAGGTCAAATACATAGAACTTGAAATCATAACAACCGACTAAAAGCTCCAACCTCCCGTCAAAATCAATATCAAAGACAGCAGGCGATGAATTAATTCTGTTACCCAGCTTAATTGGGAATCCAGGCACCCATTGACTACTGCCGTCATAGGCATGTATTTGCCATTCCGTACTGCCGCAAAATGCATCAAAAAAACCATCATTGTTTGCATCTGCAATTATCGGTGGATAGGCATCGTGTCCTCTTGCAGGAAAACCAGGTAGAGGATTGCCTGATGAATCATACACGACAAGACCAAAATCAAGGCCATCATTGTAGCCAAAGACAACTTCGACTTCCCCATCGCTGTTTATATCACCGAAAGCAGGGCACAATTCAATATAATTTGCGATTAGGGAATTCTGCCAGATGATACTTCCGTCACTGCCAACGAGATTGAGCTTATTAGAAGGATTCCCAGTATAAAAACACATTTCGAGATTTTCATCACCTACGATATCGCCAAGCACCACTGAATACTCCTGGTCAGGCTCAAACTGAACGGGAAACGGTGGAAAGTAATTACCGTCGCGATCCCACACGTATAATCTATTCGATTCACTACCGCCGCAGCAGACGATCTCAAGATCACCATCACGATTCAAATCGCCTATTGCTGGTGCACCACGTACAATACCGCTCAATGAATCCAATAACCCGCTTGAATCGCCATAAACAGCATGACCGTTATGGTGAAACGCATAGATATTTGCTGGCGATAGAGTCACTGCAAATATCTCTAAATCCCCATCATCATCGATATCCGCAAGAACCGGTGAAGCAAGCAAACCTCCTCCGTTCAAGGATTTTGGCCAACCAGGAAGCACGGTGGCCTGATCATAATAAGGACTATATCTGATAATATAGATATTATCATTATTTCTCATGACATTAAAAACGATTTCCAAATGACCATCACCATCTACATCACCGATCGCGGGAGATGTCCATATTTTGTCAGGTCCGGCATAAAACAAACGACCATCATAACCACTCACGGGCGAGCCATCATAATGCCAGGCATATACATAACCGTCTTCACCGCAAACAACGATCTCAAGACCAGGATAATCAGGATCAATATCACCAAAGTTCGGCGACGAATATAAACCGGCATAGACGGGCTGAGGCCAGCCCGGAGCAAGCAGGGGATTCATGCGAGCTGATACGGTATCCGACGGCAAACCAATATTCATCGATGAATCAAAAGCCACCACATAATAATAATAATCATTACCCGG
>JBARXB010000056.1:0-70488 GCA_049647165.1 bacterium
TCAGATATCAGAGAAGAATAAGAATCAGGATATTTCATTAAGGATTTATGATGCGGCGGGTCGTTTAGTGCGTACTATGGCCAGTGGCAAGTGTGAGCCGGGTTATTATACCCGGGTCTGGGATGTGCGTGATGACCTTGGTCGCCGGGTACCTGCCGGTGTGTATTTTGTCCGTTTTGAAGCGGATGATTATCAAAGAACAGAGAAGGCTGTTCTTTTGAAATAATGGAAAACAGGTTAGGGTTAGGAAGCTGGAATAAAGAATAATATCCAACTTCCTAACCCTAATCCGATTACTATCTTTTAATAAGACGTTTCAAGAAATCTCGTGCTTCACCAAGACCGAGGATAAGACACAGACTGTAAAAAATAGCTAAAGCCAAAATCCCGCTGATCAGCAGGTTCAATATCTGATTAACAAAAGTAATGCCTATTGTACCAGTCAGAAAGTTATTGATGACCATTGCAGCAAGACCGGCAGCGCAGGCGGCGATCGTAAGAAGGATAAAATATCTCACCAATGGTAGGATGTCGAATTTACCGATCTTGCGCGGCAAGAAATAGAAAAGTATCGCCAGGTTCACAAAAGACGATATTGTCGTCGACAGCGGGAATGCCCGAAATCCCATAATATGCATGAGTAAAAGATTCAATGTAATATTTACCGCGACCGCGGTGAAACTTGCATACATCGGTGTTCGGGCATCCTTATAAGCATAATAGACCGCGGCTGTATTACGAACGCCGGCGATAAAAGGTATGCCGATAATATACAGGATCAATGCTTGAGTCGTTGCATAAGTATCAAACGGTGTAAATTTCCCCCGTTCATAGATGAGACGTGTTATTGGATAAGATAAGAAGGCGATAATTGCGGTGCTGGCAACGGTGAGAAAAAAAACAAGTTTTATTGAATCAAAAAGCATGTTCTTTGCTTCTGCGTGTTTTTCTTGAGCAACATATCTGGAGATCGTTGGTAAGGCAACTGTGCCGACTGCGATACCAAATAAACCCAAGGGTAAATGCATTATCCGATATGCATAATTCAACCAGGTCATGCTGCGTTCAGCGAGCAAAGAGACCAGGAAAGTGTCGACCGTAACATTGATGCGCGAAGCAGCAAGACCAATTGCGACCGGGACGAATAAAGTTAATATTTTCTTGAAACCAGGGTCTTTAAGATTGATGTAAAAACGATAACGAAATCCTCTTTTATAGAGCCTGGGGATTTGTATTAGAAACTGCATCAAACCGCCGAGCGTTACACCGATCGCCATGCCAAAGATCGGTTCGACGCCGCGATTCACTAAATATGCATATAAAACTATTGGTGTAGCGATCGAAAGAACATTGAAAAAAGCAGGAGCCAGTGACGGTATGAAGAATTCCTGTTCTGTATTTAAGTAACCCATTGCCCAGGCCGCAAACGCGATAAAAAACAAGAAAGGAAAGATAACTGAGGTTAAAGCAGCGGTGAGACCGAGTTTATTCGGCACTGCTCCAAAACCAAAAGCAATGACTTTTACGATATAAGGTGATAGAACGATGCCGAGTACAACAGTGATACCCACGACTATCACCAGTATATTGAATACATTACTTGCCAGAAGGTTCTGTTGTTCCTTGCCCTTTTGTTTGGCTGAAGTCAGCGGGGGTATGAAGGCGGCGGATAGAGCTGTTTCGGCAAAGAGGTCTCGGAATAGGTTGGGGATACGGAATGCTGCATTAAAGGCATCAGTAGCCATACCTGCGCCAAATAGATAAGCAAAGACCGATTCGCGAACCAGTCCCAGGAACCGGCTTATTGCAGTACCGATCGTGAATGCCCGAACTCCTCTTGTGATATCCGGCATGGGCAATTATATAGAATATGCAGATGGTGTCAATGTGGCGATTTTGATACGGGTATTAATAAATAGATATTCGTTGACTTTGTAGTTTTTTTAGATATAATGAGAAAGATTTCAGTGCAATAACAAGGAGGCAATATGAAACCGAAAGTTGCTATTAATGGATTTGGCAGAATTGGCCGACTGGTTTTCAGAGCTGGGTTCAAGAGTGAGAAATTCGATATTGTTGCGATAAATGATATTACAAATGCAAAAACTCTAGCGCATTTATTGAAATATGATTCAGTACATAGAACGTTTAGCCCGGAAGTCAAGGAAAAAGACGGAGCTATATATGTCGATGGTAAGGAATATAAGGTCTTTTCTGAAAAAGATCCTTCAAAACTGCCGTGGAAAAACCTCGGTGTCAGTTATGTAATTGAATCATCAGGCGTGTTCTGTGAGTACAGCAAAGCTGAGCTCCATATAAAAGCCGGTGCTGAAAAAGTAATGCTTTCAGCTCCGGGTAAGGGCGAACCAAAGATACCGTCTTTTGTCATGGGTATTAATGAAGATTCTTATGATCCAAAAAAAGATATGATATTCTCTAATGCCTCTTGCACAACGAACTGTTTTGCACCGATCGTCAAAGTTCTCCACGAAACATTCACAATAAAAAGAGGATACATGACGACGATCCATGCGTATACCAATGATCAGAAGATCCTCGATCTGCCGCACAAAGATCTGCGCCGGGCAAGGGCTGCTGGATTATCAATGATCCCGACAACGACCGGTGCGGCCAAGGCGATAGTCGGACTTTTTCCTGATCTTAAAGGGAAACTTGATGCGGTTGCGATGCGAGTCCCCACGGCTGATGTTTCAATCGTTGATTTTGTTGCTGAACTCGGCAAAGACACGACTGCCGATGAAGTGAATAAAACATTCAAAGACGCATCACAGGGTGATCTCAAAGGATATTTATACTATTGTGATGAACCCTTAGTATCGTCTGATTTCATTGGTAATCCGTATTCGTCGATATTTGATTCTTTATTGACCAAGGCTAATGGTAATTTTGTAAAAGTGTTTTCCTGGTATGACAACGAGTGGGGTTATTCAGTGAGAATGGTCGATCTGCTCGAGTATGTAATCGGAAAAGCATAATGGTTAAGTTATCAGTTAGAGATATATCTTTAAAAGACAAAAGGGTATTTGTCAGAGTAGATTTTAATGTACCGCTCGATGAAGAACTACATATTACCGACGATACAAGAATAAGGGCTAGCTTACCGACGATTAAATATATTCTTGAAAAAGGGGGGATTCCAGTCCTTGCCAGTCATCTTGGTCGACCTAAAGGCAAGGTCGATCCAAAAATGAGTTTACAGCCAGTAGCCCATCGTCTAAGCGAGATCCTGAAGCGCAAAGTTATTTTTGCGCCGGATTGTGTGGGAAAAGATATTGAACAAATGGCGCAGAACTTGAAGCCCGGTGATATAATGCTTTTAGAAAACACGCGTTTCCACAAAGAAGAGAAAGACAATGATCCCGAGTTCTCCCGCCAGCTCGCGGCGCTTGCCCAATGTTATGTTAATGATGCCTTTGGTACTGCCCATCGCGCGCATGCCTCGGTTGTTGGTATTACTGAATATTTTGACGAACCAGCATCCGGGTTTCTCATGGAAAAAGAGATCGAATTTTTGACAAGTGCCTTAGAAGATCCCAAACATCCTCTTTTGGCTATAATCGGCGGGGCAAAAGTATCAACAAAGATCGGTGTGATCAAAAACCTTCTCAAGGTCGTCGATCGACTCGCTATTGGCGGCGGCATGTGCTTCACATTTTACAAGGCACAAGGTTTTGAGATCGGCAGATCACTGTGCGAAGAAGATTTTCTGGAAGAGGCGCGAGCTTTACTCGATGACGAAAAGATATATCTACCCGAGGATGTTCTCGTTGCATCAGAACCCAAAAAGGGTAGTTCAAGCAAATACGCTGAGGTTTCTTCGATACCGGCTGATCAATACGGCGTTGATATCGGTGAACAAGCGATACTGGACATAACACGATTTATCGATAGCGCGGGAACGATCGTCTGGAATGGACCTATGGGGATATTTGAGATAGCTGATTTTGCCAGAGGAACTGAACAGATTGCCAAAGCTGTTGCCAAGGCAAGTACCGAGGGTACGATTTCGATCGTTGGCGGCGGTGACACCATTGCCGCGCTTGCGCGCTATGATTTACTCGGTAAAATAACGCACGCCTCGACTGGCGGCGGCGCATCACTTGAATTTCTCGAAGGAAAAAAACTGCCTGGTATCGAGGCATTAAAGGATAGATAAAATGGTACCGATCATTGCAGGTAACTGGAAGATGAACAAGGATGTAACCGAATCGAGAGCTCTGGTCCAGGAGCTTTTGGGCTTGGTGAGTGACGCAAAGGACCGCATAATCATCGTGATCCCGCCTTTTACGTCCTTGCCCCATATCAGTGAGATCATCCATAATACGCGGGTGAAGCTCGGTGCGCAAAATATGCACTGGGCAAGAAGCGGCGCTTTTACCGGCGAGATTTCTGGTTTATTTCTGAAGAATATCGGCTGTGAATATGTTGTTATCGGGCATTCGGAAAGAAGGCATATAATGGGGGAAACCGATGAGGTGATAAATAAAAAACTAAAAACTGCTTTGGATATCGGTTTAATTTCAATTTTCTGTGTCGGGGAAACTGGTGAAGAACGTGAAAAAGGTCAGACTGAAGAGGTTATTTCACGACAGCTGAACCAGGGATTAAATGGGATAGAAGACGAGGTCCATAAAATCATCCTTGCCTATGAGCCGGTTTGGGCTATCGGGACAGGTAAAACTGCGACTCCCCAACAGGCAGCAAAAGTTCATGAGTTCATTCGTTCAAAATTGCGCAAGAATACCGCAGTTATCTATGGCGGTAGTGTAAAACCGGAAAACGTGGATATATTGATGGCTGAGAAGGATATCGATGGGGTTCTAGTGGGCGGTGCCAGTTTAAAACCAGAGAGCTTTGCCCGGATCATAAGGTTTTCGACATCTTGACATTTTCCGTAAAATATATATAATACTATTCGTTCGGTTTATTAAGGAGATATAATGTACAGTGTAATTTTGCTTCTTCATATAATAATTTGCGCGCTGCTGGTGATTATTGTATTAATACAGCAATCGCGCGGTGGTGGAATGTCAAGCGTATTTGGCGGCGGCGGTGGAGGTGGTGCTGACTCGCTGTTTGGCGGGAAAGGTGCGACACCATTCTTTGTGAAAGTAACTACTGGTTTAACGGTAAGTTTCTTTGCTACATCGCTTGTTCTGACTCTACTCAGCCGCAGGCCGACACCTCAGAGCGCGGTTGAAAAAGCAATGCAAGAAATGCCCGTGCCAGTACCCGAAGAGGGGGGTCCAATAATACCTGAAGAACCCGCACCGGTTATTCCTGAAGATCCAGGTGGAGGTGAGTAGTGTTTGCCGTTATCAAAGCAAAAGGTTATCAGTATCTCGTCAGTAAAGGCGAGGTTATTACGATACCTGCACAGATCGGTGAAGTCGGTAAAAAGATAGAGTTCGATAAAGTTATGATGATCAAAGAGAAAACCAAGACATTATTTGGCGAACCTTTTATCGTAGGCTCAAAAGTTAAAGGGGTAGTGAAAGAACATGGTAGACTTCCTAAAGTAATTGTCTTCAAATTTCGAAAGAGAAAGAAATACCGAAGGAAACAGGGTCACCGTCAGGATTTTAGCAAGGTTGAAATCACCGATATCATCAAAGGGGGATAAATGGCGCATAAAAAAGGTGTAGGAGCATCAAGGAATGGTCGGGATTCCTGTGGTAAGAGATTGGGGGTCAAGAGATTTGATGGTCAGAGCGTGAATGCTGGTACTATTATCATCCGGCAGCGTGGGACAAAAGTCCATCCCGGTATGAATGTCGGTATTGGCAAAGATTATACATTATATGCCTTGGCTAGTGGCAAGGTTAAATTCGGCTATACCCGGGGTGGCAGAAGAACTGTTTCAATACTACCATAACTTTTCAAAAGATAAGTTGTTTTTCATTTTTTTTAAAGCAATTTCGTAAAAATCCATTAAATTCTTAGTTTTATCATTGACTTCCATGGAGAAACTTATATAATCTTTACAAATAGGAGGTCTTAATAAGAATGCACAGGATGATTGTGTTAATCTTTAGCACTCTTTTTTTATATGGTGGTGTCGTGTATAAAACAGTGATAAAAACACAACCTATCAATAAGAATCCTTTTAAAATACCTTATGGTTTCAAACTAAAAATAATAGCTAATACATCGTGAACAGATATCTTAGAGCCAATAAATATGGAATAAACAGGGTTAATAAGTGTATAATAGTGTAGAGAGTGACGAAGTACTGATTGCGCGTGTAAAAAAAGGTGACTGTGAGGCGTTTAACCCGCTGGTTGAACGGTATAAGATGCCGCTCTACAAGGTTCTGTATCGTATGGTGCATAATCGCGATGACGCTGAAGATCTTGTTGAAGAGGCGTTCATAAAGGCATACCGTGCGATATCAAGGTTTGATCTGGATAGGTCGTTTTATGCATGGATTTGCCGGATCGCGGTTAATAATGCGATCAACAATATTAAAAAGGAGCGTCGAGGTCAGGTTCAATCGATTGGTATGGTGGAGTATAGATTGATTGCGGAAAAAGGGAATCCGGTGAAAATGACCAGAGAAAAACTATTGAAGGAGCGCATCAATACGGCAATCGCCAAGTTGCCCGAGGAGTATAGAATGATTCTCGTGCTGAGGGTTGATGATGAATACACTTACGAAGAGATCAGTAATATGCTGAAAATACCGAAAGGAACGGTTATGTCCCGGTTGGCACGCGCTCGACAAAAACTTAAGAAGTTATTTAATGAATTGGAGGTGCAAGAGAAATGAAATGTGATCTCCCGATAGAATTGTTGAGTGGATACCTTGATGAGGAACTCAGCAAAGGAGAACTATCCAGGGTGGAGAGACACTTGGGTCAATGTGCTGCTTGCCGTCTGGAGCTTGAGGAACTCAGAAAACTCGACCAACACCTGCGTGCCGCAGTGATCGAACAACCGTCGAGGGAGTTCGTCTTCAACCTCAACCGTCAGGTCATGGAGAAAATAAGAAAGAAAAACCGATTTTCTTTCTTCAAATTTGCACCCATTTTTGTGCCGGTTGCAGTAGCCGTGTTGGCCCTTATCATATTGGTCAATCTCCCGGAAGCCAGTAAGCCAGTGGGTCTTGACCACCAGATATTTTACAGCGAAGTCAAAGCGAGGAGAGAGGTCACGCTGGATCTACCTGAAGTTAGTACTGGACGTAAAGTAGAACCGAAAAAAGGTTTAGTAATGAAAGATGTAGAAGTTGCGGGTGAACCGAGTGCACCAGTTGTAGCAAAATCAAAAGCTTATCGTGCTGCCGAAGAAGAAATCGGCGGTGGTATAAGTGATAGGTTTTATGAAAGAGTTGATGCAGACGAATATTTAAAGACCGCAAGTTTCGAGCAACTTGCCATACCAGATGACCGGGTTGTCAGGGCGATCATCGATACCGATGGTGTCGTTGTGAAAGTAGCGACCGGTAATACAATGGTTCCAGAACGAGATACAATGCTTGAAAACCGTTTACAGGGTCAGCAGCTAAAACCGGCTGCTGTATCTGGCAAAAAAGCACAGATATATGTAGATTTCACCCAGACGAAAGAGACCACGGATTGCACTACCGAGCAGTAATTGTCATGGGCGCCCGGCCAAATTTCATGAAGGCGGCGCCGATTATCACTCAGCTTAAACGATATGATGATATAGAAACAATAGTGGTCCATACTGGTCAGCACTATGACAAAGAGCTCTCCAAAATTTTTTTTGATGATCTGAACCTGCCAAAACCGGATTATTATTTAGGGATCGGTTCCGGCTCACATGGTGAGCAGAGTGGTCACATCATGATCGAGTTTGAGAAAATATTGCAAGAGCTCGATCCGGATATCGTGTTGGTCGTAGGCGATGTTAATTCAACTCTTGCCTGTGCTCTGGCGACGGCGAAATTTCGCTGTGGCCGACCACGTTACTCTCCCATTATCGCTCATATTGAGGCAGGCTTGCGCAGTAATGATTGGCGCATGCCTGAGGAAATAAACCGAAAGCTAACCGATGCGCTTGCTGATCTGCTTTTTACTACTGAGCCAATCGGTCAGGATAACTTAATAAAAGAAGGGATTTCAAGTGACAGGATCTATCATGTCGGCAATGTTATGATCGATTCGCTGCGTAGCTTCATGGCGCAAGCTGAGAAATCCTTTATCCTCAAGCAGCTGAATTTGAAAAAAGATGATTATGCTGTATTAACCATGCACCGCCCCGGAAATGTCGATGAAAAAAATGATCTAATCGATATACTTGGTGGCCTGGAGGAGATCGCAAGATCAATAAAGGTGATCTTTCCAGTGCACCCGCGTACCAAAAAAATGTTCGATCAGTACAGCATTAAAACTGATTTTCTTAAAACCACACCGCCATTGGGATATCTGGATTTCATGAAAATATTGGCCAATGCCAAATTTGTACTGACTGATTCAGGCGGTATCCAGGAAGAAACGACCGTGTTGAATATACCTTGTTTAACTCTACGTGAAAATACAGAAAGACCGGTGACGATCGATCAAGGAACGAATATTCTTGTTGGTAAAGACCGTGATATTATTGTAAAACAGGCGATGGAGATCATTGATGGTAAAAGAAAACAGGGTCAGATACCGGAATTTTGGGATGGAAAAACTGCCCAGCGGATATGCAAGATCGTATTTAATTATTTGAAAGTACATAACTAGAGGAATGGATCTTAAGATTACGGTTATTCCCCGTGCTCAGAGAAGCGAAGTTATTGATCTGGGCGAGCATCATTTCAGGGTAAGATTAACTTCTGCACCGGAGAAAAATAAGGCAAACCGTGAGTTGATCCAGGTTCTTGCAAAATACTTTAGCGTAAAAAAATCCGCAGTGTCCATTAAAACCGGGCAAAAATCCAGGCATAAGATAATTCAGATTCTACAGTAAGGAAGGTTCAATATACCTTTTGAATTTTTTCAGTGCTTTTGCACGATGGCTTATTCGGTTTTTTGTTTTAGATCCTAATTCAGCAAAGGTTTTTGAATAGCCCCGGGGTATAAATATCGGATCATAGCCAAAACCTTCAGAGCCGCGAGGTTCACTGGTGATATCGCCAACACAGACTCCTTCGAATATTTTGTATTCATTGATGCCGAAATAATATACATAAACTGCTTTGAACCGGGCACACCGATCGTGCTCGTTAGTCATTTCTTTCAAAAGTCTAGTTATGCGGTCATTATCATTCCTGCCATAACGGGCTGAAAATACACCAGGTGCGCCCTTTAGAGCATCGACAAAAAGTCCTGAATCATCAGCCAATGAAGGTCTCTGACTGAGTTTGAAAGCAAAGGCTGCTTTGGCGAGGCTGTTTTCAAGTAGGGTACGTCCGGCTTCTTTTATTGATATAGCTACATAGTCGCTGAGTGTTTTGTAGTCAATATCCAGCTGGAGGATTTCTTTTATTTCATCGATCTTATGTTGGTTCTTTGTGGCAAGAACGATTGAATATGTTTTTTTCACCCTGCCGAGGTTCTGTTCCTGATTCTCCTTCTCTGTTTTTTCTTATGGAGCGATCATTGTTTCAACCACAAAAGCTCCGCGATACCCTTTTTGTAAAGCTCGCTGCTGTAATGTCTGGGCATCTTCTCGTGTAAGGAAGTCACCGATCCGTACCTTGTAAAAGGGTGCAACATGCTGAACGTAAATATTTTCTGTGAATGCTGCTCTTGCATCATCGGCAACTCTTGAAGCATTCTTTTGAGTAGACGATGCGAAGATTTGTATTCTAAAACCGAGGATCGAAGCTGGCGGTGGACTCGGAGGCGGCGCGGTTGGTGCGACAACCGGTGGCATATATGGTTCTTCAGCTATTGCAGGTGGTGTTTCTTCAACCACGGGCGCGGGCATTATCGGTTCTTCTTCAATAGGCGGTGGAGCTACTATTTCTTCTTCAAACGGTGCTGGTACGAGAATAGGTTCCTCTTCGACCGGTGGGGGTGGCGCAACTGCTATTTCTTCTTCAGGGGGTGGTGGTGCTGGTTCTTCGGCGATCGGAGGTGCGACCACTTCTTCTTTGGGTGTGGGCAAGACTGGTGTCTCTGATACATACGAGGTTTCTTCTTCGCCAAAAACTATGACTTCTTCAAGCCCCTCGGTCTGCACGGTAGATTGTTTTTTAGCACAAAACACAAATACTAATGCGCATCCAATCAAGAGCATCTTCCTCATCTTATCCTCCTTTTTATTTCCTTAATAATTCTTTTAAAGCCGCAGCTCTGCTTTTACTGCAGACCAGTATCCCTTTGGGACTGACCACGATGATCATATTCTTTACATCATAGACCCGTAACGGGATATTATCAGAAGTATACATAATTGTATTCCTGATTTCAAGACCTTTTATATCACCCAGGATGATATTACCTTGATGGTCGGCTCTAAAAAAACGCTCGAGAGCCAACCATGAGCCAACATCATCCCAGCGGAAATCTGCTCTGACAACAGAAAGTCTGCTGCTTTTTTCCATAACCCCATAATCGATGGATATATCGGGTATTTTTTTGAAATAATTCAACTTTCCGGTCTTTAAAAATTTCTCAGTGTTATAATAAACATGCGGTATAAATTTTTTCATCTCGCTGAGAATCGTTCTTATACTAAAAGTGAATATACCGCTATTCCATAGATACCTTTTACTCTTTAAATATTTTTTAGCCTTTAAAAGCGATGGTTTCTCAGTGAAACCGGTACCTTTGAAAGCGATTATACTTCTGCTTGCTTTTATTTTTTTATCGATTTTCACATAACCGTAACCAGTTTCTGGTCGGTTTGGGACAATGCCGTACGTTACAAGACTCCCACTTTGTGCGAGTTTACCACCGAAATTCAGGGCCGCAAGGAATTTGTTTTGAGGACTTATCAGATGGTCGGCAGGCATAACGTGCATGATAGCATCACCACGTTCACTGAAGAGCTGCATTGCCGCAAGACATATCGCCGGTCCTGTATTCCGGCGCATAGGTTCAGTTATCATGCGTTCTTTACCGAGATATCTACGGGTTAGCTTTTTCAGCTCTTCAGGTATTATTAAGATCCTTTCATCCTTTTTAAAACTTGTTTTCAATCTTTTAAAAGTTTGCACGATCAACGGTGTGTTATTGAATACGGATACAAATTGCTTGGGAAAATCAGGTTGACTGACTGGCCAAAATCTTTCACCTCGGCCACCAGCTAGGATAACCGCATACTTTTTAATTCGTTACCCCCTTGAGTTTAAATAGAATACTGCCGGACTTGATTTTGGCTTTTATCAATACTGGATAGCGGTTTTGATCACGCGAATACCAAATATCCATACCTCCACCTGAACCAAATATCCCCTTTCCCTGTGTTTGTGGCGAAACGAGGATCGTGTTGAATTCTCCGAGAGAAGTTTTCACAGATTTTTCCTCGACAATGAAACACATTATTTCATGGTTTTCTTGTGATTTATGGATATTGATCGGAATTGTGTCCCCGACCTCAAGATCTATTGTTCTGAGATAATACCAGAAACTGAGCAAATCCCGGGAGTTCTCCAATAATCTTACAGTCAATGTATCATCATATGTAACACAAAGGCTGTCATGATTAAAAACGAGTTCTGAATGATTTGTATATTTACCTTCGTTGATCATCTCCCGGTAATAGATAGGTAAAAGATCATCAGTCCTCGTATATACTTCAATCGTATCGTGGAGTGTAAAGAGAAAATCAAGACTGGGATTGGAAATCAATAGCGATGAAATATGGTAGCATCGGGAACCGTTATAATCAATCGTATCAATGATCTCAAGGGTCATCGTCCCGAGCGTAAGAAAGGACCATTTGGCTTCATACTCGAGTTTTTCACCCGGGTTAAAACATAATAAGAAAAGCAGTGAAATCATATGACTAAATTGGTCAACCGATCAATTCTTCTATCAAGCGGTGGATGAGTTGAAAATAGACCTACAGCACTAGCCCGATCTTTACCAAATGGGCTGGCAATGAACAAATGAGCATTTGACTGGGATGCGCGTTTCAAAGGAACATGCTGGTCGCGTAATTTTGCCAGAGCCTGGGCAAGTCCTTCAGGATAACGAGTAATATAAGCACCAGATGCATCGGCAAGGTATTCTCGTTGTCTGGAAATCGCGGCCCTTATTAAAGCGACAAATATCGGAGCGATGATCGCCAGGACAATACCGATGACGAGGAGAATTAAGCCTAATTGACCACCGGTTTTTCGACTGCGTCTGCGCCCGCCAAAGAACATAGAACGCAAGAAAAAATCCCGAAGCAGAATTATCAATCCACCTATCGCTGAAACGACGGTCATGAGCAAAATATCATAGTTCTTGATATGCGCCATTTCATGAGCGACAACGCCCTGAAGTTCCTGTCGGTTCAGGATCTCCAAGAGTCCAGTCGTTACTGCGATCGAGGCATTATTAGGGTCTCGACCGGTAGCAAAAGCATTGGGCGCGGGTGATGGTGTTATATACACTTTCGGCTTTGGAGTACCAGCAGCGATCGATACTTCCTCAACAACATTGTGGAACATGCGGAATTCAACAGGGTCAGCCGGTACCGAACCAGTCGCGCGGAGCGCTAATTTGTCAGAGTTATAGTAAAGAATGATATTGTAGCCAATAATGAAGATCGCAAAGAAAATGTAACCGACAATGCCCCAATTCAGATATTGCACTACAACATAACCTATTGCACCAAGAAATAAACTTGTAATGATGATAAAGAGAAAAGTTTTGCGTTTATTTGCACCAATTAGATCGTAAAGGGTATCACGCATTAAAACTTAACCTTTGGTACGGTTGTTCTCTCCTCTTCTGGTGCCTCGAAGAATTCCCGAGGTTTAAAATTGAACATTGATGCAACAATTGTTTGCGGAAACTTCTGGATCGTTGCATTATAATCCATCACCACATCATTGTAGAACTGACGAGCGAACGATATTTTGTTTTCAGTTGCGGTCAATTCTTCCTGTAGCTTTAAGAAATTCTCATTTGCCTTCAACTGCGGGTAATTTTCTGCAACAGCAAAGAGAGTTTTTAGGGTTGATGTCAGCATATTATTCGCTTCTGCAGCTTCTTTTGGACTCTGCGCACCCATTGCTCGTGACCGAAGCTCAGCAACTTTTTCAAAGACTTCTTTCTCATGTTTTGCGTAGCCCTTGACCGTTTCCACAAGATTCGGTATGAGGTCATACCGACGCTTCAGCTGTACATCGATCTGTGCCCAGCCATTATTGACACGCATACGCTTAACGACGAGCCGATTGTAAATAGCGATAAATGCGATCACCAAGAGGATTACCAGTATTAAAATAATTATCATTGTGCCTCCATTGCATTATTGTATATAGATTTCGGAATTTGTCAAGTGACAGCCACCACTTATACCATCATAGCGCATGGGGAATAATGCCCAGCAACAGTTTGAGAAATCTTGTTTGTTGACTTGAAAAACTATTTCAATATAATCTTACAACGCTATGATAAACCGTACAGTCAAGAATTTTCAAATGAAAGAACTCATCGCTACCGGCGGTATGGCTGCGATATATAAAGCAATTCAGGTCTCGCTTGACCGGGTTGTCGCCGTGAAAATTCTCCATGGCCACCTCGCCCAGGATAAGGATTTCATTACCAGGTTTGAGCGTGAGGCAAAGGCCGCAGCGAATCTCAAGCACGAAAATATCGTGAACATTATCGATTACGGAAAAGCCGAGGAAGTATATTTCATAGCGATGGAGTATATCGATGGTCGCAGCTTAAAGGAGTTGATGAGTTCGGTTAAGTTCATGCCGATCGATATCGCTCTTTCTATCGCCTCCAAGATAAGCAAAGGGCTCGCGCATGCTCACCAGAAGGGCATGGTTCATCGCGATATTAAACCGGCAAATATCCTTATCGGCTACGATGGCACCGTGAAAATCGCTGATTTCGGACTTGCCCAGGCCCAGGACCTGATTTCTGTGACCGTTACCGGTTCAATCGTTGGTACTCCGGCTTATATGTCACCAGAGCAAGCTGCAGGTAAGAAAGTAGATAACCGTACAGATATTTTCTCTTTGGGTGTGGTGATATATGAAATGATCACTGGCAATAAGCCATTTTGTGGTGATAATTATTCATCCGTCATCCATGAAATAATCACGGTTAAGCAGCCCAAACCGCTTGATGCAAATCCGCTTATTAATCGAGAAATAAATGATGTCATCGAGAAGATGCTTGAAAAAGATATTGATCAAAGATATCAAGATATCGCAGAAGTCGGGGAGACGATCCACACATATTTCAAGATGAACAAAGTAGACATCAGCAAAAAGCTGATCGGTAATTTTGTGAGTAAACCGGATGAGCACTTCAAGGATATTGTTGAAAAACGAAGAGAAAAACACTTTGAACGCGGTCTGTATTTCATGACTTTAGGCTATGCAAAGATCGATGATGCGATAAATGAATTCACCAAAGTCCTCCATCTTGCACCGAATGACGCACAAGCTAAAAAGTATCTTTCTGAACTGAAGAGAAAAAAGGAGCGGACGCCGCCGCCTAAGAAAGTAAAGAAAAAACCCTCGGAACGCCATGAGCAAAAAACTAGATTCTCCGGGCCGATCCTTGTTATTGTGGGTTGCATCGTGATCGCAGTGATTGTTTATGCGTTGTGGAAAAAGCGCCAGGGTACAGTACAACCGACCGGGGATACGGTGGTGTCTTTTGGTTTTGCAGATATCAAGTCGACGCCGGATAACGCCGCAATATACCTTAATGATAAAAACCTACAATTAAGAACACCGACAGTGCTTAACAGCCTTGTTGTTGGTGAACATACCATTAGACTGGTCAAACCGGGGTATCTTGAATACATAAGGAGCATTGATGTTAAGCAGGGTGACACGATCAGTTTGAAACCTCTTCTTGTGAAAGAAGAAGAACAGGTCTTTCTGGGCAGTATCCTCGTGAAATCAATGCCGCTCGGCGCAGCCGTCTATCTGGATAATAACAATACTGGTTTGAATACACCGTGTACACTTACCGACGTACCGGCAGGGAAGCACCGGATCAAACTCGTGAAGAAAACCTATGCAGCAAAAGAAGTGAGCCGGGATGTTGTTGCTTCAAAACAAGTGACCGTAGATGTTGTATTGACCAAAAAGGAAACAACGCCCGTAACAGAAAAACAATTCTCATACCTGAAGATAAATGTTAAACCATGGGCAAAAATATACATCGATGGTAAGTATCTTGAAACCACACCCATAGCTCAACCAATAAGGGTAACCCCGGGTGTTCACACCCTGAAATTGGAAAACCCTAATTTTGAAATCTGGCAAGAGAAGATCACTTTGGCCCCAAATCAAACGGTTAATATGGATATCAAACTTGCGGTAAAAGACGGGCACTTAAAACTAACTGTTAAACCCTGGGCCGATGTTTATATTGACGGCAAGTATTATGAAACTACCCCGATCGTAAATCCGATCAAACTATCAGCCGGGAAACACGCTTTGAAACTTATAAATCCATCATATAAAACTGTTGAACAACAGATCGATATACCACCCGGAAAGATGCTTAAAAAATATGTGGAGTTGCAACCAAAGTAAAGGAGGATCGATGTCGAAGAAAATCTGGTTAGTCTTAGCTGTCTTTTTTGTGGGTGTTGCATTTGCTCAGCAAGTATCTGAAGACTCGCTCGAACATATGCTGCAAAGAGCTAAGCTTTATTATAATAATGGGGAATATGAGTCAGCCATTAATGAATTAGAAATGGCGCTTCAGTATTTGAAGCAGCTGGAATCTGTGGATCAAGTTGAGGCGTATAAGTATTTTGCGTTCAGTTATGTGGCGCTTGGTGATAAGGAAAAAGCAAAGGAGCTTTTTAAGACCGCTTTGACACTTAATCCTGATCTGATCCTTGATCCGGCCACTGTGTCACCAAAGATTATCAAGGTTTTTGAAGAGGCAAAGGCTGAGATGGAATTAGAACCAACCCCGGTTGAGCCTGGACCGCCCGAACCGGTGACACCACTAAAAAAGCACAGGGTAAGTAAAACGAGCGCGCTTATGCGTTCGTGTTGTGTTCCGGGCTGGGGACAGATGTACAAGGGGCATTCCAGTAAAGGTAAGAAGATCATGATCGCCAGTGGTATCACACTCGGCGCATCGGTGTTTTCTTTACTCATGCGTGAATCAGCTCACAATACCTATCTTGATATTGAAGCTGGTGCGCCGCAAGCAGAATTCGATGATGCCTATAATAAATACAAGGCGTGGCATAATATCACGGCTATCAGTGTCACACTTTTTGGTGTTGTGTACGCCTATAATATTTATGATGTTTTCTTTTCAAAACCGACTGCAGGGTTCTCAGTGCACGATACAGATGATGGTTTTTACTGTCAGCCTGGCGTCGACCGGATAAAAGTCGGTTATAAGATGTCCTTCTAAAGGGGGATAAAATGAAAAAGTTGTCGATTATTTCTTTGGTATTATTACTCGGCATGTTAAGTTGTCTGGATCCGGGTCGCGATAATGCCTATGATCCTGAAAATCCTGATATTGCTGAGCTTGGTGGGACCGTTTTCGGCATAAATTATCAGCCAGTTGAAGGCGCGACTATCAAGTTAATGCAGGATACGATCATCGTTGATGAGACAGAAAGTGATGTTACCGGTTGGTATGAATTGACCGGTATAATTCCCGATACATATGAACTCGTCGCTGAAGCTGACCTGTACACGTGTCTGGAATACGATCTCGATATTGCCGCCGGTACCCGGAACGATAGTTTTGACCTTCATTTTGAAGAGATATTCTTTGACTTTGAAGGTGAGCCGCTCGGTCCAAACCCACCAAGTGGATTCTTAATAAGGAGCGGTCAGTGGGATATCATTCAGGACAACACTGATCCAGGTTTGCACTCAGTACCCAATGTCTTTCGGGGCATTAATACCTATGTCCCTGCTGAACCATTTGCGCAGGCCGTGTTCAAAGAGCCGATGAAAGATTTTTGGATGGATGCCATGTTCAAATACGACACGCCTTCTTCGGTAGGTCTCGGTGCCGTAGGGTTCGTGCTGCGTGCACAGGACGAACATAATTTTTATTTATTGCTTCTTGATGTCGATGCCCTGGGTCTCTGGGTCGTAATGGGCGATACTTTCCATCATCAACCTTCAGCGCTCGATACAACAGTGGTGTTTCTGCCTGATACCTGGTATTGTATGGCGGCGGATTTTCACGATAATGAATTATACGTTTATGTCAATGAAAATGAGGTATTTCACTTGCAGGATAATACCTTTCAGCAGGGTTTTGTAGGACTCTGTGTTAAATCATGGCAAGCAGGAGGTCATTCCGCAGTCCATTTCGATGATGTCGGTATCTGGCCTTAATTAATTCGACGATTATTCCTGCAGGATTTGTCATGGCAACATTTTTGATCCATAAACCTGACGACGAAACTCAAGTCGTAAAACTCGACAAAAACCATGTGACAGTCGGACGTCGTGATGACAATGATATTGTTGTTGATGACGTTTTTGTCTCGCGGCTGCATATTGAAGTTGTAAAAAAGGACAATAAGTATACAGTCAAAGATAGCAAGAGCCGATATGGTACCTATGTCAACGGTGACAGGATCGCGGAGAAACAACTTGCTTACGGAGATGAAATACAGATCGGCAATACGCTGATTACTTTTGTTGATGAAAAGACCCTTGATCACATCCCGGAACGTAAAACACCGAACCGGCGTTTTGGTGGGGATTTTGATTTTGCCAGCAAGATCGAGACAATAAAGCATCAGATATCAAAAGGTGCTGCAAAAAAGGACATCATGCATTCGCTCAATGAATTAAGAACATCTATTGCGGTTAATCAGGATAAGTGCAGTGAAGCTGAAAGATCAAAGGAAATCGTATCAACCCTGTGTGAAGTCGGGAAGATAATAAATTTTGTTTTCGACCTCAATGTATTGTTGAATTTGCTTATGGATCTGGCATTGAAAATACTCCAGGCACGACGTGGGTTTATTATCCTCTATGATAAAGCATCGTTAGAATTGAAGGTGAAGGTAGCCCGTAATATGGGTGGTGAACTCGAATCGAGTAAGAAAACTGGTTTCAGTCAGACCATAGCCTGGGAAACCTTTAAGACAGGTCAAGTTATCGCCACTGAAGATGCGATGAGCGATGAGAGGTATCGAGCTCAGGAGAGCGTTATAAGTTATGCTATCGGCGCAGTAATATGTGCGCCTCTCATTGCCAAGGAGAAGGGTAAGATAGGGGCGATCTATGTTGATAATCCAGTAACCCAGGAGCATTTTGACAAGGGCGATGTAGAATTTATGATATCTTTTGCCAATCAAGCAGCTATCGCGATTGAGAATGCTCAGCTCTACGAAAAGATTAAGGAAGAAGAAAAAATAAAATCTCGCCTTCAGCGGTTTTTCTCACCTGCTGTAGTTGAAAAAATCATGGCTGCTGAGGAGGGCATGGCTTTGGTTGGTGAGGCCCGGATTGCGACCATTCTTTTTTGTGACATAAGGGGTTATACCTCGCTGGTAGAGAAAATCGATACACTGGTCGCAGTTGAAATACTTAATGACTTTCTGTCCAGCATGACCGATATAGTTTTTTTGCATGAGGGTACGCTCGATAAATACATTGGTGATTGCGTAATGGCTATTTTCGGAGCACCAGTCGCCCATGATGATGATCCTGTGAGAGCGGTAAAAGCAGCTCTGGATATGAAGCAGCGTGTTTTGGATCTGAAAGGCATCTGGCTTAAGAAAATGGATGTAGCTGAAGTTGAATCTTTCGATATCGGAATAGGTATCCATACCGGTGAGGTGATCGCTGGGAATATAGGAAACATAAACCGTATGGAGTACACGGTTGTTTCCCGGGCTGTCAACCTTGCCTCGCGACTTGAAAATAATGCACAACCTGGTCAGATACTCATCAGCAAAGCCACTTTTGAACTGACCAAAGATCATGTTGAAACAAAGAAACTGCCACCCGTTCAGTTGAAAAATATCAGCAAACCGGTTGAAATTTACGAAGTAATTGGATAAGATGCCAAAAGCCTGACAGCAAATAGAATTCAAAGTTGACCCCGTTAGAGAATACATTATAAAGCATTTGTAATACCCGATACTGTAAGCATCCCTTATTCCTGCTGATAGGATTGAGCGAGACTCAACGTTGGTATTCTCTAACGGGGTTGACAAGATATTAATTTCATATAGAATTTTATATGTTTCTGTTATTGCTTGTAGGACAGGTTATAGTCAATAATGAAGAAGGCGAAGTTATGCTTTCTAACATCCCTCAAATCGAAGAAAGTAGCACCACAAGAATCGTTGAGAAGGATGTTGTCTGTGAGGATTATGACCACATCATAAGGCACTACTGCCAGCAATTCGGCATTGACCAGCAATTGGTCAAGTTGGTCATAGAAAAGGAGTCGCAATTCAATCCCAATGCTGTTTCAAAAAGCGGTGCTGTTGGTCTTATGCAGTTAATGCCGGCAACTGCTGAGATCCTTGGTGTCGAAGATTCATATGACCCATGGGAGAACATCCGGGGTGGAGTCACCTATTTGCGTGATATGCTCGATATTTTTGACGATGATCTGGAACTTGCTCTTGCTGCATATCATGCCGGACCAGGGATCGTGAGGGAGTTAAAACGTGTTCCCATGATTCCGGAGACCGTAGAATATGTTGACTATATCATATCCCGGTACACCCCGGTGCAACATCGGAAAGAGGTGTTTTTTACATTGACTGATGAAGGGTCACCATTCATCACGAATCGTCCTAAATAGTCTTTAGTATTTCTGGGCGATGACCCCTATTGATAGAACCGTGTATAGAAAGAGTTTTTTCTTGCGTAAATGTTCCTGCAATCTGTAAAATTTTTCAGTTGCTAGCCCCAAGAATTTGGGGTACATCGGTAATCTTATTTTTACTTTTTTTAACAGTTCCCGGACGATTTTGTAGAGTATCCCGGGTCTTGACCAATCACCATAAAAATGTATAGGTCTGAATCCAAACCATTTCAAGAGCCGCATGAGTGAGGTCCTTGTGAACTGCCTTTCCCAGCCACCGAACCACATGTCGAAGAAGATCAGGATGTGCTTGAATACTGTGTAGATATGAAAAGTCTGAGGAACATCAACAACCAGAAATCCCCCTTTTTTGAGGATTCGTAAATTTTCGCTCAGGAGTCTGTATGGTGAAGAAAAATGTTCTAAAAGACCCTGGTGAAATACGATATCGAATGTATTATCATTAAATGGGCATTTTTGTCCATCGGCCAGGATCAGCTTGACATTGGGCGATGAGACGCTAGAAGATACAAGACGTAGGCTCTCGCGTGAATAATCCAGGAGATAAACATCATTACCGAGCTGACTCAATTTAAGACCATCACGACCCGTCCCTGCGCCAACTTCAAGGATTTTCTTATTCGATAAATTTGTGATCTTACTGAGTTCATCTACAATATCAGTAACTGGTGGATAAATCGAGGCAGATTCTTTACCTGCCCAGAATTTATCCCAAACCGCAGTTGAAGGATTCTTTTCTATATTTTAGGTCCAAATTTCTCAGGTAACGAATCAATGACAAGCTGAATCGTTGTTCTTCTCGCCATCGAGTAGTTGTTATAACTTGAGAATTCATAATTCCGGGGTTCTTTTACGAGTTTGCTTCTCACCGGTAACGAATGTATATAATCAAGTCGTTCTCTAAACGTTTCTCTGTCCTTTATTATTTCAGCTACGAAACTCTGACTCCAGACAGTTCCTGATCTTTTCTTGTATTCATTATATTTCCTTGCAAAATTACCTTTTATGAGTTTCATTACTTTGGACACCGTGTACATTGAACCCGGTTGGATGATCAGGTAGAATGAATCAGGCATTATCAGATAAGCATAGATCTTGTAATTGAGCATGTACCGGTGGTAACCGATCGATAAAAGCAAAAACCGTGACCAGTGAGGATCACTGAGTATTTCCATGCAGTCTTTGGTCGTTGTTTCAATATAGTATGTTGCACCAGGTTTTATTATTCTCTTAGCCATACTCCCTCCTTAAGAGCTTATTTGTTTAAGAACCTCATTGTCAAGGTTCTTTACTATTAATGTAATAAGATTTAGAACATTTTCATAATCTTCCATGGATATAATACTTGAAGCTGAATGAATATATCGGCTGGGTACACCGATTGCCAAACTTGGTACACCGATATTTGTGATATGTATCATCCCGGTATCATAACCTCCTTTAATGGAAGTAAAATGATAGGGGATATTGTTTAAGTCAGCGAGTTCGCATACAAAATCCCTTAATTTGGTATGCGGGATCATTGTTCGGTCATATATCAATATACCGGCGCCAGCACCGAGTTTCTCGATTGCATCACCATCATTGCCCGGCGTATCACGACAGATACTTACATCTAGGGCAAAACCGATATCTGGTGATACTGCCAAGGCTGAAGTCTTGGCACCTCTTAAACCAACCTCCTCCTGGACTGTGCCGGCCATATAGACCGTGTTTGGGTGTTCTGTGGAGGTCAGATTATTAAGCAAATCAACGAGCAGCGCGCATCCGACCCTATCATCCCAGGCTTTTGCCAAGTATAGATCAGAATTTGCCAATTGTTTGAATTCAGCTTCCGGGATGATAGGATCACCCGGTTTAATGCCGAGTTTCTCTTTTATATCGAATGTTTCTGTCGCACCGATATCGATGTACATATCCTCAATTTTTGGCAGTTTTTTACGTTCTTCATCGGATAGATCATGAATTGGTTTGAGCCCGATGACACCCGAGATGGATTCACCTTTCCTGGTTTTTATTCTAACCCGTAATCCGGGTAGATTACCTGCCCACCAGCCGCCAATAGTTATGAATTTTATGAATCCCTGTTTGGTGATTTCTTTTACCATAAAACCCACTTCGTCCACGTGGGCCGCGAACATTATCTTGGGACTTTCATTTGTCCCAACTTTCTTGGCGATGATGCTACCCAGTTTATCTTGCCCGATCTGCACATGGTCGCCGAAGTGTTTTTTTAATATACTGACTACTTCTTGTTCATATCCAGATAATCCAAATGCATTAGCTAATTCTTTTAAGAGATCAATGCGCCCCATTAAGCCTCCTTACCGATTATACATCTAAATTTTCAACATACTGAGCATTTTCTTCGATAAATTTTCGTCTTGGCTCTACTTCTCCGCCCATAAGTATAGAAAAAAGATGAGCTGCTTCAGCCGCATCTTCCATATTAACTTTTTTGAGAATACGCTTTTCAGGATCCATGGTTGTCTGCCAGAGTTGCTGGGGATTCATCTCACCAAGCCCTTTGTAACGCTGAATGTTTGGATTCTTCTCGGGTTTAGTTTTTAAAAATTTCTGCAGATCATTATCCGAGAATAAATAAGTATCTTTTTTATTGACACGTATTTTATAAAGCGGTGGTTGGGCAATATAAATTATCCCACCATCAATCAATTCTTTCATAAATCTAAAGAAAAATGTTAACAATAGTGTTCTTATATGAGCTCCATCAACATCAGCATCAGTCATAATGATGATTTTTTTATAACGCACCTTGGAAACATCGAAATCATCCTCTCCTATACCACAGCCGATCGCTGAGATAAGCGTTCTGATCTCAGTATTGCTCAATATTCTGTTCAAACCACTCTTCTCGACATTGATAATTTTGCCGCGTAGGGGTAAGATTGCTTGAAATCTCCGGTCTCTTCCCTGTTTTGCACTACCACCTGCAGAATCACCCTCAACGACAAACACTTCGCATTCATCAGGGTTTGTAGATGAACAATCAGCAAGTTTACCGGGTAGCGTGTCACTATCAAGCATAGATTTACGGCGGGTGAGTTCACGTGCCTTCTTGGCGGCGAGCCTTGATTTTGCTGCTGCTTTGACCTTACCGATAATGATATTAGCATATCTTGGATTTTCTTCCAGGAAACCAGAAAGTTGTTCATTTACAAGGGATTCAACAGCACCCTTTGCCTCCGGGTTTCCCAGTCTTGTTTTGGTTTGTCCTTCAAACTGAGGATTCTTGATTTTGATTGAAATCACTGCAGTTAACCCCTCACGTGTGTCCTCTCCAGAAAAACTCACATCGTCCTTGAGCTGCTTATGCCGTCGAGCATAATCATTGAGCGTCCGGGTTAATGCTTTTTTAAACCCGATGAGGTGAGAACCGCCTTCATGGGTATTGATAGTATTCGCATAAGTGAATATATTTTCCAAATATGAATCATTGTATTCCAGGGCCACTTCAATATCAATACCATTCTGCCGTTCTGAAAAATGTATTGGTTTGTGCAATCGGGTACGACCTGAATCCAGATATTTTACCAGATCCAAAACACCACCCTGTGATAGATATCGTTCTTTAAACCCGGTTTTTGTTTCTTCGAAATCGATTTTTAAACCTTTGTTCAAAAAAGATAACTCACGCAAACGTTGTGTGATTATTGTTTTATGAAATTCAATATTAGAGAAAATTTCAGGATCCGGACGAAAGGTGATCTTTGTTCCGGTTTTCTTTGTTGTACCTATCGTTTTGATCTCTGCGACCGGTTTACCCCGCTTATAATTCTGAAACCATATTTTCCCATCGCGGTATACCTCGGCTTCAAGAAATTCACTCAAAGCATTGACGACTGAAATACCCACACCATGCAAACCACCACTGATGCTATATACCTTATCATCGAATTTCGCTCCGGCATGAAGCATGGTCATTACGACTTCAAGCCCAGATTTCTTCTGGGTGGGGTGTATATCTACTGGAATACCGCTGCCGTTATCTTCGATCGATACTTGATCGTTGTCCACCAAGACCGTTATCAGGTCACAGTTACCCGCTAATGCTTCATCGATCCCATTATCTACAGCCTCGAAGACAAGGTGATGTAAACCCCGCAAGCTGATATCACCAATATACATGGCGGGTCTTCGTCGAACCGCTTCGAGTCCCTTGAGTATTTGTATCTTCGATGCATCATATTTTTTTGTCGATGCATGGATCGTTGGTTTTTTCATTTCATTCTTTTTAACCGGTTTTTTTTCCTGCGCCATGTTATCTCCTAAGAACCTTCAATCTCATCAACTATTCTAAATTTGATATCTTTGATATTTGTACCATACTTTTGCATTTTACTGATAATATTCCCCTTCATCAAAAAGAGCTGGCTCTGCCACATAGGGCTGTCGACATCAACATACAGATTATCGGCATCCACAGCAGTAGGTTTTGCGTGCTGTGATATCCTTGCGCCAACAATTTCCGCCCATTTCTTGACGACCTGCCAGTTCTTTGTCCTTTGTTCGATGTTCATATCTTTGAGAACTTTTGGTATAATTTTATTAATTCTCCGGGGAAACTTCAATACTGCCCCTTTCTATTGTAAAATATCTGTTTTTCTGTCCACCACCCTGTGAAAAACCTGGTAATTGAGTGCTTGCATAGAAGATCTGTCCTTTAAGAAGTCCAAGAAGTATTTTTATTTTATCCCGGTCGAGCTCGGCACCTACTTCATCGAGTATCAGGATTGGACGTTGACCAGTTTCTCTGTATAGTATCTCCGCCTCGGCTAATTTCATTGAAATAACTCCAGCCCTTTCCTCACCTTCGGATGCATAGTCTTTTAAGGGACGATCTTTTATCGAGAATATCAGATCATCGCGGTGCGGTCCAACCAGAGTATGACCGATGATTAATTCTCTTGACCGTATCCGGTTAAGGACTTTTTCATTAATATGCATATCTGGACATGTACTCCGGTAGCCGAGAGTTAATTTCTGCAAACCAAGTTCATTGCCGAATACCGTTATACTATCTTTCAACTTAGGCAAAAACGCCGCTCTTTCGCGGTATATCTCATTGCCGGTTTTGATAAGTTGTTCGTTAAATAACTGCAAAACCTCATAGTTATTTTTATCCCCGTTTTGCAAAATGCTGTTGCGCTGGCGCAGGATTCTGCGGTACTCGATCAGATTGCTGAGATAAACTGCTGAGATCTTAGCTATTGTCCAGTCCATGAAAGAGCGACGGTGCGATGGCCCACCGCGTACCATCCAGATGTCTTCAATGGATAATATCACAAGACCTAACCAGCCAACATAATTACTCAATCGACGTACCTCGTTTCCCTGAAGAGTAAGTTTCTTTTTATGACCATCATAAAATACAGCAGCAGAAATGTTCTCAGTTTCCGCAGCAACACGCAAGAATGATTCTCCAATCCGTATCATGTGCTCTTCCTCTCTTACGCGAAATGATGATCCAAGACCTGCATAAAATATCGCCTCAAGTAAATTTGTTTTACCGGTACCATTCTTCCCGATAATGAAGTTGAAATCATCGGTAAATTCTAATTCTGCATCGACCAAGTTACGAAAACCCTGATACTTAATCTTCTTCAATACCATCGAGACACTTAGCCATATTATAAGCATTTTCCCCGAAAAGTCAAGGTATTTCCAGTTATTATTGATGTTTTTTGACAGCTATTGCCGACGAAATTGGTGGGCTGGAATGCCAATTAAATCACGATATTTAGAGATCGTACGGCGTGATATAATGATACCTTGGCGGCTCAGTTTTTTAGCGATCTGAGTATCTGATAAGGGAAATGTCTTATCTTCGCTGTCGACAATCTCTGATATTTTCTTAAATATTATACGCTTGTCTGTATCACCAACCGCGGCAGTGAAGAAGAACTTCAGTTTATGGATACCCAGTGGTGATTCCAGATACTTATTCGCCAGTGCCCTGGATATCGTTGATGTATTAACATTTAGCTGCTTGGCAAATTCAGTCATCGTCATCGGTTTCAGATAACTGTAACCTTTCTCAAAAAACTCATGTTGGTAATCCAGAATACTGTTGATGATACGGGTTAAGGTTTTCCTTCTTTGGTCTATTGCGATTATAAGGTTCTGCGCGGATTGTATGCGTTTCTTAATGAATTCTATTTCTTCTTTGGGTGCATTTCCTTTGGATCTGACCATATCAAGGTATTGCCGGCGTACACGAATCCGCGGTCTCCTTTCCTCATTGAGGATAGCACATAATTTATTATCCTGCCAGCGAACAATGAAGTCCGGCAACACATAACGCGATGTTGTTTCTGAACAGCGCCATCCAGGTTTGGGATCGAGTGTCATGATGATCTCTTTAGCCTTATCAAAACGCGCCCCGTCAATATTTAATTTTTTCATTATTTCCTTTGGATGATCACCTTTGAGATTTTTTAGGTGATCCCGGACGAGGATACATTCTACTGAACTTTCATTGTAACCAAGGTGACATAACTGAACCAGGAGTGGTTCTCTTGCATCACGCCACGCGCAGCCGATTGGCTCAAAATGTTGGATTTGCTTGAGCACACACAGGATATCCTGGTGCGTAAATTTTTCACCACCGATTTCTTCTGGTGGTATTGTTAGGTGTCCATCCTCTTCAATGTTCGATATGATCGCTTCAGCGATTTCCATTTCCTCATCGTCGAATGTAGCGCGCGCCTGGCGCATAAGGATGTCGTACAGTTTCTCACCCTGCGCGGGCACATTATCGAGTGGATCGAACTGTCTCTCCTCTTTGCTGAAATTGATTTTTGTATCTTCAGCAAAGAGTTCGAGAAGGCTTAGATCAATATTTTCGTCTGATTCTTTTGATTCTTCAATGGTGTTTTCATTTTCACCTTCATCTTCATCGGTTTCCGATCCTGGTTCCTGTTGTATATCTTCAAGCAAGGGATTAGTTTCGATCTCCTGGCGAAGGTAATTTTCCAACTCAAGATTAGGTATTTCAATGAGTTTAAGATAATAAACGAGCGTGGGTAGCATATATTGCTTGAGTTCGGGACGGAATTGGAGTTCATGACCACGGCTTTTCATATTTGCTACCTATGTTTAATTATAATAAGAACCAGTACCTTGTCAAGGTAGGCAATGAATTTTTTTATTCCAGAACAAGGATTGAAACCGGCGCCGACATTATTGTTTGCTCATCCGTGGTCAAACCGCACGCTAAGATTCGGTGTCTCCCCGGCGATATTTGCCAGGTTATCCTGTATGGTTCAGTAACCGTACCGATAATTGAATCGTTTACAAACCAGGAAACATCTATTAAAGGATATGTAGCAAGGATTTGAAAGGTAAGTACCTGATATTCGCTGCGCAGGACTGGATCGATCTTAAAAATATCGCCGTCATCAGGGAATGATATCACGATACCGGTCGGCCCGCGCTGATCATGATACACTGTTTCCTCTTTATAAGGAAAACCGAGCGGAGGTTTGGCACATGTATGGTGCCGACAGACAACGCTTGGTTCAGTCCCTTCGGTGAATATTTCAGCGATTGTATTATAGCAGTAAGAACTTGCCACTTCTCCTGATTCTGCGCATATGATAGTGGTCAATAATTTATCGGGTTTTGGATACTTGACCGATAGCGCGGTACGATGGAGAAGAAGCATAATATCCCGGAAAATAGGTCCAGCTCCAGTAATCCCCGATACATGGTGCATAGGGCTGCCGTCGAAATTCCCTACCCAGACACCAACAAGATATTTGTCGGTAAAACCTACGCACCAATTGTCCTTGAAATCTTTTGATGTACCAGTTTTGACCGCGCAGAAAAAAGGCAAGTTCAAAGGGCTGTAAAGACCGAATGCAGGGCTTCGCGCATTATTGTCGCTCAGTATATCCATTATAATGTACGCGGTCTCTGGTTTAATAAGTTTCCGCGGTTTACTCGGTACTCTGATATCGATTGTATCGGCATTAAGCAAAGATTGTTCTTGCAGATACCGACCGTAGTGGGCAAATACTGAATAAGCCCTGGTTAGTTCTAATAGAGTGACTTCTCCATTGCCGAGGGTCAAACCTACACCGTAGTGGATGGCTGATTTATCGAGGCTTTCAAAACCGGCATCATGACACAACTTAAGGAGCATTTCTGGACCGTAATCACCGCAGACCCGGACCGCTGGTATATTATAGGAGCAAGCCAAGGCATTTCTTAATCGTACCATACCATGATATTTTTCATCATAGTTGCGCGGCATATAATCGCCTCCACGAGTGTGCTCAAAACTTGGCATATCCGGGATTAAGGAGGCCGCGGTGCAATTGTTCTCAAGAGCAAGCGCATAAGTAAATGGTTTCAGCGCTGAACCGGGTTGGCGTAATGATCTCACACCATCGACTTCACCATCGATATCCGGATCGAAAAAATCCACCGAACCAACATAAGCTAACACATCCATCGTATGATTATCAAGGACAACGACCGCAGCATTGGTGACATTGGCATCGGTCAGCCGGTCGATATTATTTTTTAATATTTGTTCTATATTTTTTTGCAGGTGATTGTCGAGCGTGGTTTTAACTGCACTAATGTTATGGTAGCCTTTTTTATCCAGGTGAGATATTATATGTTCACAAAAATGAGGTGCCAGAAAATTCTTTTCTTTTGCCACCAGTTCAACCGGCTGGGTTTGACCATCTTTGTACTGGGTTGAATCAACAATACCAGATTCGAGTAGGGCACGAAAGATCTCCTGTTGACGTTCCTTAATACGTTCTGGATAACGGTACGGATTATAAAAAGAAGGAGCTTGCGGTATGCCGGCAAGAAATGCTGCCTCTGCAAGCGAAAGGTCACTTGCTGGTTTACGCAGATAAAGATGAGCAGCCGCTTCGACCCCGTAGGTTTGATTCCCGTATGGTGCATAGTTGAAATAAAGCTCAAGTATTTCCTCTTTGCTCAGCTTCAATTCCAGATTGATCGCAACAAAAACTTCGATGATTTTATATACAAGATTACGTGAAGGAGAATTCAATAAATTGCGCGCGAGCTGTTGACTGATCGTGGATCCACCGGATACAACTCTGCCCATTAAAAGGTTTTGAATGAGTGATCTAGAAATAGCAAGGGGATCGATCCCTTTGTGTAGGTAGAATCTTTTATCTTCAGAAATCACGGTTGCTTTAATAAGCCAGGGTGATATCCTGTCGAGCATGCAATATCTGCTCGTTGCGTCTTTACTCGAGAGTACCTCACGCAGTATGATATTATTGCGATCAAGGATGCGTAAAGAGGTCATTTTACTATAGCTCAAGAGCTGGCGCCGGGTTGGCCAGATGAAAAAAAGAATCGCGCATGAGCACAGGATGAGTGAAATGAATATTATTTTTCTTTCGGTCATCATTCGATTATATTGCCGTGATTGCATTAGTCAATCCCGTTAGATATACTCTTTAGAAGAAGCATGGAAATCTCTTTTGCGTGACGTAACGAGCGAGCGTTTATTTTGAAGTTTTGAGGTTACAAAGTTCAGAACTTCTGAACATCCAAACTTCTCATATTCATCTTTTCCAGGGTATTATGTCCGGAAGATATCGTCGATTTCTTTTTTCGTTATGGGACCGATCGCTGCGATCGTATACTTTTTCGGGCTCAGGTATTTTTCGATCAAAGCATTGACTTGTTGTTCACTGATTTTGCCGATCTTTGTGATAACGTTGTCGATCGTCGTTGTCTTTCCAAAATTCAGCATTTCCCGACCGAGGCGCAGCATGCGATTTGTTGAACTTTCAAGGCTCAGCAGTAAATTACCTGACAGGTATGTCTTCGCAAGCTCGATCTCCTCTTTTTGAAAACCGCTTTTCTCAAGATCAGCATAAATGGCTTTAAGTTGTTTGGCAACACCTTTAAGGTTATCTTTATCGCAGACAAAATAAAATCCTGATATGCCACAGTCACTGTAAAAGTCAAGAAATGACTGTACATTATAGACAAGGCCCTTTTGTTCACGCAGTCCCTGAAATAGTCGGGATGACATACCGCCGCCAAAAGCAGTATTCATTATCGAGAAATGATAACGCAAAGGTGAAGTGAAAGCAACGCCAGGAAGACCAAAAACAACATGAACCTGGGAAATGTCTTTTTTCTGTTGGACTATAGTTTTGCCATACTGGGCAACTGGTTTTATACGTCTGGTTTTGACCGCCTGTAGATGTCCGAACTTATCTGCTGCCAGTTCTTGAGCCTTCTTTCGATTAAAATTTCCGCTGACTGCGATCACGAAATCTTTGGTTAATAGCTTGCGATAATGGTCCTTGGTTTTCCTGACGTCGATTTTTTTGACTGATTTTACAGTACCTGCTATCGAACGTCCAATTGCGTGATCTGGGAACAGAGATTTGAAGAACAGGTCGAAGACATAATCACTCGGGTCTTCAATATTTGATTTTATCTCTTCGAGGATTACGGATTTTTCTTTTATTAATTCCTGCCTGGCGATCTTGGATTCTAGAAGCAGTTCACATATTAGGTTGAAAACATTTGAAATATGTTCGGATAGAAACTTGGTGATAATGACCAGGTTCTCTTTTGTTGTATAGGCATCGAACGCACCGCCCAGTCCTTCGATGTACTTGACTATATCGAGAGATGATCTATTGGAGGTTCCTTTGAAAAGCATATGTTCAAGCAGGTGCGAGATGCCATTATTGGATGGTGATTCATCACGCGAGCCGTAATCAATGAAAAGACCCAGGGAAAACGAATAATATCTGGGGAGTTGTTCAGTAACGAGTGATATTGAAGGAGTTATTTCACAGTGGTTGATTCTATTCCTTGCGGACGAGATTTATCCTCCCTTGTTCGTCGATCTTGATCACTTTAACGATGATCTCATCGCCAACTTTCACTACATCAGTGACTTTATTCACACGCTGCCGGGAAAGTTTTGATATATGTACAAGTCCTTCTTTACCGGGCATGATTTCTACAAAAGCTCCAAAATCCATGATTCGCTTGACTTTTCCAGTATAGGTTTTACCTATTTCTGCATCTTCGACGATTGAGAGTATAAAATCTCTTGCCTTGTCAACATTCTTTGCATTGACCCCGGAAATGGTAACTTTGCCGTCATCATCAATATCTATAGTAACTTCCATATCAGCGATGATCTTTCTTATGATCTTACCACCCGGTCCAATCACTTCACCGATTTTTGCTTTGGGTATCGAGAAAACAACATTTTTAGGCGCATATTGGGAGATCTTACTATGTGCTGTCGCTATCGTGCTGTCCATGAAGCCCATTATTTCCTGGCGTGCTTTTTTTGCCTTGTCCAAGGCCTGTGAAATTATATCGAGTTCAAGACCACGCAACTTTAGGTCAAGTTGTATCGCAGTGATACCGTCTTTAGTTCCCGCTACTTTAAAATCCATATCCCCATAGTGGTCTTCCTCACCTAATATGTCGGTGAGCAGAACAAAACGCTCTCCTTCTTTTATAAGACCTATCGATATTCCGGCTACCGTACTTTTGATCGGTACACCGGCATCCATTAACGCGAGCGATGAACTGCACACTGTTGCCATGGATGATGACCCATTCGATTCGAGAATATTGGAAACAACACGGATCGTATAAGGAAATGATTCTTCATCGGGCAGAACCGGGAGAATTGCTTTCTCTGCAAGTACGCCGTGGCCTATCTCACGACGGCCAGGTCCCCGCATCGGTCTGACTTCACCTACTGAAAAGGGTGGGAAATTATAGTGGAGCATGAATGACTTTGATTCTTCACCATATATTGCATCGATCCTCTGTTCGTCACTCGCTGTACCAAGCGTCGTTACCGCAAGACTCTGCGTTTGGCCACGAGTGAAAATCGCAGAACCATGGGTACGTGGGAGGAGACCGATTTCACAGCTGATCGGTCTTACCTCATCGAGCGTACGGCCATCAATGCGTTTTTGGTCTTCAAGTACCCGAATGCGCATTTTCTTTGCCAGAGCATCGTCAACCACCCACATGATTTTTTTCTCGATATCATCCACGCGGTCCTCGAACTTCTCTGCAGTTCTCTTGACGAGTTGGTAGATAGCCTCCTGTCTTGCTTTTTTCTCTTTGAAATCGTATATCTGGTCAATAGCAGTGCCCAATGCTTGATTGATTTCATGCTTCAGAGTTTTGTCAACAAATGGCTTGATCATGTCTATTTTTTCATTGCCGACCTTATCCTGTATCTGTTTTTCAATTTCAATTATGCGTCTGATCTGTGGTTGTGCAAACTCAATCGCTCCTACGACCTCTTGTTCGGAACATTCTTTTGCGCCGCCCTCGATCATTATTATGTTCTCACTGGTTCCAGCGATTACCAGATTTAGATCACAACTGTCCTGTTCGCTTATACCCGGGTTAATTATATACGATCCGTCTTTTAGTCCGACTTTGACCGCGGCCAGAGGTACAGTATACGGGATTTCGGACATCAATAATGCAGTTGCCGCCCCGATTATGCCCAGGGTATCAGCTTCATTTTCAATATCTGAGGATAGCAGGTTAGCGATGATCTGAACTTCATTCCGGAAGTGGTCGGGAAAGAGAGTGCGTAAAGGTCGATCAATAAGACGGCAGGTTAGGATTTCACTTTCTGAAAGCCTTCCCTCGCGTTTAAAAAAACCACCGGGTATCTTGCCAGCAGCAAAGAGCAGTTCGCGATAATCAACTGTCAAGGGTAGGAAATCAACACTTTCGTTGATGTCTCTGCGATAGGAAGCACTGACGAGAAGTACTGTTTCGCCGTATGACACCATGCAGCTGCCCGCTGCCTGTTTGGCTACGTGACCTGTTTCAATGCGTAGTTGTTTGTCGCCTAGGGTTAATTCTGCGGAATACATGCTAACCTCTAAGCTGTAAGTCTTCGATAATTTTCAAATATCTTGGTCTATCTTTTCTCATTAAGTAATTCAGATGACGACGACGGTCATTCACCATTTTGATAAGCCCTTGCCTTGAATGTTTGTCCTTAGGAAATTCCTTAAGGTGCTCAGTCAGGATTTTTATCCGCTCAGTGAGGACTGCGATCTGAACCTCAGGCGAACCCGTATCTTTCGGGTGTCTTTTAAAACTTCCAATAATACCTTGTTTTTTTTCTTTTTCTAAAGCCATTCTTTATACTCCTTTCTCATTAGCGTAATTATCCACATTTTTTAAAAAAAGTCAAGAGTCTGCTATATTCTACGGTGATCCCTCTTGACCGGGATGTTTTTCGCAGTATAATCCATTGTGTTCAGGAAGAGACTCGCCGGTATTCTTATCGTTCTTTATAGTATAGTGATCGGTTTTATCCTCATGAGACTGGTGCTTGGCTCCCAGACCCTGACAATTTATGCTTCATTGATCTGGGCTTTACTTTACCCGGTGATCCTGCTTAGATATTTTAATACAACTGTGGTCTTTGCCAGTCTTTATATAATCTTTTGGTCATATATTGTTTTCAAAAATATCTTTGTATATAGATACTCGGCACTGAGCACATGTCTTTGGACATTGGTGTGGGTGGCGCTGGTCGCTACGCCTTTTATACCCTTTGGGATCAGTTATTTCTCATTAGCAAAATACAGCTTTCTGATATACACAAATATTGTGCGTATCATTCCCTTTGTCAGTCTTCTCGTTGTATTGATCCTCGTCAACTACTTTTACTTCCGGCAGCAACTATCGACTGCGATTATCTGGGCAATGGGTTTGTCAATGGCGATCATATTAATGATCACATTATCTGATCTGCTCCCCGCCTTGATACGGCAACCCTTTTTCTATGCGCTTCGGTATCGCTTTTCTTTTATCAATACCTTTGTTGTAAAATTACCGATCATCGCTCAGGTCTTAATGATCTGCGGAGCAGGACTGGTGCTTACCTTTTTCGATAAGAATTTTATCGCTGAGACGAGGAAAAAAAGCATTGCTTTTAGATTAATACTACCGACTTTTATTACAATCGTAATGTTCATACTAATGGCGTTTCTGCAAAATGACTATAACCGATACCGAAATTTTGATTATAGCGAGGGTTTAACCACAATATTTTTGAGTAACTATGAGAACAAAGAGATCTTTTGGTTTGATAGACGACAAGTCAGGGTATGGCCAGATAACCTCAAACTGCTTTATCCGTTCGGAAAATATGATTTAACTGACACATTACAAAGCCATGCCCGGGAATTAGGCAGCAGGACTATTATTGAAGGGATGGATCTTTATAAATTTGAACGCATCCTAAAAATACTGGCTTATGGACCGCGTGATACTGTTATCTACAATGCCCTGAGACACATTGTAGAACACCGGGTCTACCATGTTCCTGATTTTTTCGAACCCCTATTGTCCAAGGTCCGCACACGCTTTACTGAGGAGGATAAGGATATTATGGTCAAAGGGTGGGTGACTTTGAACAGTAGACCTTGGGCAAATATAACTTTCTGTGTCAATCGGTGGTTTGAGGAGGGAAATTTTCATTTCGAGAGGATATGGCAAGATACGACTGATATAAATGGTCATTTTGAATTCACCTGTTTTGGCGGTGACATACCGGCAACACTTTATTTCCAGATCTATTTTATAGTTCCTGCCTTAAGCAGTGGTAATGGTTTTGAGCGGATTAAGATAATGAACATCCCTCATGAGATCAACACCACGGGTGTTCATATTCTCGATACGATCAAGATCGAATTAGAACCTGCTGATATCGTTCAGCTTTTTGGGGAGTTGATTATCGAGCCGGGGATGCCCCTGGATTCAATTGATCTATCGTTCCCTGATATGGGCTATGATAAACGTATTGTTATCGACGGTAAATTATCTGGTTCGGGCAAATTGTTGGCGAAAAGTGTTGATGTGGAATATCTGTCAGAAGATATAAAAGATCGTCGTTTTGAACAGCAGCTTAAGGCAAAGCTCCATACCTGGCGTTTCTTTGGCACGGGGGATGATCCGATAATAAAAATTAATATCAATCCCCAGCGTCGTCCTCTTTTATGAAATTGTCCGTTCAATAAGCAGTTTATATGCGATACAGTGATCGCTACTTATGCGCAAGCAGGATTTTAGCGAAATAGTCGTATTCAATATTGACCAACGAACCGATCTTTATCGTATCAAGCATTGTATGCTTCAGGGTAAAAGGAACGAGTGATACAGAGAATATATCATTGGTGATCGATTTGATGGTCAGGCTGACACCATTGATGCCTATCGACCCTTTGGGAATGAGATATTTCTGATTTTCTCTTGAAGCTTTGAAGAAGAATTCATTACCTTTCATCCTAACGCATTTTGCTATCTCATCAACATGACCCAACAAGATATGTCCGCCGAGCCGCGTCCCCAAAGCTATTGCTCGTTCTAAATTGACATGGGCGTTTATACGCCACCCGAGCGCGGTTGTTATCTCTCTGGTCTGCTGCACAACCTCGACTGTAAAACCATTATTGTTTATCGCGACAACGGTGAGACATACCCCATTGATCGCAATGCTGTCTCCCGGTTTGTTTTCGAGCTTCGATTCAATATCTATCCTTGAAACCCTGCTTTTTACGATACTAATGATCTTTCCCTTTTCTTCAATTATTCCTGTGAACATGGTATAATAAGTCCTCCCCGATATTAATCGGTTTTTTATCTCGGGTCTGCACGTAATTTATGATTTCTTTGTCCAGTGCCAGACCTTTAATGATTTTTATTCTGGTTTTGAAAAGATAAAGCTCGTCATAGTCCTGGGTTTTGAAAAAATGAGTGAAGACCTCACCACCGCCTTCAATGAGAATAGCGCCGATGCCCTGTTTACCAAGTTCTTCAAGGATTTTTGCAGTTGGATAAGGAGCGCATTCAAGGAAGATAAACTCGGCTCCGGCGTCCGTCAACACCTTGATCTTCTTTGCATCATTCTGTTTATTCGTTATAATGATTCTCTGGCTATCTGGTATTAGAAAATTAGCATGCTCAGGAATCTCCAAGTTTGGGTCGATAACGATTCTAACCGGATTATTTTTACCGAGTAGCCGGTCAGTTAGATAAGGGTTATCAATGAGTATAGTCTTAATACCAACGAGCACTGCGTTGAGCTGTCCGCGCAGTGCGTGGACAAAGCGCCTTGATGATTCTGATGTTATATACTTTTGTGCAGAACCCGCGATCTTACCATCTTGAGATATCGCAATTTTCATAATCGTATAGGGTATTTTTGTCGTGATGTATTTCTTGTACCAGACATTCAATTCATGCGCCTGTTCCTTAAGGATACCTTTGGTGATCTTGATGTTATGGGCTTGGAGATACTCAATCCCCTTGCCATTGACGAGCGGGTTCGGGTCTTTCATGCCGATAACCACCCTTTTAATACCGGCTTTGATTATCGCAACAACACATGGCGGTGTTCGACCGCTGCAGCAGCAAGGTTCAAGATTTACATAAAGGGTTGCTCCACGTGCCTGCTCGCCAGCACCTGCCAGAGCACAGATCTCAGCGTGAGCTTCACCCAGCTGCCGGTGATAACCCTGGCTGACCAGCCGGTTATTTTTTACGATCATGGCGCCAACCCGGGGGTTGATACCGGTGCTTCCCCAGGCTTTTTTAGCGAGGGCAAGGGCCTGAGCCATAAACATCTGGTCAAAGTATTTTTGAGCGTCCATATCAACATATCCTCGGTAGACCTTCAGCTTCTAATTGTAAGAGCGGGTGGATGCCGCCAATCCTGGTTTTGAGCCAGACCCCGGGTTCTTTTATAACCTTACCGATGATAGCTGCATCCTTACCTAATTTATGGGATTTTATTATCTTCAAGATTTTTCCGGCAGCTTTTTTCTCGACGACACAGATGAGTTTGCCTTCATTCGCGATATAAAGCGGATCAATACCAAGGATATCGGTAGCTCCAATGACTTCTCTCTTAATGGGCACATCCTCTTCATTGATCATTATGCCCATTTTAGAACCATCGACCATTTCATTTAAAACCGAGACAATACCGCCTCGTGTCGGATCACGCATGAAGTGAATTGATGTTCGATATTTAAGGAGTGGCCGGGTAAGTAGATTTAACGGCGCCGCATCACTTTTAATAGTCGAACGTAATCCCAGGTTCAACCTCTCGTTCATGATCGCAACACCATGATCCCCGATCGTTCCGCTTACAATGATGACATCATCGGGCCTTATACGCTTTTTGGCAAGGTCGATTTTTATCACACCGATACCTGCAGTTGTAATGAAAATACTGTCGGCCTTGCCTTTTTCCACAACTTTGATATCTCCACAGACAACTTGAACCTGCGCATTGCGTGCCGCTTGTGCCGCGGATCTAATAATGCGCTCGAATTTATCTATGGCAAAACCCTCTTCAATTATAACGGAAAAGGACAGGTATTTTGGGATCGCACCTTTCATTGCCAGATCGTTTACTGTACCGTAGATAGCAAGCATGCCGATATCACCGCCTGGGAAGAATATCGGGTCGATTACATATGAATCTGTTGTGAACGCAAGATCAGTACCTGATGATTTTATCTGAGCCGAGTCTTCAAGAAGTTTAAGGATCGGGCTTTTAAAATACCGCAGGATAATATCTTTAATGAGGTGGTTTGTTAATAAACCACCTGAACCGTGACCAAGCCTGATTCTATTATTACGTCGAGCCATTATGTGATTACTTGGCTATATGTTGAGTTCAAATGAATCCCGTAGAAAGCCGCGCGCATTGTGGTTTTCTTTGAATCGTCCTAAACCCCAGTTCGGGGTCATATTGAGGGTAAAAGTACCGAGGTCGAGGTATTTGAAATTTTTACTGCGTCCCCACTTGAGGACTTCATAAAACAGGAGATTTACCGGACGATATATCTGGAATTCACTGTCGTGACTAATATAGAATGCCAGAATGACATTTTGATGAGCGCAGAATATCACAATCCCTCCGATCATTTTTCTCTTGAGATGAGCGGCAAAAAGGAAAATATCATCAGGGAACATGTTTTTCAAGCGCGTGAGCTCTTCGAGCGAATGAGTTGGTGAAACATTATGTCTCATTCCCAGATTATGCTTTAAGATAGCATAAAAAGTATTGAAGTCATCGGAAATAGTAACACCGACTCCTTCACGCATAGCTTTCTTTGTTGATCTGCGGGCATCAGCATGAAAGGTCAGGAGCGGGTCTCGGGCATCTATCGGAATGACTGCGGTGATTTCACGTTTTCGATAATGAAAACCGTTTTTCAACAGCGCAAAATCAATATACTGGTCAGGTTCTTTGTAATAAATAAGAGGTGTCTGGGTGAGGATGATCCTTTGAAAACCACGTTCTTTAAAATAGCCGATAAGATGTTCAACTATTAAACAAGTTTTGTGTATGCCGATTCCTTGTTTCAGAACAAAACCACCGTATGATGCACCTTTATGTGAAATTACCGTGTTATCTTCTATGACCGCGGGGAAAAGCGCCAGGATATTATGTTTTTCTTTGATTACCAGATGGTGATTCTTAAAACGCTGCGAAGGATGATAGCCGAGAAACCTTAGATAATGGAATATCGTACCATTGTTTGAGATTGGAACAAAGTCTTCCCACTGTTTTGCATCGCGCTCAGAAAATTTATGTATTTCCATGCTATCTGTGAGAGTATAGTTATAGAAAGAAGAAAGTCAATAACCTAAGCTTGGCATGTCATTGCACAGCTAAAATGGCATCCTTAATAGCAGGTTACTGAGGAGAACATGAAATAGTTCTCATAGCATCCACGATATGATGTAGTCGCCTGATTTATCAGGTTTTATCCAATAAATTGGATAACTACAATTATTAATGCCCGATTCCTACAGTTTTTATATCCATTACCCAAAATGAGAACTATTTCATGTTCTCCGTAATATGTGGTGGATTTACCGTATGCGAAGAAACTTCTGTGAAACCTGGATATTGCCTTGTTTGAGAACGATAAAATATACACCGCTTGCGAGATTTCTTACATCCAAATTTTCTTGATAAAAACCGGATGGCGATTGTTTTATTGTCCTTGACAACGGGAACAAAATACCAGGGAGAAAGCTTATTGTTAGATAAGTGCTATCCGACTTTCTTTTTCAGATCCTCGAATTCCTGCTTCAGCTTCTCTATTTCTTCTTTGAGCTTCTCAATTTCTTCCATTATCTCTTTCGACCCCCTATTCATCAATTCTTTGATCTGGTCAAAATCAGGAAGCTCCATTTGGATATTGAATTTTGGTTTCGGTTGAGAACTTAGTTTTGCTTCTTTGGTGTACTTTTTACCCTCGCGCTTGATCAGTATCTTAACTTTTTTATCAGGCTTTGTTGCAATGATTCCTTTGAGCGTTGCATAGTCAATTATTTTATCCCCGTCTATTTCGATTATTACATCGCCGGTTTCCAACCCCGCTTTTTCTGCCGGCGAATTCTCAACAACATCTTTGATGAGGAGACCATTTTCCACATCAAGTGCTGTCATCATCGTTTCGCTCAACTCTTCCGTGATAACGCCGAGGTAACCGATTGTTTCCTCTTCGGCGAAGACCAAGAGCGGGAGAGCGATCGCTGCCAGGATGAGTATTTTCTTCATGAGTGCCTCCTTGTACAAAAAAATACCTAAATTCTTAAACATCTAAATACCTAAAAGTAATTTGGGCTTGGATTTTTAGATTTTGGATTTCATTTGTCATTTGATATCTGTAATTTGACATTAATTAAGTCCTTTTTCTATCCTGACAATCTCGTAAAGAATTTTGTTGATTATGATTTTCTCACCCGGGATGCGGCCAAGTAGAGCCTGGGCAACGGGTGCTTCATTAGAGATAATGTTCTTCTCAAGATCGGTATCCCATCGGCCGAGTATCGTATAAGCACTCTGCTCGCCGTTAGCAACATTCTCTACGGTCACTTTTGAGCCGATGCATACGTGATCAGTTGTTATCTGTTGAGGAACGATGATCTGAGTTTTGCCGAGCTGGCTCTCAATCGCCCGCAGTTTGCTGTAAAACTGCTCCTGTCGTTCACGGGCTGCTTTGTATTCAAAATTTTCGCTCAAGTCTCCATATTCCCTTGCCCGGCTTATTTCCTTTTTATTTTCAGGTATCGCCACATTCATAATGTGTTCTAATTCATCCTGTTTCTTTTTTAGAGCTTGCTTTGTTGTGTAGATAACATCATCGGTCCGCGTGAAAAGATCAGGATGATGGAATTCGATGATACGCGCAAAGTCTTTTTTCTTATAATCGGGTAAACCCATGCTCATATTGATCGCCTCAAGGATACGCTTTGCTTCATCGGAATCGGCTTGGGCTATGATCTTATCATAAGTATCAAGGTTCAATATCTTCAATACGGTTCCTCTGATACCTTTAACATAATCGACGCTGGCGATGAGCCGCGGCAAGAAACTCGGACCCGAATATTCAGCAAGCTCGCCGGCAAGCATGGATTTGAGCATCCAGAGATACTGTGCCGGGTATTTTTTGGGAGATGAGAGAACTGTATAGTGGATATCCTTCAGTGCACCGGGTGCGGACTCAAGATTATTTGCTAATTCCGCAAAAAGGCTGGGGTCATCAATGGTGAGCATGAGATCTTTAAAAATTCTCACCCATTCTTTTTCTTGTTTTCGGACAAATGCTAATATAGATTTTTTGTGTTCAATACTCTGCAGGTTATTGATTAAAGGCTCGAGTTCATTGTCATTAATGACCGTTGCCATTGAAAACGCAAAGTTAGCTTCTACCGCGCTGTCCTGACAGAGCATCAGGATATCCAATGCCGGACCAGGGTCACTTTTATATATCTCATTTGCCAAGTGAACGAGCTCAGGAACGATTTTACAAAATAGCGCAGGTTCCTTTTTTACGTAGGTTGTAGCTAAAAGATATTTCTCAGTTGTGTTCGCTTTTTTGAAAGCAGCCAGTTCGAGCGTTGATTTATCCTGATCTGATCTTATATAGGAATATTGCTTTGCGCCTCGTCCGGACACCTTTATGTTCTTATTTTGTTCAATTTTCTTCCGTTGTTTTTCCCACCACTTGCTGATCTGCTTCCTCTCCAATATCCCATCCAGGTAAGCCCTTATTTGTGATGCATTGAGCGGCTCTGAAGAATCTCTGAGTATCATCTTGATGAGTTCTTCAGGATTATCCCGGCTCATCTTCTTGAGCGACTGTATATCAGTGTACTTGTTATGGAGAAAACTTCCTTCGGTGAGCGGTGTGAGGATCCCCTGGGCGATGCTTATGGAAAGAAAATGTCTTTTCTTTTTTTCGAAATCAACTACGATCTCTCTTTTTTGCGGTATTGTATCGACTACCTCACCAAAACCATAGCGTTCAAAGTAAAAATATCTTCCCACATCATATTCGAGGAATTGCTCGAGCTTTGCTATCGCTTTGAATATAGGATCGTTATTGTTCAGACCGGAAATATCCAGATACTCGCTGAGGTGAGCGCTGGTGTCAAAGATTTTTTTATAAAGATCGATAATTCGTTTTCTCAGAGTTTTATCCTGATCACTGAAGTAAACCATTTTCTTGCATACATCAAGTGCCTTAGCATATGCCTTTTCCGCTTCACATTGCTCAGCGAGCATTTCCAAGAGCGGCAGAACCCGCTCGGGGAAACTGGTTTTTTTTAATGTGTCACAGATCTCAAAAAAATGGCTCAGTTCAATATCTTGCGCCAGGATCATTTCAGTCCAGATATCTTCCAGCTCGGTGAATTTGCTTTCTGAGATCGCGGTTTTTGCTTTATTAAGAATCTCCATGCCGTTATTATAGTCAATTGAGCGACTAATTCAACACTTTCTGAAAAAACCACCTCCTCACTTTGCAGGGAGGAGGTGGTTTTTTCAGCTATTCAGGGGAATTTACTTTTTAGCCGCTTTGGGTTCTTTTTTTATCAATGTGAATATTACCGCACCGAGTCCTATGGTTATAGCGACATAAAAAATTATCCATCCTAAGATAAATATCGGCGGTCCGATAAGATGAACGATCAGGGGGATTATCATTAGCGTGATCCAGCCGACACTGAAGAGTCCGACCTTGCTCGCTATATTCCATTTGAACCCATCAGCTACTTTTCCACCAATGATACGGGAGAGAGCCGAGAATCCGAAAGCTGAGCCAAGAAAGACTGCCAGGACAAAGAGAGGGATGAGAGGTATACCAATGATCGATACTGCAAAGAGGACAATAAGCGGCACGTATAGTATCTGAATTCCCAGTCCCAGACCAACTGAAGCCCATACACCGGTATTCAACCGGTTGGCGATTTTTTCATTGAAACCGGGGAATATCAAGAGAATGAGAAGGTTGATTATATACATGACAAGCATCGCCGCGATGAAAAAGAGCTTTGGAAATGCCGTTCTACCAGGCAGAAATTTCGGGAACCTCAGGGCTTTACCGATGCGAGGCATGATTTCGTGCAGTACCTCGATATCTACCGAGGTTATTTTACCAAGCACTTCAGCATTTTCATCACGGTCAACAGTACCGCCGACCATACTAATGTCGCCTTCAACTACAGAACCGGAATCAAGGAGAACTGTGCCGCCGACAACAAAAAGGTCACCAGTAATGATACCCCGGTTATTTATATTACCACCCATTACCGCAGCATCACCGTCAATTGTACCGGTAATATTGAGATTACCGCCGAATACTGCAACGTCACCGTCGACCAGTCCGCTTACCTCGACGACACCGCCCATAACCGCAAGATCACCGTTAATAACCCCCTCAATCTCTGCATTTCCGCCGCCGACTGTTATGTCCTCATTTACCGTATCACCTTCTGGTACATGATAGTTTTCACCGATGACATTACCTTTCTCAAGATCCAGCTTTATCTTTTTCTTGATCTTTACCTTTTCTTTTTCTGGTATAGCTGGTAGCTCCGGTATTGTCTGCGCAAAAGCAAAGTTTTGTTCGATCAATTCAATAAGAGGTATTGCGATATCCTCATATTTATACCTTTTAGCTTCGATTACTATTTCTGGTAATTGTCCAGCGAGTTCTCCAGAACCAGGATTTGACACCTGCAAAAGAGCTATGATTATTATTATTAGACCCTGCATTTCGCCTCCTTTTTTTACCCGGTTAGAAAATTCTGCCCTTGACCAGGGGATTTAATGTTTGCTTTGATTTTTCTAACGTGGGTTAGGGTTTTACTAAAGAAATAAGTGATAATGACACTGAATAACAGTCCTATTACTGGCCATGTAATATCGAATGAATTCTTGGCAAACGGCATAAAAACATGGCTCAGCGAAGAGATAATGACTTCACCTTTGCTGATGATACGGGCGAGTGCAGGTGCCGAGGTTAATATCTGATTTATTAATTTCCCAGGCAGGGGTGAAAATGCCAGAAACAGAATGGATGCTAACCAGGCACCTGCAAAAACCTTGATTGTTTTGGTCCAGGCAAAGATCTTTCGAAATCCCAGTTTTTTTAAGACACGATCGTTAAAATCATGCTGCGGATAGTATTCGATGAGTCCGAAAAGAGCCTTCTGGGTCTGTACCATTTCCTGGTAAAACCGGTGGCATTCCTTGCATTGAGACAAATGACTATGCAGAAATCTTTCTTCTTCGACATTTGTCTCGAAATCCAGGCTCTTTTGGATTAATCTTTCGATATTATTGTGCTTCATCACTAGGTAATACGCAGGTTTTTGTATAAAGTTTCATGGTATTTCACAAACCATCTGGCCAAGTTTCTTGCGTGCTCGGTGCAAGCGCGTTTTAATCGTTGTTACCGGTATTTCAAGGATTTCACTTATTTCCTGGTATGAATATTCCTCTTTATGGAACAGTATGATCAATTCCCGGTCAAGCGGAGGTAGTTTGGCTAGGGCTTTCTCAATTTTCTCCATTTTTTTCTTTTTTTCGAGTTTTTCCGCATGATCATCAATTACTCCGTGCTGTTCATCAAAGTACTCATATTGCTGCTTATTCTTGCGGAAAAAATCGAGTGTTGTATTATGGGCGATAGTGAAAAGCCAGGTTGAGAATTTCTTGGTTGTATCAAACCTGGCGAGTGCCCTGAAACATTTAATAAAAGTATCAAAAGTAATATCCTCGGCATCGTGATAATTCCGCACCATGCGGTAAACATAACTAAAGATCCTCCCTTTATATAGATTGAGTATTCTCTGGCAGGCATCCTCGCTATTAGCCAATGCTTCTTCGATTAACAATTCTATTGATCCGTTTTCTTGTTCCATAAAATTATTGATAAACTATGGGGTCAAATCTCGACATTGGACATCGCAACGATGATTTGATATGAACGTAGGGAGTTGTTGTCCAATGTCGAGATTTGACCCCATCACCAGCTTGGCTGCCAGAGATAGAAAGAACCGGTAATGATTATTGTGTCATCTTTTCCTGAAATGGTCATTAAATAATCAATGGCTTGTTGGACCGAAGATGCGATTGTCATATTTTGTTGGTGTTTTTTTGCTTTTTTGTAGATATCTTCTTGTCTTACAGCGCGTGGGCTATCCGCTTTCACCAACACAACTCCTTTGGCTTTGGGAAAGATGTTTTTTAGCGCATAGGATATGTCTTTGCCGTAACTGCTGCCAAAGATAAGATAGAAATTACGGATTTTAAGGGTGCTGATATTCATATAAAGAGCCTCAAACGAATCCTGGTTATGGGCGCAGTCAAATATCAATAGTGGTTTTCTTGCCTGCCCTCGAAGGACTGGTTTTTTCGGGGAGACGACTTCAAACCTACCGCGTAGTATCGTCTGCCGGATACCTTTTTGTATTGCTTGTACTGGAATTCTGAAGTCCATAGTTCTTAGTTCATTTATCACCGCAAGGACAAGGAGAAGATTTTGAACCTGATGATGACCTGGTAAGGGTAAAAAAACCTCGAATTTACCAAGCTGACCGGTTATTTTTAAATGACTACCATTGATCGCCTGTTTCATAACTTTGATAATGTGCTGGTCTTGGGCAAATTGCAGGGAACACGATTTTAACCGGCACTGTTTTGTAATAATTTTTTGGACTGCGGACCGCTGTTTAATCGTGATCAGTTTACCGCAATATTTTATTATTCCGGCTTTTTCTCGCGCGATCTGTGATAGGGTATTGCCTAATAAAGCGGTGTGATCATAACCGACCTTGGTCATTAGGCTGATCAGCGGGTTGACCGAGTTCGTTGCATCGAGACGTCCACCCAAACCTACCTCAAGGATTGCAAAGTCGGTTTTTTTGCGTACAAAATGCATAAAGGCAATAGCTGTAAGGGTTTCAAAAAAAGTGCGTGGACCATTCCATTTCTGATTTTTAACAATATTCAGGTTATGTGATTTTCTATATTCAACGGGCTTCTTTAGTTTAAGGTGTTTTATTTTATTGATATAGCCGGTGAGTTCTTTATTAGTTATCAGTGTATTGTTGATTTTAATTCGCTCGTTAAGAAACGCAAGGTGAGGTGAAGTGTATTGACCCACTTTGTACCCGCTCTGTTCAAGACAAGATGCGAGTATCGCAACGCAGGTTCCTTTACCTTTGGTACCCCCGATATGAATGATATTGCGGAGCTTGTGTTGAGGGGCGTTGAGTTGATCAAGGAAGCATACAAATCTATTCAGATCATAATCATACGTAGGCTGTTTTTCGTAGTCAACGAGTGACTTAAGAAAATCCTCAGGATTCACCTTGTCCCAGAGGTTTTAGTTTCATTGCGATATCAATGGCAGGAGCTGAATGAGTGAGTGCGCCAACCGAGATGAAATCCACACCAGAATCCTTATAAGCAGCTATATTATAAAGGTCTATCCCACCGCTGATCTCAATTTCCGTGTGTGCCTCCTTGGTACGTATTATTTCGATCGCTTTTCTCAGCTGATCATGATTCATATTATCGAGCATAATTCGGTTGATCTTTGCGGCCAGGGCTTCATCCAATTCCATAAAGGTTTTAACCTCGACTTCTACGAATGCTCTTCTGTTATTTTTGCGTGCCGCTTCTACTGCCGCAGTTATACTCCCCGCGATCTCGATATGGTTATCCTTTATCAATATCATATCATATAGACCAAACCGGTGATTATTTCCGCCTCCAGTGCGAACCGCGTATTTTTCCATCAGCCTCAGCCCGGGTAAGGTTTTTCTTGTATCGAGTATTTTCAGGTTCCCCTCAGTAGCTTCAACAAATTTGCTCGTCAACGTCGCAATCCCGCTGAGATGCTGCAGAAAATTCAACGCCGTTCGTTCGCCTTTTAAACATGATACAGCAGGTCCAACAAGTGTCGCAATGGTCATACCCGGTGAGAAGAGCATACCGTCGGTCATTTTGCCCTGGAAATCCAGCTGATCATCCAAGACCTCAAAAACCATCTTGGCAATATCAATACCACACAGGATACCATCCTGTTTGGGGAATATTATCCCTAGTGCCTGCTGCTGCATGTCGACTATTGGATCGGTTGTTATGTCACCGCGCCCGATGTCCTCTTTTAGAGCATTCCTGATGATCTTTAGGAATTGCTTTTTTTCCTTAGCGCTTAGTGCCGACTTCTTTTTGATATTTCCTCCTGTCTGTATTCTCCAGGCGTTTCTTTGTCAGTTTTATTCGATCTCGAATTTCTGCAGCACGTTCAAATTCCATCAACGATGCTGCCTCCTCCATTTCCCTGTAAAGCTTAGCAAGTTCTTCAACCTTTATTTCCTCTTTACCTGTTTTGCTGATACGGTCAGCAACCGAAGTTGCTTTGATTATTTCTTCTTTAGTCTTCACGATACTGCGTGGCGTGATATTATGTTTTTTATTGTATGCAAGTTGTTTTTTACGCCTTCTTTCCATTTCTCCTATCGCTCGCTTCATGGAATCCGTATTTTCATCAGCATACATGATGACCTCACTGCGCACATTACGCGCGGCACGACCAGCAGTTTGGATCAAGGAGCGTTCGCTCCTTAAAAATCCTTCGCGATCAGCATCAAGGATCGCAACCAACGCAACTTCAGGCAGGTCAAGACCTTCTCTCAACAAATTGATACCGACTAATACATCAAATTCACCCAACCTTAATCCTCTTAAAATTTCAATCCTCTGTATCGCGTTTATTTCCGAATGCATGTACCTGCCCCGTATACCGATCTCGTTCAGGTATTGCGCAAGATCCTCAGCCATCCTTTTTGTCAGTGTCGTTACCAACACCCGTTCTTTACTTTGCGTTCTGTGTTGGATCTCAGCGATCAGATCATCGACCTGATTTTTCGCGGACTTCACTGTTACTTTCGGATCGATAATACCGGTAGGTCGAACGATCTGCTCGACTATTCGATATTCCGATTTTTCGATCTCCCACTGTCCTGGGGTTGCTGATATGCATATTCCCTGAGTGATAAGGCTTTCAGTTTCCTCGAATTTAAGGGGTCTATTTTCCAGGGCAGAGGGTAATCGAAAACCATGTTCAACAAGCATTGTTTTACGGGCATGATCCCCTTCGTACATAGCGTGCAGCTGTGGAATTGTGACATGTGATTCATCGATAACCATTAAGTAATCTTCAGGAAAGTAATCGATCAAACAGAATGGTCTTTCTCCTGGTTTACGCCCTGAAAGATGCATTGAATAGTTCTCAATCCCTGAACAATAACCCAATTCCAAAAGCATTTCAATATCGAATTTCGTGCGCTGAGCTAAACGCTGAGCTTCAAGGAGCTTACCGTTTGCTTCAAAAATATTCAAGCGGTCTGCTAATTCATCTTTTATTGCCTCAACGGCTTGTTCAATCCTTGGCTGTGTAGTAATGAAGTGTTTAGCTGGGAAGACAGTGATCGTATCAAGGTTCTCTATAATATGGGCGGAGACCGGGTCAAATAGCTGGAGTTTTTCAATTACATCACCGAATAATTCCACCCTGATACCATATTTTTCATCGGCAGGGTGGATGTCAATGGTATCACCACGTACCCGGAATGTTCCGCGCGTAAATTTAATATCATTCCTCGTGTACTGTATCGCAACAAGTGATTTAAGCAGCTCGTCCCGGTTATGGGTATCACCTTTTTTTAAGTATACGACGAGCTCTCGGACTTCATCAGGTGAACCAATGTTGAAGATACAAGATACTGATGCGACGATTATTACATCACGGCGTGTGAGTAGTGCAGCCGTGGCCCGCAGCCTTAGTCTTTCTATTTCTTCATTTATCGATGCATCTTTTTCAATATAAAGATCGGTCTGCGGCAGATACGCTTCAGGTTGATAATAATCATAGTAAGAAATAAAATACTCAACAGCATTTTCCGGAAAGAATTGTTTAAATTCGCCATACAGTTGAGCAGCGAGTGTTTTGTTGTGCGAAATAATGAGTGTTGGTTTTTGTGTTTTCTCTATGACATTAGCAACTGTGTAGGTTTTTCCTGATCCAGTTACACCAAGAAGGGTTTGAAAATGCGTACCCTGTTTAATGCTTTTAACTAATTTTTCTATCGCCTCAGGCTGATCACCTTTGGGCGTAAAAGGAGCGTGAAGTTTAAATCTCACGTTTCAGAATTCGATAGGATTTTGGGATAATCGAGAGTCTTAGACTTTGCGAGAATGCAGTAAGTTTCTCGCCGTTTATCAGGTCCGTATAGGCACCATCCCATGCTGGTAAAGAAATAAATGCCTGCTTGTCTCCTGAATTGAGAACAACGATGAAACCACCCCGGTCATATGCGTATATTTTTGTAATATCGTTAACATACAGTGTGAAGAATTTGCTGCCAGCTATTTCAGAATTGGTTTTGCGTATCTCAATGAGCTTTTTTATTTCTTTGAGGAATGTGCGGTTCTGTTCAGTAACACTCCAGGGGAAGCTTCCGAGGTTAAGCGGTGCATGATAAGGGTATGCTATTTCCTCGCCATACATAATTACCGGCGAACCAATACAGGTGAAAATAAACGCATAAAGATTCTTCATGATATCAGCCGTGGGTTCACTGCGCTTATCGTAAGTTGATAGATTGATCAAGTTCACACTATTGCTCTGAGGCGGGCTGAAAAAAAGCATCTGCTGGAGCTTTCTATCAAATTCACTCGTTGCAATATTCTGCTGAACGAAGTAGTTGACAAGCAGATCAGTCAGACCCTTATTAAGGCTGCCATCGAAAGCTTCACCTGTGAGCAGACGTTTATCAGTGCCCAAAAGCAGGATGTCTGGATACCTTGTTTTCATATGGATACGCAGGGACCTAATGAAATTTGCATTGAGGTTCTCATCTTCGCCAATATAAAAGCCGTCAAACCCAAAACGTTTCCAGTATCCCAAATAGCCTATTAAATAATTCATGACCTGGGGGTTGTTCAGATTAAGTCTTGGAAAACGATAATCATTACGCCAGCATTCATAATTAGGGGGAGATTTCTTTATTGTCGGAGCGTTGATAAGATACCAATCAACGTATTTTGATGCGGCACCGTTCGTTTCGATATCGATGAATATTGGAAAATCTAATCCGGTATGACTGAAGATGACCGACAAGATTATTTTCATATTTTGCGCATGGACTTGATTGATGAGGTTCCTTATATCTATTGTGTCGCCAAAATGCGGGTCTATTGTCGCAAAGTCATTTGAGTTAAGCTTATGGTTTGACGATGCAGTGAAGATAGGTTGTAATAGAATGATGTCTGGAGACAGGGACTCAATATATGCGAATTTCTCAATAATACCTTTCAAATCTCCACCATATGGCTCCCAGTTTTTAGGCTCTTTATCCCAGTTCCTTTTCTTATCCGGGTCATTTGTTTCATCGGCATTATAAAAACCATCGACAAAGATCGAATAATACGTCTTACCGGCAGCCCAGTTAGGAGGTTTGAATAACGGTACTCTGGAGGTGAATTCACCATTTGCTGGCAGGATCAGAGAATCAATATCGTCTTTTAGCAAAAAGTGATATTCCGCTGCAGTGTCAAATGCCGCAAACGTTGCGGTATAGTATTCATGGTTGGCATCACTATATGTAGATTTCATTATATGACGAACATCATTCATTACGACGAAGGCCTCTTTGACCGCACCGCGTTTTATCTTAAGTTTTACCTCACCAGCTGAAGGGTTGACATAGAAAATACTGCTTGTATTGTGTGTAATATCGCCCGGGTTGATTGCACTGCCCAGTTGAGGTAATAATGTTAATATAAGTATGAAATACGACCCTCTCATATAAAATACTACCTAAATTCAATTTATTGTCAAGTTCTTAGTATGCTTTGCCTGAAGACTTAAGTATTTTACTTGACAATTTCCAATAATTTTGTATAATTTCATGATGGAGGACAAAGCGTTAAAAGTTGACGTGATGTCTAACGCTTTTCCCATGCCAAGCGAAATCGTTAGCCGACTCGATAAATATGTCATTGGACAGTCCGAGGCAAAAAAGGCAGTGGCCATAGCCCTGCGTAACCGATGGCGAAGGCAGCGGGTTACCGATAAGATAAAAGATGATATTTATCCAAATAATATTATTCTCATCGGACCCACTGGCGTTGGAAAAACTGAAATAGCACGTCGTTTAGCAAATATAGCCAAGGCACCGTTCATCAAGGTTGAAGCATCCCGGTTTACTGAGGTGGGTTACGTTGGCAAGGATGTGGAATCGATGATCCGCGACCTCGTTGAGATCTCGGTCAATATTGTGCGTCGAGAAAAAACCAAATTGGTGCAAGAAAAAGCACGCAAGTTCGCACAAGAGCGTATCCTCGATATTCTCCTTCCTGTTTCTCCTGCCGTCAGTGTTGGCGATACGGCGACGACTGAAACGACCAGCTCATCAGGTTCGACGCGTGAAAAAATGAGAGACCTTCTAAATCAAGGAAAGTCTGATGATCGGGTTGTTGAATTAGAGATCTTCCACCAGCAGATGCCGTTTTTAGAAATTTTCAGTCATGCCGGTATCGGTGATCTGAGCGGAGTCTTAGAGGATGCTTTTGGCAAGAACCTGCCCAAAAAGAAAAAAAAGCGCAAGATGCCAGTAAAAGAAGCAATTGAGTATTTACAGAATGAAGAGGCTGATAAACTCATTGATATGGATGAGGTGATCAATGAGGCACGCCAGCGCACCGAGAATTCGGGTATTGTTTTCATTGACGAAATAGATAAAGTCGCAGGGAGTAAGGTAACACATGGTCCTGATGTTTCCCGTGAAGGTGTTCAGCGTGACCTTTTGCCGATCGTTGAAGGGTCTAATGTGATGACAAAACACGGGATGATAAGAACAAACCATATTCTTTTTATTGCTGCCGGAGCTTTTCATAATAAGAAACCGTCCGATCTCATCCCTGAATTACAGGGACGTTTTCCGATCCGGGTGGAATTATCTGCACTGACAGTCGGGGATTTTCGAAGAATACTTGTCGAACCGGAGAATTCATTGATCAAGCAGTATAGTCTCCTATTAGCTACTGAAGGGATAAGTCTTGAATTTACTGAAAAGGCTATTGATGAGATCGCAGCGATTGCATCAGAGGTAAATGCATCGACTGAGAACATTGGCGCGCGCCGATTACATACAGTAATGACAAAAATACTAGAAGAAATACTGTTCGCCGCACCGAATGTCAGTGAGAAAGAAATCAAGATAACAGACAGCTATGTGAATACGAAATTAAAGGATATTGTCGGTGATGTTGATATGTCACGGTACATGCTATAGAGGACAGGGTTTTCTTTATGTCCATTGTGAACCTGTTGATTTGAATGAAGATTAAAAAGCTTATACTTGTTCTAACCAACACAAATGACCAGGATATTACCAAAGCAGCGATCCAGCTGTGCAAGAAATTTAAAAGTAAGCTGTTTGTTTTGTTTGTTGTCGAGACCGGTAGAATTTCCAGACTCGCGCGCATGACCCAGAAAAAAAGTGATACGCTGCGTAAAAAGATTGAGGAAGAAGGGTGGCAGTTACTGTATCTGATCGAGGATGATGCAGATAAAACTGGTATTTGGACATCGCTGCATCTTGAGGATGGTATTGCTACGACTATCGTTAAGAAATATATTGATGCATACAGCGTGGATGCTATTTTGATAAAACGAAAGGATGAAACCAAGGACCTTTTCGTTCTATCGACAATCCCCGTTATAGGACTATAACATTTATGATTTCAGATTTTAGATTGTTGATTGGTACGATATTCGTTATAAATCTGCAATCTCGAATCTACAATTCAAAATTCCAAGAGGAGGTGTAATGGTCTTAAAGATATCTGAGTTTCTTAAACCTGAAGCGATTATAATGCAGATGAAATCCAGAGATAAGATCGCGGCATTAAAGGAACTTGTGGATAATATAGTTGATAATAAAGCCGTTGAAAATAGGGAGGAGCTGCAAAAGGCTCTAGCCAAACGTGAGAACCTTGAATCTACAGGTATTGGCGACGGTATCGCAATACCACATGCTCGTACCGATGCAGTTAAGAGTCTTATCCTCGCCTTTGCTCGGTCTGAAGAAGGTGTTGACTTTTCGGCGATCGATGGCAAGCCGTCCCACCTTATTTTCTTGATTGCTTCACCGAAAAACAAAAAGAGTGAATATATCATGGCTTTGGCAAAACTTTCACGGTTACTGCGCAAACAGGACGTACGCCAACTTCTTAAAAAAGCCAGTAACCCGGAAGAGATACTTGATATCATTAAGAAAAAAGAAGAGTGAAAAAACGTAGGGCGTAGAGTATATAGCTTGGGGCGTTTACTCTTGAAATGTATAGTGCTGTTGATTCCTATATTCACTTTCGCCAATAAAATATTCATCCCTATGGATTTAACACAAACCGACCATTTAATGGCTTACGGGATCACCTACCGGGCACTGGAAATAGGTGTAAGTGTTGAATGGTTGTTGAATTACAATGGTGGTTCATTTCTCATGGATTACGAACCCAGGATTGAAAAAGACTGTGCGTTACATAGTGTTATATGGAAAGTTGTCCCTCCGGAAGACATAATAGGGATTTACCAGGTGATTGAAGAGAATAATATGGATGTTATCTTACTCGAGAAAGCGCCAAAGATAGCGGTTTATATCCCGGATAATTATGAACCCTGGGATGATGCCGTAACGCTCGCTCTTGAATATGCGGATATCCCGTATGACCAGGTATGGGATGAAGATGTCCTGCGTGGCAAGCTCATGGAGTATGACTGGCTCCATCTTCATCATGAAGATTTCACTGGTCAGTACGGCAAGTTTTACGGCAGCCAGTCGAATACTGATTGGTACAAGGAAGAGGTCAGGATAAATGAAGAACTGGCCAAGAAACTAGGATTTACCAAAGTCTCCAAAATGAAATTGGCGGTCGCTCTAGTTATAAAGGACTATATTGAAAAAGGTGGCTTCATGTTTTCCATGTGTTCGGCATGCGACACATATGATATAGGATTAGCTGCCCAGAATATCGACATCTGTCATAATTATTATGATCATGATCCTTTTGATCCTGCGGCAAATAAAAAACTTGATTTTTCACAGTGCCTGGCATTTGAAAACTTCGAATTGATACTCAATCCACTCATCTATGAGCATTCCACGATCGATGTTACCAACGAAGCGCAGATACGCGGTCCTGACACTTACATTTCTTTGTTTGATTTCTCGGCAAAGTTCGATCCAGTTCCATGCATGCTTGTTCAGAATCATACCGCTTTAGTAAAGGAATTCCTTGGTCAGTGTTCGGGTTTCAGGAAAAGTACGGTTAAATCATCAGTGCTCATTATGGCTGAAGTAAGCGGTACTGAGGAGGTCAAATACCTGCACGGTAATCATGGTAAAGGTACTTTTACTTACCTTGCTGGCCACGACCCTGAAGATTATACACATCTTGTTAATGACCCGCCGACCGATCTGAGAAAACACCGGAACTCACCCGGTTACCGGTTGATACTTAACAATATTCTCTTTCCAGCGGCGCGGAAAAAGGAGCAGAAAACATAGTCGCTTCGAAATTTCTTATCCCGGTCAACGAAATAAAAGAGGAAACTAAGGTCACATTTGATAATATTAGTGCAAATGAGATTGACCTCAAGGTCGATAACGTTGAGAAATTTTGTTCGATCCGCGCGCTCGTTACACTCGATAATTCAGCAATAGGAATTACCGCGGATTTTAAGGTCACGTTCACCGCTGAGATGAAATGTGGACGCTGCTTGGCCACCTTTGCAAAGGAATTTCAGGTGTGTTTATATCTCAACTATGTCCACGGTAAAGATCCAAATGCAGATGCTGAAAAGGTTGACCTGAGAACCTCTGAGATCGAGCGGATGTACTTCTCAGGCCATAATATAGACCTGAGTATTGGTATAAAAGAAGCTATCGTACTCTCAATACCTATTACTTCGCTATGTGACAAGGAGTGTAAGGGTTTATGTCCTGTTTGCGGGACAAACCGGAATATAAAGAAATGCAGGTGTAAGATTAAGGATAACGGTCTTTTTACACCAATACCAGCTAAACGGGAACTCAGAAAAAAAAGGAGAAAGAAGTAATGATATTGTTCTTTTTCATACATGCACTGGCAATAGATAGTATTTTAAATCAGCCTGCTTTAAAGACCGCACAAAGCAGTGTTTATATTCTGAACCTGAGTAATGATAGCCTGATCTACGCACGTAATAGTCAAAAGCTTCTTGTCCCCGCTTCAAATATGAAAATAATTACTACCGGAGCGGGTTTATCCTATCTTGGTCCTGAATTTCATTACACGACGCGTCTTGGACTGCGCGGGTCGGTGATTGATAAACGTCTGAGTGGTGACATCATCATTCTTGGTGGGGGTGATCCAACATTCACTTTGGCTGATCTTGACCGGTTTGTTTCCAAGATAAAAGCAAAAGGCATCGAAGAAGTGACTGGCAATATCGTGGTCAGTGAAGATTATTTTAAAGATATGAGTCTTCATGGTAATACCTTTACAAGTGAACGGTTACCAACGGGTTGGGCATGGCATTATCTTGATGCTCGCTACGCGGCAGAGATATCCGCGTTATCTATAAATAAGAATTACGTGAACGTAAATATCAAAGCGACCGATATAGGTGAATATGCTGAGGTCAATGTTGAACCGAAAACCCAATATGTATTGTTGGTAAATGAGATGAAAACAAAAGAGGGTGAAGACAGCATTATCATCTACCGAAGACCAGAAGAAAATATTATTTACGTTGACGGCGGCATTGGCAAAGGGCACGAGAAGGATATCCCGGTGGCAGTCAAGGACCCGGCATTGTTCGTGGGTAGTTATTTTAAAGAGAGATTGACCGGTGAGAATATCAGAGTAACAGGTGATGTTGTAAAGGAAGCCAATACTTCGTTCCAAAGAGCAATGAACCTTGATCCGGTCATATTTATTGATTCGGTAAATTCTCCTCGGTTAGTTGATATCCTTAGCGAGATGAATATTGAGAGCGTGAACCTTTATGCTGAGATACTCCTCAAGACACTCGGCGCTCAGTATTATGGCGAAGGGACTTTCTATAATGGCGTGCGGATGTTAAAAAGATTTTTAAAGATCTGCGGCGCTGATACGAGCGCGGTATCGATCTGGGATGGTTCAGGATTATCGCGTCATAATCTAGTTTCACCGTATCAGATCGCACTAGTTTTGCGCTATATGCATTGGTCTCGATATGCACAGACTTTTTATGAATTTCTGCCCCAGGTTGGTCAGGGTACTCTGGAGAACAGGTTTGAGAATTTTGAAGGCGAGATACGTGCGAAAACCGGGTCATTGTATGCTGTATCAAGCCTATCTGGTTATCTCAATGTCGGCGAGACTATTTATTGTTTTTCAATGATATTCAATAATTTTACCTGTCCCCGACGAAAGATAAGGCAAATAGAAGAGGGTATTATAATGACCCTTCAGGAGCACCTGACCGGAAACAATAATGGATCATAGAAGGATAAGTAGCTTTAATCCAAAGAGTTTATTGTGGCCATAAAGAGAAGATTTTTTACACGCGAGGGTCGTTTTATCAAGCGCAAAATATCGTGGAAACCATTTCGGTTTGTCGGTTTGGGGCTGATTCTAATGGCGGTAATCATATATATTTGTTATAAATTGATGATAAAATAGATCGATGACGCCAACGTTTATTTAAAGGAGAATCAAGTGGCATATGTTTTTGATCTTCACTGCGATACGCCGATCAATATCACCCGAAGTAAATTCAATTACATAGTGCCTGAAAAGCTGCACCAGGAGAATTATCTTGGTGCTGTATTCGCGCACTTCATCCGGCCCAAGGCAAAGCACCCTTTTGTTGACGCGGTAAAGATGCTTTCATCGACGCTTGCTTATGCTGATAAGAAAGAGAAAATTCAGATCATAACTTCACCAAAAAAGATCGACCGCAAGAAAGTCAACATCTTATTGGGAATTGAAGGCGGGCATATTTTCGATAATACGTTCAAGCAATTTGAAGCTTTCTATGATATCGGAGTACGCGTTTTTACCCTGACCTGGAATAATTCCAATAAACTTGCCTATTCAGCTCTGGAAGCTGACAAGAAAGGTCTAACAAAGAAAGGTAAGCAGTTTATCCAAAAGATGAAGGGCTATGATATAATAATCGACCTATCGCATGCATCAACAAGGAGCGTGCTCGATGTCTGCGAGGTTTGCGATAACCAAGTAATTGCTTCACATTCATGTGTCCGGGCACTGAATAAATCATTTCATAGAAATATCGCAGACCGGGCGATCAAGGCGATAGTCGAAAAGAGCGGTCTTATCGGCGTCAACTTTTCAAAATATCATCTTGGTGGTCATTCAGTAGTCGATCATGTAGATTATTTAAAAGAAAATTTCGGTATTGACGCGGTCGCGATAGGCAGTGATTTTGACGGCATCAATGATCCGGTCATTGAAAACCCCTCAGGTTTGAGAGAGTTGGAAAAACAACTTCTGAAAAAAGGCTATACAAGAACAGAAGTGGAAAAAATATTCAGTGGAAACTTCCTGAGAATATTTAAGAAAATTGAAAAACTGTAGTTGCCGGATTTGTCAGGCAGGAACCAATGTCTTATCCGATAAATCGGAAGACTACAATTTATTGAGATGATTGTAGTTGCTAAGAAAATTGAAAAACTGTAGTTGCCTGATTTATCAGGCAGGAAGCAAGAACCAGAGAGAGAAAGTAGAGTCAATAAGTCACTAGGTAATTATGTAACTATGTAATTAAGTAACTAAAAAGAACAGAAAAACCAAACAAACCAAACAAACATCAGACCCTTTGCTCTATGCGCTATGCTCCGGTGTTTAATGGAGGTGAGCGGATTCGAACCGCTGACCTGTGCGTTGCAAACGCACTGCTCTCCCGTCTGAGCTACACCCCCAAAGGGCAGATATTAGATGTCAGATGCTAGGTATTAGTTTTTTTTATCTGGTATCTATCATCTAAAATCTAGCATCTTATTCTGTCTTTTTAAAATCTTCCGAAGTTCAGTTCCAGACCGAATGAATTGAGCAGCGTTACATCCTTATTATAGAGGCGTTCCTGGTTCAGGTGAAAATCCAGGGTGAAATCCCTTATTCTTATACTGATACCCGGCTCCACAGACCACTTAGGTGATTCAAAACCATCGACGAAATTCTCTTTCACTCCGAGGAACAAAGCTATTTTCCTCGAGATCGGCAGATCCAATCCAGCGTGGATATGGGTATTATCATTCTCAATATCGCCCCGGCTCAAGTCATATTCGGCAATGAAAAATACAAATCCATCGTTGAAAATCACCCGTTGGAGCATGAGTCCGATCCTGTGCCGGTAGTATTCATAAGGTACGTTCCAGGAATCGAGCGAGTATCTGGGTATTATTACATAATCGCCTTTTCTTTTTGCTAACCTTAGATTGAAAGTGAACCACTCTTCAACGTTCGTATCATTAAAAAGCAGAGATACATCAAAGCGCTGGTTGAAAAAAAGACGACCTATGCCGATGCCGAATATTGTCTGGTCTTCACCTGGTGAGCCGCTTATCCCGATCTCGAATTTCTTCAAACTGACCGCATAACCTATATTAAAGCCGCGATCTTGAACCGGATTCTGCCACACGCCAAAGGCACCGAACTTTGGTACCGGAGACATTATCAAACCATAGTCATCGATGCCAGACTTCACATCACCATAGATACTGTTTTGATACTGGAGTAATTGATGGGGATATACACCGATATTAATAATGTCATCGATATAATCACCCGCCATCAACACATCCATTCTGGTCTGGTCAGCATATGCTGAACCTATTAACACTAAGACTGTGTAGATCACTGCAAAACCTATTCTCTTCATGAGTTGATTATATATGGCGATATATGAAAGTCAAGCGACAAAAGACCGTTGTAAGTTATATGACATAGCAACCTGTATAGTTTGAAGGCATCGTTCTACGGGAGATAAACTATGTCGACGAACGAGTAACGATGCTGGTCGCGATGCCGTACAACTTTTTACTTTCTATTAAAAAGTTGCCCCTGTTTGAGACAGGTGATTTATCAGACATTAACACATTGTCCTATCCGATGAATCGGAAGACTACAAATTTATCAATATGATTGTAGTCGCCTGATTTACCCACGCCCCTCGAAGAGGAGCGGGGTTTATCAGGCAGGAACTATTAGCTTGTTCGATGAATCGGCTGACTACAAAGAACTTGGAGACAGACAATAAAGAAATTTGGATTCCGGTTATTGAAATTTCTTTGACATTTGATTTTTGTAATTTGGAATTTCAAATAATCCACTTAACGGATTATTTGAACAAAGGTCCTTGGTGTGATTTTAAACCGAAGTGTTCATACCCGAGGGCGGTAACCTCACGGCCGCGCGGTGTTCTCTTAATAAACCCCTCCATTATTAAAAATGGTTCAAAAACTTCTTCGATCGTCTGAGCATCTTCGCCCACGGCTACGGCAAGACTGCTGATACCGACCGGACCGCCATTGAATTTTTCGATGATCGTTGTGATGATCTTTTTATCCATTTCGTCGAGACCGCGTCCGTCGACTTCGAGCTTTTCCAGCGCATACTCACATATTTCCAGATCAATATTTCCTTTGCCCTTTACTTGAGCAAAATCCCTGACCCGTCTTAATAAACGGTTGGCGATCCTCGGGGTACCGCGCGCCCGGCGTGAGATCTCGCTTGCTGCATTGTCATCGATATCGACCTCCAGGATCTTTGCTGATCGCTGGACGATATGATACAGGTCATCTGCCGGATAATAATCGAGCCGAAAACTGATGCCAAAACGGGAGCGCAGGGGAGATGTGAGTAGTCCTGACCTGGTCGTTGCGCCGATCAAAGTGAAATGCTTGAGATTGAGCCGTAGCATCTTTGCACCGACGCCTTTATCCTGCATTACATCGAGACAGAAATCCTCAAGTGCCGGGTATAAATACTCTTCAACCGCTCTATTTATGCGATGCACTTCGTCGATAAACAAAACATCTGCGGTATTTAGATTGCTGAGGATGCCGGCAAGGTCATAAGGCCGTTCCAGGATCGGTCCGGCTGTAGGATAGATATTAGTCTCTATTTCCCGGGCGATAATATGGGCGAGCGTGGTCTTACCAAGACCAGGCGGTCCAAAGAGCAATATATGCTCGATCGGTTCACCTCTTTTCTTGGCTGCTTCAATGAACACTGACAGGTTCTCAACGATCGTCTTTTGTCCGACAAACTCATTAAGGCTTTTCGGTCTTAAGGTTAATTCATAGATTTCTTCGCCTTTAAGCAGGTTACCAGTTAAAGGTTTTTCCATATTATCTCCTTAATGCCTGCTTGACCATCTCCTCGAGGGTGAGTTTTTTATCGATGTCTTTGAGCCGGTCGATCGCCTCGCTGCGGTTAAGACCCAATGAACAGAGGGCATTTACCGCCTGGTTGAAAACGGTTGATTTTTCCTCGAACTTCAATTTACCCTTGAGCTCAAGGATTATTTTGCTCGCCAGTTTTTTACCTATTTTTGGTACTGATGATAACAGGTCAAGGTTTTCTTCATCAATGGCCCGGGATATTTCCTCAGGCAAAAATCTGGACAGAAAATTGAGTCCGGATTTAGGTCCCACGCCTGATACTGAGGTCAGGTCTTCGAACATCTTGAGTTCGCTCTGGCTAAGAAAGCCGTAAATAAAAGCTTCATCTTCTTTGAAAACACACCTTGTATAGAGCGTGATCTCCTGGTTTACCTGCACTTTTTCAAAGGTTGAAAGCGGAGTGTGCACGGCAAAACCAACGCCAGAAACATCGAGGATGAGAAAGGGCGGCGTTTTTTCTGCTATTTTACCTTGTAACCGTCCTATCATATTCTATCTTTCATTTTACATGTCGCGGTATAGGCGATCGCAAGAGCATCGGTTGCGTGATTAGAGATACGGTCATTATTATTCATCAGGATCTTGCCGATGAAGTACCTGACCTGTTCTTTTGACGCCCGACCATTACCAGTTGTAGTTAATTTTATTTTCGTTGCGGCGTATTCAGTGAGTGGCATTTTGTTTTTGAGTAGAGTAAGGATGATAGCGCCGCGTAATTCAGATGATTTTATTAGACTCTGGACATTTTTATGATAGAAAACCTTCTCGAGCACAGCAATATCAGGTTTATTATCATCGAGTAATTGTTTGATTCTCGTACAGATGTCTAGAATTTTAGCGTGTCCCTTTTCTTCTTTTGATCTTATCGTACCAGCGCTAACACACTTGCCGTCTTCGATAATACCATAACCGGTTGCCACAAGACCCGGGTCTATACCGATGACTTTCAACCTTGTGCCGAGATCTTTTCCATCAGGGCATCGGAAATTTCGAAGTTTGTATAAACGTGCTGAACATCTTCAAGATCATCGAGTGCCTCGTACAATTTTAAGGCTTTTTCGGCTTCTTTGTCTGATAAAGCTACGGTGCTTTGCGGGATCTTGGTCAATTCACTGCTTGTTGTCTCGACATTATTATTATGCAAAATATCTTTCACTTTGGAGAAATTATCAGGCGCGGTAATGATCTGATAGACATTATCCTCGGTTTTGATATCAGTGGCACCGCCTTCAAGGGCATAGGCGATTATCGTATCTTCGTCATACTTGCTCTGGTCAATCGTTATTATGCCCTGGGTTTGAAATTGCCAGGCGACCGAGCCCTGTCCACCCATGCTGCCGTTATATCTCGAAAGAACATGTCGGATCTCACTGGTTATACGATTACGGTTATCGGTCACGACTTCGATCAAGATCGCAACCCCGCTTGGACCGTATACCTCATACGAAACTTCTATTAAAATCTGCCCTTCGAGCTCACCAGTGCCGCGTTTTATCGCGCGATTGATATTTTCGTTCGGCATGTTCAGGGATTTAGCCGAGTCGATCGCGCTGCGGAGTCTCGGGTTGGCATCGGGGTCACCACCGCCGTGTTTTGCCGCGATCGTTATCTCCTTGATGAGTTTCGTGAAGATATTGCCGCGTTTGGCATCTGTGCTAGCTTTTTTTCTCTTGATTTTTGCCCATTTTGAGTGTCCGGACATATGTTTCTCCTTTTGGTAATTTTAGTCAGAAAAGAAACCAAGTCAATACTTGGTCATACTGAATGATTTGCATTGAGTTTGGACATGGTTACAGCTTTACAAGTTTTATCATTTTACTATACCAATCATCTTTCGTACATACAAAGTATATACCTGGAGGGAGTTGATTTCCCAAATTATCTTCACCACACCACTCTACAGCATCAGAAGATTTCCCAAGCGTAAATTCTTGTACGACACTTCCAGTAACATCAAAAATAGAAATCACAGTACTCTCATCACTATAATGACCAGAAAAATGGATTATTGTTGTTCTACAAAATGGATTTGGGCAGGCTGAAATACCATAGTATGGCCTCATCGATTGTTCTGTTTCTCCTATGCTCTGCTCGTTTTCCCCCCGTTTGTAAAAGATATCTAAAGTTTCACCCGGATTCAGCCGACCATCCATCCATGTGACATGGAGGCGATTACTGAGATCAACCGCAATCCTTGGCTCACCAGCAAGCGTAGTGTGTGGTATTCCTACGATTTCAACGGGTGATATAAGCGTGTCACCTAAAGTATCGAGTTTTGCATACATAATCCTATTATAGCTCATTTCACTTGCCTGCCAGACAACATGCAGGTAATACAACGAATCCATCGCCATGTGCACATAGGTGTTACTTTCAGTACCTGGAAGGCTGATAGTTCTTGGACTCAGAATCACGTTGCCCTGCTGGTCGAGCTTCAGGTATTTAATCCTGTTGCTGGATTCAGTTGGGTCAGTATAGACCATATGAATATTCTGACTTGGATCGGCAATGAGTGTTGGGTTGCCGCCAAACCAGAGATTTTTATTCGAAATCACGATATTCCCATCTTGATCTATCTTTGTATAGGTCAAACGATAAGCAATGCCTGCAGTGTCGGTACGGTAAGCCATGTGGCTGTTGCCAAGACTATCAACGCCAATACCAGGCCAATACACATTTACGTTATCTGTGGATACCTGCAGCTTGTCGATTATCGGGTTACCCAGACTGTCAAGCTTTGAGTAATACATTTTATAATAGCCGGATGTGGTTCCATCGCATATAATATTGATGTTTTTATATTTATCCAGAGCAATCCCCGGAATGAGGCTGTAGCCTCCAGATCCGCTTACTGCCAGATGCGGTGGGACAAGCACTGAACCGTCATTAGCCAGCTTTGCATGCCATACACCATCACCCTGGGGTGAAGCATCTCTCCAGATGAACTGAACATTATCCGACTTGTCAACGGCAATGCGCGAAAGATAGGATTTTGAAGCGTTATTAGAAACACTTGTTTCCGGAATAAGGCAGTTACCAAGACTGTCTCTTTTTGAATAATAGACTTCGCCGTCAGTCCAAGTCGCAATATACCATGTTATCCACACATTATTATGGCTATCAACATCAATGTCAGGAGTGTCACCAATTGAATCTATGGTGATCAGGATGTCATCAGACCAGCCCTGAGGATAGGAATACAATGGTAAGCAGTAGGGAGTAGACAGTAGGTAGCAGATAACTAAATAACGAAGCAATTTACTCATACATTACTCACCCCAGGAATAGACGCCGGTCCGCTGGTAATCATGATGAAACTGAGGCCATTCCATGAGATAACTATCAACCCTGCTATTGATATTTTCCCATACATGTAGATAACCATCATCAGATGCGAGAATAGATTCGCTTTTTTGATCGCCATCAATATCACCGATAACTATTGATGATGGTAGACCAAAAAGGGGTAGGGGGTAAGGCGAGACATTTTGTTTGGAATATTTTAATCCATATACCCACATATCATTTGCTGCAATGACGATGTCTAGCCCTGTGTCAAACGGTCCTTCAAGTTTTGCCAGTGCTGCTGAGGTGCGTACCTCAGCATCGGCTTCATGTGGCCATGGGTCCCATCGTGTACCGTCGCTGCCTTTTATCGCATTGATCCTACTACTATCGTCGCCAACAGTAATTTCAACACCGGAATAGAACGGATGGATACCACCAACCGCCGGTGAGGAATTAATCGCACCCGGTGTGTTAGTAATCCACAACGTATCACGGTTATTTTCATCATATGCCCTGATCGTATCATCCACACAACCGGTAATTATATCAACGATATCGTCACCACTCAGATCGGCTAAGGCTGAAATGGATCCTGCACTACCCCAGGTGAGTGTTCGAACTAAACCATCTTTATTAAAAATATCAGTAAAACTCGATTCTGCTACAACCTGACCACTTTCATCTTTTCTGATGTATTCGTATGACACAATAATTTCTTCTTTGTGGTCATCATTAACATCAGCTATCGATGGACCACAACAGCAATATCGTTCCTGATTATACCAGGACGCTGCGAAGTTATATAGTAGATCACCATCATAATCAAAGACCATAACTCTTGGTCTGCGGGGTGTATTGCTTTTATCACCTGCATATAGCACTATTTGTCGCTTTCTGCTTCCAGATATATACCCCAGAGCAGGAAAGCCGTAGAATCTGAGAGTATCTGCACCCGGCACTTGTTTGGGCCAGCCGGTAAGGGTATCGCCTTGATAGTCAAAAACAACTATGGATTCAGGTGAAACCGCAACAATATCAATGTTACCGTCATTATCCACATCACCGAGAACTGTACTGTAAACATCGTTGAAAGAAACGGGCCAGCCGCTGAATACAGAACCATCAGGATTGAATATATAGATTGAATCCTGTCCTGGAAAGACTATTTCAATGCCAGCGGAGTCGTCAAGATCAGCGATCTGCGGTTGAGCAATTATTGGCGGGTAAGCATACTGAGGAACGATCAACTTCTTAGGCCAACCAGCTTCATATGGATACAACGCAACTAATTCTGTTATGGAAGCTTGATTATTGTATTCCCATGATTCTGTGATTTCTTGATCTGGATCAGCTGTGACACTGAATATAAGCTCACCAATCTCACCGCAGTAATCCGGGTGAGTGCTATCAGTATCCCAATAAGTAGTGAGTAATATCGTATCGCGTGGATTTATACTATCTACATTTAAGATATTGCTGTAAATCAGACTCTGCTCGTCGCCAACTTCGAATTTTATATCGATGTCATACGCAGTTGCACCACCGATATTCCATACTTTTACTTGTATCGGTATTGAATCACCGCATGCTGGATATGGATAGGGTGGTAATAGTGAAATATCCATGCCATGCGGTCTGATTACAAGATCAGGCAAGAGAGGAAAAGCGGTGTAATCGCCCATATCAAGTGCCGGATCGCCTAACAAACAATATTCTCTTGATGTCATCGGTTTTGTTATGTTTGAAGCGCCTAACGCCTTACCCAGTATCCAATGCTGCTGATACAGGACACTATTGAGCACAGTAAAACCATAATAGAGCGATTGATTATCACCAGCTTGTGTCATTCCATAGAAAGCAACAGCGCCGCCGCTATCGCTCAGCAGAAAATGTTCACCAAAACAAGTACAACCACCATTTCCTGGATAGTCCCATTGAAAGCATGCTGAATAGCAGGATTGACTGAAAACCACGGGCAGTCGACTATTGTTTTCCAATGCCATTAAGTGGGTTGTGTCATAACATGAAGACCAGTCATGGTAGCCACCATGACCATAATAACTGGCAATAATTGCGCTCTGATTTAAATATTTATCAAGGCTGTCTATGAACAATTCCTCGCTGTCTGTATCTGAGAAGCGAACCATATTTGTATCATAACCAATATCATAGAAAAATGGTTTGGACTCGGCAACACAGAAATTGAAAGGTTCATATGGAGATAATTCATGCCCCGCGACTAACAGCCCCTTTCTTCGCCAATCACCAGTATCAGGTTCACTTTCATAATTTATTGTTTTCTGCGCAAGAATAGATAATTCTTCGCCGCCTTTTACAGGCCAGCGACCCAGCATTATATCATCAAACAAATCGTCATCCAACTCCCGGAAATATGCTTCCTTTGAGTAGTACCAGTCTTCTGAGTTATCATATAAAATCTTGGTCGGTACATAGTCCCAGTCACCAATGAATAAGCAGTAGGCAAAGTGTCCATCTGGCATTATTGGTGCATTCCAGTTGTTGTAAGCGTAGCTGAGAAAATCACGCAAGGCTTTGGATGAATCTGCTGATCCCTGGGGCAGGAATTCATCGTATACATCATTCATCTGGACAATCCCAACCTCAAACCAGTTATGCTCAACCCGCCAATCGGCGAACTCGTGGATCCAAAACGAATCGGTTGAGTCGGCAATAAAATCCTCATGGGTGACGATGATATAGTCTGCAATGTTAATGGTATCCAGGTTATCGTAAAAATGAACTCCGGGATCTGGATTAGGAGCAGGCTGGCGGTCAATGCCCGGGTAGTTCAGCAGTATTTCCCTACCGATTTCTTCAAACGGTCCCAAGCCTTGGGTATTTTCAACTATTGTGCCTGAATAACTGATTCTTAAATCCAAACCATGATAAAAATACATTGATTTATGTTTAGGATTGAATTGAATCGGGTACAGAAAGACCTCAATAACACGCCGGTCTCGCCAATGACCATCACTGTGCACCTGGTAAAATGTTCCCGGATACAGTGTATCTGTTTCATAAAAAGAGGTGTCATAACTATACACTTCTTTGTAAAATTTCCAACCTCCAGAATCCTGAAAAACCATATCAGGTACTGGAAAGACTGAATAATCTTCAAATAGAGTATAATCAGATTCAGATATTAAAAAATCTAATTCTGCAGAATCCGGTAAGGCAATGAGCATTCTAATATAGGGGATTTGGGGTTTACCGACGATCACTGAGTCGCTGTCACTATTTACGCATGGGATCAATTCTCCATGAATCGCGATATGTTGGAAATCTCTATTATCTACAGTAGTATCCGTTGAAGTAAAACCAAAAGTGGTAGTTCTGACCCAGACGCATGAAGAATCTGATTTTATGACTTCTATTTTGGGACAAATTGGTGCATCTGAGGGTCCTATTACTCTAACCCAGTCTACATCAGCTGACATTAAACCTACAAAATATATAATAAGTATTAGTATTTTTTTCACTTTGCTTCCATAATAATAATACTCCTTTACAATTTCTTGTCAAGGGTGTTTTTTGTCTGGCTTTCAAGAAGAAATTTGCACAAAATAGTATATACTACCCATTAAGAACGGATAAGATCATTGGATATTTCTTGTGAACGATAATCAAATGGTATATTTTTACGTTTGACTTTTAAGTAATTATCTCTACACTTATTCCATGAAGGGGATCAAGTGGGTGATTTTCTTTTCCGGGACTGCAGCAGTCATTGCCCAGACTTTGATGATCCGTGAAGGCATCGCCCTGTTCGGCGGTTATGAACTCATCTCGGGTGTTCTACTATGCTTCTGGCTCGTTTGGGCTGGTATCGGCAGCTTTATATATTCAAAAATTAAGCCAAGGATGTCGGCAAGAGCAAATTATAGCGTTCTGCTCATCCTACTTAGTCTTTTTGCGATTTTTTCCATTTCCTTTATTAGATTCACACTGAGTATTTTTTCTTTACCTTTTGGCGAGATCATACCCATGGGTAAGATCATTGTCATTTCATTTTTATCGCTTGCGCCGACTTCGTTTATTTTTGGCGCTCTGTTTCCGGCTGCTTCGAGACTGCTCGAACCTGAGCGGGTATATTTTTATGAGGGTATCGGCTCTTTTTGCGGTGGTATCTTGCTATCTTTTATATTGGTGCAAATTCTTCCAACCTATGGTATATTATTGCTCGTTGTATGTTTGCTTGTAACCTGTGCGATCGCAATCACCAACAAGAAAAAACTATTGCTCATACCGCTCCTTTTATTATTTGTTTTCATTAAGATAAATAATATTGAATGGTTTTTTAGAAGTAAACAGATGCCCGGACAAGAACTCATTGGCTTAGCCGAATCCAAGTACGGAATGATCGCAGTTACCAGGTCGGGTGCTCAAATTAATTTTTATACTAACGGAGTCTATGATTTTTCCTATCCTGATCTTTATTCGAGTGAAGAAGCTGTTCAGTATTCTATGCTTATCCACGAAGACCCAAAAAATGTTTTACTCGTTGGCGGCGGCGTCAGTAGCTGTCTTGAGCAGATATTAAAACATGTCCCAGAACATGTAACGTATCTTGAACTCGACCCGCTCATCATAGGTATGGGTGAACTTCATGTTGGTAAGAGTATCGATGTATATGATAATGTATCGGTCGTACATGGCGATGCCCGTTTCTACATTAAAAAAACAAAGGAAAAATACGACGTCATAATAATAAATTTGCCTGATCCGGTAAATGTCCAGCTCAATAGATTTTACACGACTGACTTTTTTGCTGAAGTCAGACGAGTATTGAATGCACAAGGCATATTGTCGATCCGCATAACGGCTCCGTCCGATATTATCAGCCCTTTATTTGGTCAGCTTCTAAATACAGTTGAGCAGTCATTAAAGACCTCTTTTAAGGAAGTGTTGATCCTGCCTGCAGCCAAAACGACTTTTTTAGCCAGCGACCACAAGATTGAATCAATAAATGTCGTTAATATTTTGAAGGAACGCACAAGGGAAAGGAATTTAGCTCTGCAGTATGTCAATGAATATTATTTTGACTTTAACCTCACCCCAGAGAAAATGAATTATTTAAAAGAAAGAGTTGCCGAATCACAGGGTGTACTCAATACTGACCTTAAACCGGTTTGTTATTACTATACTATGATCCTGTGGGGTGGAGTACTTTCTGAAAATGCCCGTGAAATATTCATCAAATTATTCAATGCGAATCCTTTTTTATTTCTTTTGATATTAATCCCGGTACCGTTCTTTTTGAGGCGCCGCTCGATCGTCTATTTATCGGTCTTCTCTATAGGTGCCAGTGAAATTTCTGCTGAAGTTATTCTTATAATCCTATTTCAGGTATATTACGGTTATGTCTATTCCTGGATAGGTGCGATCATTGCTTTTTATATGCTCGGTCTGGGACTGGGTACGATGTTTTATATGCGGTCTATGCTTTTTCAAAGAAGTACGAGAAAAATCCTTTCCAATGTTGAGCTGATCATGGGCTTGTATTTCGCCGTGATACTGTTGATATCGCTCGTCAAAGTGCCGGGTACCACGGTGATAATTCCATTTTTGGTATTTATTGGCGGTTTTATTGGCGGTTTGCACTTTCCCCTCAGCATCGCTATTCTTAGGAGAAGACATGCCGGCACTGTTTACAGCGTGGACCTGATCGGCTCGAGTCTCGGTGCATTGATAACCGCCGTGATATTCATACCGATACTTGGCATTGTCTTTACGCTATTTTTATTCATCATCCTCAATATTTTGGTCGGAATAGGATTGAGATTGTTCCGAAGCTGATACCGTAAAGAATCAGTTATTTGAGTATAGCAGAATATCAGGATATCAGTGGGAAGTTTATCAGAAAACCAGAATATCAGAGATTTTTTGTCTTTCAAGTCTTTTGGGTTTTTTCTTCAGCGCAGCGTGTCTACAATGGAATGTGACTTCAGTTTACCCCATTAAAGAAGTTGTAAGGGGTAAATGTGTCTTCAATCCGCTATGGTGTGTGGCGGATGTGTATTCCCTTTCTCCTTACTCTCTACGCTGTTTCTTGCTAATTAGCAGTGCTTACTATCCGCTCGAGTGCTTCTTTGTATCGGTCTACTGTTTTTTCAACGATGTCTGGCGGCAATTCTGGCGGGGGCGAATTTCTATCCCAGTTTGTGCTCAAGAGATAGTCTCTTACAAACTGTTTATCAAACGATGCTTGCGAACCACCCGGTTTATACAATTCAGGGTTCCAGAAGCGGCTCGAGTCCGGCGTGAAGATCTCATCGATCAATATCAGACGATTATCGAGCCTGCCAAACTCGAATTTCGTATCGGCAATAATAATATTACGTTCGCGCGCATAGTCATGCGCAAAATTATAGAGCTCGATGGACTTTGCTTTTATGAATTCGGCATCGTGTTCTAACACGACTTCCTTCATCTTTTCGTAGCTTATATTCTCATCGTGTCCACTGTGTGCTTTGGTTGCCGGCGTGAACATTGGATACGGTAGTTTATCCCCCTGCTTCAGGCCATCGATCTTGACACCACCAACAAGCCCGGTTTTTTGATAATCTTTCCAGCCTGATCCAGCGATATAACCTCGCACTACACATTCAACATCGATCGGTCCTGCTTTTTTAACGAGCATGGAACGATCGAACAGGATATCTTTATATTTCTTCAATTCATCCGGATATTCATCGACCTGGTCAGTGATGAAATGATTTTCCATAATATACTTAGTTGTTTTGAACCAGAAGACTGATAATTTATTGAGTATCTTGCCCTTATCCGGGATCAGGGTTGGCAGTATATAATCGAATGCTGATATCCGGTCCGTGGCAACGATGAGGAATCTATCATCGAGATCAAATATCTCACGTACTTTTCCTGAACCGAATTTTTTAATACCCGATAGGTTCACTTCTCCTATTGATTTAATCATGGAAAATTATGTCCTTTACCGAGCTCAAAACTGCAAAAATGCGTTCGTTATTACTTTCCGGGTCGATAGGCGTCAGGAAAAAACCCCGGCGCTGCGGTGAATATCCAAGTGTTATGCCATTCAGGACTTCACCATCAGTGAACACGACCTCAACTTTCTTACCGATAAGTTTTTGGTCTTTTAGATCAGTGAATTCACGTTTAACAACAGGACGATCTTTATCCAAACCATGCAATTCCTTTACAAAGAAAACTGCCTTGAGATTGGCCATCCTGATGGCGAGTGATTTTTCCTGCTGGGTGTCTTCACCTTTTACCACGAGGTGAAATATTTCTTTGTGGGTCTGGAAATCAGTAGTATAACCGCGTTCCACCCGTCCGTCTAAGAATCTCACAACTACTCGATTTGGCATTTCCTATTCTACTCATACTCACAGCGATGTCAAGC
>JBARXB010000057.1:0-133339 GCA_049647165.1 bacterium
TCAAGTATCATCACAAGTATTTTTCTTTGACTGCGGCGCTGACCAAGTGTGAGCACTTCTGGAGTCCTGACCCGTATTCACCAAGATTAACCTTTGCCCTCGAAACCAATAACCGCTTCATGCTGGAGAGACCTGAGGTGGGAAGCATTGAATGCATTGTTCAGGACAACAGCACAAAAGGACTGGTCCCGAATGCAATAATTGATGTCAAAGAAATAAACAAGCGCTACAAAGCTCAAGCTGGTACCTTTGATCTGAGTCTGCCCGCAGGCACTTATACGGTCTCCGTTCTTAAAACAGATTACCAGGATTACATGGCAAAGATCACGGTTAAGTCGGGTGTCAAAAGTAAGTTAGTATTTAACCTGAAAAAAACCCAGGAAGCATTGGCCCAAGGCCTTGCCTTGCAGGAAAAACAGAAAAAAATCTCAACGCTTTTGCAGCAAGGGAAAATCTATTATAGTGAAGGTAATTTAAATGATGCAAAATTATCTTTTCAAAAGATCCTTGAACTCGAACCAGCCCATGATGAAGCCAGCTCCTATCTTGGCAAAATTGAACCGAGAAGAGCCGAACTGATCGCAGCTTACAGTGCAGAAGCAAGGTCGCGTGCCAAGGCAAAAGACCTGACCAAGGCAATGGAATTATGGAAACAAGTTCTGGTACTCGACCATAATGACGCCGAGGCAACATCCGAGTTAGCCAAAATACAAAAACAGATCGCCGATGCGAAAAAACCGGTTAAACCCAAACAACCAACTAAACCGAAAGAACCAAAAGTGACTCAAGCACAAATAGATGCTTTGTACAAAAAGGGTGTTACATATTTCACTACGGAAAAATATGATGATGCTCTAAAGGTCTTTAAACAGGTATTAGCGCTCGATCCTAATCATGCCGGAGCAAAAGATTATAAAAAACGCACCGAAGCAAGAATAAAAGTCTTGAAAGGCGGTGGTTAGTGCCAAAGGCACTAACCAGTAAATACTAGGAACTAAGAACTAGGAAGGGAAAAACAGTAGACACTAGAAACTAAGAACTAGGAAGTACATTTAATCAAAAATACGAACAATAATAATTTACTCGTCATTCTTTTTTGATTTTTAATACAAATCTTTCCGGTTTTGCTATCATACCGAACAACATACGATTGACTTCTTCATAATTAGCTTTGAAGCTTTCATATACACTGTTGCCGAGATAGCCACAATCTAGCGAGAAATTCAACCAAACTTCAGTCTCACCACATTCGCCAAGAGAATCAATCATCTTGCTAATAAATAATTTTGGATATAACCTCTTTTGCCAACCTTCAACTATATTTGTAGCAACACTTCGTGATGATCTTCTGATTTGATCTATAAGAGAATACTTCTCTTCTTTTGGAAATGTCTTGGTAATGTCAAAAATCTGCATCGCTAATGAATAGGCTTTTTGGTATACCTTTAAATCTTTATAACCCTTATATTTTTTATCTTGCATTGTCCTCTCCTTATACTTATCCGCTCCTTCTTCCTAGTTCCTAGTACCTAGTTCGTAGTTAATTATACGCTTCTATAATCCCGAATCAAGTGTTCCCGTGTTATGGGTTTATTTTTGCTCATGATCCACCGTTGCTAAATTTCAGTTTTTGCGTATAATTGACCCATGGGGAAATACGATGTCGTTATCGTCGGCGCTGGACCTATTGGATCTTATACAGCATATCTATTAGCTGATAAAGGGTTTGATGTCTGTCTCATCGAAGAAAAAAAGGAGATTGGCGAAGATGTTATATGTGCCGGTGTTATCGGCAAAGAGGCTTTTAAGCGGCATGATTTACCCGGTAAATCAATTTTATCGAGGATAGACTCAGCGACTTTCATATCGCCATTAAAAACAAAATTGGAATACGACCCAAAAGAGGTCTTCGCATATGTAGTAGATCGCAAGAAATTCGATAAAGGGATACTTAAATCAGCAGACCATGCTGGTGTTGATTTGCATTTAAAACAACGGGTGATCAATATCGAGAAAAAAAAATCCGGTTTCCATACCGTCATCACAGAAAAAAGGAAATATCATGCGCGCGTTGTTGTCTTGGCTACTGGCGTTGACTACAAATTGAATAAAATAGCCGGTTTGGGCAAACCACTGCAGTTTCTATCTGGTTCGCAAATAGAATTACCCATATCATTTGCAGAGTCGAATATCCAGATACATATCGGAACAGAATTCGCGCCCGGATCCTTTGGCTGGGTAGTACCAGCCGGTGCAAATACTTCAAGAATCGGTCTCATATTAAACCGGAAAAGCAAACCATGGCTCAGGAAAATACTTGAGCAAAGGCTCAATATCTCGGTTGATAAACTGAAAGATGAGGAGTTAAAGACAAAACCGATAGCTTTTGGTCCTATTAAACGAAGTGTAAAAGATAATATTCTTGCGGTTGGAGAGGCGGCAGGACAGATGAAAACAACGACCGGCGGCGGGATATTTTTCGGACTGCTTTGCTCAGAAATCGCGGTCGATAAGATCACCAGCACATTGCGCAATGGTACCGATCTATCTGAATATGAAACGACCTGGCGCAGCGTTTTAGCATCGGAATTCGATATCGGAATTTTCTTAAGAAGTATCGCCGCGAAACTTCATGATGATGATATTGAAGACCTTTTTAAATTCGTAAAAAAGAACCGTTTTTGGGTTAGACTTGTAATACCACGCATAAATTTTGATTACCACTCTGATGTAATATTTTTCTGTATCAAGAGTTTTAGTGCACTCTTTAAACTAGAAAAATAGAGAAGATGTAGTGACTAAGTAATTTAGTCATTAAGTGATTAAAAACCCGGAGGAACCTGATATCCTAATATGCTGATATACTTCACACTGATTTTCTGATAACCTGATCTGCTTCGAACTGATATTCCAATTACTTAATAACCAATAACTTAATTACTTTCTTTCCTAAGCTTTGTTTAAAAAAGATAATCGAGTTGTAAATTGATCTTCGTCCTGTTTTCGTTATTTGTAAAATCGTAAACCCTGACACCGGGGAGGTCCGGGTAATAAATATCCGGGTTATTATATAAGCCCGTGTGGGGGAGATGGGTGAATTTCTGACCGAACTTTAATTTAAAAAGAAGATTACCGATTTTCTGTGAGCTTACTATATAGTATTTCATGCCATAGCCAGACAGAAAATCAATGCCGATATCCTCGAATATCCATTGGCTCATGCCGTCGGTTGACCACATGGCAATGCCGCCCTCGATGGAAAAAGTATTGGAGAAATTGCGGTCATAAGAGAGGGCAACAAAACCCCCATTAAGATCAAGATCACCCTCATCAGTACTCATTAAGGCAACATTTCCCCAGCGTGCTTCAAATCTCAAAGCATCGTAGTTAGAGAGAAAGAAGAAAACCTTGGCAGTTGATTCTGAGGTACGGGATAAAGTTGCACTAATAGGTTTGGGCAGGTATTTCTTTATTACTTTTTGAGAGAATCTAATACGCACTGGCCATGCCGGTCTGATCTCAAATTCAAGGAAACCCCTTTGGTTCACGTAATTATGCGCGAGGTTTTTGAAAATATCGAGATAAGCACGTGTTAATAAGAAACTTCTTGTGATCTGATAACGGGTCTCGATATATAACCCCTGTTCTGGTTTAGGGGTTGGGTCATCATAAATAGTTATATATTCCGGGTCGACAAGTGCATAAGGTTTTTCAAAAGGGGTGTCTTCAAATCGACGGTATTCAGAAAAACCCCGGTGAAAAGGATTGTCATAGCCGATATTATAATGCCGGAAGAGCATATTAAGATAAAGAAAATCATATTGGATGCGTCCTTTTATCAGGTATGCATAACTTGGATCAGGTTCGGCATCCTGCCTGACAATTTCACCGGAGATAAAAGTATTGGCGATAGGTAATTGAAACGTAGCTCCATAAAAAAGACGCATGCTGTCAGTCGATAATGAGGTTATTTCAGGATAAAAAGTCGGATCATATTTATCAAAAGGGATGTCTACCCATTTAGTATAGGGATTTACTATTTTATCATAAGATAGTTGCATGGCTTCAAATCCAAGTTGTGTACCAGGGTTGTACTTTTCTACGGGAGAAACGCGTATATGCGCTGCATAGGTCTGTTCGCTTACCTTATCTTTCATGAGCGAATAGGCGGTCGGATTATGACAGAGACGCCACAAAGTACCATCCGGGTTGATGAGGCCATCCCGTTTTATTTCAGAGTAGAAAAACGAGGGTTTAATATTTAATCCGAATAATGACAGGGTGAAACTGCCTGCTGCACCAAATAGATCGTAATCAAAATTATCGGTAAGATCACCAAAGATGCCGGTTGAACGACTATAAATACGTGCCCGGTATTCATCGCTGTTATCGATCATTAATCCTTCACCCCATACTACCCGGTAATGACCGAGATAAAATCGATCGATCGGTCCCAGGCGCGCCACTCCGACATATCCCTTATATTCCATATCGTATTCATTATACCGTATACCAAAACGCAGTCTTTTCTGGTAGTTAATTTTAGCACGTATATCGACCATTGGTTTGGGAACGATCATTTTGAGCGTATCGAGCTTATACTCGAGGTTATTCTCCAAAATATCGCACTCACGGCTCGACCACGAATAGACATTCTGAAGGTCCATAGAAGTTGTCGTATATTCGTCAAGTGCACTCTCCAAATATGATATTCTTGTAGCGATATTATCGTCCTCGCCAGTGTCGAGTCGATTGATATTTTCAAACCTGAGCCGGATACTACCAGTAGGTTTTTTCGCCGGCGGTTCATCAATGAACTGAACGTATTTACGCAAAGATGTATATGCATAATGGGTGAGACCTTTTGCCCGACGCAGGTCGCGCGCCGATCCTATCTTCCGAACTTCGAGCAAGCGCATTACTGCAGCGGCATCGATCGGAGTCATCCTGTCGATCATGAGTAATTCGTCGAACCTGACATCATTAATATACATTGGAGACCTTATAAGATCTTCCCATTCATCGATAGCCGCTTTAGCCGGAGGTTCTTCACTGGCTAATTTTTTTTGTTCGTTAAGGATGGAACCCCATTCGGTTCTTGCTGGAAAAGGCACGGCTACTTTTATCAAAGGCTTTATAATTTCAAAAATTTCAGCATCGATACCTTTTACCTGTCTCAGTTCATAGATGCTTTCAAAGCGGCCATAGGTTTTGCGGTATTCGTAGATCCGGTAGGCGATGGTTGAATCGACCGGCAGTTTGTAGAATTCGTCAAGCTTAGCTCTATTCAGGTCGATTTGTGCTGCGATAAGAAGTAGTAGTATCATAATAGTTTATATGAGTAGTGGTCGAGTACCGTTACAAATTAAAAAAACTCTACCTGCTTGCTCTATGTTAATCACGGTTACTCAATTAAGATAAACAATTTGTAACGGCACGAGCTTGTCCCGAAAGTTCGAGGACTCTCGCAAAGCGGAGCTCGACAAATACCTGCAGGGTAAACCTTGGTCCCGAGCTCAGGCCGAGGGGCTCTGCTACTATTAAAAAGTGAATTTAGTTGAAACATTATGGGTAAGTGGTAAATCGGGAACGTATTCCACTGCATAGTCTATCTCGATAAATTTATGCAAAATGCCGGTACCGGTTGATACGACGGTTGGATTCGTTTTGATCCCAAACCTCAAAGCGAGCATATTGAATATTACAAAAGCTCCGGCACTGTGTATCCGGTATTCATCTTCGCACATGGAAACATCGATCTCGGAGAGGATATCATCAAAAGGCCGGTAAGCGAGACCAGCTCTGAGCTCATAGGGCAATTTGCTGTCCTCTGCAGTGCTGAATGATGGTTGATTGAGATTGTGAACATATGCGCCAAGCGACCACTTTTTATAAACCGTACCCAAAAGTCCGAAATTTATACCATATGAAAAAGCCGTGCCAGTGCGTTCATTACTAATGAAATAGAGGTCACTACTCATACCGAACATGAAATCCTTACTTAGATTCAGTCCATATGCCAGCGTAAGTGCCTGTTCTTTTTGTTCAGAGAAACCAAACTCACTCATCTGAAGTCCCAGACCACCATTGAAAAATGGTCGAGCAAAGCCTATGTTTACATTGTGAAGGCCTTCGACTCCAGAAAGGACATATTCATAACCAGCGGCGAGTTGATTTTTCTGGATGATCGCTAATGCTGCAGGATTAAAGCGTATCGCATCAACGTATAGAACTGACGCAGTAGAGGCCTGAGCTAATGCTGCAGTCTGCGCTGATCCGGAATATCTTTCGAATGCTTGATTTAGAAAAAGAATAAGGATGATATTGATCATTAAAATTGCGTTCCTATTACAACGAGTTGTCTGATCGATTCTGATCTGCCATCAGGTGCGGTTGTCTTGAGATTTAACAAGTATATTCCGATCTTACAAGGACGTGCATAATCATTTTTTCCATCCCAGTAGAGAGTGCGTGGTCCTCCAGCACCCGAGTAAAGTCTTTTGATACAACGGAAATTCATGTCGTGTATTGTCAAGTCCAGACGGTAATCAACCGGTGCATTGATTATGATCTCTGCCTGTTCACCGATACTCGGTATAAAGGTCTTGGGGCCGGAGATATGCATTAGCGGCTGTGCACTTGCCGAATCATAACCCAGTACCCTTATATCATCATCAAAACGCAGTAAGACTTGATAACCAGAAGTATACGGTTCTTCACTATCATACTGACCCACGATTCCGGTGAATATTCTTTCGTCGTTTTTTTGGATGCTCAATGGATTTATCAAAGAAGCAGTGGTGAATCTAACGGTTATACCCACGGCACCATTGAGAACATCAATATTGAAACCGTCACCGGTTTTATACGGAGTAGTCTTTACAACACCACAGAATTCAATGAGTGAGCCCTCCATACTTTCAGTTAGAAATCGGTTAGTGCCCAGCCTTGTCGGTAAAGGTACGGTATCCATTTGTAAGAACCAGGCATAGCCGTGCGCTATCTCGGTAAGACCATTATATTCAGTAACCGTGCCAACGACTCTTATCAGAGCACCCAATGAGTCGATATAATCAAGGTAAGATTGGTCTCCACCAGCATCATAAATATTCACTCCACCGGTCGTATCCTGGATATAGAAACTCGGGCTTCCTGAGGTGAAAATATAATTAGGACCGGTAATAACACCTTGTACAGTGACCGTCGAATCGACATATTTTGATGTTACACCGTCGATGCCTGGAAATTGAACCTCTGCGATATTGTATAGGACCGGTTCATACAGGTGAGAAAAATCAGTCGTAGCCCGTGGCATGAGTTGATAACCGTCATCAGGTGGTGAAGAATATGTATATTGTCCTTTAATACCGATAAGTGTAAAGGTATCGAGCGGGGCAATACTGCCCGGGATATCCGTATACGAGTCAATACGAATAATAAATGGAAAATCTAATGTATCCCAGGCATTATAGTTTTCATTTCCTTCAAGAATAAAAGCGTCGATATATGAAACCTTAATTCGAACGAGCGAGCCCTCATACATTTCAGTATTCAGGGTATTCGCATCGATGTCGATCAATGCTGGTAATGCTGCATTGTGTTGCAGGATTGAATATGTGAAGTTTGTTAATTCGTTCTTACCCTGGTATTGATCGACCGTGCCAATGGCAATGATGCTGTCGCCGTAAACCAGAGGTTCATTGAAATTGCCAAAAAGGCAGGCTCCACCCGTGCTGTCCTGAATATATGCTTCGATATCAGAGAATATTCCAGGTGGAGCAGTAACAATACCGGTAATAGTAACGACCGAATTCAGACGGTCGGGAATATAATTTGAGTCGAGGTCTTCAAAAGCCTGGGCTATCGGCATTATAATTGACCCGCCGGTATTCGTGACCCTTACTGAATCGAGCCAAAAATTGCAGTTCCACTGGTTCAAAGAATCATTGGGCTGATCCGCATAAAGGAATCTTATCCTGGCATTATCAAAAGAATCATAAGGCGAGAGATCAAAGGATGCGATCTGCCAGACATTGGTATCAGCACCCTGACCGATCTTGAGGAGATTAGACCATATTGAATCATTGTTTGTAATATCAATATACATTGTGTCATCCGCCCCAAGATTACTTGTAGCTTGTGAAAATCTGTACCAAAAAAAAAGGCTTTCTATACCGGGTGACATTGCAAGATTTAAATTCATTGTCTTAAGGCATGACCAACCAGTTCTCAGTGTATCAGAAACATCATAGACACGCAGCCTTGCATGAAAAGAATCAGGGCCTGAGGGACCAGTGTAATTGTACTGGTACCAATTGCCCATTACTGTATCTGACCTTAAGGTATCCCATCCTGGAGGAGGGAATTGAGGATTTGTAAAGCTTTCGTTCAACAGATTCGCCTGCCCGAACCAAAAAGTGGATGCGCACAAAGCTATTACCAAAATCACGATTTATTATAATCTAAAACGGTATACAGTCAAGACCAGTTAGCGGACAGATACTAACCTTTCTGATTGTAGTTAATAATATACTTGAGTATTACTGATAATATAATGAAATTACGGAAGTTAATATAGTGTAGTTTATCTAGTTTCTTTGTTATATTTGGTCTATTTATTCTCTTTGGTCTTTTTAGTCTGTTTAGCCTTTTACTCCCTTTCTCCAGGAACGAAGTGACATGTCTTCAGCGCAGCGTGTCTTCAGGTTTCGATAGAAAGCATGTATTCAGCGCAAGCGTGGTTTCTACAGGTCTTTTCCCCTTGACAATGCCTATTTTTTGTGTTATACTGGGCCGTGCAATTGGGAATAGACGCCCTGATGGCCAAAAGATTTGACCTGATCAGGGGGTGTAAAGTAGGTTTGTGCACTAATATATCATCTTGCAGTACCTCTCTCGAACCCACTATCGCAATATTCTCAAAGCAGAAAGTCTTCAAGCTCAATGCGATTTTTGCTCCAGAACACGGGTTTTTTGGTGCTCTGCAGGATCAAGTGCAGGCAAGAACCTATTATGACAAAGAGCGTAGAGTTAGTATCTATTCTTTGTACGGTAAGAATCTTGTCTCAAATAAGACAATATTGAATAAGATCGACGTTCTTGTCATCGACCTGCAAGATATTGGCACACGTTATTATACTTTTGTATGGTCAGCGCTTCTATTGATCGAGCAGGTAGCAAGCCTGGATAAGAAAATATTCATCTTGGACCGACCCAATCCATTGAACGGCGGTACAGTCCAGGGGCCAGTCCTTGAACCTGAGTATGTTTCTTTTGTTGGGCTTTATCCTATCCCAGTACGGCATGGTTTAACGATTGGTGAACTTTGTACATTGGTCAATAATGAATTGCATCTCGGTGCTGATATTAAAGTAGTAAAAATGATCGGATGGACACGCGATCTCTACTTCAATGATACTGGCTTATGCTGGACTATGCCGACACCGAATATGCCCAGTTTTTCCACGGCTTTAGTTTACCCAGGCATGTGTTTGCTTGAAGGAACTAATATATCTGAAGGACGGGGAACGACCAAACCATTTGAGGTTTTTGGTGCACCATGGATTGACCCTTTTACTTTTATTAAGGCGATAAATAACAAGAATATCCCGGGGGTACAATTTCGTCCGACATTCTTCATACCCACTTTTAACAAATACAAGAATCGCTTATGTGGCGGTGCTGAGATATATGTTTTTAATGAGAGAAGGTTTGATCCATTTTCAGCCGGTTTAAAGATCATACAAACCATAAAACGCCTGTATCCTGAAAAATTCAGGTGGCGTAAGCCTCCGTATGAACATGAAACAAAAAAGCTCCCGTTTGAGATACTGACCGGCAATGCCTGGATAAAACAATATCTCGATAAGAATAATTCGGTCGCTTCGATCAGCCAGAAATGGCAGATGGATTTATACCGATTCAAGCGAAAGCGGAGAAAATACCTACTTTATTAAATGGTAAAAATTGATGTTTGGTTTGGGTTTGGATGCTGGAATAAGGAATAATGGAGTAAAAGCATGGATGCTGTATTATTATCTGCCGGTTTAGGAAGAAGAATGATACCGATCACAGACTATGTGCCAAAACCTTTACTGCCGGTCGTTGATTTTCGGTTAATAGATTATAATATTATACGTCTTTTTAGAAGCGGTGTTGATAATATCGCAATAAATCTTTTCCACATGGCAGAGTCAATTGAAAGATATCTAGATCGATATCCCCAAAACCTTCATATCGTAACTGAGCGTACATTGAAAGGAACTGGTGGAGCATTACTCAATTTCAAGAAAATCGTGCAGAGTGATTTTATTTTTTATTCATGTGATGCCTTGACTGATATAGACCTTACTCGAGTCGTCGAATTTCATCAAAATCATAAGCCAGCGGCAACACTTGTTTTGCTCAAAAGAGGGAATGAAAATATCATCCATATCGACGATGAACATAGAGTAAAGAAAATCGCAAGTATCAGTAGTGTCAATGCTTATGATTTTGCCGGCGTAGCAGTATTCTCAGATCGTATTTTTTCATATTTACCAGATAAAGAAAAATTCAGTATCGTTGAAGTTTGGGAACGGATGCTTGAAAATAGTGAGTTACTTCTTGGTTATCCTTTGGAAGTGAACTGGTATAATATCAATTCACCAAGAGTATACTGGCAGGTCCATTATGATTTACTTGTTAACAACATAACTCTTGGCGGGCATCATTATGGATCTTCTGTATACGTTGATCCGACAAGCCAAGTCAAAGCAAAGAAGATCAATGGTTTTGTCAGCATTGGTCCGAATTGCAGGATATCCGATCAAGTGTCGATGACTAATACAGTAGTCTTCGGTAATAGTACAATTGAGCAAGGGGATTATATAAATTGCCTGCTGTCTGATAAATACTGTATTGAGATTGATCGTTGAGGGGAGCATGATATGAACTATAAATTAGTGAAAAAAATAGATATCGGTGGTTCGGATAGAATCTGCTACCGCTGTATTAAGGACCGCGTAAGCTATATTCTTATATGGGATAAAGACATCGCACATCACATAAAAATGCAGAAACATCTTTTTGACAAAGGGGTTGGTGTTCCGGAGATACACTGGATAGATGAAGATTCAAGCCTTGTTCTGATGGAAGACCTGGGAGACAATTCACTTTACGAATTATCAAAGAAAAAGCGGAGCATTCTTGTTCAGTATCGTATGGCTCTTAAAGAACTTGTTAAGCTTCAGGTTGACGGTTATGATGATGCACCGATCAAAGACCATTATGATTATCAGCATATTAAGTGGGAACAGCAGTACTTTAAAAAACATTTTCTCAATCAGTGCTGCAATATCTCGAGTACAAAGATAAAAAAACTTGATAATGATTTTGAAAAACTTGCTCGCAGTTTGTTGAAAGAGGCAGAACCGTGGAGTAATTTTTTAATGCATCGGGATTACCAATCTCAGAATATCTATATCAAGGAGCGCAAGGCTATGATCATTGATTATCAATCTGCCAAGATAGGACCCCTTACCTATGACCTGGCCGCGCTACTCAGGGATAGTTATGTCAATATCACTCCCAAGACCGAAAGGAAGCTGATCGATTATTATTTCGAATGTTTAACGAAGAAACACATTATATATAAAAAACGGCAATTCCTGCATGCTTATGAATTGACCGCTTTACAGCGAAATATGCAAGCGCTTGGTGCTTTTGCTAATTTGTGGTTGAATAAAGAAAAGGTCTCTTTCAAAAAACACATTCCGCGGGGTTTGGAGTTACTCAGGAAAGGTCTTGAGAAGACAGATTTCAGTGAGCTCTATGATTGCGTGAATTGTGCGCAGGTAACTGAGAAGTGTCTTTCAATCAGTTAGATAAATACATCGTATCTTGTACTACGGAGAAAAAAATAGCTGGTGTCGTGTGCTGGGTTGGTACCAGCAAGAATACGCTGTTTTTTAAAGCCGTCGGGCATGCGCAACTGCTTCCAGGAAAAGCAAAGATCAATAAAAACACCATTTTTGATCTTGCATCTTTGACTAAACCCTTAGCTACTGCTTTGGCGATAATGCTTCTTTATGAAAAGAAACAGCTAAAGCTTAATGATAAAGTAAAGATGTTTTTCCCTATAGCTTCTTCATGTCCGATCGGTCAGAAAACAGTTGAACAACTACTTACTCACACAGCAGGATTACCAGCCTGGTTTCCACTGTATATACTACCAGAGCAAGACCGACTAAAGTATCTTATTGAATCGACCAGCAAGACCAGGACTGTACTTTATTCATGTCTTGGTTATATAATCCTCGGGATGATAATCGAGAAAATCTCAAGCCAGAGTTTGGACAAATTCTGTAAAAAACAAATATTCAAGCCATTGGGTTTAAACAATACCATGTTTGGTCCGGTAAAGAAAAAAAATGTTGCGGCAACTGAGTTCGGTAACAAACACGAAGAGTTTACTGCAGCGCAGCATGGCATAATAAAAAAAATGAAGTGGCGAAATTATGTGTTGAAAGGTGAGGTCCATGATGGTAATTCATACTATGTATACAAGGGTGTTTCCGGGAATGCTGGCCTTTTCTCGACGGCTCAGGAGATAGCAAAAATATTGAGGGCATATATCGCAGGTAATATTGTAACAAAGAAAACCGTTAGGATGATGATACAAAATCATACGAACGGAAAAGAAAAACGGGGATTTGGCTGGATCATAGATCCGTTCCCCGAATATGTTTCAAATAGATCTTTTTATCATACGGGTTTTACCGGCACTATGTGTCTCGTTGACCCGATAAAAGATATAATCATCGTATTTCTGACGAATGCGGTGCATCCTGTCGTACGACAGGGACTGATGCCTGAAGTAAGGCAAAGACTTGTAGAAATAACAGCAAAAGCCACTGCCTGAAGATCAATCGATAAACAGGAAATAACCCAATGCTAAACCAATGCCGTCCCAGAACAGGTCTTTCCAGGAGAAATGGTTTTTTTTCTTTTTATCGTAGATCTCTTTACATATACCGATGCAGGCTGTCGTTGATAGTGAATAGAACTTTGCTCTGGGTTTGTCATCACTACTATAATGAGTATATAGATGATAGCTCAAGGTTGCTATGGCAGCACTTGCGGTGAGGTGATAGAACTTATCTTCGGAAAACCATGGGTCATTCGTTTGCCGCAACGCAGTAAGCATCTCCGGCATTATTTCCAAACCACTTGACGCTACGTCACGGGATAAGGTTTTTTCTGCCTGAGCAAAGACAAGAGAAAATGATATAAGAACCAAGGTGAGACATCTTTTCATTCAGCAAAATTATAAGGATATATTTATGGGTGTCAAGTTGTCGATAAATTGGCAGACCCCCTCGGCCTGAGCTCGGGACCAAGGTTTAGCCTGCGAATATCTGTCGAGCTTTGCTCTGCGAGAGTCCTCGAACTTTCAGGATAAGTTCGATCAATACGACAAATAAAGTCTTGACAAGTAAAGAAATTTCAATATATTATAACAAACTATGAAATTAGGCGAATTATTGGTGAAACAGGGAACAATTTCTGAGGATATGCTTGCTCAGGCCTTGGAAAGTCAGAAAAAAGATGGAACACGATTGGGGACAACCCTGATTAAACTTGGTTTTGTAAAAGAAGATGATTTGCTTGCCACTCTTTCCAAACATTTTGGTGTAAAATCAGTCGATTTAAGAAACGCAAAGCTTGATGAATCGTTGTTAAAATTGATACCCGGCGAACTTGCCGGTAAATATCTTATTGTGCCGGTTAAACGACTCGGTCATACCCTCACTGTAGCTATGATAAATCCGGGCGATGTAGCAGCGATTGAAGACATTCAATTCGCAACTGGGTTTGAAGTGGATGCCGTGGTTGCGGGAGAAGAAGCTATCTTAAAGGTCGTGCAGGAACACTATAATGTTCAAAAATTGCTTTCAGATGTTATGTACGAAATAGAGATGGCCGATGCCGGTGAAACCAATGTTAAACTTGTCGATGGTGGAGAGGAGAATAAGGGGGTTGATGAAGATCTGTCAATGGTCCAAGATGATAGTGATAGTGGACCGGCACTAAAGCTCACCAGTAAAATTATCACTGATGCAGTCGATATGAATGTGTCAGATATACATATCGAACCATATGAGAAAGATATGAGAATACGATTTCGTATTGACGGTGTCCTGCATGAGACAATGAAGCCGCCGAAAAGAATGAACCGCGCACTGGCAACAGTAATCAAGGTGATGGCAAAACTCAAAGTTGAAGAAAAACGCTTGCCCCAGGATGGTCGAATTAAAGCACGGATTCACAATAAGATCATTGACATTCGTGTTTCAACAGTACCGACCCTATTTGGTGAGAAGATCGCCCTTCGTATCCTTGACCGTGCGACAATACAGCTTAACCTTGATCTATTAGGATTCGATGAGGAGAATCTAACAACATTCCGACGCGCGATCAAAAACCCCTTTGGTATTGTTCTTGTTACCGGTCCTACTGGTTCTGGTAAGACAACGACATTATATTCAGCAATCACAGAATTGAATGATCCTGGATTAAATATTATTACTGCTGAGGATCCGATCGAGTATTCACTATATGGTATTAATCAGCTCCAGGTTAATGAAAAGATCAAACTGACCTTTGACAGTGCACTCCGTTCATACCTCAGACAAGACCCGAACATCATAATGGTTGGTGAGATAAGAGATTTAGCGACTGCTCAGATATCGATACGTGCATCATTAACTGGGCACCTTGTTCTCTCAACCGTGCATACGAATTCAGCAGCTGCTACAATAACCAGGTTGGTCAATATGAATGTTGAGCCTTTTTTGATCGCATCGACGGTTCTGGCGATAGAATCACAAAGACTTTTGAGAAAAGTATGTGATAAATGCCGAGAAGAAATCGAGTATCCTGAAGAGGTTCTGATGGACGCGGGTCTTGAAAAGGGTAAGTTTGATTATAAACTCTACCGCGGAGAAGGATGTGAAAATTGCCGTGGGACTGGCTATAAAGGAAGGGTCGGTATTTTTGAGAATATGATGATAACTGGTAGGATACGTGATTTGATCCTGAAAGGAGCGATGAGCGAAGAAATCGAAAAAGCAGCGGTCGAAGAAGGTATGGTGAGCCTACGCAAATCAGCATTAAAAAAGCTTGAGAGTGGTTTAACCTCGGTTGACGAAGTTATCCGTGAGACAAAGGTGGTTTAATGGAAGAAAAACTCGCTTCATATTTAGTGAATAATGGTCTTTTAAATGAAGACCAGTTACGCGAGGCTATGCGTGAACGGCGTGAGACCGGACAGCGATTGGTCAGTGTTTTGAACCGTCTCGAGATGATCTCGGAGAGTAAATTACTTGCCCAATTGAGTAATCTGTATAAAATGGAAGTCGTTGATCTCGATTATATAATTCCTGAAAAAAATGTTCTTGAAATGATCCCGGCAGAAAAAGTTTATCATTATGAAGTATTACCTATTGACCGTAAGGGAAGATACCTTACCGTCGCGATGGTTGATCCAACAGATATTAGCGCGATCGAAGATCTTCGTTTTATTACAAGTATGGAAATAAACCCTGTATTAGCCGCGGAGTCGAGTATTAGAGACGCCCTGGATCGATACTATACGATGGAAAAGGGTATTGCCGAAGTGACCGTTGAGACTGATTCTGGTAGTGCCAGAGAGCTGGGTATTGAAGATATGGAACTCCTTGAGACTGAGTTTGAAGAAGATATGGAAGAAAACCAACTCAGGGCTGATGCAGAGGGTGGTCCGGTAATACGATTGGTTAATTTTTATATCGCTGATGCAGTTGGCAAAGCTGCTTCAGATATCCATATCGAGCCCTATGAAAAAGATGTTCGGGTGCGGTTTAGAATTGACGGCGTGCTTCAGGGACAGCAGTCACCACCATTGAATTTGAAATCTGGTATTATCACCAGGTTGAAACTCATGGCAAAAATGGATATCGCTGAACACCGCTTATGCCAGGATGGTCGTATTAATATTCAAGTTGGCGATAAGATGATCGATCTTCGTGTTTCTGTAATCCCTACGTTATATGGCGAAAAAGTTGTTATGAGGATATTGGACAGAAGTTCTTTAATGCTTGACTTATCAAAGCTTGGATTTGGTCCTGAATCTTTAAAGAAATTTCTTAAAGCAATTGAGAGTCCCTATGGTATAGTACTCGTTACTGGTCCAACTGGGAGCGGTAAAACCACAACGCTTTATTCTACACTCGCAAGGTTGAACAAACCAAAACGTCAGATAATGACAATCGAGGACCCCGTAGAGTATAATCTACATGGTATCAATCAGATACAGGTCCATGAAGAGATCGGTTTAAGCTTTGCCAGTGCTTTGCGTGCATTTTTGCGTCAGTCTCCGAATATTATTCTTGTTGGTGAGATCCGGGATTCTGAGACAGCTGAAATTGCCATACGAGCCGCTCTGACCGGACATTTGGTTTTCTCGACAATCCATACGAATGATGCTCCGACCACTATTAACCGATTGATCGATATCGGGATAAAACCTTATCTGGTTTCCAGTGCTCTTGTTCTTATTCAGGCACAGCGTTTGGTTAGAAGAATTTGTCCTAAATGTAAAGAAAAGATTAAAGTGAGCGAGAAGCTCCTTGAAGATGCCGGTATACCCAAGGGCACTTTCTCTGATGATACGGTTTATAAGGGGAAGGGCTGTAGCCACTGTCAACAGACCGGGTATAAGGGTAGAGTTGGTCTTTATGAAGTAATGCCGATTTCCTCAGAGATGAGGCAAATGATATTAAAAGGTACTTCTGCAGACCGGATCGCTGCACAGGCTGACAAAGAGGGGATGATAACTCTTCGTATGGATGGGATAGAAAAGATAAGACAGGGCATTACAACAATTGAAGAACTAATGCGGGAAACCGGAGCATTTTAGGAATATGTTCTGTGATTAACTTAAAGGAGGCTATATGCCTGTAACAATGAAGCAACTCTTAGAAGAAATGGTGCAGAGAAATTCAACTGATTTGCACTTGACAACTGGTGCGCCGCCCATGTATCGGATCGATGGTGACTTAGTACCGACGAATTATGAGATTATGACTCCAGAGTTGATCCAAAATTTAATATATAGTGTGTTGAATGATCAACAGAAAAAGAAATTTGAAATGGAATGGGAATTGGATTTCTCTTTCGGAATTGCCGGGCTATCCCGTTTCCGAGGTAATTGTTTTCAACAAAGAGGTAGTGCTGCTGCAGCGATACGTACGATTCCGTTTGAGATCAGGGGATTCAAAGAACTGGGTATCCCGCTAATAGTTCAAGAACTTGCCAGCCGACCAAAAGGTATGATACTTTGTACTGGTCCTACTGGAAGTGGTAAATCAACAACCCTCGCTGCTGTTATTGACAAAGTTGATAGCGACCGCCGCTGCCATATCGTAACGGTTGAAGACCCGATCGAATATTTATTTAGACATAAAAAGGCAATAATAAACCAGCGTCAGGTTGGCAGTGATACAAAATCGTTTGGCAATGCATTAAAATATGTATTGCGTGAAGACCCTGATGTTGTTATGGTGGGTGAGATGCGTGACCCGGAGACTATCGGTACTACATTGACCATTGCTGAGACCGGTCACCTTACACTCGCTACTTTGCATACCAATTCAGCAGCTGAATCAATTCATCGTATCATCGATGTTTTTCCACCTCACCAGCAGGGTCAGGTAAGGTCGCAACTTGCCTTTGTTGTTGAAGGTGTTATTACACAGCAGCTGCTTCCTAAAATTGGTGGCGGACGAGTTCTTTCGGCTGAAGTTATGATCGCAACACCAGCCATCCGTGCTCTGATCCGTGATGCGAAAGAACACCAAATCTATTCGACGATTCAAGCTGGATCAAAATATGGGATGATGACTATGAATCAATCACTCTTTGAACTTTATTCCAAACGTACGATAACCTTAGAAACAGCTTTTGATTATACACCGAATATCGAAGAATTTGAACATATGGTTGAGCAGAAGTCAGGGGCTCTAAAATAGCATGGGATGTAATAGTATGTATTCTGTCAATTATTTGGCGGTTGCGTTGAGTAAAAGACATAATTGCGTAACCTTTATTAAATAAGGAGGTGAAATGCCAACTTTTGTCTGGAAGGGTAGAACAGCATCAGGAGCCTCAGCAAATGGTGAAATTGCTGCAGGTTCACAAGCCGATGTAGTAGCTTCACTGCGCCAGAAAAAGATAATCCCCACTTCGATCAAGGTTAAGGAAGAGAAAAAGAAACTGACACTATTTGGTGGTCGGGTTTCACGCCGAGCCTTGGCCGTTTTTACCCGACAATTCTCGACCATGCTCAATGCCGGTCTTCCTTTGCTGACATGTCTTGAGATCTTAGGAAAACAGACCGAAAGTCCAGCTTTGCGCAAAGTCTTACTCGAGGTGAGAGGTGATGTTGAAGGCGGGTTATCACTCGCTGACGCATTACGTCGACAACCAAAGGTTTTTGATAATCTCTATGTGAATATGGTTGAATCGGGTGAAACAGGTGGTGCATTGGATGTTATCCTAATGCGTCTTGCTACGTATCTCGAAAAAACCGCGGCATTAATGCGCAAGATAAGAGGTGCGATGATCTATCCGGTCATCATTTCTCTCGTTGCAGTAGGTGCGATAGCGGTGATGTTATTGTTTGTTTTGCCGATTTTCGCACGCATGTTTGAGGGTGTTGGTGCTGAATTACCAGCTATGACGCGTATGGTTATGGCCATATCGGCCTTCGCTCAAATCTGGGCAATACCGGGAACGATCATTTTCATTGCGGCCTTCACGATCCTCCGCAGATGGCACAAGACTGAATCTGGGGCAAAGGTGATGGATCCATTATTTTTAAAGGTTCCTGTCTTTGGTGATCTTACTCGAAAGCAGTCAATCGCTCGTTTTGCAAGAACCCTGTCTACACTGCTTTCAAGTGGTGTCCCTATTATCGATGCTCTTGAAATCACCGCACGGAGTGCAGGCAACTGGGTTGTTGAAGATGCAATTTTACGAGCCCGGATATCAATAAAAGGTGGTGAAAATATCGCTGATCCATTAACAAAGACCAGTGTTTTTCCACCAATGGTTACTCAGATGATCGCGATCGGTGAAGCATCAGGAGGTTTGGATGACATGCTCGCCAAAGTAGCTGATTTTTACGATGATGAGGTTGATCAAGCAGTCGAGAACCTTACCAGTGCTCTTGAACCTATTATCATGGTCTTTCTGGGTGGTATTGTCGGTTTTCTTGTTATATCTATGTACCTGCCAATTTTCCAGTTAGCAGGTACGATTACGGAATAATTCTATAAGAACGATCGATCAATAGGTTGTGCCGAAATTTCTGAACGCGGATAGTCATACTAAAAAGCCATTACTTTGGTTTTTCAGTAATCAGGTTTAGGTAATGGTATATTCAACGCTCTTTAGTCGAAGAGCTGGTTTGATTATTCTGCACCCTCTTATTGTCACATTCATTCTTTTATCTTCGTATCCTGTAATCAATACAATCCCGACACCTTTTTGGTTCATTATCCTCGCTTCTTTTATTTTAGCTTCCGCTTTTTTCCTGGTTCAAACGTGGTTACCAGAAAAGACCCTCAATTATATGGTTTTTCTTGCCGATATTCCTTTAATAGGTTCGATGATCCATTATTCAGGTGGGGTTGAAAGCATCTTCCCCCTGCTTTACATACTGCTGATAATAATTGCTTCTTTATATATATATAGAACCGGGGCTTATACGATCAGTGTTGTTTCGGTGATATTTTTTCTCGGTCTCCTGCTTTATGAGATGAGGCAATCCGGTGCACCTATACACTTTGTTATGTACCGTTTCTATATATTCGGACTTTTGTTTCTTTTTACTGGCATATTGAGTGGTGCTTGGTCAGAACGTTACCAAAAGCGCGCTGAAGAGGCTACCAGGTTAAGACTTACAACTGAAGAGATCCTGAACAATCTACCCACCGGGATAATAACCATTGATAATAGCGGTACGATTATCTATACTAATATTCCGGAGAGTACGATACGTTCAAGGGTTCATCTTTACATTGCAAAATTCCTCAAAGCGCAACAAGTGAAACGATCAATCGAATTAAAAATCGGAAAACGATATTATGTTCTATCATGTGCCAAGATATATGGCTCCAAAATTGGTCTTGGTATACTTCAGGATTATACGGCTATCCGAAAGCTTGAAGAAAAATCACGCGTATCAAAACAGATAAAACTACTGGCTGAACTAGGTGGTTCTTTAGCGCATGAAATACGAAATCCTTTGTCATCGATACGAGGATCGCTCGAAGTGATCCGGGATTCAGAAGAATCCGTGGACAATCTTCACTTCATAAACATGGCTTTAAATGAATCGATAAGATTGAATGAGATCGTCACTGATTTTCTGAATTTCGCGCAGTTTGTGCCGCTCAAGAAAAACCGTCTGCACATAAGTGAAGTTATCAATGAAGTCTATATTGATGTCCTCTCTCGCGCTCAAGCCAAGAAGGTAGTAATAAAGCGAGAGGATAACGATTTTATTGTTCTCGGGGATTTAAATAAGCTGGAAGCTGGATTGTTGAATATCCTTAACAATGCTTGTGAAGCAACACCGGAAGGGAAAGTCGTAAACATAAAGACATATAAAGAAAAAAAGGAAGGCATTATCGAGATACAAGATACGGGTAAAGGTATTTCCAAACGGGCGCTCGACAAGATATTTGAACCGTTTTTTACAACCAAAAAAGGGGGTATCGGTCTTGGTTTGGCAATAGTTAAGAATATAATCGAAGCGCACGATGGACGTATCGAAGTGAGTACCCAGATACATAAGGGTACGACATTCAAGGTAATCCTTCCGCTGGCTTGACAGGGAGTAAACACTAGGAACTACAAACTAGAAAGCAAAAAAATGGAAAAAGAAAGGAATATAAAGCTTGTCATCGAATACGATGGCACTGATTTTTGTGGGTGGCAGTACCAGCCTGATGAACGGACCGTGCAGGGCGAGATTGAGGATGTTTTAAAAAAACTGCTTTCCGAACAGATAAGGATAACTGGTGCAGGAAGGACTGATCAGGGAGTACACGCACTAGGCCAGGTTGCTAATTTCCATACCTCATCAACTTTGTCCATACCAAAGATGCATATAGCTTTGAATTCGTTGACTAAATCTGATGTTAATATTAAGCAGATCTCTTATACCAACGATGATTTTCACAGCCGTTTTTCGGCAAAATCCAAGATCTATCAATATAATATAATTCTTTATTCGTCACCCTTTGAACTCCGCTACAATTGGTTTGTAAAGTATAAACTTGATTTAAATAGAATGGAAATAGCAAAGAATTTTTTGATTGGCAAACATAATTTCAAATATTTATCAACTGAAGTGGATAAGGAGAATACGGTTTGTGTTCTTAAAAGCATCAGCTTGACAGAGCAGAATTCGCGTATTATAATAGAATTGGAAGGTGATCGCTTTATCCGAAAGATGGTGCGCGGCATAGTAGGTTTCTTGCATGACGTGGGGCGCGGTCATTATGAACCCGCACAAACGCAAGATGCTATAAAAGGTAAGATAAAGAACCTCTTTTTCGCGCCCCCGCGGGGATTGTTTCTTATAAAAGTAAAGTATTGATCGCGGGCATCGGGTGATTATGTTATAGAGAGCAATAATGATAATAACAAAGAAAAATATCTTATATATTCTTTTCGGTATCGTCTTGACGATTTTTGCCGTGACTATTTATAGTATGGTCTGGCCGCAACCCTACGATAATAAACCGGGAGATAAATTACATCTCAATGAGAATGTCAATAAGCAGCGAGCAAATGCTATTGTGCTTGCTGCGAAAAAAGTGACACCGGCAGTAGTGTCCATTTCCGTTATTCAGACAAGAGTAGTTGCTACCTCACCTTTTTTCTCTCCATACTCGGATGATATGTTCCATGATTTTTTTCGAGATTTCTTTCCTGAAAGATATCATGAACAACAAGTGAAAAGTCTTGGTACAGGGGTGATAATATCACAAGATGGTTATATTTTGACCAATGAACATGTGATAGCAGATGCCACTAAAATAAAGATAAACTTGCCTGACGGACGACAGCTTGAGGGTACTGTTCTAGTAACTGATCGAACTATGGATCTGGCTTTGCTGAAGGTAGATGCCAAGAACCTACCGTACGTCGAACTCGGGGATTCTGACGATTTAATGATAGGAGAATGGGTGATCGCATTTGGCAATCCCTTCGGCTTCTTACTCGAAGATACGAGTCCGACAGTTACAGTTGGCGTCGTTTCAGCTCTCGGCAGGTCGATAAAGTCAAGTCATGACGAACGAGTTTACAAGAATATGATACAAACTGATGCAGCAATAAATCCAGGCAATTCAGGTGGTCCATTAGTCAATGTTTTGGGGCAAGTAATAGGGATCAACAACTTTATTTTCACCTCTGGTGGTGGTTCAGAAGGTATTGGTTTTGCTCGACCGATAAATTTTGTAAAAAAATTCATCACCGAAGCTAAAAAGCACGGTAAAATCCGACCGGCCTGGATAGGATTGTGGTTACAGGATATTACACCGGATATCGCTGAAGAACTCGATGTTTTAAAAGTAGGTATTATTGTTACTAATGTTGATGCGAAAAGCCCTTCTGAGCGGACAGGTATCAAAACCGGCGACAGGATCGTTGAAATCAATAATTTGCGAATCAGGCGGGTCTCAGACTGGGATAGATTCATCGCCAATGTTTTTGTTGATGAAGAACTTGAAATTGTTCTTATGCGAAATGAAAATACTATAAAGGCAAAGATATTTGTTCAAGAATTCCAATTTTCAGGTACAAAAGGCAGGTTTGGATTGTTTGTCGAAGATATCAGTTCGCAACTTGCCAAGAAATATGGGATTGGTTATAAGGATGGTGTTATTGTTTTAAAGGTTGAAGAAAACGGTGTTGGCGAGCGCTTAGGTATTAGGGCAGGAGATGTTATTCTTAAAATAGATGACAAACGGATTCGGAATAAGATTGATTTCAATGATGCAATGAAAAATGACCGCCCTGTTTATTTCATCTTGGACCGAGGCGGTTTGATCATGCAATTATATTTGGGTTCATGATGCATGGAGCGAGGAGATGATTGAACGTTATCAAACAAATGAGATGGCAAGAATTTTCAACGATGAATACAAATTTGAAAAATGGCTTTTTGTCGAACGTATCATTGCTGCGGTTGAAGAAAAAGCAGGTGTGATCCCGCATGGGCTCAGCAGTAAACTAGCCAAAATCAGAGTTAAACCGGGGCGGGTTAAAACAATAGAAAAAGTCACTAACCATGATGTCATCGCTTTTTTAGAAGCAGCTCGGGAGAAACTCGACAAAAAAACTGGTAAGTGGTTGCATTTTGGATTAACTTCGTACGATCTTGTTGATACTGCTTTTGTTCTTATAATACTTGAAGCGATCGATATTTTGCATCGGGATATCAAGAGACTCCTCAGCGTCTTGAAAAAATTATCTATAAAATATAAAAAGACTCCGCAAATGGGTAGAACACATGGTGTATTTGCTCAGCCTATAACATTCGGTTACAAGGTCGCTTCATGGTTTGAAGAGATTCAAAGAGCGAGTCAGCGTTTGTTGCTATCAAAAAAAGAGATGTCTTTTGGTAAGTTATCAGGTGCGGTCGGTACTTATACAATGTTATCACCAGCGATTGAGAAAAGAGTGATGAAAAAACTTAACTTGAATGCCGAACCCGTGTCCACACAAGTTTTACCGAGAGATAGATTTGCTTTTCTCATGGCAAATCTTGCGCTGTATACATCTGCTCTTGAGAGAATGACCACTGAGATCAGAAATCTTTCGCGTACAGAAATAGGTGAGGTTCTTGAACCATTTACCCGCGGACAGAAGGGGTCTTCAGCAATGCCACATAAAAAGAATCCGATTACCTGTGAACGAATTTGCGGTTTAGCGCGAGTTGTCCGCAGTTATCTCATACCAGCTTACGAAAACATCACGCTCTGGCATGAGCGCGACATCACTAATTCTTCGGTTGAACGGGTCATTTTCCCAGATGCTTTTCACCTGGCACATTATCTCACCAAAAAAACACATTGGGTTATAGATAATATCAATGTTTACCCAGAACGCATGCTCGAGAATATCGAGGCAAGCTATGGTGTTTATGCTTCTCAAAACCTTATGAATAAGCTTGTACAAAAAAGCATGGATAGGGGGGAAGCATATGAAATCGTGCAAAGGTTGTCTTTTAGAGCGGTAAAGGTGAAAGAAAATCTAAAAAATATTGTTCTTGAGGACAAAAAAGTCCGTCAAATACTGGGCAAAAAAGATATCGATAAGATATTTGATTTAAAATGGTTTTTAAGGAACATATATTGACTTCAAACAGAAAATAACTATAATTGTGCATGGATATATTTAAGAAATGTGATTTCACAGTTAGCGAAGTAAAGAAAGCACAAAAATACGGGATTTATCCTTACTTTACCCCTATTGAATCAGCCCAGGATCACCGTGTAACGATCAAAGGGAAAGAATATATCATGATCGGTTCTAATGGATATCTTGGTCTGGCCGCAGATCCTCGTATGAAAGAAGCAGCGATTAATGCCGTGAAGAAATACGGTTCGACATGTTCTGGATCGAGGTTTTTGAACGGCACACTCGATATCCATGTAAAACTTGAGAAAGATCTTGCTCGCTTTTTTGAAAAAGATAGCGCAATCGTGTTTTCAACCGGTTTCCAGACAAATCTTGGTATTATTTCATCACTCGGTGGTAAAGATGATATTTTGATCATTGATCGTCAAGATCATGCTTCAATCATCGATGGCTGCCGGTTGTCCTTTTCTGATCTTAAAAAATATCGCCATAATGATATGGAAGATTTAGAGCGGATATTGCAGACTTTGCCTGATGATCGTGGTAAATTGATCATTGTTGATGGTGTTTTCAGTATGGAGGGTGATCTTGCTAATCTTCCAGAGATCGTACGATTGAAAGAGAAGTATAAAACCCGCCTGCTTGTCGACGATGCACACGGCGTCGGTGTCCATGGTGAAAAGGGACAAGGTACGTGTGAACACTTTGGTGTACTTGATAGGGTTGATATACTAATGGGCACCTTTAGTAAAGCATTTGCCTCACTTGGTGGGTTTGTGGTGGGTGATAAAGATATTATAACCCATATTAAACACCGCGCCCGAGCGTTGATTTTCTCGGCCAGTATGGTTCCTGCTTCAGTCGCCAGTGCTCAGAAGGCACTCGATATCATCCGGAGTGAACCCCAGCGCCGTAAGAGATTATGGGCGATAACTGAACGTATATTAAAAGGTTTCAAGGAAATGGGTTTTGATATTGGTGAAAGTGAAACACCAGTAATCCCGGTTATCATCGGTGAAGATAATGACTGCTTTGCTTTTTGGAAAGCGCTATTGGAAAATGGTATTTTTGCCAACCCGGTTATCTCGCCCGCAACACCGCCCGGTCGTGCTTTAATTCGGACCAGCTATATGTCGACACATACTGATGAAGACATCAATACTATTTTACAAGTATTCGCGCAGTGTGCAAAGGAATTTGGATTGGCCAAAAAATGATAAAAGTAATTCCGGTAAAAACAGAAAAGGAACTAAAGGATTTCATAAATTTCCCCTATAAGTTGTACAAGAAGAATCGTTATTGGGTTCCTCCACTTAAACGTGAAGTGCGTAATCTTCTTGATAAGGTAAAAAATCCATTTTGGTCTCATGCGGAAAAGGAGTTGTTCCTTGTCTATCGGGATAAGCAGTTATCCGGGAGAATTTGTGCGATCATTGACTACAATTTCATGGAATTTTGGGATGAAAAGACTGCATACTTTGGATTCTTTGAGTGTGACAATGATGAGGATGCGGCGAAAGCTCTTTTTGAGAATGTCAAAGAATATCTGAGTGACAAAGGGATTACAAAGTATATTGGTCCCATGAATCCATCAACGAATGATGAATGTGCTGTTTTAATCGAAGGATTCTACACACCACCTTATATTATGATGCCGCATAATTACGAATACTACGATGAGCTGATAAAGAAGTGTGGGTTAAAAAAGGCAAAAGACCTTGTTGCTTACTATTATGATATAAAGGATGCTCCCTTTGAATATCTTGAAAGGATCTGTTCGATTGTGCGCCGACGCGTACAGGACATAAGAATTAGACCTCTTAATCTTGAGGATTTTAAAAAGGAGGTTCAAAGGATCAAAGAAATTTATAATGACGCCTGGAGCCGAAATTGGGGGTTTGTTCCGATGACGGATGAAGAAATCAATGTTTTTGCCAAGAATATGAAATCCCTCATTATCCCGGAATTAGTACCGATCATAGAGATCGATGGTGTCCCGGCTGCCGTTTCCCTTGCCGTGCCCAACTATAATGTAGTTTTAAGCAAGCTGCACGGACGTTTGGGACCTATCGAGATGTTGAAATTCCTGTACTATAAAAGTAAGATAAAGGATGCTCGTATGATAATCATGGGCGTGCGTAAGCAATACAGGAAAATGGGTTTAGAATCATTGCTTTTTCTTGAGTCATTCCGAGCTGCTCAGCAACTTGGTTATACAGGTGGCGAGTTGTCGTGGGTTCTCGAAGATAATCACCCAACAAACAATGCTGTTGTCAAGATGGGTGGTAAGGTTCATAAAAAATACCGCATATATGAAAGCACCATATAGATATTTGGGATAGGATTTGGATGCGAGAGTAGTTATTTATTTCAATTTATGCCCCGTTTATATCAATTTTATCGCTGGTCTTCCAAGATAGAAGGAGAGTAGGATGGCTAAATATAAGATCGCCTGGTTACCTGGAGATGGCATAGGTAAAGATGTTCTTGATGCTACAAAAATAGTATTGGAGAAAATAGGTCTTGATGCTGAATATACACATGGTGACGTTGGTTGGGAATTCTGGTGCAAAGAAGGCGAACCGTTGCCCCGGCGAACCGTTGAGCTAATGAGAAATACTGACTGTGCCATGTTCGGAGCCATTACCTCAAAACCAAAGATGACCGCGGATACTGAGCTTGAACCACACTTAAGGGACAAAGGATTTGTTTATCGAAGTCCGATCGTACGCATGCGTCAGATGTTTGATCTGTATATTTGTAAACGTCCGTGCAAGGCGTATGAGGGCAATCCATTGAACTTTAAAGAAGGTATTGATTTTGTTATATTTAGAGAGAATACAGAGGATCTCTACTCGGGTATCGAGTATGATAGAGTACCGCAGGAGATGCTTGCAATAAAAGGTATGGAGAAAGTATCTAAAGACGCGGCAATATCGGTTAAGGTTAACACGCCCAAAGGTTGTGAAAGGATCGTGCGTGCCGCCTTTGAATTTGCAAAAAAGCATAAGAGAAAAAAGGTTACATGTGTTCACAAGGCGAATGTTGTCAGAGCTACAGATGGTTTATTCCTTGAACAATATAAAAAAGTTGCAGCAGACTATCCTGAAATAGAGGAAGATGAAGCAAACGTTGATTCACTTTGTCAATGGCTGCTTAAGAAACCTTTTAACTACGATGTTCTGGTGGCACCTAACTTATATGGAGATATTATCTCTGATTTATGTGCTCAGATGACCGGTGGTCTGGGATTCGGGGCGAGTGGCAATATCGGTGAACAATACGCAGTTTTCGAGCCGACCCATGGTTCCGCTCCAAAATATGCCGGAATGTACAAGGTTAATCCGATCGCAACGATCCTCGCCGCCAAAATGATGCTTGAGTGGCTTGGTGAAAAGAAATCTGCAGAACTTTTAGAACGGTCGATCGCGGATGTTATTAAACAGGGAAAAACTAAAACGTATGATATGGGTGGAAAAGCGACCACCTTGGAAATGGCCGAAGCAATCGCGGAAAGATTGTGAATGCAAATACTTAAAATCCAAAATGCCTAAATGCCTAAATAAACCAGATCAACGCTCGAAACAGACTAAATACTTCAATCGCCCATCAATTACTAAATCACTTAGTTACTTAATAACTGAACGAATATGACGATTATTGAAAAAATATTTTCACGCGCATCAGGTAAGGATGTTAGACCCGGTGAATATATCTGGGCATCACTTGATCTGGTAGTAATGCGTGATTTTGGTGGTCCGAATGTTATTCAGGAGTACGAAAACAAGTTTGACGGTCATCCAGTATTTGATAAAGGAAGAATTGCGATAACTTTTGATCTTCATATCCCGGCACGTAATGAAAAAGTCGCGGTGAATCAAAAATTCCTCAGGGACTTTGCCCGACGGCAGGGTGTCAGGGTATTCGATATAAATACCGGTATCGGGCAGCATATTTTGCTTGAAAGTGGTTTGGTAAAACCGTGGGATATCATTGTCGGTACTGATAGTCATATGAATCTACTTGGCGCGGTTGGTGCAGCGGGTTTTGGTATGGGCACAACTGACATTGCTGGAGCAATGTACAGAGGTGAACTGTATTTTCGCGTTCCGCCAACTATCCATATAAATGTAACTGGTAGCTTCAATAAGTTTGTATCGGCAAAAGACCTTATTTTATACATTTTGAAAAGTCTGAAAACCGATGGTGCGCTCGACCGAGCGGTTGAACTATCCGGTACGACCATCGAGAAAATGAATATTGCTGAACGCATAACTCTAACAAGCATGATAACTGAAATGTCAGGTGATGTTGGTTTCATACAACCAAATAGCGAGGTCATGAACTATATTCAGTCACGAAGCGGTCATCAGCTTGAGAATATTAAACCCGACCCAGATTCAGTATATGAAAAAATGTACGAGTTCAAGGTCGATGATCTACAGCCGCAGATCGCCTGTCCACATTCTCCGGATAACGTGAAGGATGTTAAGGACATGAGCAACATTAAGGTCGATCAAGTTTTTATCGGATCTTGCACCAATGGCCGTTATGAGGATTTAAAAGCAGCAGCGCAGATATTGAAAGGGAACAAAGTAAAACCAGGGTTGCGACTGATTGTCGTCCCCGCAACCATGGAAGTAGCTAAAGAATCTCTGAAAAATGGCTTATATGATATCCTCACAGATGCCGGTGCAGTGATAACTAATCCCGGCTGTGCATTGTGTACGACAGGACACCCTGGTATCCTGGCTCCCGCTGAGGTCATGGTATCCACTTCCAATCGCAATTTCATCGGCAAGCTCGGCAAGGATGCAGAGGTCTACCTTGCGTCTCCTGCAACGGCTGCGGCGACCGCTCTTACCGGCGTGATTACGGATCCCAACGAGGTATAATGTGATATTGACAGGTAAGGTTTGGTGCTTTGGTCATGACATTGATACTGATCAAATATATCCCGGTAAGTATCTACCACTAACCGATAAACAAGAAATGTCAAGGCATGCTATGGAGGGTACTGCTGGTGGTGCAGAGTTCATCGACCAGGTCAAGAAGGGTGATATTATCGTAGCCGGTAAGAATTTTGGCTGTGGTTCATCACGTGAACATGCGACAGTAGCGATAAGCGGTATTGGCGTTTCCGTCGTTATTGCAAAATCTTTTGCCAGAATATTTCACAGAAATGCGGTTAATATTGGATTACCGATTATAGTTTTCAACGAGATCGAGATGATTAAACAAGGTGATAATCTCGAGGTTGAAATCGAAAGTGGCAAGATAACCAATTTATCACAGGATAAGGTTTATCAAGGTATTCCAGTAACACGACTTGAGATGGAGATAATGGCAAGTGGGGGTTTACTCGATTACCTTAAGTCCTCAAAGTAGAATATAGAAACCTGGATAGGATTATGAATAAAAAATATATCTTAAAGAATTTTCCTGAAATAAAAAAAATAAGGAGCGCGACTCTCCGGGAGCGCGTAATCAAAACATGGCTATTGGCTATGAAAAGAGGGAAGTGGCGTAGTATCGATAAAATTCCATTTACCCTACTTATCAAAACAAAGAAAACACTCGTTGAACATACAAGGACTGTAACACGCATGGCTATCGCTGTTGCAGACCAACGCAGTGATGTTAAGCTCGATCATATTATCGCTGGAGGGTTGGTACATGATGTCGGGAAGTTACTTGAGTATAAAAAACAAGGAAACAAGTATACAAAAAGCGAATATGGTCGTCTTATCAGGCATCCAGTTTCTGGGTATAGATTAGCACTCGATGCCGGTTTACCTCTTGAAGTCGCCCATATTGTAGCCGCTCATTCAATTGAAGGTGAAAAAGTCAAACGGTCAAATGAAGCGGTCATTATCAATCACTGCGATTTCATAGATTTTGATATAGAACGATCCAAATAGTTTCATATTACTATATACGATGCTCGTTGTCTATTGCATAATATCACTTTTTTTATATAATTATAACCTATGAGATTATACGAATTTGAAGCGAAAAAACTATTCAAGCGGTATACAATACCAGTCCTCGATGGTATTGTGCTTGATAGTGCTAATCTTATAGAGTTGAGTGCAGTTGTATTCCCAGTCGTGATTAAAGCGCAAGTCTTTCTTGGTGGTCGGGGGAAATCTGGTTTGATTAAAATTGCTGAAAATCGTAAACAAGCAGAGAATCAGATAAATGCTATGTTTGGTCAAAAACATGGACCATATATTGTCGAAAAAGTCCTCGTTGAGAGGAAGATAGATTTTGAGAAAGAAATTTATATTGCCGCGACTATTGATCGACTTGAGCACAAACTGCTTTTTATCGCGAGTGAACACGGTGGGGTGGAAATAGAGGTAATCGCTGAAGAAAATCCCGAATCATTGTTAAAGTATTGCTTTAATCCAAATGAAAAAATGCCTTATTTTATGGCAAGAAATATTGCATGTGATATTGGAGCATCAGATTCTAACCTGATTGCATTGGCCGATATTATAAATAAGGCTTATAAGCTATTTATTGAATATGATTGTAAATTAGTTGAAATAAACCCGCTTGTATTTACAAGAGATGGTAAGTTCTATGCTCTCGATGCCAAGGTGGATCTCGATGAGGATGCGATGTTCAGACATCCGGGATTAAAAGAAATGGGAATTAGAGCAAGGCATGAAATAGGTGAGCTAACTGAACGTGAAAAATTCGCCAAAGAAAAAGGTATTCCTTATGTTGATATGGATGGAGATATCGGCGTCTTTCCAGGCGGCGCTGGTTTCGGAATAGCAGCAGTCGATCTAATAACCCTCTATGGAGGTAAACCAGCAAATTTTATGGATTCTGGCGGCGCACCAACTCAGGAGAAACTCAAGAGTATGCTTGGTTTACTCATCGAAAATCCTAAGGTGAAAGCGATTTTTGGAGCTCGTTTTGGAGGTATATCACGTTGTGATGATTGGGCAAAAGCAGTCGTTCAATACATCACGGAAAACAAACCAGAAAAACCCATGATCATGAGAATGGCAGGCAATATGGAGGAACAGGGGAGAAAAATACTTGAGCAGGCAAAAGCGGATCTCCCGCAGCTATTCAGTAAGATTAAGATATATTCGGTGAATACACCGATTGAAGAAGTCATCCAGGAGACTATAAAAATAGCAAAAAGAAATAATAAAATGGTTGAATAGTTGAATTGTTAAATAAAAAATGGTAATTAATAGAAAAATAGCAGATAGCAAAGAAAGTAAAGTTGCAAAGAAGAATTTCAAGACGTTTGAAGATTTGGAAATATATAAAAGAGCACGCGCATTCCGAATCGAGGTATATAAATTGATAAAAGGGCTTCCAAAAGAAGAGAGATACAGTCTTGATCCACAAATGAGAAGATCTATTGTATCTGTAACCAATAATATTGCTGAAGGACATGGCAGGTATTATTTCCAGGAAAACATACAGTTTTGCAGACAATCAAGAGGTTCCCTCGAAGAGATAATCGATGATATTAATGTGTGTATCGATGAAGGCTATGGTCTAATCACGCATTTGGATAAACTGAAAATACAAAGTTATGATTTGCTGAAAGGCATTAATGGGTATATAAAATATTTGAAATGTGAGAAAGAGAAGAGTGGAGTATGAGTAGAAGGAAAGTCTGTACGACCAAATGCGACCGGACGATCATATTTAACTATTTAACTAATTACAAGTTTTCAGCTCCATAGCTATGTCGATTATTATTGATGAGAAAACCAAGACCATTGTGCAGGGGATTACCGGTAAAAATGCATCTTTGCATACAAAGTTCATGCTTGCCTATGGAACGAAGATCGTCGGCGGCGTGACTCCTGGTAAAGGTGGTCAGACTGTTGAAGGGGTGAAGGTGTATGATACTGCGCATCAGTGTATGAAAGAGCATCCAGATGCGGCAGTTTCCAGTATTTGGGTACCACCCCGTTTTGCAAAAGATGCGATCCTTGAAGCGATTGATGCAGGTATCAGAAAGGTGATCGTAATAACTGAGCGTATCCCGATACATGATATGCTGTATGCACGCCAGAAAGCCAAAGAGAAAGGTGTTGTAGTAATTGGTGGCAATACGCCCGGAGTTATTTCACCGGGTAAAGCTCTAGTCGGAATGCTTCCTAAAATAGCCTTTCAACCTGGGCGAATAGGAACGGTTGCGCGAAGTGGAGCAGTTACATATTATCTTGCTAATTCCTTAAACTTGGCTGGTTTTGGTGAATCGACCTCTGTTGGTTTAGGCGGCGATCCGATTCTCGGAACCAATTTCGAGGATATTTTACGTTTGTTTGATAATGATCCGGAAACCGATGCCGTTGTAATGGCTGGTGAAATTGGTGGCGTCTATGAGGAATTGGCCGCACCCTTTATTAAAAAAATGTCTAAACCGGTTATTGCTTATATATCAGGTAAAGCAGCACCGCAAGGTAAACGACTCGGTCATGCTGGTGCTATTATTGAGGGCAATATGGGTACCGCTCTTAGTAAGATCGAAGCTCTAGAAGAACACGGAGCATTAATCGCCGATACTTTCAGTAAGATACCGGATTTGGTCAAACAAGCATTGAAAAAAAATGGGCGATAGGTCTGGGTCAGGACGCTGGAATGATATTACCGGCAGATACAGGGTTAGAAACCCTTATCTAGATCAAGCATCCAAACCATAACCTATTATCTATCTGTTAAGGGGGTATTATGTGGCAAACAAGGATCTCAAAGGTTGAACCAGATCATATAGTAACACGTGGGTATCGCCAGGAAGATCTCATCGGCAATATACCGTTCAGTTCAGTCTTTTATCTGCTGATCAAAGGGGAAATGCCGGACAAAATTTCAGCACAAATGATCGATGCAATAATTACTTCTTCGATTGACCACAGTGTGACACCGCCGTCAACCCATGCTTCAAGGGTTGTTGCCTCTGCAGGTGTTCCTCTGCCGACGGCAGTTGCTGCTGGGATTCTTGCGATTGGTGATACACATGGGGGAGCGATCGAAGATGGGGCTCGGATATTACAGGAATGGGTAACGCTGAAAAATACAAAAAAGTGGAATTATGAAACGACCGCTCAAAGTCTCCTTGAAAGCCTTAGAGAAGAGGGAAAACGCATGCCCGGCTTTGGTCACCGTATTCACAAGAATGACCCGAGAACAAAACGTCTTTATGAATTAGCCGATGAATTGAAGATTGCCGGAGAACATGTGAAATTGAGTCTTGCATTAAAAGACGAATTTGCCAAGAAAAAAGCGTTGCCGATAAATGTCGACGGTGCGATCGCAGCGATCATCTCGGATATGGGTTTTGATTGGAAACTCGGTAAGGCCTTCTTTTTGATCGGTCGATGCGCAGGATTAATAGCACATGTATACGAGGAAATGACATCACAGAAACCGATGCGTTCTATGTGCAGTCAGGATGTCGAGTATGATGGTCCATGGGAAAGGAATTTAACGGAATGATCACGCTTTACTGGAGACACATCCGCCAACCGTGGATTGAAGACACGTCCACCACACAATATGGCGGACTGCAGGCACGCCTTCGGCTGAAGACAGCTGAGATAAGCGATCGAAACGGACTAAATGCTTTAGATGAATCTTATTTTCAAAAACGTAGTTGCCTGATCCTTCGACTGCGTTCAGGACAGGTTTATCAGGCTACTCAATTAATTGAGCAACTATAATGATTTCTAATGAATAAAACAATAGCTGAAAAAATCTTAGCTAAGGCATCAGGTAAAAAAGCAGTATCACCCAATGAGATCGTTATGGCTCGTGTTGATATTGCTATGTCCCATGAAAATGCTGATGTCGTACTGCGCTCATTTAGAGATATCGGTATTAGCAAGGTCTGGGATAATGAACGGATCATAATTCTCTTTGATCACCGTATTCCTGCAGATAGTGAAAGGACTGCCGCGACACATCGTCGTTTGAGAAAATTCGTAAAAGAGCAACAGATAAAATATTTTTACGATCAGAAAGAAGGAATTTGCCATCAGATTCTGGCTGAATTTGGGCATGACCTGCCCGGCGAAGTTTTGGTGGGTACTGATTCCCATACAACAACACATGGTGCATTTGGGACATTTGCTACTGGCATCGGTGCAACTGAGATGGCTGGAGTTTGGGCTACTGGTGAACTCTGGCTGCGTGTTCCAGAATCTATAAAGATCAATATAACAGGAAAATTCAAACCTCTTGTTACTTCCAAAGATCTTATTCTTTATATCATTGGGGAGATGGGTGCTGACGGGGCTAATTACCATTCCGTGGAATTCCATGGTGACTCAATTGCCCAGATGAGCATCGCGTCAAGAATGGTTTTATCTAACTTATCAATGGAGATGGGAGCAAAAGTTGCTTTTATACCACCGGATGAAATAACCATTGCATATCTAAAACAGAAAACCGAGCGTAATTTCCATGTTGTCTTACCAGATAAAAATGCATACTATATAAGGGAAATGAATATAGAAATCAATGATCTGACCAGTCAGGTAGCATGTCCGCATTCAGTTGACAATGTTAAAAAAGTCAGTGAGATCGCTGGCAAGAAGATCGATCAGGCACTAATCGGGTCGTGCACTAATGGTAGGCTGGAAGATTTAGCCATCGCGGCAAAGATATTAGAGAATAAAACAGTGCATCAAGATACCCGATTGTTAATAATCCCTGCATCACGTAGAATATACCTCGATGCTTTGAGGGAAGGTTTCCTCGAGATTTTTGTTCGAGCGGGTGGGCTTGTTCTAAATCCCGGTTGCGGGCCTTGTCTTGGCGCCCATCAGGGGTTACTTGCTTCTGAAGAAGTCTGTCTTGCGACGACAAATCGTAATTTCAAGGGTCGGATGGGGAGTCCTGAAGCATTTGTCTATTTAGCTTCACCAGCGACAGTTGCTGCGTCAGCGATAAAAGGGGAGATAACCGAACCATGTTAATAAAGGGTAAGGTCTACAAATTCGGTGATAACATCAATACCGACGTAATTTACCCAGGTAAGTATCTGTCTATTACTGCAGATCGTGATGAAATGGCAAAACATTGTTTTGAATCTGTTTATCCTGAGTTTATGCAAATGGCAAAGCCCGGTGACATCATTGTAGCTGGAAAGAATTTCGGCAGTGGGTCGTCGCGTGAACAAGCTGCAACCTGTCTTAAATACTTTGGCATTGGTGCAGTTGTGGCCGAGACATTCGCCCGGATTTTTTACAGAAATGCTATAAATTTGGGGTTACCTGTGATCATGGCACCAGGGATTACAAAAAAACTCAAAGATAAAGATGATATTGAAATTGATCTAGAGACAGGTATAATTAAAAGGATGCAAAGTGGTGAAGTAATTGAGGCAAAAAAACTGCCAGATTTTATTCTGGAAATAATCTTGTGCGGTGGTTTGATACCTTATTTGAAGAAGAAACTTGGTATCCCCGGTAATTAGGAGGAATTAATGAAGCAATTTGTCGTCATAGGATTAGGTCGTTTTGGATCAAGCATTGCCAAGGCATTGAGTGAAAAAGGGTTTGAAGTGCTGGCTATAGACGAAAACGAAGAACGTGTAAAAGAGATGGAGGGTATTGTTTCTCAGGCCATTGTTATGGATGCAACCGATGAAAAGGGTCTGAAAGAACTGGGTATCACTGATTTTGATACGGCGATAGTGAGTATGGGTGAGACTGTTGAAGATAGTATTATGATAACACTATCTTTAAAAGAACTGGGTTTAAAGAAAGTGATTGTAAAAGCGAAAAGTGAATTGCACTCGAAAATATTGAGAAAAGTCGGTGCTGATAGGATCATTTTTCCAGAAAGGGAAATGGCCGAGAGACTCGCTGAGAGTCTTGCCAGCCCAAAGATATTCGATTTTATTGAACTTTCAAAGACATACGGAATAATCGAGATGGTTGTTCCTAAAAAATTAGTTAATAAGACTCTGAGCGATTTGAAGCTGCGTGAAAAATACAAGGTGAGTGTGATCGCGATCAAGAGAAAATTACCATATACTCTACCTGATGGTTCCACTGATTTTAAGGAAGATATTGTGGTCGGTCCAGGTGGCGACGATGAAGTGATATCAGGTGATGTTTTGATCATGCTCGGTAAGAACGAGGATCTCGAAAAGATTGAGAAGCTATGAATCAGGACTTCGATGACCTTTTAGAACTGGGTAATTTTTACATATTGAGTCAGCGCTTTGAAGAAGCGTTAAAGGTTCTTAAAAAAGCTGAAAAGATCGACAAAATGAATCCTGCTCTGTACTTTAACATGGGCATGGCACACGAAGGTCTTAATGAAAGAGATGAAGCGCGAAATTCATTCAGATTGACTTTGAAGCTCAATCCCGATGATAAAGCTGCTCAAGAACATCTCACAAAGTTGGTTGAAGAATGAAGACAAAATATATCGAGGAAATAATAGCTTATACTGGAGAACAGCTGCGCAGTAATTTCGCGTATACCGAGTTCAATATCATCGGTGATTCAATAATTGCCTTTTGCGGTGTTTGTGATATTCCGGTTGAGAAGATGGTAGATCTGGAAGATGTTAGAGACAATGCGATGATATATTCTGAGTCAATGGTGCATTTTATCGTCGAACACCACGATTCTGATCTGGAAAAGGCGGTATTAAGACAACTCATGCTCGCGACCATAATCTATGAAGTTCTTAATGAAATTCGAGCTGATTTATGTATAGAAAGACTCGGTAGTGATCTGTATGATCATGATGCAAAATTATCGATATCAATAGCCACTCTAACACCACTATCTTCACTGATACACTTTGGAGTCAATATCTCATCTGATAATACCCCTGTAAAAACCAAGGGTTTGAAAGATTACGGGATTAATCCGCACGATTTTGCTGAATCCGTCATGGCTAAATATAAGGAAATGGAGTCAGAAATACTTTTAGCACGCTGTAAAGTAAGGTGGCGAGAGTGACAGGTTATATAAGAGAGCTTTTTACATCGGTGCAGGGTGAAGGTATAAAGCTCGGGAAACGACAGACTTTCATCAGGTTTTTAGGTTGTAATCTTTCCTGTAACTATTGTGATACGCCGGACACTCAAAAAAAGGAAGGTCCTTTTGTTTATGCCGGGAAGATATTACCGAATCCAGTCACGGTGGATTTACTTCTTGATAAATTGGATGCTGATGAAATATCGATCACCGGTGGTGAACCATTGCTGCAAATGGAATTTCTGGTAGAATTGTGTGAAAGAATGATCGGATTGGATAAAGAAATATACCTGGATACGAATGGTACTTTGCCAGATGAACTCAGTAAGATAATAAAATATATAGACACCGTGTCATTGGATTTTAAAATACCGACGGCTACTGGACGTCCTAAACTTTGGAATGAACATGCATCCTGTCTTGAGATCGCTGCCCAGAAGGCAGTATATGTAAAGATGGTGATCAATGATAATCTATTACCCCAAGAACTGGATACGGCATGCAATATTATTAAAAAAGTAGATAAAAACATAATCTTGGTACTTCAACCAATCTCGGGTAGTGTTATACCGAATATATTAGATATCCAAAAAACAGCTCTTAGAATTTTAAAAGACGTTCGGATAATACCTCAGGTTCACACATATCTAGGGTTGGCTTAGGGATTCAAAACAAAAATTTAAGGCGGATAACCCACCTTTTCGAGGAAATTGTTACGATAGGACAAATTAGGTAAAAGGTTGAACAGCATAGTATTATAAATACCCAATTTTGGCGATACAGATACATTACGGTAAAGTATAGAATCCCAGGAGTAGAATCTATCACGTAACCATTCCATCCAGGAGTAAAGTGCCTGAGGGGTGATGCCAGGGATTTGCACGATAGGCATCCATTGATCATATAGTGCTAGGTCTTGAGCAATAAACCCTTTGCTTCGATACTGACGATAGGTTTCAGTACCCGGTATTGGGGTTTGTACGGTAATCTTAACCATATCTATTTTTATTTTTAAAAGAAAGTTGAGAAGTTTTTGATAAAACATAAAATCTTCACCTTCAAAACCGAGTCTCAGCAAAAGCCCACATGCAATTCTATTGTTGTGGAGTAGGCCTGTTTGACGTTTCTTTTCTTTTACAAACCATGGGTTATCGATCTTTCTTGCCAGATCCTGTCCTAACCAATCTTCCTTCATATGGATTATGCGGACGCCATTGTCGCGGAGAAGCGGGAAGAATTTTGTATGATCGAATAATCTTCCGGTACTTTGACATAGCCACATTTTTTTGAAACGCCAGCACTTATCTAAGAGATTCAAAGCATAATCAAAGTCATGAAAGAAATCATCGTCACGCAGAAATATAACCTTCCTTTTTATACGCGCAACTTCATTGATCGCTGCATTTATATCCCACCATACCATCTTTTTATAAATTATATTTTCATAGCAGAAATCTTTATTGTTTTTTATACAACTGCAGCCAAATGAAGTTCTTAGCTGTGATAGTGCCGGAGTTAAGCCGTATTTTGCTTCTGCTGTTCGGTCGATACCAAATTGATCTTTCCGGTTCGATCTGTAAATTTTTGAAAGTTTGTTATTCTTTGCATCTTCAATAATTTGTTTCCAGATATTAGCTATGTCACCAATAACAACACTGTCGGCAAATTTTCTGTTGAGAGCAGGGAAGAGGGTTGGAAAAAAGCCAAATGAAATCACCCTGGTATTTCTGGACCAGTGTTTTCTGATCGTCGATGCGACATAGCGAGAAAGATTAAGCGGTACATTAGCCACAAGCAGATCAGGTTTGAAATCTGGTTTGTTCTCGATACGCTCGTCGTAGTATCTGAAATCGTGTTTTCCTGACAGAGAAGCAAGGCGCATCACGTCATAATTGGGTCTGCGGAAAAATGCGCTTCCTTTTATTGCCTCGTAAGAAGTATATCTCTTCTGGGTCGTAGCAGGACTATAAAAAAGTATTCTCATAGTTCTAAAGAACTATTTGATTCAGACGGATTGAAGATGAATTCAATCATCTTGTGAGGTCATTGAATGTTACAAAGATAATGAGAAGAAGAATGAGCGCATAGCCGATTTGCTGAATCACAAGCATTGTTTTTTTGCTGAAACGCTTGCGTCTTATAGCTTCAATGATCGCGATAAGTATATGACCACCGTCAAGTGCTGGGATCGGGAAAAGGTTGATAATACCCAGATTTATAGAGATTATCATCAAGAGGCCAAGAAGATGTTCAAAACCCCACTGTGCTGATTCTGTACTGAGTTTGAATATTGCGATGGGACCGCCCATCTGCTTGGCTGGGATCTGACGGGTGATCAACTGATAAAAAATACCAAGCATGCGCTTGATAATTTCAATAGTTCTTGTGAATGCTAAGCCAAAAGCATTAAACAGGGGTAGATATTCTCTGCTAAAGGGCATGAAAACACCGATTTGGCCTATTGTGTCTTGATCAATAGGGTCGTAAAATGAAGCGGGTGTAATTTCGGCGACAAGATACTCGTCTCCGTGTTGCCACGTAAATGTAAGCGGTACATTTCGGTTTTCCCGTACCAGTTTAACCATCTGGTGCCACGTATGCATCTGGTGATCGTTAATTTTTATAATGATATCGCCTTTTTTCATGCCTGCCTTATCCGCCGGACCATTTTGTTTCAGACTGCCCAAAAGGGGCGGGACGATCGGTGTCAATCCGGTTGATTCGGCTTCAAAAAGAACACCGATATCAATAATTTCATCATCTCGAAGTAGAGTCACTATAGTTTTTTCATGATATGTAAGATCATTGAGAAATTCTTCCCAGTTATTCACTGGTGTATTGTTAATGGCCATGATCGAATCACCGGTTAAAAACCCGGATTTTGCGTAGTAACTTCCTTTATCAACCTCAATATGCATGAACGGCGTAACGACCATGCCATATATCATAAAAGTAAGAAATAATATCACAAAAGCTGAAAATATATTGAAAAGAGGTCCACTCAACACAACGACAATACGTTTGTATATCGGCGCATCGTAAAAACCATCATGTTTTTCTGGTATTATAGTTTCTTCTGTTTTCTTTTCTGCTGTTTCTATTGATGTATCCTGGCCTTCAGTTTCCGGTCCGGTACTTTTATCATTTTTGAGTATTATACCTTCTTCCTCACCAGCCATTTTCACATAGCCGCCCAGAGGGAAATATGCTATTCGGAAATCAGTCTCACCAATTTTCATTCTAATTAAAGGTGGTCCATAACCTATTGAAAATTTTTCGACCGCAATACCAAATATCTTAGCGAAAATAAAATGTCCGAATTCATGAATAGTTACACAAAAACCAAGGATGAAAAGGAATGGTAAGATCGAATAAAGAAAAAAATTAATCATACAAGACTCCTTACTGTTTGTTTTGCCCATGCTGCCCACTCAATATAATCTTTGATCGAGCCTTTTTGGGGTCTATGTTTGTTCATGACTTTTTTTATGATCTGCGGAATTTGACGAAATTTGATTTTATTTTCGAGGAACAGCCTAACGACCTCTTCATTAGCCGCATTGAGCACGGATGGCATGCTTTTCCCAGCCTTCAGAGCCTCGTAGGCAAATAATAAACATGGAAATTTTTTAAAATCAGGACGTATGAATTCCAAACGCTTTACACGATTCATGTCCAGATACTTGACCGATGATGTTCGTCTCCCTGGAGAGGTAAGTGAATGTTGTATGGGTAATTTCATATCTGGTGTGGACAATTGAGCGATTAGTGTGCCGTCGATAAATTGAACAAGAGAGTGGCAAATGGCTTCGGGATGTATAATGACTTTGATACGCTCGGGAGGCATTTGAAATAGATGATGAGCTTCAATAACCTCAAGTCCTTTGTTCATCATTGTTGCGGAATCGACCGTGATTTTTGCGCCCATTTTCCAAACAGGATGGTTAAGAACATCTGATTTAGTCACATTTTTCATTGATTTCTTCAAGAATGGCCCACCTGAAGCGGTCAAGATTATCGTATTTACATCATCCATATTTCTGCCCTCTAAACATTGATATATTGCTGAGTGTTCACTATCAATCGGTATGATGTTCATATTGTGTTGCCTGATCTCTTTCATGATGATATCGCCAAAACTTACGAGTATTTCTTTTGTTGCAAGGCATAAACGTAATCGTTTTTCAATGGCTTTTTTAATACCATATATGCCTACCGCACTCGCAAATGCAGCGATAAGTATATCTGCATTAGTAGTTTCTATCATCTCGGTAATACCCGACTCACCACAGAAAACCTTCGCACCAGCTCTTTGAGTCTTGAGCGAATTATAGTGTTTTTTGTCGACTAATGCGATGCTTTTGGGTTTAAGCCATTGGGTTTGTTTAAGAAGCATCCGGTGATTCTTATAAGCGGCTAATCCTACGATTTTATAACCGTCAAGATTTTCAACGACTTCTATTGCATTGCGTCCTATTGAACCGGTTGAACCGAGAAGGATGATCTTTTTCACAATAGCTTTTCAATGAGCCTAAGATCTTCTTTTCTCGTAATCTTAATATTGTTAAGTTGACCTTGGAATAGATGTACCTGGATACCTTGTGCCTCTAATATCGCCGATTCATCTGTATATTCCCTGGACATTAGCGCTGTCTTAATGGTTTTCTTAAGGAGCTGCACATCATAGAATTGAGGGGTTTGAATAAGAAAAAGGTTTTTCCTTGGCACCGTGCGCAAGACGCGATGATCTCTTGATTCCTTCACCGTGTCTCCAACTGGAATGCCAAAAATTACTGCTTTATATTTCTTGCATAATTTTATTCCTTTATTTATTAAAGATTGGGTGATCAAAGGACGAACACCATCATGGATAAGGACAATACCTTGCTGTGTTTTTACTTGAGCCAAGCCGTTTAATACTGAATCCTGACGTCTTTTACCGCCAGTGACGACTTTTTTGACCTTTTCAAGCTTGAATTTCTTGATCAGTTGTTTCACAAAGTCTATTTTATTTTTTGGCACAGCTAAAATTATTGAGTTTATTCGTTTATTTTTCTGAAAGGACAGGATACTATATACCAAGATCGGGATACCACGAAGTAGCTGAAATTGCTTTACCCCTTCAAATCTCGAGCCTTTGCCAGCAGCTACGATAATGGCGCAATTGTGCATTGGAAATGATAGTCAGAATAGACAGGATGTCAAGAGAACCTCTTGACAATATCTCAAACCTAAGCCCTAAATTCGAAACAATCTCAAAATTCAAATATTGAAATAACAAACGCTTATTTTCTCAAAGTCACCTAATTAGGGTAGTTTAAAGGGTGGGTAGTGGTTTTGAAGATTTGGATTTTGATAATTAGAATTTGTTTAGGATTCAGAATTTCGCATTTCGTGCTTCTTTCTATTTGCCTATTGACATTTGGTGAATTATGAATATGATTTAGTATTAAATAGCCCATAAGGAGGTGGCATTATGAAAAAAATACTTGCGGTTCTTCTCCTCTCTATTGTCATTATTGGTTGCGGTCCCAAAATGGCAACTCAGGAGACTCTGGATGCGCTTTCAGAAGCTAGAGCCGCCTTAGAAGCTGCACAAGAAAGAATCGCTGAGCTTGAAGCTGAACTCGATGAACTGACAGCTATGAAAATGGAACTCGAGAATGCAATTGCTGATCTCTCTAGCCAAATCGATGAGTTGCAGAACAAGATAGATACGCGCTGCAAGAAATAAGGAGGATGAAATGAAAAAGATTGCTTCTGTTTGTATGGTTCTCTTCTTGCTAATCCCTGCTTTTATGTTCGCTCAGGAAAAGCTGACCGAAAAGGAAGCTCAGGCTGAGTTATTGGTCTTACAGCAACAATTAGCAGAGGCTGAAGCTAATATTGCGACATTGGTTACTGAGGTCGAAGCACTGCGTACAGATGTTGCCGATTTGGGAGCGACCCGTGATGGTCTTGAATCGAAGCTTGATGAACTAAAAACAGCATGGAAGATGTGTCAGTACGGACGCTATAAGGTTATTGAAGGTGACTGGTTGTCCAAAATTGCAAGCATGCGTGAAGTATATCACCAAGGCTCACAATGGCCAATGATATATGAAGCCAACAAGGACAAGATCAGGAACCCGAACCTTATATATCCGGGTTGGGTATTACTTATTCCTTATCTTGATAACTACAATGTAATACCTGGTGATTATCTTACATTGATCGCATCGTATTACTCCATCTACTCAAACTCGAGAAGATGGCCAGAAATATTCGAAGCGAACAAAGATAAGATCAAAGATCCTGATTGGATATATCCGAGACAGGAATTTGTAGTACCACATGACTAAAAGTTTTGGGAGGGGCATGTAGCTTGCCCCTCCCACTGATGTGAAAGTATCAATTCCCATATCTGATTACGACCCGACTCAAGTTCTTGGTTTCCAAGATGAAATCCTTAAAAATATACAGACGAAGTATAATATTGTTGCATCTATGCGCGATGCATGCATATACCTCGAAGGTGATGAGGAAAAGATAAAAGAAGCTGCAAAGGTGATAAAAAAGATATTGAAAGATCTCGATAAAGATCATAAAAACGATTATCAGAAGATCAGCATGGTGGAGGAAAAAAATGAGGCATGCGTAACCACGCCCAAGAGATTGGTTAAGGCAAAAAGCTCCGGGCAGATGGAATACATTAAAGCTATCGGGGAAAGCGATATTGTTATCAGTATTGGGCCAGCCGGTACCGGTAAGACTTATCTCGGAGTTGCCAAAGCCGTAGCATATCTGATGTCAAAGAAAGTTGAACGTATCATCTTGACCAGACCAGCAGTTGAAGCTGGTGAATCTCTGGGTTTCTTACCCGGTGCACTTGAAGAAAAGGTTGATCCTTACTTAAGACCGCTATATGATGCACTTCATGATTTTCTACCCTATGATCGTGTTAAGAAATATCTTGCAATGAAAACCATAGAGGTTGCGCCGCTGGCTTATATGCGGGGTAGAACATTGAACGATTCATTCATTATACTTGACGAAGCTCAAAATACCACCGGGATACAAATGAAGATGTTTCTAACAAGGATGGGGTGGAGATCAAAAGTGGTCGTTACCGGTGATATTACCCAGATAGATCTGCCCACTAATGTCCCTTCGGGTTTAATCGAGATACAACATATTTTGAAGGATATCGCGGCGATCAAATTTGTATACTTGAATGAAAAAGACGTCGCCCGGCATAATCTTGTTCAAAAAATAATAAAAGCTTATGAAGCTAAAGATCAAGCCTAAGTATTTTATACTTATTGGCATCTTCCTTTTATTGAATATTATATTTCCACCGCCAAAAGTACCTACAAAATATAGTGTTAACGAGGGTGAAATAGCGATTTCAGATATTATCGCGACCTATGATTTTCTAATACCGAAAACTGAGCAAGAGCTGTATGAGGAGAAAAATGAAATAGCAGCAAGGATCCCGCCTGTTTTCGAGTTTGACAATGCTGTTCACAAAATGGTTTTGAAAAAGCTAAGCGGTCTCCAGAGTCTTATCGATTCTTTGCATAAGATTGCATCAATTACTGAAGATTCATTGATATTTCTGGTTCAGAAAGAATATGCACTCGATGGTAATGTCATAAGATACCTCGTTAGAAATCAATCAAAAAAATTGAATGAAGAATTGTTAACCGGACTTGGAGATATATATTCTGTCGGTGTCGTTGAATCAAAGCCACCAAATTTTAGAATAATCACTATTGTAAGCGGGGACAAAGAAATTGTCGAATCGATTGAAAAATTACACTCGGTCAGTGAAGCGGAAAACATCCTGAGCAGCAGAAAGAGGGCTGAGCTGCAAATGTTAGTCAGTTTTCTGATTACCCCAAATGTTATTTATAATGAACAAAAAACTGAAAAAAGGATAGAGGATGTTTTCTCAAACGTACCAAAAACTAAAGGGAAAATCCTAAAGGGTGAGATTATTGTCGAGAAACACAAGAGAGTCACGAAAGAAGCAAAGGAAATAATTACTGCGCTGGAAGGTACTTACATATCAGTCGGTACGTGGGAAATATTTAAAACTATGTTTTTCAGGAATTTACTCTATTTTGCAGCATTATTTTTCTTATTAAATATCGGGATTGTAAAGAGAACACCACTGTTTTTGAAAAAGAATGTTTACTTTATGGCTTTACTTACAGCTGTCTACTTGGTGATTGGGAAAGTTACCCTTGTTACCGATACATTATATCTTCTACCGATTTCTTTTTTCATTCTTTTATTTGCTTTATATTTCGATACCTATATCGCAGTGGCAATGGCTTTGGTTTTTGCATCCATTTTTGGTATTGTTCTTAATTCAATGCCTGTATTTGTCTTTCTTCTAACCAGCGGGTTAGTAGCAGCTTTCTCATCACGTACGATCAGTTCCAGGTTGTCACTGTACAGGCCAATTATCTATATTGCGATCGCTAATATAGCGGCGATACTATTTTCTGATCTATATTTGCTTAAAGGAAATATTAATTTCTGGCATTTTGGGGAAGGTATTTTGAACAGTATCATGGGCAGTGTGCTTTTTGTTTTATTACTGCCGTTATTCGAGAAGATTTTCGATTTCTGTACGGACCTGACTCTTCTTGAACAGGGAAATTTGAATCTTCCAATGTTCAAGGAAATGGCTATGGAGACGCCAGGTACATATCATCATTCGATCATTGTCGGTAGTTTGGCCGAAGCTGCTTCTCGCACGATCGGGGCTGATCCAATTCTGGCAAGAGTAGGGGCATACTACCATGATATCGGCAAGCTAAAGAAACCCGAATATTTTATTGAAAATCAAATTGGTGTAAAAAATCCTCATGATAATTTAAAACCTCAGATGAGCACTTTGATAATAATCTCTCATGTCAAAGAAGGTGTCGAAATGGCGAAAAAGATGAAATTACCAAAAAAACTCATCGATATCATCGAGCAACACCATGGCACAACCGCAATAGAGCTCTTTTATAATAAAGCTCTGGATAAAACACCGGATATAAGTATGGATACATTTCGATATCCCGGACCCAAGCCAAAAACCAAAGAATCTGCTGTTGTCATGCTCGCCGATACGGTTGAAGCTGCAGCGAGGAGTGAAAAAAATATCACTGTTACTAAACTACAAAGATTGCTGAAAGATAATATTGAGAAAAAATTCGCTGACGGGCAACTTGATGAATGTCCGATCACGCGCCACGATTTGGAATCGATAAAAACTGCATTCTTATCGATCCTTACTGGAGTATTCCATCCCCGTGTGGAGTATGAACAAAATAATGCCAAGATAAGTGAAAAGAGAAGCGGGAATAATAAAAAATCCTGATTGAAAGTTAATATGTTTAACCAGTCTGCATGCTGTATTTCATTGCAGATAAAAGAAAAGATCAGCACTCTTGCCGAGCACACCATAAAAAAAGAGCACATAACTATTAATAACCTTAATATAATCATCACGAATGATAATTATATTCAAAAATTGAACAGAAAATTTCTCAATAGAAATAGACCAACAAATGTATTGTCGTTTCATATGGAGGAAGTCTCTGAAATATACATATCATACGACAGGGTTGCCTGTCCCGATGACTTATTTTACTATGTTGTGCATGGTTTGCTGCATATCATCGGATATGATCATAGAAAAGCAGCAGAGGCAAAAATAATGGAAAATAAATGTCAGCAGTATGTGAAATGTCTTACTGAAAAAGAACAATGATAATATACTCAGGTTTAATATTGCTGTTTCTTGTATTAAGCGCCTTTTTTTCGGGGATGGAAGCAGCTATTTTTTCCTTATCCCGTTTTCGCGTTAGAGCACTTATATACGAAGAACGCAAAGGTTCTCAAACCCTTGGTCAGTTAAAAAAAGAGCCAGGGAAAACTCTTGCTGCAATATTATTGGCAAATCTTCTAGTCAATGTTGCTGCTTCTTCGGTTGGTGCAATAATCCTTATTCAAATAATCGCTAACTATGGCGTAAATTCAACACTTTCATTTATTGTTGAGTTTATTCTAATGACTTCGCTATTGCTTATTTTCGGTGAAATTACACCAAAAATTATAGCTTTGTCACACGCTGAATTCTTGTCTCTGAAGTTTGGTAATATTATCAAAATTGTGTCTTACCTTTTTCAACCGATATCATCGTTGATGATGTTATTCACAAGGTTCATTCTAAGCAGGCAACCTCCAGAAGAGCATACGACTATTTCAGATAAAGAGATCAAAATAATGCTGAGTGAAGCAAAAAAGTTTAAGGTTCTGGATGAAGGAGAAGAGAAATTTGGCTACCAGATACTTCGTTTCGGAAAAATCAGAGTCAGTGATATTATGACCCCTCGCCACAAAGTCATTGGTGTCTCGGTTGATACGAGTATTGAAGAAGTACGGGAAAAGATGATTTCAGAGAAGCACTCCCGGATTTGTGTTTTCAATAAGCAAGATGATGTCATAGGTATTCTTTTTGCTAAACATGTTTTTGTAAGCCAATTGAACAATAACAAAATTGATCAACAACAGACAACAAAGGATTTGATGCGTGATCCATATATTGTTCCAGAGACTAAGTTAATAGATAATTTACTCAGTGAATTCAGACAAAATGGCGTTCATATCAGTGTTGTGGTAGATGAGTTCGGTGGTTTCAGTGGGATAATAACTCTTGAGGATATTCTTGAATCTCTGTTTGGCGAGATAATTGATGAATACGATGAAATTGCCGATTTTCCCTATAAAAAAATCAGCCCAAATAAATACATTTTTCATGGGGATATTAGCATTGGTGAGTTAGCTCGTGTTCTTGAGATTGAATCATTTGCTGATGAAGGGGAAAGATTATCCGGTTTCATTCTGAACCACTTCGGTAGGATACCCAATGAAAAAGAAACTTTTGTTCTAAATAATCTCAAGATCGAAATTACAGAAATAAGAGACCGGATAATCGAGCGGGTCTTTGTCGAGAAAACTATTTCATGATATATTTTATTATTCCGTTACTACTTGTCATACTTCAAGGTTTCTTTGCGGCAAGTGAAACTGGCTTAATCAGTTTAGAAAAAATGCATGTGCTCAAAGCCAAACGGGAGAAAAAATTATGGGCGATACGCGTTAATTATTTTTTAAAACGACCTGCGCGTTTTTTTTCAACTATTTTAGTTAGCGAGAACTTCATTATTGTGATCGCATCAACACTATTTGCAAAATTCTTTATCGATCAATTCGGTGACAATGGAGCGATTATCTCAACTATCATACTATCGCTTTTTACCCTGACGGTTGGGTTGTTCGTTCCAAAATCGATAGCCCTTTCTTACCCGGGTAGGATAATGAGCTATCTTGCAACCCCGATATTTTATCACGAAATAATCACTTACCCTATCGTTAGTTTATACGCTTTTATCTCGAAAGGTCTGGCTTATGTGTTGAGAATTAAAACAGGAACCGATTCAATACAAAGGATGGATATAATTCATGCAATCAGTGAATATGAGGAAGAGGCAAGAAAATTAGCATCAAGACTCTTTAATTTCTCCAAACGAACAATTGGTGAGATCATGATCCCTTTGGATACGGCCTTTACTTACCGGAAAGGTACTGAGTTGGAAACACTTACTGGCAAAAACAAAAGGATATTCACAAGAATCCCGATTTACCAGAATAAGAAATCCAACATCGTGGGTGTCTTTAACATAAAGGATTTTTTCTATGAAGGGCAGATCGTGTTAAGAGAGCCTTTTTTTGTTAATATAGAGGATCGTTGTATGACGATTTTCACTACTATGAAGCAAAAAGGTGAACATATGGCTATTGTTAGAAACAGCCAGGGAACCGTGGTAGGAATTGTAACTTTGGAAGATCTACTTGAGGAATTAGTTGGTGAAATCAGAGACGAACCATAGCGATCTATTTTTTTGTCTTCTTTAAACGCTCCTCTGCTTGTTCAACACTGATTTTACCTTTTTCAAGCTCACTTATAATTCTATTTCTTTTTGATTTACTGAATAAAGTCGATAAACTATAAAAACCTAGCAGTATGAATATTAATGGCCAGTCACGTCCCAAATGAAATATGCCAAGATTACATAGCCAAAAAAAGAAACCGATCAATATAATGATAATTAATATATACATTACTCAGCCAGTCATACTGGTTTGCTATTGTTTTTCATCTGGTATATTCAGGATATCTTTTAATTGTAGCGGTATTTCCAAAGCGGCAAAGTTATATCCATTAAGCCCATCGACGAAGAGTTGTTCTTTGGCATCATTTGAAAGTCGTTCATTGATTATAAAATAAGATTGGTCCCTTAGTCTACAAAATCCACCTCGACCAAAAAACTTGTCATATTTTACAACTATTGATAGATTACGGCAAAATTTTTCTAAACAAAGAAGGATATTGGTTTTTTTCATCTCCCACCACCAAACAACTTTGACAGAAAGCCTTTACTTTTCTTCTGTAACCTTTCAATACCTTTCTGCGCGGTTCGATTATTTTTATCCCAGTTAAGAGCCTCAGAATATGACTGGAGAGCTTTTGATCGGTCGCCCATAAATTCATGTGCTAATCCAAGGTTAACATGAAGGATCGGGTTGAACATAACTTCTTTGATCGCTGCCTGGAGTTTTTCAAAACCCTCTTTTTGGTATTGTTTCGTATACACCAAAGCAAGGCCTAAGTATGATAAATACATTGGTTCCTGGTGGTAGCGGTTTGCAATCCGCAACAAATTGACCGCCCGCCATGGGTCATTTTGCTTAAGGAATGCGATTGCTCTTCGAAAGGCGTTCTTCGCTTGTGTCTCTTTAGCTTCGTCTTTTGGTTTTAAACCCTTCTCAAGCGAATGATCGTATACCTCTTTAAGTTTATCGTCAGACAGAACACGATAACTTTCAGTAATTTTTGAGAATTTATCATTAGCCTTCTTTTTCTCTTCGGGGTCTAAAAATCTATCCGGATGATATTTTTGGGCTAATCTTAAATAACTTCTTTTTATTTCATGCGGAGTCGCATTACTAGAGACTTCGAGAATAGAATAAAATGTTTCCATAATACATTGAAATTATGGCTAAATATTTCGGTTTGTCAAGGTTTTTCTATAAGCACTATCACATTTATCAGAATATTTACTGTAATCAGTGGTTTCTGACTTTTTTCGAAATCTCTCTGTGTTTACTATTTAGACAGGTGAAGCGTGTCTTACCACAACACGGACATTTCCATTTCTTTTTCTTATGGTGCGTTCCTCTTGTTTCCTTCATATTTCTAGCACAACGCGGGCACTTCATCTTTTGTCTTCAGATAAAATCCTTTTATTTAGCTTTTTTCTTTGTCCCCCTGGTTTTTTTCTTTACTTTTTTGTCTGGTTTTGTAGTTTTCTTATTTTTGGAGGCAGCTATTTTCCTTTTTTTCTTAAGTATAATCCCTTCAGTTTCAATCGTTTCCTTTTCAATCTCGACTGGTTTTTCATTGAGTTTATCAAGGCGTATCTCTGCATTGCTGAATGTTCTATCAAGCTGCAATGTTTTCTCATACATCGTTACTGCGTCTGATGGTCGCTTCGCTCCTTCATACGCTAATCCTAAATTGTAATATAATTCAGGATCATGTGGATTTATTTTTAGGGCTTCACTGAATTTTTTGATCGCCTGGTCATATTCCTTATTCAATAAATATGATTGCCCTAATTCCAATAAGACTTCAATCTCTCCTTGTTCCATTCTCCTTCCCTTGTTTACTCAACTTTTTTTCAATTGTCGAGTCATGTAGAAATTGCTCCTTTTTTTCAGGATATTCTTTGATATAGTGGAGTCCACGAGATTCGGTCCGCATAATAGCTGAGGTGATTGTTAACATCGCAATATCGGCTACATTCCTGGATTCGGCATTTCTTAAATGAATAGCATCATCATATTTATTACAGACCTTAATGATAGAATCATGTGCTTTTTTTAACCCTTCGACATTCCTTATTACACCAACATACCGGTCCATAATTTCTTTAACATGTAATTTGAGATCCGGTGTAGTTAGTGAAGTTTTCTTTACACTGATGTTCCTAACTGTTTTGATATTTTTGATATCCTTTACCCTCTCCGAAGCTCTTGATGAAAAGACGAGGGCCTCCAGCAGTGAGTTAGATGCTAATCGGTTTGCACCATGTACGCCAGTACAGCTGCATTCACCAAGTGCAAATAATCGCTTGATAGACGATTCTGCCCAGGTATTAACCAATATCCCTCCGCAGATATAATGGGCAGCAGGTACCACTGGTATAGGTTCACGGGTAATATCGATGCCCCATTTCAAACATGTTTCATAGATCGTTGGAAATCTATTTTTAAGATATCCAGCATCAACATGTGAAATGTCAAGTAATACATACTTAGAATTTGTCGCATGTATCTCTGAAACACAAGCTCTGGCTACGATATCACGAGGAGCGAGATTCCCAGCTTGGTCATATTTCTCCATAAAAGCAATACCATCCCGTGTTTTAAGAATTCCTCCTTCTCCACGTACCGCTTCTGATATCAAAAATGATCGACCATCGATCTTTATGTTATAGACAGATGTTGGATGGAATTGTACAAACTCCATATTTGCAATTTTGGCACCAGCACGATAAGCCATAGCAATACCGTCGCCAGTCGCGATCGGAGGATTTGTAGTATGTAGATATATTTGACCTATACCACCTGTGGCGAGTACTATTGCATTTGCCAGTATATAGTCGATTTTTTGTTTAATGGCATCAAAATAATAGAGTCCTTTGCATTCACCATCAATGACGATAAGGTCTAGTGCAATTTCATTTTCGCTTATCATGATATTGTTTCGTTTTGCTTCTTCTAAAAGTACACGTTCGATCTCATAACCGGTGAAGTCTTGTGCGTGTACGATACGACGTTGGCTGTGACCACCTTCCATGCCAAGGTCAAAAACACCATTATCATTAAGCGTAAAACGGCAACCTTTGTCATGAAGTTCCTGGACTAATTTTGGTCCATTTTCTACCATAAGTCTTACCGCGTCTTGATGAGCAATACCTTCACCTGTTTTCAACGTATCATTGATATGACTTTCAAACGAATCCAGGTCATCGAAAACTGCTGCAATCCCTCCCTGTGCGTAGTTTGTATTCGAATCTGCTTTGTTCTTTTTTGTAAGAATGAGTACTCGACCGTATTTTGTAACCTTGGTGGCAAAGGTCAAGCCAGCAATCCCTGACCCAACAACAAGGAAGTCCACCTGTCTTAGCATAACAAATTCTATACAAAACTCAAAAAATGTCAATATTCAAGCATTTTGTAATTCTTGCTTTTGTTGACTCATATTGTTTTTTATATATAATTTACCATGACTGTAGCCCAGGCGAAAAAAGAAATTGCTCGGCTAAGGGTTACGATCAATAGCTGTAATTATTATTATTACGTTCTAAACCGCCCGATGGTAACTGACTACGAATACGATGAATTATACAAGAAGCTCAAAGATTTAGAAGAAACCTATCCAGAGCTCATAACGCCGGATTCCCCAACACAACGGATTGGTGGTGAGCCACTCAAGAAATTCAATACCGTTGAACATAAAATAAAAATGCTGAGCCTCGATAACACGTACTCAGAGAATGAAGTAAGGGAATTCGATAAACGAATAAGAAAAGTCCTCAAAGAAGGTGTCAAATATGAGGTAACACTCAAGGTCGATGGAGTTGCAGTAGCTCTGGTCTTTGAAAATGGGCGGTTAATACTCGGGTCGACAAGGGGTGACGGAATCTATGGCGATGATATTACACAAAATATCAGAACAATAAGAGCAGTACCGCTGCATATGATGTCTGAAGATATATTGTTGAAAAACATCGAAGTACGGGGTGAAGTTTACCTTCCCTTATCTTCTTTTAAAAAACTTAACAAAGAACGAGAAGAATCGGGTGCTCCATTATTTGCCAATCCGCGCAATGCTGCTGCTGGAACGCTGAAATTGCTTAGTGCACAAACCGTAGCTAAAAGAGGGCTTGATATATTCATGCACACGATACCGTCTTGTCCTGGACCTAATTTCAGCTCACATTATAAAACGCTTAAAGTCCTTGGTGACAGTGGTTTTAAAATCATCCCTTATTTAAAGCTATGTGCTGATATTGAACAAGTACTGGCATGTATTGATGAATGGGTTGAAAAAAGAGATACGTTGGAATATGAAGTTGATGGAGTAGTTATAAAAATCGATGATTTCAAACAACGCGAAATACTGGGGCATACAATAAAAAGCCCTCGTTGGGCGATTGCCTATAAATATCCTGCACGTCAGGTTATTACCAGATTACTTGATATAAGTCTTCAGGTGGGTAGGACTGGTAGGATAACCCCGGTTGCTGTTCTTCAACCCACTTTTCTGTCAGGATCAACTATTTCCCGCGCCACTTTGCATAATGAAGATGAGATAAAGAGAAAGGATATTAGATTCAATGATTATGTCATAGTTGAGAAAGGAGGGGAGGTTATTCCGAAAATCGTAGCTGTGGTGCGTGAACGCCGTACGAACAAGCAAAAGATATTCAGATTTCCGAACTCGTGCCCTATTTGTAAGGAAAGGATCATTAGACTGCCAGGAGAAGCCGACTGGCGTTGTATTAATAAAGCCTGTCCAGCTCAGATAAAGGCAGCTGTTTTTCACTTTGTATCACGCCAGGCAATGGATATTGAAGGATTTGGCATAAAACTGGTCGATCAGCTCGTTGATTTAAACCTCGTTAAAAAATTCGATGATATTTATCGCCTTGATGCCAATACACTTGTGAGTCTTGAGAGGATGGCAGAAAAATCTGCCAAAAACTTGATTCGTTCAATCGAGCAAAGCAAAGGTCGTTCTTTTGCCAAAGTTCTGTATGGTCTTGGCATACCGAATATCGGTATTAATTCTGCCAATATTTTGGTGCAGGAATTCACCGACATAGATTCAATGATTAATGCAAAAGCTGAAGTTTATGTGAAATTAGATGGTATTGGGGAAATTATAGCACAAAGCATAATAAATTACTTTAAAAATAAAAAGAATGTTTCAGTGATAAGAGCGTTAGGAGAATTAGGTATTAGTTTTACTGCAAAGAGACCAGATGCTGAAACTCAGTTTTTAAAGGGTAAGGTATTTATTTTTACAGGTGAATTTAAGAAAATGACACGGATACAAGCTCAGAACCTAGTTCGCAGGTTAGGCGGACACCCTGGCTCATCCGTGTCCAAGAAAACTGATTATCTTGTTTTTGGCGCAAATCCAGGGTCAAAATACAGGAAAGCCAAAAAAATCGGTATTTCAATCGTTTCAGAGCAACAGTTTCTTGAATTAATAGAGAAAGGCAGGTTAAAATGAAGCAGCCTAACTGTGAAAATTATATCGAGAAAATAGTAAGGCAAGAATTGGATAAGCTGTATGAGGATGATAAAGATTTATGTAGATGTGATCTCTGCTACCGTGACATAATGACCTTGACCCTGAACAAGCTTCCGTCAATGTATGTTTCCAGCGATATAGGTCACATAATGACTATGTACAATCTCACCAAAGACCAACTCCATGCTAATGTAGTCGTTGAGTTATTAAGAGCCATTGAACAGGTTAGGGGTAGTCCTAAACATTGATCGAGACATCATTTTTATTGACAGTCATATCTAGTGGGCGGGAGATACCTGAGAAAGATGATATTATAGCATTAACTGCTTACTGATGTAGTCATGCAATTTTTCAATATGCTCGGATAAAGACTGGTCTTTCTCCATGAACCTAACATGTTTTCTGATTATTTTTTTAATTTTTTCCAGGGCTTTGGAGGTTTTTAAAGGCTTTAATAGATCAAGAGCTTGACACGCACAGAGCGCTTCTATGGCCAGAACGTATTTGGTATTATTCACTATTTCCATTGCTTTAAGTCCAGCATTCATAGACATACTTACATGATCTTCTTGGTTAGCTGAGGTTGGAATGGAGTCAACTGATGCTGGATGCGATAGTATTTTATTTTGAGCAACTAATGAAGCAGCTGTAACCTGAGCCATCATAAATCCAGAATTCAAACCGGGATTTATTGATAAAAATGAGTTTAAGCCAGAGAGTCTGCTATCGAGCAATCTGAAAATCCTCCGTTCAGAGATGGAAGCGAGTTCGGCAAGACCGATGGACATTGTATCAAGTGCAAACGCTATTGGCTCGGCATGGAAATTGCCACTGCTCAGTATAGTTTTATTTTCCGCAAAGACAAGTGGATTATCAGTAACTGAATTCATCTCGATCTCGATAGTTTTCCGCGTATTATGACAGATATCACGAACTGCCCCATGAACCTGTGCCATACAGCGCAGTGAATAAGGGTCCTGAACCGTAGCACATTTGCGATGTGATTTTAATATTTTACTACCCATAAGCAAGTTTCTAATATTTCGTGCTGATACTACAGCACCAGGATGCGGGCGCAGCTCAAAAATCTTCGGATCAAATGGTTTATTACTACCTCTTAGTGCATCAAGGGTCAAAGCACCATGTGTGTCTGCAATATTGCACAAATGGTCGGTAAAATGATTTACTAAAGCTGCGATAGCAGTAGAGAACTGAGTACCATTGATCAAGGATAAGCCTTCTTTTGGTTTGAGCTTGAGCGGCTGTAAACCGATACTTTTTAATGCTCTTTTTGCACTCATTCGCTCTTGTCTATATAAAACTTCACCTTTTCCGATTAAGGAGAGGCCAATCGCAGCCATAGGTGCAAGATCGCCTGATGCACCGACCGAACCCTTTTGTGGCACGATCGGTACGACATCATTTTTCAATATAGCCAGTAGTGTTCTGACCAACCGTTCGGTAACGCCAGAATAACCTCTTATCAAAGTGTTTATACGGAGTGCTATTGCTGCCCGTACAAATGGAGATGCAAATTGCGGACCAACCCCGGCATTATGACTGAGAAGAATATTGTGTTGTAATTCTTTTAGATCTTCAGGGTCAATACGGACCTGAGCAAGAGCCCCAAATCCGGTATTGAAGCCATAAATAGTTTTATTACTCGATATTTGTTCTGCAACGAACGCTGAACTACGATTTACCTTTGCCCATGAGGATTTTGCGACTCCCATAGCATCCTGGCAAAAAGCTACCTTCTTAAGCTTTTTGATCGTTAGATTATTACCATTTATAACTACCATTGGAATTTATAGCTTATACTTACCTTATCAATATCAGCTTCAATATCAAAGCCATACATCTTTGCACCAACATAAGCATCAGCGAGTGAATAACCGAAGACAAAAAGACCCCACCATAACATGGAATTTCGTTTACTGTATTCTTCATTTTGGTGATATTTATAAGCATAGTAACCAATCGCTAATTCACTCGCGCCGATAACAATGCCCGGCACATATCTTTCAGTATAAAATTGACCACCGCCCGGGATAACACAAAGCAGCATTGCTAAACTTGGATTCTTTTTGTCCAGGCTATCAGCAAAAGCAATAAAGCAAATAAGCATGAGCATAATAAGACGCGTATTTTTTATCGAAGTAGACTTCACTTACTTAATGAACTTGTATTCAAAACGCTCAGCTGAATCAATAACGACGATACATCGCAAAGTTTTATATTCAATTCTTTGCTCATCGAGAAAACGCATCACATCAGCAGCGCGATCTAATGCTCGTGGAGCTGATATATATAATTCAAGATTCTTATAGTCCAATACAAATCTACGGATAATCTCCACTTCTCCATACGGAGTGAGCTTATTATTTTGAAAAAAGCGATCTGATGGAAAACGGTTGCCATCACCGGTCAGTCCTTTTTCACCTTTGAGGACATTTTCCCACATGGCGATTTCTTTTTCAAGTCTGTTAATATCTCTTTTTATCGGGACATATTGGGTCCTATATGCTGCATAAGATCCGATTACTAATATAATACTTACAATCCATCCGATGTATTTCATAATTTTTCTATTGCTCTAACAATACCCTCTTTTTTCCTCAAAAAATCTTTGAGGCGTTCTTGTTCGCGCTGCTTGACTTCATCACTGGCCTTACGAATATAATTCGGATTATTCAATCGGTATTTTATTTCATCTATTCTTTTCGAAAGAGCGGCTATTTCATTGTTTAACCTTTTTTTCTCTTTCGTTATATCGATACCTGATAGCATGATGTAGCAATCAATATCTGGCATGATAACACTTGCTGCTGCTTGTTTAAGTTCCATGTCATAAACAATGCTTTCAAGCCCGGCAAGCCCCTTTAAGATTGTAATATTTTCCTCTGTGAAATCTCTAAATCCTTGTTTACCATTTATTATAGCTTCAAGTTTCTCTTTTGGACTTATATTGAAGAGACCACGGATGTTTCTGATTTCCTCGATCAGGCGCCTTAACATAAGAACATTTCTTATATCCATTTTTACTGGCATAACAACAGGCCAGCTCTCTAAAAATATGGATTTCTTGGCAAAGTTAAATTTATGATAGATTTCTTCCGTGATAAAGGGTATATAGGGGTGCAGCACTATAGTCAGTTGCTTCATTAAGTATTTTGCAGTATTCTTTGAAGGGTATATCTTTATGATCTCGAGATACCAATCGCAGAATGTGTGCCACACAAAGTCGTAGAGCTCACGAGCTATGGCGTTCAGTTCGAAGTTAGCAAAATGTTTATTGGTATTTTCGATAAGTGAATTAAACTCGGAGATTATCCATGCATCATATATTGATGTCTGCGAGCGTGCATTTTCATCATCATCTTTATGATTCATCCAGACCAACCGGGCTGCATTCCATAACTTGTTACAGAATTTACGACCGACATCGATCGCTTTTTCTGAATATAAAACATCCTGTTCTTTTGGTGTAATGAGCTGTAAACCGTATCGTAATGCATCAGCGCCATATTCAGTGATTAAATCCATGGGGTCTGGTGAATTACCAAGACTCTTTGACATCTTCCGGCCTTTATCATCCCTGATCATGGGGTGAAAAACGACGTTTGAGAAAGGGATTTTTCCTGTAAATTCCAAGCCAGCCATGATCATCCTGGCAACCCAGAGATAGATAATATCCCAGCCTGTCACTAGTGTCTGCGTCGGATAGTATTTTTCAAAATCATCTGTTTGTTCAGGCCATCCAAGTGTCGCAAATGGCCAGAGCCATGAACTGAACCAGGTATCGAGCACATCGTTGTCCTGATGAATATCTGTTGCATTACAATCCGGGCACTTATCGGGTTTTTTTGCTGAAACAAACATGCCTTTAATTTTTTTTGACTTATCGTTTTTCTGACTTTGACCGTCTTTTACACTTTCGTCACCAAAACAATGAGAACAGTAGTATACAGGTATTCTATGCCCCCACCAAAGCTGCCTGGAAATGCACCAGTCGCGGACATTTTCCAGCCAGTGATTATACAAATTTATCCATCTCTTTGGATACAATCTTACGGTTTTCTTAAGCACAACATCCAATGCCGGTTTGGCTAGTGGTTTCATACGGACGAACCATTGTTTACTTATACGAGGTTCAATAGCCGTATGGCATCGTTCGCATTTGGCGAGTGGCAGCTCATGATCCTCAGTTCTTTCGAGTAAACCCATCTTTTCTAATGTAGCTATGATCTGAGTGCGTGCTTTATAACGATCCATTGTACCATATTCATTCGTATTTTCATTGAGTGTTGCGTCAGGATTCATTATATTGATAAATTCAAGGTTGTGCTTTTTAGCCAGGGTAAAGTCAAACGGATCATGAGCTGGGGTGACTTTTAATGCACCTGTGCCGAATTCAGGATCGACATAATCATCACTGATTATCGGAATGGCCCGGTTCATGATCGGTAACAAAGCAGTACCGCCGATGAGTTTTCTATATCGGATGTCATCAGGGTTTACACATATTGCCGTATCACCGAGCATTGTTTCAGGTCTTGTTGTTGCTACTGTTATGAAATTTTCGGTCCCAACTATTGGGTATTTGATATAGTAGAGTTTACCTGGTTCTTCTTCAGTTTCAACCTGTTCATCAGACAAAGCCGATAAACAGCGAGGACACCAGTTTATTATGTATTCACCACGGTAGATAAGACCCTTATTATAAAGGTCAACAAAAACCTTAATTACTCTCTTCGAATACTCTTCAGATAAAGTGAACTGTTCGCGTGACCAATCCAGCGCAAAGCCCATTTTTTTTAGCTGTTTTCGGATCGTTGTAGCATATTCCTCTTTCCACTTCCATACTTCTTTTACAAATTTTTCGCGTCCCAAATTCTCTTTTTTAATCCCTTCTTTTCGTAATTTCTCCTCGACAACGACCTGAGTAGCAATACCAGCATGATCCATGCCGACCATCCATAGTGTTTCATGTCCGGTCAATCTGCTGTATCTGATAAGTATATCCTGAATCGAGTTATTCAGAGCATGACCGAGTGTGAGTCGTCCGGTAACATTGGGCAAGGGGATCATAATCGTATATGGGGGCTTTTTAGATCGATTGTCAGGCGTAAAAAGATGTTCACTCAACCAGAATTTATACCAATGGTCCTCAATACCGTGGGGCTCATATTTACCTGGAAATTCATCCATAGCATAACTATATTCAATATTTCTTTTCTGTCAATGAATAGCAAAATGCTAATCGTATTCGTATCTCGTCCCACAAAGTGGGATCCTTGATTTATCCCGCTTCGTATTATAATACTATAAATAGAATTGCGGGATTTACTGATATTGTTTCTTAATATGAAAAATCGAGATAAATCGTATTCGTTATGATTCAATATCACGAGCACGAAAAACGAATTATCCCGTCTGAAGGACGAGGATCCGCGAGAATCGGGACGAATACGGGTTTAATCTCTGATTTTCTGCTTAGTGCCTAGTTCTTAGTGCTTACTGTCTTTTCACTTCTGACACTTCGGGCAATACCTAGTACTACGGTTGCCGAGTTTTTTTAAAACAATTTTTGTCCCACATACATTACATGGTTCGTTTTCTTTACCATAAACATTTAAGAAGTTCTGAAAACTTCCGTCCTTTCCATCAGTCCGATGGTAATCAGCTACTGATGTTCCGTAATTATCTATACCCTTTCTAATTACATCTTTAAGAGCTTTCACAAGCCTGGCTGTTTCTTTGATTGTCATACGGTACGCACGGCGCAAAGGTCTTACGCCTGCTTTGAATAATGCTTCATCTGAGTATATATTACCGACCCCGGCACAAATACTCTGATCAAGCAGCAATGACTTGATTTTTGCTTTTCTTCCCTTTAGTTTACCGTTCATATATGAAAAATTAAAACTATCAGCGGTCGGTTCAATTCCCAGGTTGTATAACCCTTTCAACATCGGTAGTTTTCTATTTCCCTTTACCAGGTATATCCTGCCCAGCGCTCTCGGTTCATTAAAAAATAACTGATGACCATTGATGCTTATTATTACTCTGGTAAAACGCTCAGGTTTTACACGGGCCTTTCTTAAGGAAATTGTGCCCGACAACCTGAGATGGAATATGATTTTTTTGTCATTGGTAAGTTCGAGAAAGAGATATTTAGCTTTTCGTGATACATCGATAATGCTTTCGTTAGTTATTGATTTGCAGAATTCTTTTGGATCAGGATAGGCAATGATGTCGTTACGTAAGACCGTGCATTTTTTGATTTTTTTATGGATTAATCTTGGTTTGAGCTCTCTTTTAATGGTTTCAACTTCGGGGAGTTCTGGCATAGCTGAACTGTTGCTATTTATTCAACAGGTTTTTGATTTTCGTTTCCCATTCTTTCTTTTTCTTCTCGAATTCGTTCTTTACTTTGCCTTTTATACGCTGTTTAATTTTATTTTTATCAAGACTGAACTTGGGTGAAGTGAAACTACCAGTGACGATAAGGTCAATAGTTGCTTTTCCTTTACTATCAATAGGGAATATCCAATCACCGTGATATTTTTTTACGATATCTGAGTACTTTTTTGAAAGTGTCGTTGCGATATTCAGATTCACACTTCCATTCAGCCCTATTGTACCGTTCAAAAGGAAATCACCTGTCTTAGATGATAACGCCCAATCTTTTACTTTTGTTTTACCTTTATCGATATTGAAATCCACTACGAAATCATCAAAATCAACTACCTCGTAATTTTTTATGCCAAGCCAGGTAAGTAACTTGGTAAAGAACTGGAAGTTCTTAAAAACACCTTTTGTTATTTTGATATTACCTGCTGAACTAAGATTAGTGAGAACATCATTTTTGGTAAAGCCGCGTCCCTGGAAGTTACTTATACCGCTCAATGCACCTTCCAGATTCTCAAAGTTCAAGAAACGCTTCAGGACTTTTTTGGTCGAAATTGAAGTCATGCGTGTATTTATACGATAGGGTTCGGGATTGTTAGCATTATAGTAAAGATCGAACTGGACTTTACCGTCGAAGGCATCGGCGGTACAATTCTTCAGGTCGATTATAGCGTTTTCAAAAGTGAAATTGGTATTGATATTCTTGAACTCCATGTCCGCACCAGTGAACCGGTCTATTTTCGTGCTACCACGAAGTGTTATCGGCGCAGCCTTTCCGGTTTCTGGTTTGCTTTTATCCGGTTTTGGAATAATTTCATCGAGATCGATGAAATGTGAAGAGTTCTTGATCTCAATAACCGGTTTAGTAAAATTGGTAATGTTACCGGTTAAAGAAAAATCGGAATTTCCAATGCTACCACCACATTTATTGATCTTTGCGGCATTGTTCTCAAATTTGCCCTGAATGATAAAATCGCTTATCGGTTTTGCCACACCAATACCATTTATAAAACCGTTCTTTATACTGTAATCCCCAGAGTATGACGGATTTTTGGTGCTACCTTTTATTGTAAGGTCTATCACAAGCGGACCTCTAAGTTGAACGCCTTTCATATCACTTGTGAGCATCTCTAAATCTTGGAGATCTCCAGTTGCTTTGGCATTTAGATTGAATAATGGACTACTAATGTTATTGACTGCACCGGTGAGTTGTAGTTTTGCTTTTCCGAAAACCCCTTGTAATTCAATATCCTTGATTGCTTTATCACTAAATGAAAGTGAACCGTGAATTTTTGTAAAACCTCGGCTCAAGTTTTTTGGCATAAACGAAACATTCTTGAATTCACTATTACCAGCAAGCTTAATTTTGTTAATTTTCCCGGTAACAGAACAGGTGGCTATTAAGGCACCACTGAGTTTTTCAGGTCGTGAACCTGCCGGAATTAATGGCGGGAGTTTTGACATATCATTGACCCTGAGTTTCGCGTCAATATCAAGGTTCTCCATTTTGCTTATATCACCATTGATTATCAACTCGATCGGGTCATAAAAGGCAGTTATCTTTTTTACTTCAATATCTTTTTTCAATGTGTCATAGGTGATGTCATTTACGACCTCTACTATCATCTCAGGCAGTATCTTATTTTTCAATATATATACAGTGCTTTTCCCGGATGTCGATACTTTGTGTCCTCTGAATTTGATATCCTGACTGATATCCTTCAATCTCATTTCTGTTTTCGTAACCTCATCAAGATAGTACACATCACCTCTGGAAATAGTGATCGAAGAGAGCGATAATGCCCAACTCGAGCCTTTGGCTTCTTTTGGTATAACCGCAGCGAAATTCGTTTTTTTAAGATTATTTCTTTCAACCCGCACCTTTATACCTTTAAGATCCAAACCGCCTATGACGATACGGCGTCCCAATAATGGTAGGATTTTAAGATTCAGGGTCGTTTTGTCTATTTCGATCATAGGCTCTCGGCTGAAACCTTTAACATTCGCTATTTTTACACTATCTATTGTGATACCAACTTTGAAACCAAAGCGCAAACCAACGCGACCTATTTCAACTGGATATTGGATAGCTTCGGTTAGAACCTTCTCAGCGATGCCGCTTACTGTTTGGGGCGTAAGGTAACTCTTTATTATGAAATAACCAGTAATCAAAATGACGATGATTACACCAATGATCGCCAGCAGTAACTTTAAAAATCTGTTCATTTCTTCTCCTGTGGATCCCGACAAATTATTAGTTTATTAAAGTGGTTATAGTGCATTATAGAATAATCATATTTCCAGCAAAAAGTCTGCTGAAAAAGGCCGTGAATGGTCCGATCCATCCCCAGAGAACGGGTATTCCGGTGACCCTATCGAACATAATAAGCCCGATCAGCACAAAGAAACCATAACGCATAAGCCAAAGTTCGATGTATCGGTATTTAGGCGGCAAGAAAGCAAAGAGAACATGTGAACCATCGAGCGGGGGGATGGGTATGAGATTGAAGACACAAAATATAAGATTGAATAAAACAAAGCCTTCAAGCATTATACGAATGGGTAATAGGTAATTAACATCAGTCGGGACGACTCTGGTTATCAGACCAAAAGGTATAGCGATCAAGAAATTCGATAGTGGACCTGCCAGTGAAGTATATATAATTCCTTTTTTTAGATTGGTAAAATTACTGGAATTTATTGGCACTGGTTTTGCCCAGCCAAATCGGAAAATAATAAACGCCAACAAACCGAGTATATCGATATGCTTTATTGGATTGAGAGTAAGACGCCCGGCAAATTTTGCAGTTGGATCACCCATGTGCAGTGCTGCATATCCATGAGAGTATTCGTGTATGGTGAGGGCAAATAGAATCGGTGGTAAAAAGAGCAAATAAGAAACAATGATATTCATTATTTTTTAGTATTTCTTATGTACTTAAGGGCTTCTTTTCTATTCTTGATTTTTTTATCAAATTGCCAATCACGTAACTTCCTTAGCATGCTTTTAAATTTTCTTTCCGGTTTAAAACCCGACTTTTTCAAATCATTTCCATTTATGAAACGCTTGATTTTCTTGAGTTGTCGGAATATCCTCACTTTTTGTTTTAGTCTGGGCAGTACGGCGGGGATTACATCGATAACTCCATCAGAAATAGGGGAGAGAATGGAAAATATCGTGCTTTTTTTAGATGCTTTATCAATCCTCATGAGCGTATTATTGAGATTTTGAAAATCCTTGACTAATGATCTTTCCGTATTTGATAACGGGAATTTAATAGATTTCACTTTGGATAAGTAATAATATATACGATTATCTCCGAGAACTGGTAATAATTCTAGGTCCTTTTTCCTTATTTTCATTGAGGTCAGGTCTGAGATGTCCTTGATTGTTAGAAAATATTGTTCTTCCTCAAAAATAATCTTTAGTTCATCGAGAATCCTTTGACTACTTAAAAGCTGGATCATTTTTTTATCGATGGCTTCAGTCATTAAAGATTTTGTTTTTTTACCGATTTTGAAACCGAATCTGTTTTTATATCTCAAGGCACGGAATATGCGTGTTGGGTCATCAGTGAAACTACCCTTATGAAGGACTCTTATCATACCCTTTTTAATGTCATCGAGCCCCTCAAAAGGATCAAAAATCTCTCCAAAATTCTTATTTGAAATAGACATAGCGATTGCGTTCATCCGAAAATCCCGACGATTCAGGTCTTCATTGATCGTTGAGGGATAAACATGTGGTAATTTTGCGGGGGAGGGATACCGTTCCACTCTGGCACTAGCCAGATCGACCCTTGTTTGTTTTGTGTTGATAGAAGCAGTGCCAAATTCATTATGCACAGTGAGTTTACCTTTAAGTTTGGTATTCAGTTGTCGAGCAACTTTTATCGCATCGTCTTCAACGACTATGTCTATATCTAATGGTTCTATACCGAGGGTTGTATCTCGGACATATCCACCTACTAAATATGCGTGATATTGTGAATGGACGAAGAAATCTATTGTTTTACTTAAAACCGATTTCTTTTGCTGTTTTACCGAAGATTTTGATCTTACCAAATTTGTCCTCGTATTTATCTATATGTTGCACTACAACCTCTTTCAGGAGATTAGCATTTTGTGGAGTCATGATTATCCTAGCAAAAACCTTGGCTTTTTGAGCACCGGGTAAAAAGCGCACGAAATCGAATATAAATTCCGATGGCGTAAAGTTTATGGCAATGCCATTAGCATAAATTCCTTCTGATTGTTCAGCACCAAGCTCTAATTTAATTTGCTGTTTATTCTCTTCCATAGTTTTTCTCCTTTGGTAATTATACTCATAAAACGTTAATAGTCAATAAGCGGGGAAATAGCAGGTTACAAAACAGATAAGGAGTGATCTACATAAGAAAAATGTACCGTAATATAAAGAGAATAGTGAAAATAATCAGAATAGGGTGGACTTCTTTGATTTTCCCAGTGATTGTTTTAAGCAAAGCATAGAAAATAAAACCAACTGCGATACCTTCTGTAATTGAATAAGCATAGGGCATGATTACGATCGTTAAGAAAGCAGGTATTGCCTCAGTAAGATCATCCCATTTTATCCTCGATACGCCTGACATCATCAAGGTTCCAACGATTATCAATGCTGGAGCAGTGACCGGGTAGAGAACACCACCTTCAATAGCATAACCACCCCCGATCATTTTTACTAAGGGGTAAAAAAACAAGGCAATAAGAAAGAGGATGCCCGTTAATAGATTAGCAAGGCCGGTGCGTGCTCCGCTTGCTACACCAGTCGAGCTTTCAATATAACTGGTGACGGTCGAGGTCCCCATGATCGTACCAAAAAGCGTACCTATAGCATCGGATAATAAAGCTCTCCTCGCCCGAGGTAATTTACCGTCTTTTACAAATCCAGCTTGCTCACTGACGCCGATAAGGGTACCTACGGTATCAAAAAGGTCGAGAAAAAAAAGTATAAATATCGTCGGCAACAGGGAAAGTGTAAAAGCTGCTCCAATATTCAGTTTAAAGAATGTTGGTGCAACTGATGGTGGTGTACTGATAATACCCTGGTATTTCACAATGCCAAATGGGATACCGATTAAAGCAGTAACGATGATGCCGATGGCGATAGCTCCTTTGATCTTGTATGTATAAAGTGCGGTAATGAATAAAAGTCCGAATATAGCCAGAAGCACTGGTGGGCTGTGTAGATCCCCAAAGCCCAAGATCGTACCGGGTTTATATACGACGATACCTGCCCACTGGAAGCCTATTAAGGCGATGAATAGACCTATACCCACGGCAATCGCTTGTTTTAGTGAGTTGGGTATGGCATTAATGAGCATTTCACGTAATCCAAAAATAGCAAGGATTATAAAAGCCGCTCCAGAAATGAAATTTGCACCGAGCGCTGTTTGCCAGGGCACACCCATGGCAAGACAGATTGTATAAACAAAGAAGAAGTTGTGTCCCATTGCCGGGGCTAAAGCGATCGGATAGTTTGCCAAGAAAGCCATTAGAAAAGTTGCTACAGCACTGGAAAGGCAGGTTGCGATCATGACCGCGCCGAAATCCATGCCGGCTGCTGATAATACGGCTGGCTGGACGAATATGATGTATGCCATTGTCATAAACGTTGTTGTACCGCCGATCATTTCCTGGCTGACAGTAGTGTTGTTTGTTTTGAGTTTAAATATTTTTTCCAGCATTTGACCTTCTCCTAATACAAGATCTAGTCATTAAGTCACTATGTTATTGAGTAATTAAAGAAATGAGCCATTGTGTTCTTCTCTACTGCTAAAAAAGTCAAGTCAGCTAACGAATAGAACGATCAAATTATTTCTTATATGTCATTGCATAGTAAATCACTACTGATACGATTATTTCAGCTTCTTCGCTTGTTTCGTATCCAGCATAGGTGGGGTAAGTAATATTCTCAGAAATGAAGATCGGTTCACCAAGCATAACTTCCATATCAGCTGCTAATGCCTGTGCTTCTTCTTTTGCGTTTTTCAATGCATTGGCTCTTGCTTTTTTTATCGCTGGATTGTAGTTTGCGGTCCGGCTAATCACTGGTGTACATGATCCGACCTGTACTCCATCTATAAGTAGATACGTTTCCTTGATTTTGTTTATATCTTTTACATCTTTCAACGAGATTTGAATATCCTGTTCGACTCGATAATAGGGATCACCCTCAATAGGTTCCATTGTATTACGGCTAGTTAGAACGACATCCTTTTTCTTTCCACCTATTTTCTTTGTTGCATCTATGATTTCTTCTCGTATTTTTTCTGAGGTATCAAGAGCTTTGTTTTCTTCTGACGCATAAGCATCTGCATACAGGATGATTTTGTACTCAGTTGCCTGAACGCCAAGGACTGCGCTACCCTGCCCTGTTACTGATAGTGCTGGTGTGCTGATCGTGATGCCTGGGTTACTGGTGCAAACTCCAGAACCACACTGAGCTATTAATGATAATATGAGTAAAATTGACATACGAAACCTCCTTTTTTCAAGTCTATACAATTTCACCTTTATGTCAACACAAAACAGGTTTAGCTAATAAGCGCATTGACTTTTCTTATTGATTTCATATAATAACTTCACGCGGGGGTAGCTCAATGGTAGAGTCACGGCTTTCCAAGCCGTTGGTTGCGGGTTCAAATCCCGTTCCCCGCTTTGGAAGACAGATACTAGATATTAGATTCTAGATGCTAGTTTTGGTTATTTTTTCCTTTCACTAATATCTATCATCTCGAATCTAGCATCTGGTTTTTTCGGGAGGTCTTATTGAAGGCAGTTATCCAAAGGGTCTCAAATGCAAAGATCGAAGTTGGCGACAAGGTTGTGGCAGAAATAGGTAATGGATTAATGATACTACTGGGTGTGCGCAAGGGGGATACGTTGTCAAATGCAGATGAGTTAGCGGAAAAGTGTGCAAATTTGAGGATTTTCGAGGATACTGAGGGTAAATTCAGTCTTTCGCTTATTGACATTAGAGGATCAGCGCTTGTTGCTTCTCAATTTACTCTCTTGGCAGATACATCGCGCGGTCGAAGACCCTCTTTTACGGATGCTGAAGAACCTAAAAGAGCAAAACAGCTCTACGAAAATTTTATTGAATCACTCAATAATATCGGTATTCTAACACGCACCGGAATATTTGGAGAACGTATGAATATTTCTTTAAAAAATGATGGACCAGTTACAATAATTATGGAGGTGTAGATGCCTTATAGTATGACTGGTATGGGTCGTGCGAGCGGTATAATAAGAAAACCCCTGATCAAGTTTGACGTCGAGATAAAATCATATAATCATAGATTTCTGGAGATTTCAGTGAAGTGCCCTAGTACTTTGCTGCCTTTTGAGGATGAAATAAGAAGGTGTATTCAGAAAAAAGTAACACGCGGACACATTGTTGTGTTTATTCAACAGGACCGCGAAATTCTGGACACAAAAGTTGAATTAGATGAATCGTTACTCCGAGCGTATATGGCGATCGTTGATAAGCTCGAAAAAGAACATAAAATCAACGGAAAATTGGATATTAATACACTTTTATCGGTGCAGGGCCTGGTCAAATTCAGTCAGCCCGTGGCAGATTCACGAGATATCTTTGATGCATTAAAGCCCATCCTTAGCAAAGCTCTGAAATCCTTTCTTGAGATGAAAAAAAGAGAGGGAAAAAATATTGAAAGGGATATCCGAAAATCAATATGCATAATTGAAAAAAATATACAGCTTGTTGAGAAGTTGATCCCCGAAAGGAACCGTGACTATAAAAGTCATCTTGAAGAAATCGGGAAAAAATTTGACAAGGAATTGAACGAAGATAGATTTTATCAAGAGCTACTATACACTATTGACCGAACAGACGTAAACGAGGAATGTAAGCGCTTGTCAAGCCATCTCGTTCTTTTTAAGGAAGCTTTAGATAACGATAAACACTGTGGTAGAAAATTGAACTTTCTGCTTCAAGAGATCCAACGTGAAGCTAATACCTGTAGTGTCAAGGCCAATTTCCTTGAGATAAGTAAGTCAGTCGTCCAAATAAAAGAAGAGGTTGAGAAGATACGGGAACAGGTGCAGAACATTGAATAAAATGAAGAATCGAGGTAAATTGATCGTCCTGTCCGGACCCTCTGGAGTGGGTAAGACGAGTATTTGTCGGAAAATACTCAATGCGCGACCCGATATTCAGTATTCTATATCAGCAACCTCCAGACCAATGAGGGAGGGAGAGGAGAATAATCGTGAGTATATTTTCATTAGCGAGTCTGAATTTAAGGATTGGATAGAAAAAGACTTCTTTATTGAATACGCGCGTGTACACGGAAATCTCTACGGGACACTAAAGAAAAACCTTGAAGACACCTTATCCAATGGGTACCATGTACTGATGGATATCGATGTACAGGGTGCTCGGGTACTCATGGATTCATACCCAAATGGGTTATATTTCTTTATTGTTCCACCTGACTTCACGGAATTAGAACAGCGATTGATTAAACGTAACACGGAAAAGAACGAAGTCATTAAGAACCGTCTGGCTAAGGCATTTGAAGAATTGAAATATAAAGAGGATTATAAATATATTATTGAAAACCGTGATCTTGATGACACTGTATCAGAGATCCTTTCAATCATCGATATCGAGTTGGGCAAAAAATGATAATCTTATTGACTTACCATTGTTTTTTTGTATAATGCGCAATTGGGGCAGTAGCTCAGTTGGGAGAGCGTCTCGTTCGCAGCGAGAAGGTCGCCAGTTCGACTCTGGTCTGCTCCATAAAGGATGGTTGCGATGGTACCGAAAAATCTTTTTCTCACTAAAGGCGTAGGAAAACATAAACAAAAATTGACAAGCTTCGAGGCTGCACTGCGTGATGCTGGTATAGCACATTTGAATATTGTGCGGGTATCGAGTATTTTACCGCCTCAGGCGAAGATAATATCGAAGAGTAGAGGTATAGAACTCCTATCTCCTGGTGAAATAACCTATATGGTCATGGCAGACTCCTGTACTAATGAACCACATCGGCTAATAGCTGCTTCCATAGGTGTAGCAATACCTAGAGATCGCTCGGTATACGGCTATCTTTCTGAATATCACTCGTATGGTGAAACTGAGTCAAAAGCCGCAGATAAAGCCGAGGATTTAGCTGCGCAGATGTTAGCCACTACTCTCGACGTACCTTTTAATCCAGATACGAGTTATGACGAGAGAAAGGAAATTTGGAAAATCTCAACAGAAATCGTAAGAACAATGGATATGACCCAAACTGCAATCGGCGATAAGCACGGATTATGGACAACGGTTATCGCTGCAGCGGTTTTTGTGCCATAAATCTTAGTTTTATGTTCTGAAAGCTTATTTAATGCCCATCTTATTGGTTTTATTTCTAACCTTGCCTGGTGTGAATAATCTGGGGGACCGACTTTTTTATACGGATGCCCGGTCACTTAGTTTGGGTGGTATATCTTCAGTGATAAACTCTGGGAAAAACCCTGCTTCTTTTGGTTTCATTGACCGGATATCAGGATCGATAACACCTTCCTATACACGAACCAACGAGCACCGTGGTTTGAGGGTTTATGACTCATACGGGAATAATATTGGTATCTCGACTATTGGCAATAGTACAGGTAGTAATATCGGCATAGCCGCCGGCTCAGTAGTAATCCCTATTAAGGGTTTCCGAGTCGGTTTCCAATACTTACCTTTATGGGTTTTCAATTATTACTATCGACATGAATACCGTGATGACTTTTTTCAATTGTTCAGAATAGAGACCCATGAATATACCGGTTCGATCTACTCTCTAGCTCCAGCGCTTAGTTTTTCATACAAGTTCTTCAGTATTGGCATCAGAGAAGATTTTATACAAGGTAAAAAGGATGCATTGATTACGGTTGTTAAACCCTATCAACCTGGTTCAGTCATTCAACAAAATGATTGTTATGAAGGTAAAGCCACGAGGGCAGGTATTATTATCTTACCGGATAGACATTTAGCTCTTGCTTACTCATACTTGACCGAATACACCGTCGATTGTAAAGGAACAAGTATCGAGCTGAATTATCCAGCCAGCCATACAATAGGTTGTTTTTACCAACCAGCTGCTCATATCCCAACGAGATTCTATGGAGAATACTGTCGTGAAGTATGGCCGAGTGCAATAAATATTTACAAGATCGGGATTGAACATATAATTGTGCAGGATTATTCAATACGATATGGATTTTGTGTTTTCCCTGATTATACACAGGGTGCTGTATGGACAACGGTCTTGTCAATTGGGGGAGGGTATCAGACAAAGAGATTGCATTTTGATATTGCCTACAGTTATAATAGACGTGATTATTCAAGCAATGATTTCACCGGTTTAGAGGATCTCGGGAATATTCAAACAGATGAATCTTCCAGTATTTTTCTGATATCTCTTAGCTTTACACTATAATTCAATTGTTCCATTTATTCTTTCTTTTTTCAGTTCTATTTTTAAACAATAATTTTGACCACATCTATCTCCTTTATACAAATGATATTGAAGGTGGATTATCACCGAGTACTGCTCGGTGGATGAATCCGTATTTCCCACCACCTGTTGGTAATGCCCCTGCTGCTGCATATTTTATAAAATCAAAGAGAATGGAAGCTGATAGTCTTGGCTATGGAATTTTTATTTTTGACAGCGGCGATATGTTCATGGGGTCCCCGATCGGTGAATTTTCCAGAGGTCAAGCAGTTTCTGAATATTTCAATTATTGTGGTTACAATGTGGTTGCACCTGGCAACCATGACTATGATATGGGTGTTGAAGTGTTCCGGGAATTTGTTAACTCCGTTGATGCTGAATTTTTGGGAAGCAATATTGTCTATGAAAAAACACAAGAGAATGTAGATTACCTGAAACCTTATACGATTATTGAACATAATGGTATAAGGATCGGTATTTTCAGCATTCTCACCCATTACATGGAGGGCATGACGACTCCGGCGAAATTCATGGATCATGATGTTCTTGATGAGTCGGCAACGGCGCGCAAATACGTTGACATCTTGCAAACTGAGGATGTCGATCTCATATTTGCTTTGACCGGTATCGGATTAAAACATGATAAGCGTATTGCGAGTTCAGTGCCAGGTATCGATATAATATTCGGTTCCCACAGTTCCTCTGCTTTGCAATCCCCTTATGAAGATTCAATCAATCATACAATAATCTGCCAGTCCTATAGCCACCTCAGCAGTATTGGTTTTCTTGACCTTTTTATTGACCGAAAGACCAAAAAGATAGCGGGTTATGAAGGTCGATTGATCGATCTGCTGAGTGAAGAAATCGAAAGTGATACGCAGATGCTACATATTGTTAACAAATGGGAAGAGATCACACAGCGCGGATTTGATGAAGTAATAGGTTATTCAAATGAAGGGCTAGTTCGTGCAGGTTTTGAAGAAACTGGTATTGGGAATATGATAACTGATGCTATGCGAGAATACTTCACAGCTGATATCGCAATACATAATTCGGGCGGTATCAGGGCTAATATGCCAAAAGGCGAGATCACTTACCGTGACTGCTACAATGTTGACGCTCTTTCGAATACGATCGTGGTCATGAATATGACCGGTGAGGTTCTACTGGAAGCATTTGAAATAGGTTATAATGGTCACCATGCAATTTTTCAGATATCCGGTATCAGGCTCAGATACAATTCAAAAGAACCCATCGGTCAAAGAATAGTCGATGTCGTTACTGAAGACGGTGCAAAACTTGATCGCAACAAGGTATACCGAGTAGTTACCAATTCATATCTTGCTGCAGGTGGGGGAGAATACGCAATTTTCAGGAAAGCAACCGACATCGAGGACACCTTCCATTATATGCGAAATATAATAGCCGAATATGTGAAAAAACATTCACCGATCGAGGCACCGATTGAGGGAAGAATCACTGACGTTTCCAAGCAATGAAAACAAAAAGACTTCGACAGCTCGATAATGCGTTAATTTCACTGCTATGTAGAATTATTACAGCATTCATGATTTTTTGGTTTTATGGTTTAGCCGGTGATACCTTTCGTATCGCGACTTATAATATTCTTAATTTCCCAGATGCAATGGGTATGCAAAGGATTAATTATTTGCGTACTGTAATCGCATATATAGAACCAGATGTGATCGTTGTCCAGGAAATGCAGAGTCAGGCTGGGGTGGATTTATTTCTTGATGCGGTTATGAATTATCAGGGGGATATTTACGAGAGCACAACTTTTCATGATGGCGCTGATACTGACAACGCAATTTTTTATAACAAAGACGTGGTTCAGCTTCTGCACGACCAGTATCTTTCCACAGTCAACCGAGATATCGCTCAGTATAGACTGAGATTTTCCGGGAATCAGTATGAATTTTACTTGTTCTCACTCCATTTTAAATCCTCACAAGGTTCGGGTAATGAATTGATCCGCCTGGACGAAGCTACTGCATTACGTGAACATCTCAGTCTATTTGCTCAGGGTTCATATTTTTTGGCGGTGGGTGATTTCAATATTTATTATAGCGATGAACCTGCCTTTCAATATCTTACTGGTGATTTTTCCAATAATAATGGTCGTTTATACGATCCCTTGAAAGCTTCTGGTTTATGGCATGAGAATTCCGGTTTTGCTAAAATTCACACACAATCAACGAGGTTTGAACAACTTGCCGATGGTGGCGCTGGCGGTGGTATGGATGATCGTTTCGACATGGTTCTCTGTTCTTTTAATTTTATCGATAGTGCTGGTTTATTCATAACTGATTACTCGTACAATATAGTCGGTAACGATGGTAATCATTTTAATGTTTCGATTAATAACGGCTATAATAGTGTAGTTCCGGTTGATGTCGCCGATGCACTGTATTATGCTTCAGATCATTTGCCGTTATTCGTTGATATTGACGATGGTAATCTACAAACGATCCCTGAGCGAATACTGAAAATTTGGCCCAATCCAATGCAGAGTATAGCATATATAGAATTCCCGTGGGCTGACGATTTTGAAAATGCGAGAATTACAGTAACCAACATCATAGGTCAAAGAGTATATGAAAGTACAACATTGGATCCGAATGGGTTTATGCTCAGGCGTGGTTCACTGCCAGTAGGTGTTTATTTTATTCACGTCAAGGTCCAGACACGTTACAGTACTATCAATTATAGATCTAAAATGGCGGTAGTCGAATAACCGCAGATTGAGCAATGACAGCGCTTATCTTATTACTATTATCGGTAAACTCCAGTTATTTTTTGAAACTCTCACCAGGCGTTAGGTCGCAGGGTTTAGGCAGCGCCGTGTTAATGATCGATGAAGGTTTATCAGCATTTCATAATCCCGCAATACCGGGTTCAACACAGGTCAATTTTACTTTATCGCGATGGTTATTTTCGACCAGCCATTTTTCTATCGGTGCAACTTTTAAAAACTACGTCATAGGTGTCAGTTATCTAAATTACGGCATAATCCAGGGGTATGATCAATTCGGTATATCGACCGATGAATTTACACCATATGATATGTGTCTTGTCTTGGGAAGAAGGATCGGAGCCTTTGGCATTTCTTTGAAGACATTTGGAGAAAAGGTAGATACCGAAGTCTTATATGGTGCTTGTTTAGGTATTAGTTCATACATTGAATTTGGTGATATAGCGATCGGAGCCAAAATTGATAATTTAGGTAAAGAATTCTCAAAAAACACCAATATTCCATGGATAACAAAGACTGGAGTAAAGTTTTCTTTCCAGCAATTTGAGTTCATAATGGAATCAGGGATACCCGACCTCGAGATTAGTGCAGGCATCGCATATACGCATGAAAGTATCTGCCTCTTGTTTGGAATGAGATATCTCATGGGCTATAATATAATCGATGATGAACGGCTTTCCCGCAGTTTTTCAGATATTCAATTGAGCAGTGGTCTTATTGTGACTGTTGAGGAATACCAAATAGGCTATTCTTTTTTATACAATGAGGTTTCAAATGCCCACCAATTTTCAATTGCTTTCAGTCCGTAGATTCTATCTGCTTAGGGCGATGAGTTGATGGAGTTTTTTCGCCAGTTTTTATAATACCATTTTATTATGAAAATGCTTAGCAATGCAAATGGTAACAAGAAAAGTTCTATCCACCAGGTCGATATCGTGCTAACATAGCCAGCTAAGTGTACATAACCGGCGATAGCGTCGATCCCAGTCATGATTAGAAATCCTATCCAGAAATAGACTTGCTTTCTCCTGGCCACTGCAAGAACGACTAGAGCTCTTGAACTGGTATGGCAAAGGATTGCGATTAATCTTTCAACCGGTGCTACCAGGAATAATAAAGGTGTATTACTCGCGATATTACTATAGCCTGCTACGACATCACTGCTCCCTGGAGATCCTGAAATGACCATTATCAAAGCACCGACTTGGGAAAATCCTATAAGCATAGCTTCAATAGTACCAGCACCAAGACCGAAACCAATACCTCTTTCTGCATTCTCATAGAATTTTTTTATGAACAAAACAAAGATAAGAGCTATACCTATTTCAAAAATTCCGGTAAGTGCACCAATGTAAATACTGCCAAAAGATAGATATCCAGTTTGTCCAAATGATGATTTTATAAGTCCCAGTATAGGATCATTCAACCAGTAAGCAAAAAGAAATTTAATAATGATGCTGATAAACCAGGCCGCAGCACCTATCAGTGGATAAATAAATGATTCCGCACTCTTAACTTTCCATTTAATCAGTAAAACAAGACAGATGGCCATGATAAGGATGCCTGAAACCAAAAGTGAAAACAGAATCCCTCTAGAAGATGATTCAGTGAGCTGAATAGACCATTCGCCGACTGCTCTGGTTGTATGTACATTCACAGTGATCGGTTCAGAATTGCTCAACGGGCCAAAGATAATATTTTTATATGCGAAGGTATCTTGATCCGTGTAGTTTCCGATGACTTCATAGCCGCCGCCGCCCAGCCAAACATTGATCTCACCGGTTTCTAACTCACCGTCAAAATTGAAGATCATTCGGCTTTCATTGCCTGATAAAGTGAATTCGAAGGAATAAAAGCTCGTATCTTTATCAGGAACTTCAACACCGTGGAAATCCAAAAGCGTACGGCTGACCAGCAAACCAGGTATGAAAAATAGAAAATACAAAAAAACCTTATATCGGCGTTCCATAAACACATTATATACTGTAGAAATATCGTGTCAAGTTATCTTGAAATATGTTTTTTAATATATACAATACACATATGATTCACAAACTTGATAACAAAGTACTCGGTACTATATCAGTATTAGGGGCAAGCATAATGTGGGCGATTGAACCGATCCTGGCAAAATTGTCATATCAGAGTGCAGATTTCATGAACACTTTTGCCATGCGTACGGTCTTTGCCTTTATTATTATCACAGTTTATGTCCTCGTTTTTAAAACAAAATATATCATTGTAAAAAGACAGTTCCTGTCAAAATTGATATTTCTCTCTATTGCAGCTACGCTTTTTGCTGATTTAATGTACATTTATGCTCTAACAAGGGTGCCCGTTATCAATGCAGTTCTTATCGGGCACATGCAGCCTATCTTCGTCGTGCTGCTTGGCTATTTTGTGCTTAAACAAGATGTGATTACCAAATTTGATTATCTCGGTATCATGTTTATGATTATCGCTGGTATTATGGTGACGACAAAAACATTTGGCAATTTACTGGGTTTGCGCTTTGGCACGCTTGGTGATATTTATGTATTATCCGCAACTATTGTTTGGGCAACGACAGCGATAATCGCTCGGAAATATTTAAAACCACTCGATGCCGGGGTCATTGCTTTTTATCGTTTTCTTTTTGCCGGTATCATTTTTATCAGCTATAGTGTTGTCTTCCACGATCTCAATATTCATAATATTTATCAAGTATTGCTTGGGTTCACTATCGGTATCGGCACGATCCTTTACTATGAAGGGATAAGGTTGATCAAAGCCGCTCAAGTCTCTGCACTTGAACTCGCTACACCATTTTTTGCAATTTTATTGGGCTATCTGGTTTTAAGAGAAACAATAACAATAATGCAGTTCATGGGTATCTTGCTTCTTCTGGTAGGTATATATTTTCTCGCCCGAGCAGAACCCAAAAATCTATGTGTCAATAAATAACAAATATTAAAATCCTGTTTTTGTCATCTTTTTAATTCATTGACATTTGGTGATTATTACTCTATAATAAAAACATCAAGGGGGTAGGAATGAGAGGGTTTATCTGTGTATTTATCTTATTAATAATTGTTTTCGCAGCACCATCATTTGCCATGATAATACGTGTTCCCCAGGATTATCCGACTATTCAACAGGGGATTGATGCAGCAAATGGCGGTGATATCGTTGTAGTCGCACCAGGAACTTATTATGAAGAAATAACACTAAAAGCTGACGTTATAGTACGCGGCGCTGGTGAAGGTCTGTCGATCATACATGGCGGAGGAAATAGCGGAGATGTGGTTTTTGCATCAGGTAATGACATTGATAATGATACTAAATTTCTGGGGTTTACAGTTACCGGAGCGATCTCAGGCGGTTCCATGCCCGGCGGTGCCGGCATTTTCTGTAATAGTGGGGCAAAACCGGATATAAGCAATAACCGTGTCGAGGCCAATGATTTTGGGATCGTTACCTGGAATCAATCAAATGCATATATTCATAACAATGTTGTGGTGTATCAGACTTTTGACGGTATCGTGGTAAGTGCTAATCCGACAGTCATTAATAATACCGTTGTCGGTAATAGAATCGGCATCAATGATGGGGGAGGCTATGGTCCAACGGTTATGAATAACATAGTCACTGCGAGTACGTTATATGGAATCTATGCAGTCGGTACACCACCTGTGCTTACCTATAACGATGTTTGGAACAATGCAACGAATTATCAGAACTGTTCACCCGGCACAGGAAGTATTTCCGCCGATCCGGTTTTTCTCGACCCGCCAAACGATTATCATCTACAACCCGGTTCACCGTGCATCGATACTGGTAATCCTGCAGCTCAATATAATGACCCGGACGGCACGCGCAATGATATGGGCGCCTATGGTGGTCCAGACGCGAGTGCGAATTTCCCGCGTGTTGAATTAACCATCCCGATGCAAAATGAAACTAATATACCGCATAATATCAATGCCTCTGCGATGTTCAATATGCCGATGGATTCCTCTACCTTTAATATAAACACAGTGCGTATATACGATCAGCAAAGCGGGTTCATTAGCGGGAGTATATCGTATGACAGTACGGGGATGTTGGTTACCTTTGATCCTGATATTGATCTAAGATATGGAGAAACCGTTACTGCTTTACTGACCAAAGGTATCGAGTCGATATCTGGCGATTCTCTTGAAGGATTCACCTGGCAATTCGTTACCAGAATCGACAGTGGCTCTGGTTTATTCATAACTCCCTCCTTCTTTACAACAGATAATGCCCCGCATTCATTAATCGCTGGAGATTTTAATGATGACAGCAATTATGATATTGCTGTTGTCAATGAATCTACAAATAATGTATCGATACTTCTCGGTAATGGAGATGGAAGCTTTGACCCTGCTGTTCATTACGGAGCTGGTACATATCCGTGCATGGTACGTACCCACGATTTCAATAGTGATGGAAATCTCGATCTGGCGATCACAAACGACGGCTCGCAAGACGTATCGATACTCCTCGGTATTGGAGATGGGACTTTCAATAGCGCGATTAATTATGCTGCTGGGGATGCACCTCATGGTTTATCTTGTCATGATTTTAATATTGATGGCATTATTGATCTGGCTGTGACGAACTTTGCATCCGATACTATTTCCATACTCCTGGGTAATGGTGATGGAAGTTTTGCTTCACCTGATCCATACCCTACCGGTGCTGGACCTTATGGGGTTAATGCTGGTGACTTTAATAATGACGGCTATCTGGATGTAGTGACGGCTAACATGACCAGCAACAATATATCAGTACATATTGGCAATGGGGATGGAAGTTTCAATGCAGCAGTTTATTACTCAGTCGGTCAAGAACCCTATTCAGTGGTATGTGCTGATTTAAATGAGGACGGCGATATCGATCTAATAGCTGTAAATAACAATGGAAACAGTATATCCAGACTTCTTGGTAATGGTGACGGGACTTTCAGTACGGCAGCCAATTATTCAGTAGGTTCTGGACCACGTTCTGCTTTTACGTCTGATTTCAACGCTGATGGACATATAGATATTGCGGTAGCAAATACTTCCTCAAATAATATCTCGATACTTCTGGGCAATGGTAATGGCGGATTTGGTACAACGACCAACTTCTCAGTCGGTGATTTTCCGATTGCAGTAGTCGGCAGCGACTTTGATAATGACCACGATATTGATTTGGCAACTGCAAACTACAATGCTGATTCTGTCTCTATCTTGCTCAATGAGAGCGCGCTGAATGTTACATCGACAGATCCTGTTCAGAACCAATTAGATGTTCCACAAACGACAGATATCAATGCCACTTTCAGCCTTGAGGTGGATACTTCGACACTGAATAATTCAACCTTCACAGTGCAGGGTGTGCAGACCGGTATCCATACAGGTACTATTATTTATAGTAGCGGAACATCTACAGTCAGTCTAAATCCTGATATGGATTTTATAGATGGTGAAATTGTCACTGCGATATTGTCCAAAGATATACAGTCATTAATCGGACCCTTCCTGGGTGGATTTATCTGGGATTTTACAGCTGCCGTTTCGACCCAATCAGATGGGACATTTGAGAATCCTCTGGATTTCCCGAGTGGCAATCAGCCGCGCGGTGTTTTTGCCGCTGATCTTGATGGTGACCTTGACGTCGATATAGCAGCAACATCGAACCCGAGCAGTATCGTAGTACTTCTTAATAATGGTGACGGGACTTTTGGTACTCCAGCCTATACTGCGGTCCAAGGGGATCCTATCGCGCTGTATGGTGCGGATCTTGACGCAGATGGTGATATAGACCTGGCGTCAGCGCATAACCAACCAGGTACATCGCATCTTGTGATTATGAAGAACGATGGTAATGGCGTTTTCACGGTATTTGCTACTTATGCACCGGCGATCCTTGGACAGAATCTTGCTGGCGGTGATATTGATGCTGACAATGACATTGATCTTGTAATGACTGATGGATGGGGGTCAGGTACAAATGTAAGAGTTATGTTAAATAATGGCAATGGAGGGTTTTCTGGACCCTTTACATATACTGCCGGGACCTGGGCACGCGGTATTGCCATAAAGGATGTGGACAATGACGGCGACCTTGACCTTGGAGTGACGAACGCAGGCAATGATAATATCACTATATTATTGAATGACGGCACTGGTGATTTCCCCGAGATATCCAATTATGCAGTCGGTGATAATCCAACCGCGGTTTTTGGTAATGATCTTAATGGCGATAATTATGTCGACTTTGCGACAGCTAATTATAGCGGCAATGATATCGCTGTGATACTTAATAACGGAGACGGTACTTTTTCTAATCCAGTAGGATATGCGACCGGAAGTAATACCCGAGCTCTACACGGCGGTGATTTTGATGGAGATGGAGATATTGACCTAACCGGCAGTAATAATGGCACCAATACTGTCGCTGTGCTAATGAATAATGGTGATGGAACATATGCTAACCTGGCAACCTATACGGTCGGTACAAATCCCTGGGGTATTATATCAGCTGATTACGACTTAGATGGTGCTCTGGATATTGCATGCTGTAATTATAATTCAAATAATATTACCGTTTTTTATAACAGCGGTGTGGGTATTCAAGAACACATATCAACAGATATTGTAGCACAGCTCACTGTTCATCCGAACCCATTCCGTGACCAGGTTGATATCAAATATTGCATCGGGTATGAAGCCAGGAGTGCTCAGCTGATTATCTATGATATATGCGGTAGATTAGTCCGTAAATTCATTCTTTCTGTTTCTGACCTGTCGAAACCGAACACGATATCCTGGAATGGAACTGATGAGAAAAACAGGAAAGTATCCAATGGTGTTTATTTCTGTCAGCTGAGAACAGATGAGACGACGCTGACGAATCGTATGATTTTGATAAGATAGCTGAAACTACTATTTTAAATTCTGTTGAATTTCCTCGAGGTTTTTCTTTGCGTCTGTAGCCTTTTCGTGGAATTTCTCAAGTTGCCCGCAGATATAATCATCACAATGTGCACAGTTCTCTACATGTTTTTCTGATGCGCACTTCCTGATTCCACATTCCTTGCAATAGCTTATCTGAACACCCGATGACGCAAGGCATCCAACACAATCGACCGCTTCAGAAGGGATCTCGGCGTTAAATGCTTTGGACCAATCCTCGGCGGTCTTTTTCCTTAACTCATCGTCATCCGTCTTGTAAGCAATAAAGGCCGGGCAGTCTGTGCAATTAATTCCACAAAAAGCAATCTTTTTTTCCATGCTACCTCCTATTAAATAATATAGCTATTTTTATTATAAAATCAACCAATGAGATGATTAAGCAATGATTTTATTCTTGATTTCATCAGGTACCTTGCACATGCTGATCTTCGTACACCCGTGGAATTCACATAGATTTTTTAGCGTTACATTAAAAGCTTTATAGAACGCTTTCCCTAATTTATTATCTTCAAGATGCAGATTATTAATCAACAATGTTTTATTATACCGGTCTGCCTTAGGATCGATCCTGCCGACAAATCTGTTATGCCAGAGAATTGGTAAGCAAAAATAACCATATTTTCTTCTTGATTTTGGTACATAACATTCAAGGCTATAATTGAAACCAAATAAAGCCGCAGTTCGTTCTCGAAGTATGATAGAATTATCAAAAGGGGAGAGGAACATAACTCGATGGATGAGTTCATTTTCGGCTCTTTTAATTTTTGAGATATCATGAGATAAAATGTAATAGGGTCTGTTCAAATCAGCGACTGCGACTTCATTGATCTCACCGGCTTCGATCATTTTATCGACCCATTTATTCAAGCGACCGCTGATACCGATATACTTGTTTATATCCTGCATCGTTGCAAGACCTAAGGCTTTAAGAGCTCGCCGTACAAAAAACATTTTTTCTTCATTGATATCTGGTATTGTCGTATCTATGTTATCAGGGAGTATTCTTTCGGTCAGGTCATACACTCTCTGGAATTTTTTTCTCTCCCTGATCATTAATTCACCGCGCCAGAAGAGAATTTCTAAAGCAGCTTTTGCTGGTTTCCAATCCCACCATGGTCCGCGTTTCCTATCTTTAATATCTGAGAAATCACTTGCGCAAAGGGGTCCTTCTTTTTCAATTCGTGTCTTTGTTCTTTTCAGAATTTTGCGGTGTTTTTTTATCCACATGCCAAACCACGAGCTTTCTCTTGGTTTTTCTTTCATTTTCCTTATATAGAATCGATAATCCTTCATCGGAATAAAGGATGCCGCATGAGCCCAATATTCAAATATCTTTTTTTCCTTTGCCTGCAATGTATGGAGAAACTCTTTTTTATAGTCAGAACAGCGGGTGAAAAGCACTATGTGATGGGAGCGTTCAATGACGTTTATGGTGTCTATCTGGATATAGCCGAGAGTGTCTATTATCTCGGTGACACCTTTCTTACCGCTCAGTTTACGGGTTGTATTGAGCAGTTGTTTGTTTAGGAAAAAAGCACGCGCTTTAGCCAGGTCTACTCTGATAGATTTTTTCAACACGTTTGGATTTAGGACATCAGTGAGGTATTTCTTGTGATATGCTCTATAAATGTTTCAACGAGACTACCATCCAGTTGAGAGTCTTTGATACGCTTTAATTCCACGATCGCTTCTTTCTTGGTTAACGCTTTTCTATACGGTCGTTCAGAAAGCATGGCGTCATAAGTGTCGGCCACGGCGATGATCCTGGCAAGTAGTGGGATTTCGTCTCTTTTTAAACCACTCGGATATCCATTTCCATCGACTCTTTCATGGTGAGCATAGATGATATCGAGAATCTCACGAAACTCTTCAGCAGTGCTCAAAATCTTCTTACCAAGAACCGGATGGTTAAATATGTGTTCACGTTCCTGTTCAGAAAGCGGTGTTTCTTTATTGAGTATACCATCGGGGATACCTATTTTACCGATATCATGCAGCAAGCACGCATGCTTGAGGAGCTCGATTTCGTTTTCAGGTAGATCGAGCGATCTTGCGATTTTGACTGCATAATCCATTACTCGAAGTGAATGACCAGCAGTATAATGGTCTTTTGCATCGAGGGTTCGGGCGATCAACTGGACAAAACCCAAGACACTCTTATTAGACTGTTCAGTCAGCTGTATTATTTTATTGTGCGACCTGTCGAGCGCAACAAAGAACCAGGAGTATTGTGATAGAAAGGACCAAAGATATGATAGTACAAAGATTACTGCACCTATCACAAACGGAGAAGGTATTGATTCGATAACCGGTTTCCCGATGATCAAACCCGCAACATCAATTATTGCCAAAACAATTGCGAGGGCAAGTCCGATCGTAATTGGTGTATATTTCACCCTTGTCTTCATATTAGTTTTCGCCCCGGTGAAAATACGAATGTACATGATAAAACAGGAGATCGCAATGCCAAAAAAGACTAGCATAAAATAGGGATATAAAATCCCAACTTCAGTACGCAGGCTGTTACCATAAGTAACTACATGGTCACTGACAACCAGGTCTGTCGAAAAAGTAAAGATAAAGAAAAGAAGCGTTACGAAACTGGCTATTCCAATAGTTGGTGTACTAACTTTCTTTTTCGACAGGGAAGAGATGAATAGGGGAAAGGCAGTGAGATATCCAAAGACTCCTAAGTATTTTAGCTTTGTCCAATAAACTGTTGTCGCCGGTGTTGCATAACTTGTTAACTGGATATGGGTAAAAAGAATGAGCGCGGAGCAGATGAATGGGAAGCAGGCATATAAAAAATCTTTGTCTCTGTTACTTTTATAATAAAGATACAAACATGAAAGAGCTATTAATAATGAAATCGATGCGAAAACACAAATCGCTATTGTTGACATTCAATCCTTATCTTATACATAATTCTTTTTGTGTCAAGTTCTTACTACACCAAAGTTTGTGTATTTTTTTCCACCATGTTGACAAATAAGGTAAAATAGTGTATAGGTAATATATGGATAGAGAGATATTAGTTAAAGTCTTTGACCGGGTCCAAAGCTGTATGGTTTCTCTCACCAGTGGCAGTAGACATCTTGCCAGTTATTCATTATTACCTGATTCTTTCAAGATTACAAAGGAAGAGCAAGTAGAGCAGGGGAATAAATATCATTTTTCTGCAAAAGCATTTCGCGAATCAGAGTTTACGGTTTACGACGATGCCGCGCCTCAAGAGCCCGAGGTGATTTCAGGGAGTATTGTCCTTGATGATTTGTTCAATCTCGTGCGAGATGATAAAGGAAGGATCATGCTTGAACCATGGAATTGTGTTAAGATCCCTATGCAAAAGCGGTCAGCATCACTGCGTGAAAAAGTTAAAGAGCAACTTTTAGAAAAACTTCAGGCAGCAGAATCCATAATCACAAAAATTTTCGAAGAATGTCGTTTCAAAGAAGATGAGAAGATAAGCGTTTTACTTGAAGATATACAAACGCGGCTCAATGGGGCAAAGGTATCTGCTGATGTCCAGCTCCAGTACGCATATTTAGAGGATATCTATGTAAACATAGTTGTTGGCATAATGGATCAGGATATGCTTTCAACTCAGGATAAAGCAGTACTACTCGTAAAATCCATCAAAAAAAGGATAGATAACTTTGACATATATTTTAATAAATTGAAAAAAAATGAGTTAGAAAGACCTTTTAATCCGTAGGTCCAGATAATACAATTAGGTTTACTCATCTTACAAAAGACTAGATCACCGCACCTTTAAAAACTATAACTACGATTGTTTCTCTCCATGAGGGGCAGGGGAGAAGAAACACACAACGACAGACCGTCGTCTGTCACATAAAAGTCATACCTTCTCATGACTTTAATCCTGCCCCAGACTTCTTATTTTTGTGTGTTGCTTTTGATTTCTTTTTCCTTTATAAAACTCTCATATTCACGACAACTTTTCTCATCATAAATCCATTCAGAGATTGCTTCCTTGACTTCCTCAAGATCAACCAACCATCTAAGTCTAATATCTTCAATAGGATGAGCCCATGGAAAAGGGGTGGGGTCTTGCTGAAGGGCACTATATTTTTCATGTAACGTAAAACCAATAAGCTCAGTTGCAAACACAAAATCCCCTTGGATATCACCCCACGGGTATAATAATTTCATTTTCTCATATCTTTTAGGCAAACGTTTAATAAACCCTCCTGCATATGTGTTTATCTTATCTATATTTAGCATATACATCTCTGTGCCATGAGCCATTTCTTCTCTGATTCCGTTAAGCAAATTAAGACTATCGAATAGGTCTTTACTTATTAAGCCTATTCTATAAGCAAATATTACTCTTACACCAAAGAAGAAAAGAGGTCGATTTATGCCAAAAAGATTGTCGTTTTTTATCTCTTTATTATCAGGAATTATATATTCTAACAGTAAGTCCCTTAACATTTGATCTATAATATTATGACAAAGTAATACTAGTGTTCGGTCACTTTCATGCTTCGTCACCTCTCTTATTAATTGCGAAGTTAATTTTGTATGCCAATCATTAAAATCAGTTCTTTCAACTATCATATTAATATAAGTTACGGATTTAATACCATATATATGTATTCATCTTTGAAATTTTGGTATGGATTTCCTTTACTGTCTACTCCAAATTTCACTATATCGTTATAATCATCAGCAACATCGCTTGCTATCCAGTGACCATCGTAAAATACTTCCATGAATAGTACACCTTCTTTAGAAATTTTTCTATAATAGCCTTCAATAAAATCATCTTTATTTTTTAGAAAATATCGATATATTTTCGTAGTCTGTTCATATTGGATACCTTCATGTTGTTTGTAATGACTTGTCAATCCTTCGAATTCGACTAAGCCAGATCTGCTTTCAAGGATAATCATTATTTCTTTAGGATATCGTTCTGTCTTGAATATTAACCGTGTATCTTCCTTAAATATAAAATGGAATATAAGAATGCCAATAACAACGCCTGAAAAACCTGCAATAAAATTTTTTATTATCTTACGGTTCATGTTGCCTCCCCTTATACTTAATCAAATTATAGTAACAAAATATATGATGTCAAGTGTGTTGCAGGAGTTAGCTTTTATTATACTCTTCTTGAATCATAACACACGATATTTCAAAAAGTCTTGCCGAATTATTGTCATACAAGTCAAGTTCGATGCCGAGATATTGTAGAATAACAAGTCAAGATAAATACAGACAGGGGAGAGGTTGACACATATAGGTTCATAAATATAATTGAAGCAGAGGAGGAATAATGAATAAAGATAAAGACCAAATAGAAGAAGAACAACTAAGATCAAAATTACACGGGAAACCCGAAATATTTGCATTACACGAAATGGCAGTACTCTTACTTAAAATAAACACCAAGCTTGATAGAATTATAATAAACACTAAGGTTATTAGTGAGAATGCATAATACTTAATACCCCAATATCTTCTTATGCATCTGCGTTTTTTTCTTCGCTTGCGTCGTGTTTTCTTCCGGTTTGGTATTTTTCCTGTGTATGCTAAATGAAACGTTATGTTGTAGTTTGCACCACAAAGGTATTAGTCGTTTCTTGAAAACATAGCGATTTGGTGGGATTTCTCCTCCTGTCGATCAGCATATTTCTTGAACAAGGCATGTTTACGGTCTAAATACTGGGTAGGAGGGACGTTGTCGTATAAGTAGTGGTATAATGTGATGCAGCTACTTCCATGGTATTTGAAATAGTAGCTGGGATGCTTTCGTTTTAGTGTATACATAGTCCTTTTAGGCAGTGCAGCTCTTGCTAACTCTGATAACATCCCCTCAATGAATAGGCGAGAACCACTGTAAAAGCTTGCAGTTAAGTGGCGCTTACCTTTTTCAAAATACACAGAGCCATCTCCATCCCAGCAACCACGTATGAAATGGCGGATATATTTTTTGGGTATGGTCGGGAATGCTATATCAAGGCTCTTTGTAGTTTTCAAGCCTAGACGGATCAGATCAGGGTAAATAGATGAACAAGTAATATTAAAGTAGTACACAGAGCCGGATACACTATTATCATATATTTTTCTTCTACGGTAGTGCACGCGTGCATTGCATTTTAATAGCGACAGAACTTTGCCTACCAGCTCCCGCTCCTTCTGTGCAAGGCTTATGATAGGTGTCCTTCTTGTGGATTCCTTTCCGTGATGAATTTGCATACTTAAACAACCATCTGTGTATAAAATGCCCAATACGTATGCCATTGCATTGGACCAAGTTGAAAAAAAACTCTGGTTATATTTTATTCTTCTGTGTATTACGGTTTTCGTATCACCAATGTTACTTACTTTCTCAACTTTTATTTTTTCTTGATTCAATGCAAGAATCCGTGCGGATCGTAAGTTTCTGGATGGTAGATTGTATTGACGCATTTTCTTATATACGTATTGACGAGAACAACTACAGTCAATAGAAATTTCACTTAATGACCTCTTGGCGATCAAGTATTGTTCTATTAAAAATTTCTTAGTGAGTTTCTTGCTGGCAATTCCATGTTTTCTGATATGCTGTTTATGTCTATTTTCAGCTTCTTTATGATAACATTTTACACAGAGTCCACGTGATAGATGTTTCACTTTTGTCGTACCACATTTCGTGCACATTTTATACTTTCGTGCCCACACATGTCATTATATGAAAAAAGCACTAACGGTCAAGTAATATGAAAGGGGGTATGTCTAGCTCGAATCAGTGAGGAAACTATTAGTATAGGTTTTTGCTAGTTGACATAATCTTTGTTATCAGACCCAAGTGGACTAAGGATTATATCACGCAAACCCTTGTGAAATATGATAAAAGCGCTATTTTGTCCTCTTGTGATCGCTTCAGGAAGAACCCTCTTTTCTTGATCTATCAGTCCATATTCAATGAAAATGATTCAGGATTGTTTTAATTAGTATTAGCAAATTACAATGAGTAAGAAAATATTTCAAGGATTTCTCTGGCATATGCTTCTCCCTTGTTAGTATCTGTCACCCTGTATATATGCAGAGTCGATGTGATCATTAATTGATTCGTCTATCAGTGGTTTTAATTCTTTATGCCTGATTTAATGAAGAAAATATTAACTGTGCATGATAGCACAGACCCTATAATAGCAACACTTTCCTGTGATTAGTCTATTTGAAAAATCTTATATCCTTTTTGCTTTTCTAATAACTTAATAACTCATTTACTTAATTACACTATCCTGTTCTATAATGAAGCAAACCCATCCAACTATTGGACGGGTTTGCGGTTCAAGAATGAAGAATCGGCAATAATGCCTTTTCTATGTATAATTATAATCACTCTTTGAAAAAAATCAAGTACTAAGTTGATCTTTATTTTGCCATAATTCTATAAATCACTTTAATTCAATAACGTTATATTCTGTATTATAGGGAGTTTATCGTTATTTGTTCTTATTTGGAAACCAGCCACCAGACTGCAATCTTAGGTCTTTGAGCAGGTCTTTGACTGTATCTGCCTCATTCTTTTTTACCATTAATTTGGCTGGATCTGCCCAGGGTTTTACCAAACCCAGGTGACGTTCACCTTTAAAATAATAATATATGCCGGCTGCATCGAGTATTGATTTAATTATCGCTACATCACCATGGCTATATGTACTGAGCACAGCTATGAGTTCAGAAAAATCTTCTTCTCCCCTGGATTCTTTCTCGTTAAGTTCATTAACGAGCTTGACACCACATTCCGGACATATTTTTATTCCTTCGACATACTCAGCTTTGCATTCTGGACAAAACATATTTCTAGTATATACGCGTATTTTTATCCGTCAAGAAGCTATCTACTCTTAAGCCTTGACATTCACGTTATATTCAGTAAGATTACAATAGATATTTATATATATATGAAAAGGGGGTTATATGAAATTGGTGTCGTTGTTAATGGTTGTGACATGTTTGGGCGCTGCCAATATACACACACACGGTGTAGAAACACCTTACCAAATACTACCCGATGAGAACGCAACGCTCATATCGTTTTCTAACGGTATTGTATTTGACACTCGGATCGGTGAACCTGAACTTCCTGCTGCATTGACAATCCATAGTCAACAAGGCGATGGTTATTATCTCATTCAAATGACAGGACCAATCTATGACGCGTGGACTGAAGAATTAAAAGGTACTGGTATTGACATCGTCGGTTATATACCACACTATGCATACCTTGTTCAGGCATCAGCAGAAGAAATTGCCCAGGCACGATCCTTACCATTTGTAGGCTGGACCGGTATTTACCAACCCGCTTATAAATTGGAAAAGGATCTGTTGAACAATGAAGCAAGTGTACGCCTCGTTGTCCAGGCGTTTCCGAATGAAGACCTTGATGCATTGGGTCTGCAGATCATGGAAATGGGTTATGATGTTGTAGAAAGGGTGGATCATCCATTATGCAAGACTCTTGATATTATCGTTCCTGCAGAAGATATAAGCTATATCGCTAATATCACGAGTGTGCTTTGGATACAAAAGTGGACGGAACCGACTTTTACTAATCAAAATTGTCAGTGGGTTCTGCAAACCGGCTGGCGTTCAAGTATTCCGTCAGACCCAGGTGCCCGGCAGGTATGGTTTAATGGTGTTGTTGGTAATGGCGTTGTTCTAAGCAGCACTGATTCAGGCATTACGACAAATCACCAGCAGTATTATGATGCTTCATATCCCATAACTTCTCCTGGCGTATTTCCGAACCATCGCAAGATCGTTGGATATAAGAACTATCAAGGAGCCGTTTTTGGTGATAATTCGGCCTTTGGATATCATGGTACACATGTTAACTGCACAATTGCCGGGAATGATACGACGCTGGGTTCAAGCAATTATGACGGTATGGCAAAACAAGCGCGCATCTACTTCGTGGATATCGGCAGTAACAGTGGTCTTGTTGTTCCCCAGAATTTGACCGCGATGTATGATACTATCCATCTTGGCCGCGGACTCCCCTATACGATTCTGCAGCATTCAGGCTCATGGGGTTGGGGTAATTCGAGCGGTACATATCTATTACAGGATGCGTCAACCGATGCTTATGCCTATGCAAATCCGGACTTTTTGAATCTGTATGCAGCAGGTAATGAATATTCTGCCATGAGGATTAGAAATCCAGGCATGGCTAAAAATGTCCTGACTGTCGGCGCAATGCTCAATAGTACGAATTCCACCTCGATCGCATCATTCTCGAGCCGGGGACCAACTCAGGATGGACGTATGAAACCGAATATCATGGCACCTGGTGATGGCACGACTTTGTGGGCTGGCCTTATATCTGCCAATGGCTCAGGCACAAACGGTTATATAGGTATGTCAGGTACGAGCATGGCAACTCCAGCATCAAATGGCTCAATCGGTTTGATAAGACATTATCTGCTTGCTGGTTTTTATCCAACCGGCAGTGTAAATACTAGTGATTCTATAAAATATCAAAGTGCTGCACTTCTAAGGTCTATGGCAATGGCTTCTTGTGATCCCAATGTTGGCTTTACTATACCCAATGCCAATGTGGGTTGGGGTCGTATTGATGTGGATAGTATTCTGTTCTTTGCTGGGGATTCAAGGAACTTGATCCTTGTCGATGATACTATTGGTGTCACCACAGGCATGTCAATTACTGATTCCTTCGTTGTTAATTCGGCAATACCGTTGCGTGTTTGCCTTGCCTGGACTGATACTGCCGCATCATCTGGCGCAAACCCCACACTCGTCAATAATCTACATCTTGAACTAACCGCGCCCAGCGGAACTTTCTATCGAGGTAATCAGTATAGCGGTGGACAATCATCTTCAAACCCCTCATCCTGGGATAACATAAATGTCGAAGAGTGTGCCCGTATCAATAGCCCGCAAACCGGAGTCTGGCATATTACGGTCATTGGTCAGAATGTCCCGAATGGTCCTATGGGATTTGCCTATGCGGTAACTGGAGATCTTAGTTTCAATCCAGGTATCGAAGAAAATACGAGCAACCTTATACCGACAACGAGAATAAGTAATTTCGGTTCAATAGTAAAAGACAAGCTCAGTTTTGAAATCAACTTACATATGACGACCGATGTTTCAGTGAGGATACTTGACCTTACCGGCAGGGTAGTAACCGATGTTATCGACAGCAGATTACCACAGGGTCTGAATACAATTGAAAGATCGCTCGACTTAGCCAGCGGTGTGTACTTTGTGAAAGTAGATGCAGGTGAATTCCAAAAGATCGAAAAATTACTCGTAGTCAGATAAAAAATGCCAATAAAAAAGGGGCGGATTTGCCGCCCCTTTTTTATTAGTACTGCTCATATATTTCTAAGAAAGTCGGAAAAACTCTCTAAAGCTACTTGTTCCTGCTTACCGCTTTCCATATTTTTTATACTGCACATCTTTAATCGAGCTTCATCCTCGCCGTACAAGATCGTGTATTCAGCTTGGCTACGATGAGATCTTTTAAGCTGTTGTTTGATGGAATCCTCTGGATTTCCCATAATACATATATGATCAAAGCTCTGTATCAAATCCCTCAATCTCACAGCTTCGCTGATCAATTCTTTGCCGATTGCAGCAATGAAGAATTTTTTTCTTGTTTTAAGATAAGGTTTTTCTTTGGGTAAACCAAGAAGCATCCTATCAACACCCATTGCCCAGCCTAAAGCGGGCGCGTCCCCCCCACCGAGTTCAGCCATAAGCAGGTCATATCGACCACCGGCGAGTATCGTATCTTGAGCACCGAGCAGTTTATGTTTAAATTCAAATACAGTTCGTGTGTAGTAGTCAAGACCACGTACGAGCTTTTGGTTTTCATCGAATACAACGCCAAATATATGTAGATAATCTTTGACCGTCTCATAATGCTGTTTGCAGTCGGCACAGAGATTGCCAGTGATCTTTGGAGCTCCCTCATATATTTCCTGACATTTATCTTCTTTGCAATCAAAGATACGAAGGAAATTCTTGCTCAATCTAACCATACAATTTGGACAGAGCATATTAGTTTTTGATTCAAGATAGTCTTTGAGAATTTTTTTATATTTCTGACGGCAAACCGGACATCCAATCGAATTGATCTCGATTATGAAATCACTGGCACCAATAGATTCCAAAAATCTCTTTCCTTGCTCGATCATCTCTGCATCATATAAAGCATCACCTTCACCGATCATTTCGATACCTATCTGGAGGAATTCACGATACCTGCCTTTTTGAGGCCGTTCTCTCCGAAACATAGGTTCAATATATATAAAACGACATGGCAGGGGTATTTTATTTTCGATTATCGCCCGAAGAACAGATGCGGTACCCTCGGGTCTGAGCATATAAACTTTTTTGCTTGATTCAAGCGTATAATTCTCTTTCTCAACGATATCCGTGTGCTCGCCTATTGAGCGAATAAAAAGCTCAGCGTTTTCAAAAGTTGGAGTCCTTATTTCTTGATAGCCATTTTTGCCAAAGAAATTACGTGCGGTATTACATACTGCTTCATGTCTTTGCAGTTCTCTGCCATAAATGTCTCTTGTGCCTTTAGGTTTTTGATATAGCATTTCTAATCAAGCTTCTGCGATGAAAAATTATATATGATGCAATTAATCCTATCATGCCAAATAAAATATCAAGGATTTCAAATTCACGTCCGGGTATAAATAGTTGTTGCATTTCTGCAATTATGACAACACTGCATCCGACGGTAAAGAATACAGCTGTTTTTAAAAGCCGATATTCCAATAAGCCAAGAATAAAGAAAAGTACAAAGTGGTATAATTTGTCGATCGGAAAATGTTTTAAAGTAGGAACTCTCAGGCTTGGATAGCCAGTTAGAATAAGTATTACAATGATCCAGAAAATGAGAAGAATTACTTTTGCAATTTTTTTCATTCTTCTTCTTCCCATTCTTTAATAACATCTATTACATTTTCCGCATTTCGACAATTAATGATCTCATTTTTAAGGTTATCGTCATTCATCAAGCGTAAGGTATGTGCCAATATTGCTGTATGATCATCATTCTTAGCAAAAAGATGGAGGATAATGATCTTTATCGGTACAAGGTCAAAACTTTTAAACTTAAGACCTTTTTGCACAATACCCATTATGACTTCGGTCTTCCTTTGGTTATCAAGAACAATACGCGGCAAAGCAACACCCTTGCCTAATGCGGTTGACATAATCGATTCTCGTTCCATAATCTGTTCTATGACATGTGATGTATCTGCTTCACTGAATTGCAGTAAAGATTCTATGGCCTGCTGGTAATTCGCAGCACTAATATCAAAGAGGATTTTGTTCTTATTAAGGTATTCAGCTAACATTATTATTATAAAAATCGTTTTCTATTTCTTCAAAGTACTCTTTTGCGGCTCCGCAGTCAGGACACCCCCAGTATTCAGGTAGATCATTAAAAGGTAATCCCGGTTCCAAACCTGATTCAGTATCCCCTATCTTCGGATCATATACATACCCGCATATCCCACACCGCCATTTTTTCATCTAATATCAACCTATTCTATAATTATACTATAGATTTTTAAAAATCTCAAGTACAAAATTGATTAGAATATCCATCCCTTTTGCTAACTCTTGTTCGGTAACATACCTGGTAAAATGTTCAGCACCTCCAACTATATCAGATACAAGTAAGAAGGAAGCAGCTTCTTTCTTACTGCGGTTAGCCAAATAGTATATTAAACTTGTTTCCATTTCCACCGCAGCTATCCCCTGTGTTCGCAGATCCTTAACATAATCAAAAGAAGGGTTGTAGAATACATCGACACTTGCAACGCCACTAAAACAGACATTGATATCCGCTGATTTTGCAATATCATAAGCGGTCTTTAGTATGGAAAATGTCGCATACGGTGCATGTGGTACGCCTTTCAGGTAGGTCTGTGTTGTGCCGTCAAAAGGTGAAGCAGCTACTGCAGCGACAATATCTAACGGCTTTATTGCTTCGCCTATACCACCGCATGTGCCGATTCGAATGAATCTTTTTACATCTAGTTGGATCAACTCTTCGACCACTATTGCCGCTGAAGGACACCCCATACCAGTTGTCTGCACCGATACTTTCTTGCCCGCATATTCTCCAGTATACCCGAAAAGCGCCCGATTATCGTTCACTAATTTTGCTCTTTGTAAAATCTTGCTGATTTTGTCAGCTCTACCTGGGTCTCCGACCAATAATACGGTCGGTGCATAGTCTCCTTTGTTCGCTTTCAAATGTATCGGCATATTACCTCCTTTAATTTCCTATCCAGAAGTTGCTTTGTGTTGCCCTAGTGTAATCTTCTCTTCTTCGGTATCATGCTGACGTAATGATTCTATATAGTGGAGAATTGAATCACAGTGTTGCTGGAAATCAGCCATATATTCCTTTGTTACTGACGGTGCGCGTGGGATATTGACTTTCAAAGGATTTATCGGTACACCATTCTTGTGTAGCTCAAAATGGAGGTGGGGTCCAGTTGACAATCCGGTTGAACCAACGTAGCCTATCAGTTCACCCATCTTTACTTTCTTCCCATTATATAATCCTTTCGCAAATTTTGAAAGATGCCCATAGCGAGTTTTAAAATTATTCTTATGTTTTATTTCAACAAGATTACCATAACCACCACGCCATCCCTTATATGTCACTACCCCGCTGCCGATCGTAGATACCGGTGCGCCAGTTGGTGCAGAGTAATCCAAGCCATGGTGGGGTCGCCATACTTTAAGGATCGGATGAAACCTTCTTTTACTGAAATAGGAACTTATATACGAGAATTTCAAAGGCGATTTCAAAAGAGCTTTGCGGAGTGATTCACCTTGCAGATTATAATAATCCTCATGGCCACCAGCATCCCTATAATAAATACCATAATACAAACCGATTTCACCATTGTAACAAGCCGCGAGTATATTTTGGTAACTTATGAACTGCGAGTCACAATAGGTTTTTTCCAGAAGTACAAAGAAAGAGTCTTGGTTCTGTGTTTCAGTAACAAAATCTATTTCCCAGGCAAATACATCTACAAATCTGTATACCAAATTGGGTGTTTCTCCTAATTCAAGAAGGGTTTCATAAAGAGTCGATTTTATCTCGCCACCAATAAAACACGGAATTGTGTCAATATATGGAAATTTCATGGAAACGCATAGGTACTCATTACTTTTAATAATATGATATTCACGTGTAATATTATGTTTGTAAATGATCTTCGAAAGACAACTATCTTCAAGCGTTATTTCAATAGAATCACCGGGCATGCAATAACGAAATGGGAATCCTGCACTTTCCATGGTATTCAAAACAGTATTAGTCACTTGAAAAGGCAACTGGCGGTTGAAAATATCCTCTAAAAATTCACCTTTTTTAACTGTATAACAGACATCAGTAACAACAACTTTGCGGGTTTCATCCTTCTTAGCATGACAACCTACTATCAATCCCAAAACAATTGCAATTGGGAGTAGTGAATTATATATTTTCTTTGACATATTTTTTGATCCAAGCATTTCTAAAAAAATTTCTATGAGCCAATGAATAACCCTCAACAGAAATTCCACCAATATCGCTTAGAGTACCCAGTATTTTCTGCATATCTGAAAAACCCCATATATCGAATTCGACCTGTATATATCTTTTTTTAAACCGGGAAGTGATGTTTCCTGAAAAGCCAACGCGGTTGACAATTCTTCGCAAATCCTTAATTCTCAGTTGGGTTGTCAGTGCAAGGTGAAGGTGTGCGTAGTTTTTTAGGGTTGACCAGTTGAAAGTCGGGAATAGCGAAATAATCCCCTTTCTGTTTTTTCTTGACCAAATCATCCTTGAAAGTTTTATATCATTATCAGTTACCGGATTATTTACTAATGCGTTTATTTTTTCATAGTTCATTTGCCGCAATTGATCATAGAGTTGGGCAATGAGCTGCCAACCTTCACTTATCATTATTTTTGGAACTTTAATATCATAGCTATCTATTTTATAGACTTCCGCATATTTGATACCTGGTGTTTTGTTTATTATCTGGTAGGTTTCCTTTAATTTCTGTGTGTAAAAAAGGAGCGATATATTAGGACATACTCCTTGTGGGAATGTAAGATTCTCAACAATTTCTTCAAGACAAGGGATTGTCCTTTCAGCTTTAAAATAATTGGTCGTTTCAGCAGCAATACAACCCCAGTACCATTTACCACCCATGATCGCAGGTAAAAATATTTTGATCCCATATTCCTCAATAAAACCCGCATCTTCAAAATTCTTAATACGAAAGAGTACTTCTTGTTTCGAAATTTGAAATTTGCTTATGATATCATGGATCGGGATACTTCCGTGCAACTCGAGCAAGCGAATTATCTTAAGATCAATAGGATCGATAATCACGGTATCATTATAAGCGAAAAGTAAATCAAGTCAACTACTTACCAATGCAGAATTCATTAAATATCTTCTCGAGAATATCCTTGCGGAGAACTTTACCAGTGAGTTCACCGATTATATCAAGGGCTGAATGAAGTTCAAATGCGAGGAGTTCTGGTAAAGAGGTATTCATACCCTTTTTTAAATATTTTTTAACCTGCGATAAAGCATCAACATGTCTCTGTCTGGTCAAAATTATTTGGTTTTTCAAAGGAATTTTAATAAGGTTTTTATTAATATTATCCTTTAATATATCTAAATTTTCACCAGTTTTAGCAGATACCTTTATTGAATCACTTAATATTGTGCTTTCACTAAGCTTCATATTTTTATCTATCTTATTGACGACAAGGATTCTGGTCTTATCTTTAGTAAGATTATACAATGAGAGGTCCTGTTCATTCAGCGGTTCGCTGCCATCAAAGACAAGAAGAACAAGGTCAGTTTGGTTTAGCAGGCTTAAACTTCTTTCTTGAGCCATGACATCAGGGCCTGTGGTTTTGTTGAGGAATCCAGCTGTATCGTATAACCAAATATAGAGACCTTGCAGCTCTATCCTATCATCTATATAATCGCGTGTTGTACCTGGGTCTTCATGTGTGATCGCCCGGTCATAGCCAATAATACCATTGAATAAGGTGGATTTTCCAACATTGGATCGACCTATTATAAGCACCTTATAGCCTTCTTTGATTTTCCTCCCAATATCTGCACTATCGAGTAAAATATCTACCATCTCGATAATAGCTGATATTTTATCGATCGTCTGTGTATGTGTTTTAGCGGAAATATTCAGCACATCTTCCTCTTCGGGGAAATCAATATTTGCTTCAACGAGTGAGAGTAGGTCAACGACTTCAGAACGTATTTCATATATCTTCTGTGATAGTTTGCCCTCATACTTGGATATCGCCAGCCTTCTTGCTTCATCGCATGTAGCATGAACCGTATCAAGTATCGCTTCGGCTTGTATTAGATCAATCTTTCCGTTTAGCAATGCCCGTTTGGTGAATTCGCCCCGTTGTGCGACGCGACAACCAATACCGATCAGCAAACTTATAATTCTATCAATTATTACCGGATTACCATGACATGATATTTCCGCGGCATCCTCGCCGGTATATGAATAAGGGTTTTTGAAAAATGTGACTAAGACTCTATCAATAATTTCATCTATACTAGGATCAACTATACTACCATAGTACGCATGATTTGGCAAAAATCCAGAATCAGTGTTTTTTGAAATGAAAAGTCTATCTACAAATTCTCGGGTTTGGGAACCACTAATTCTGAGTACTGCAATGCTTGAATATCCAGCTGCTGTTGCACAAGCTACTATTGTATCATTCGAACTCATCGCTAGGAGCAATGATCACATTCTTGCTCACTCCTTTGCCGATCGTATAAATCTTTACACCTTTTATTTCTTCCAGTTTATTCTCGACGATCTGTTGTTCCTTTTTGGTCAAAGGGTCCAAAGCCATTTCCCTACCTGTTTGCAAGACAATGTGCGCAATGGCTTCTGCTTTCTTCTTCAGAAAGTTATTCCGACGCATCCGATAACCACCGACATCAACTAAAATTTTAAGGTTCGGATGGAACCTTTTCATAAGCCGGGATATAAGATATTGGAGTGACCAGAGTGTCTCTCCTTTTTTCCCGATCAGAATAGCGTCGGTTCGTTTTGTTTTAATGTTTAGATATAACCCCTTATCATCTTTGGTTATAGTGACGTTCGGTTTGAATCCGCAACTGGAAAGGATAAAGCTTGCTAATTCGGAAAGATGCTGGCGAGGTTCCTTGATAGTGGCTTTTATTTTCGTTTCTTCATCACTTTGTGATAAAACTTCGTAATCGACTTCCTCTTTCCTCACCCTTAATATCTTTATTCCATTTTCGATAGCTTCATTTAGATCAGCACCAGATGCCTCAACCGATTTCATTTCATGCCTCCTCTCTTGACTATTATATGTTCGATCAAAGTTAAAATATTGTATGAGAACCAATACAATTGTAGTCCTGACGGAAAGTTTAAAAATATAAAAACCATGAATATAGGCATGATAATAATCATAAGCCTTTGTCTTGGGTCAAGAGTAGTCATAAGTGACTGGATGAGCATAATAACACCCATGGCAATCGGCAGTATATATAGAGGGTCTTTTATAGATAGATCTGTCAACCAAAAAATAAATGGAGCTTGCCTAAATTCAATTGATGATATCAGTGTTTGATAGAGCGCAAAGAAAATTGGCATCTGAATTAAAAGTGGCAAACATCCGCCAAGCGGGTTTACTTTGTAGGTCTTATATAACTGCATCATCTCCTGGTTGAGTCGCTTGGGATCATCCTTGTATTTGTTTTGTATTTTCTTTAACTCGGGTTGTATCATCTGCATTTTCTGTTGTGATTGTATCATCTTTTTTGAAAGTGGAAAGAATATCAACTTCACTAATATTGCAAAGAACATAATGGCAAAGCCATAGTTTTTAAAAATAGAAAAGAGTAAGTTAAAAATCCAGAGTATTATCCTCGCGATAGGTCCCATTAGCCCGCCGGATGCCATCTGTTCGTAACCTTCTTTAAACTTCGTTAACTCACTGTACTTAACCGGCAGCAATAATACTTCAATATTCAATATCTTCTTACCTATTATCTCTGCGCCATATCGGTCTCCACCACCTCGCATATAGAAACATCCAAATACCGCAGCATTAACGTCATTGTTGTTTATTCTCACATTAGCTGTTGCTTGAGGGGTATTATTATCCTTTGGTAGTTTATAGAACTTGATCGTATCGATAGTAGCCAGGTTATTGATTACGAGAGCAAAATACTTGGTTCTAAGGGCAAACCACTTGAAATTATCAGTATAATATAATTCATCCTTTATTTTCTTTTTCAGTTGTTCTACTTTTTCGTTTTTCACATAAACATTGAAATGCCTTAGGTCTTCCCCCTTGTTTTTTTCCTCAGTTATGCGCAATCCTGCTTTGAGACTTAGAAGTTGCTTATCAACATCGGGAATTTCGGTTTGAAGTTTAAAACCATATGGACTATCAAAATAATAGATCTTAATATATATCTTATCATTGAACTGATATGTGAAGATCACTGAATCACCAGTGGACCTGCTTGCATAAATGGGGATTTCGTTATTTGGTAAACGGGAAACGAACATATATTCATTTTCTGGGATGATGTTTACATTATATTCTTTTAGGTAAAACTCCTTAACTGAACCACCGGCACTTGAAAGAACTACTCTGAAATTTGATTTATCAATAACGATCGTATCCACATTTTCTGGCATTGTTGCAGGAAGCGGAATTTCATTGACATCAGAAGGTTTTAATATAGCAGTTGTATCAAGGCTGTCAGATTGAACTTGCTCAGCATCCTTGCCGGGTTTGCTCAACACATTCCACAACAGAAGAATAACGATGATCAGACCAAAAGCCATAGCTGTTCGTACCCGGTCACTCATTAGTACCGCCCTCACAAAGATGTCTAAATTTGATCATATCAGCAAAGCGAAGACCTTTTGGCGGCACTGGATCCCATCCACCCGAACACAATGGTTGGCACCTTAATATGCGGAAGATACTCAAGATGCTACCTCTTAAATATCCGTGGTGACGCATTGCATCAATCGTATATTGCGAGCATGATGGCACAAAACGGCAGGTCTGCGGCAATATCCTGCTGAGCGTTAATTGGTAGATCCTGATTAAGCATATGATCAACTTTATCATAAATGCTCCTGAAGCGATTTAAAGCTCTTCAGTATCTGTTTCGTGGTAAGTTGATGTTGTGTATAAAATATCACCTGCAACCCCTTAAAGATATCCTTATTCATTCGATATGCCTCCCTTATTCTTCGTTTAGCCATATTGCGCTTCACCGCGCTACCAACCTTCTTGGAGGCAACAAAACCGACCGCTTGTTTCTGAGACCGCAAGTAGATTATCGTTAATTGTTCGCAGTGGAATCGCTTTCCTTTTGCGAAGACTTTTTTTACTACCTGCTGATTGAGTCTTTCCGACGAAGAAAGACCATATTTCGCGTCTCGGGTGTTTTTTTTATTACTAGAACCGCTCCTGGTTAACAATTTTCCATTGTCCTTAAACGGCCAACCGTGTTCTTTTCTTCCTCCTTCTCCTGTTCAGGACATCACGTCCACTTTTTGTTTTCATTCGCTGTCGAAATCCGTGTTTTTTTTGCCGTTTCCTGCGACTCGGTTGATATGTTCGTTTCATGGATCAATTATACACAAAAAAGAATTATAGTCAACTACTTTATTGACTATTGCAGATAATTCTTTATAATTCTTGAATAATATGGATAATGGTCCTGGCGATATCATCGTATCCTTGGCTAAAGCGGTCAAAGCTATACAGCTGTACCATATCAGTCATCCTTCAGCGAGTAATTTCTACAATCCATTGTATGAAAAGATGGTAGTTTATTTAAAGGAACACCCGGTAATAGAATACCATATCGATAAGTTTAAAATTAACCATCGTGGCAAAGCGGTTTACAAAGAAGAGGAAAAAGAGACAAGCATCGCGTTCAAACTTTTTAGAAATGGCATTAGGAATATCAGCTTTACAAACGGTATCGGTTTTGATGAATTGGTTAGGTTCCTGAAAATTATAAGCACAAGTTCAAAAGATGAAGATATCGCGTTGGAACTCTGGGAAGGCGACTTTGAACACATAAACTTCTATGTTATCGAAGAAGAAGATGAGATCATTGACTACAAAGTCCCTGATTTTGCTGAAATGAATGTTGATTATGATGCCAAACTTCGAGAGATCATTGCCCGGGAGAATATAGATTTGAGCACACCGATAAAACCTGAATTAGCTTCTGGAGAATTACAGACATTAAAAGAGGAAATAGCTGAAGCTGAGAATTCTTCAGCTATTCCAGTAGCCATAACAACCCTAATCAGTTATTTAAATATCGAGAAGGTCCATGAAATTATAAATAGTCTTATTGAACTCCTTGAGTTATGTATGATCAGCAGAAATTTCCGCGATGCAATTCGGATCGTTAATAAATTGAACGAATATCCGGATATTAACCCCGTTGCAAGATTTGAGACTGAGTCGATTATTGTAGGTTTTAAAGATGTGCTAAATACCTCCTCGGAAGATATTTTTAATGAATTTATGTCTTTTATAAGTCACTTTTCCAATAGGTCAATTCCCCATTTTATTAATCTTATGACCTATGCAAAACTCACTAATCGTCTGCAGGAACTACGCAAAGCAGTTGCATATATAGCACAGGATGATCCGACCGCCCTCGTACCGTTACTCGAGAATGATGATATTAAGACACTTGTAAATACGATCGCCACGCTCGGCCTGATAAAATCAAAAGAAACTGTTAATCTTCTCCAACCTTTGATAAATCATCCCAACGCACTGGTTCGAACCGAGATCATCGCCGTGTTGGTTGAACTGGACAATGCTGCACGCATTGCACTGTATTTGAATGACTGCGACGAAAAAGTCCGAATAAGGGCTCTTCAGGCATTGGCGAGATTAAAATATACGGTTATTTATTATGACATATTGAGAAGGATTAAGAGCAAGTTCTTCAGAGAACTTGATGTTGCTGAACAAAGAGAATATTTTAACTGCCTTGCGGCAAATGGTGGATATGAGGTGATCACCGAATTGCAGAAAATGCTCTTTAAATGGGTACTTTTTGGACGAAAAAGCTATAGTATTATGAGAAAGCTATCGGCCATGGCACTTGCAGATATCGGCACTGAACACGTTCTTAATATTTTAAAACGCGGAGCAAAAAAAAGAAATAGAGATGTAAATACTGCCTGCAAAATGGCACTAAGAAAAACATGAGCGTATATAAGTTTGGAACCGACATAATATCGCTTTTCTATGCTTTGGTAAAAGCGGTGCAGGTCTATGATCTCAACAATGATGTTGTTATAAAAGCAGCAAAAAAAATAGTGTATAGCATAAAGACCTTACTCAATATATATAGCCATATTCAGCTAGTCCGCTATATGGATTATGTGTTTTTCAATAAACAGCGCTTGAGATTTGAAATCGACGGGTATGCAGCACTTCAATTTATTCATGATAAATTAAAGAACCTCGGTATTAAATCGCTTACTTTCTCACCCGGGATAGATGAAGAAGGGATGATCCTTTTTGCTTCTATTTTTAAGAATAAAAAAGAAGCATTCATGAAAGATTATGAATCACTGAAATTTAATGATATTATAGTGGAGTTTTCAACTGATGAAGATGAAGTGCCGGATTTTCTCAGAGAAGGTGAGCAAATAAAAAGAACATATTTCAAAGCTCTGAAAGTAACAAGAAATCTGATGCAAAACCTCTGGATGAATCAACCAGTCGACGTAAAGAGTTCCAGACGTATTATCTATAACTTGATTGACTCGCTATCCCAGGATGAATTCGGTTTACTGACACTGACCGCGATAAAGAATCTCGATGACTATACATACAACCACTCGCTTAATGTCGGGATTTTATCTCTTGCTTTAGGTCAACGTATTGGTTTGAAAAAGAAAATGCTTGCCAAGCTTGGTTCAGCAGCCATCCTCCACGATATAGGGAAAGTCGCTCTGCCAAAAGAATTGATTTATAAATCGAAAAGACTAACGAATGAAGAGTGGGAACTTCTCAAAAAACATTCTGATTATGGTGTTAAGGAAATACTGAAAACACGTGGCCTTGATGAAACTGGTTTGATATCAATGACCATAGCATATCAACATCATTGGAATTTCAACGGCAGTGGCTATCCTGACCATGACAAAAATGAACATCCGATTCTTTTCTCTCGCATCGTTAGGATCTGTGATTCGTATGATGCAATGACAACACCGAGGATATATCAGGTGGTACCCTATTTACCTCATTTTGCGTTACGGGTCATGTGGAAGTTAAGGAATGTCTGGTTCGATCCGTTGTTGACGAAAATTTTCGTTCAATTGTTAGGATTATATCCAGTTGGTAGTTGTCTTGAGCTGGATAATGGTGAGATAGGGTTGGTAATCAGACAAAATCAGGGCTACCCTGACCAGCCTATTGTTAAGATTATTCTTGATGAAAAGGAAAAGAAAGTTGAGGGCAAAATAATCGACCTATCGATGAATGGAAGCATTAAAGTAGTTAGAGCAATATATGCACAAAAATACGGAATAAACCCAGCAACTTACTTTGTGTAAGAACCAGATATGGTTATTGTGTCACTCGCAAAGAGTAGACACTAAGCTGAGCAGTATATTGACTTTAACATAATTTATATATATAATACAATCGTGCGGAAACTAACAGTAGACAATCCTGAGGTCATAGTAAGAGAATTAAAAAAAATCGGGGTCGACCAGAACGCATATTCAATTTTTATCGACAAATCACAATACATGATCTATAAATTCGATGGTCTTTCCTGTGCACAAGCTAATGTTTTTAAACAAACCGCACTTGTCTGCGGAGCTGATCTGGCGATACCTAAAAAAGCCTATATTGGCGGCAGGGAAAGGTCCATATCAGCTATTCTTTTCGCCAACCGAAGGGAATTGGAAAGAATTAAACAACGACTTGAAGAACAACCGTGGATTGAACCGATAACTAAGGAGTTATGTAAAATTCTTGCGGAAAAACCTATACCGAGTATATCATTGGGCAATAGAAAAATAAGGTTTAACCGCACATATATAATGGGTGCAATAAATCTAACTGATGATTCTTTCTACCCAGGAAGCCGATATGTCACAGCCGATTCAGCAAGGATAGCTGCCGAGGAAATGGAAAAGGCTGGTGCTGATTTCATCGATATTGGTGCTGAATCATCAAGACCGGGTGCTGAACCGTTGACCAAGAAAGAGGAGATAACCCGTTTAAAACAAATATTTCCTATTTTAGCCAAACGCACCAAGATACCCCTATCAATAGATACATATAAGGCAGATATAGCTGCGTATGCGATCGGACATGGTGCAAAGATAGTAAATGATATTTCTGGTTTGACTTTTGATAAAAAGATGGTTAAGGTCGTTGCTAAAAATCGTGTTGCTCTAGTAATAATGCATATGAAAGGTAACCCAAAGAACATGCAATTGAAAACTCACTATGATGACTTAATGGGTGAAATTCATGATTTCCTTTCACAACAGCTCGATTTTGCTCTCAGAAATGGGGTAAAAAAGAAACATATCATCGTAGATCCTGGTTTGGGTTTTGGCAAGAGATTAGAGGATAACTATGAAATAGCAAATAGATTGAACGAGTTAAGTGATTTCGAAGTACCAATCCTTATCGGACATTCAAGAAAATCTTTTATCGGCAAACCGTTCAATCTATCTCCGGCGCAAAGACTCGAAGGCACATTAGGGTTGTCGTCTCTTTTAATAAGAAATGGAGCCAATATTTTAAGAGTCCATGATGTTTTACCTGCAAAAAAAGTTGCGGCGCTAATAGATAAGGTGAAAAAATGAGGCTGTTCGGGTTCCTTACGGTCCGTGCTTTTGATATATTCGATATCATTCTTGTCGCCTGGTTATTGTATGAGTTCTTTAAATTCATCAAAGGCACTAAAGCAACACCGATTCTAATCGGGCTTACGCTATTTTTCATAATATCGTTTATTGCTCGTTGGCTCGATCTCATGGCTTTTTCCTGGATTATGAGATCGATCTTAGCAGTATGGGTGGTCGCTTTTGTTATTGTCTTTCAACCTGAAATTCGAAATGCCTTAGCTCGGATAGGTCAGCAACGTTCTATTAAGTTTTTCTTAAAAATCGAAGAATCACAGGTTATCGATGAAATTGTTGATGCCGTAAAAAAAATGTCAGAAGACAAGATTGGTGCACTTATTTTGATACCAAAAAGTATCGGTGTAAAGGATATAATCGATACAGGTGTTCAAATGGACGCGCGAGTCACGTCCTCTTTACTTAGAACGATATTCTTCCCTGATACACCACTTCATGATGGTGCCTGTGTTATCCATGGTGAAACCCTCGTTGCCGCTGGTTGCGTTTTACCCTTAAGCGAGAATCCAAGTCTTAGCGGTCGCTATGGATTGAGGCATCGTGCGGCTTTGGGTATTTCTGAACAAAGTGATGCGATCTGTATAGTTGTATCTGAAGAGACCGGTAAAATTTCTTTTGCCTATAAAAGTAAACTTGTTACAAAAGTTGACATTGCTATTCTTAAACGCTCGCTTGAGACTGTTCTAAAAGAATAGTTGAACATGATTCAACCAGCAGTTATCTGTCGATGTGTTGACAACACAGAAATATTAGATTAAATCTTACACGGGGGTATTATGAAAACGATTCATATTGTCATTATAGTAGTAGTAGCGGTGGCTATTCTGATTGGTTTAGTTATCGGATTTGGCATGAAAGGTGTGAACTATGGAGGTAATGTAGGTGTCATTGAGATTGAAAATGTAATAACCTCCTCTAAATATATTGTTAGAGATCTTAAAAATTTCGAGGAAGATCCAACAATCAAGGCTGTATTGATCCGTGTTGATTCACCAGGTGGTGGTGTTGCAGCATCTCAAGAAATTTATCAACAGGTGAAAAAAGTAAAGGCACAGAAAAAGGTAGTAGTGTCAATGGGTGCGGTCGCTGCTTCAGGAGGATACTATGTCTCCTTGCCGGCCGACATAATTGTCGCTAATCCCGGAACGATTACTGGTTCGATAGGCGTAATCATGGAATTCCCGGTGTTTAAAGATTTATTGGATAAAATAGGTATTGAGTTTGAGGTCATAAAATCCAAAGAACACAAAGATATCGGTTCACCATTTCGAAAAATGAGTATCACCGAGAGAGAATTGTTGCACGATGTCGTTATCGATGTTTACAATCAATTTGTTGAAGCAACGGTAAAAGCCCGTAACCTTCCTGAAGACAGCGTTGTTAAATATGCTGATGGTAGAATACTCACCGGACGGCAAGCTCTGGAGGTCGGTTTGATCGATACATTGGGTTCTTTCGAGGATGCGGTGGCAATTACCGGAGAATTAGCGGGTATAAAAAGCCCGATGTTAGTTTACCCACCAAAGCGTATAAGTTTTATAGATTTCTTTATTGAACCAGTGGAGCGTATGTTGACACCAAAGTTGAGTTTTCTGTGGCGTTAAAACAACGATATACCTTCATATTTTTTGCGGTTGCATCATGTTTTGTGTGTTTGAGTTGCTCAAGAAAGTCGGTAAATGATAAGCTGATTGAATATATTAAAGCAGAAAAAGCTTTAAGATATAGAATTGGTCAAGTGCCGGGTATCGAAGATTCAGTTAAGATGTTGAGCAAGAAACATGGTATTGATCTGACCGAATCATATGCTGACCTGGTCCGTAAACCTGAAGCCTGGGTTGAAATTCTGCAAGAACTCAAGAATGAAAAATAAATTTTTTGGTGTTGTTGAGGGTTTTTACCGTAAGCCCTACACCTTTCGCGAACGTTTGGATCTCATTAAATTCCTATCCGTAGTTGGCCTCGACACATATGTATATGGTCCAAAACAAGATATTTATCATCGGGAAAAGTGGTTCGCTGAGTATCCTCAATCAAAAATGCGTGAATTCAAGGAATTAAATATGCTTAGTTCTTCAAATAACGTGTGTTTTAATTATGCTCTCTCACCCATGTCTGAACCGGAAACCAATAAAATAATAAACAAGATTCACTCTATGGTCGAAATCGGGATATCCCAGTTCAGTCTTTTTTATGATGACATCACGGTTCCACTCAATAAAAAAACGGCGCTGAAACAGACCGCGACAGCTAATGAGCTACTAATGTTTATTAAGAAGAAAATTTCCAAACCAACATTGTTTTTTTGTCCAACCCAGTATCATGGTTTTAAAGAGACCGAATATATTAAGACCATATATAGCGAATTAAACAAGAACATTGAGATATTCTGGACTGGACCAAAGATTGTATCAAAAAAAATCGATTTGTATCATTTAAAAAAGATCACAATATTAACCAAAAGAAAGCCGTTGATCTGGGATAATCTTTTTGCTAATGACTATCTACCCGGTATTATCCTAAAGTTTCCTTACAGATACCGTGCTCCACAAATAGTAGGAAAGACATGCGGGATACTGATCAATCCCATGAATCAGTATCGGGCATCCAAGCCTCTAATATATACTGCTGCTGAATTCATAAAGGCTCCATATAAATATGTTCCCAGGAAAGCTTGGAAAAAAGCAACCCGCTTTTTAAAATAGAAAAACCAGTATCTCAAGGGTGACTTGATTTTTCATAGCTCTCATATATAATAACCATAAGGAGGCAAGATGATATCTATTATAATATTAATAGTAGCAATAAACCCGTTTTATGAAGCAAATTTCAGTTCATTACCTATGCGTTCAATAAGTGTTTTTTCTAATCCTGCTGGATTAGGGATCAATCGAGGAGCTGAAATTTTCGGTATTTATCATCCAGATCCAGATATCATTACTGTCGGGCTTTCATTATCAAGCCTGGGGCTGGGGATGATCAAGGAATTAGACAGCACGACCGTATATGAAGTAGGTGTGGGCTATAAATTACCCGGTGCTTTTTCGCTTGGCTATGCATACCAGTTCGGTGATGCATCAAATAACTTTTTAGGTATCGAGTGTCGTGCGACTCGAAAATTAACCTTGGGTTATAAAACGACATTAGGCGAAAAATACCACATGTTCGGTGGGATCAGTATCAGACCATTCGAAGAATATCTAACGCTGAGCTGTGATCTTGAGTACGAGGGCATCGACAGCATATTCACCTATTACTGGGGAGCAATGTTCATACCGACTGAAGGTTTGAAAATGCATTTTCAAGCTAATGAGGATTTTGATTGGCAGGCTGGTTTGGAAATCTCAGTCGGTAAAATGAAGTTAGCTGGTTCTTACTGCGATGCTGAGGAAAAAATCAGTGGCGGTATTATGTTTTCAGCTCAAAGCTATGAATCATTATTACCAAAAAAAAACAGAATCTCGTCCCTGACACTGAGTGGTAATTATCCGGAAATAAAAAGAAAAACATTCTTTGGTATCCCCTTAAAAGCTGAACAGGGATTTACCAAATTACTCAATGATCTGCGATATCTGAGAACACAAAATCATATCCCAGTTATCGTCGTTAAAATAAAGAGCGGTGGTCTTGGTTCTGCGCAGATCGAAGAACTGGGTGATATTTTAAGTGAATTAAAGGATTCAGGTAAAAGAATAGTTTTCTTTGCTGATAATTACCAGGGTACGTTGTTATATGGTCTGGCGTGTACTGGTAACGAAATAATATTGTCACCATTAGGGACCATTAAAATACCGGGATTAGCAATGAGAAAACCCTATATCAAAGGTACCCTGGAAAAACTGGGCATTGAGTTTGATATCAGCCACGCCGGTAAATATAAATCTGCCGTTGAAATATTTGAAAGAACGAGTATGTCCGAAGCAGATCGTGAACAAATCAGCAAAATACTCGACGATTTTTACTATCCCGTCTTGAATAAAATAGCTAAAGGTCGGGCAAAATCCCCCGAGGAAGTAGAAGAGCTAATTAATGATGCTGGTTATTTTAATAGTGATGAAGCCATTGAACATGGGTTAATCGATACAATGTTATATGAGTTTGAACTCGAAGATTACTTACACGAAAAATATGGAAAAATGTCAGTTGTTGATTTTGGCCGGATCGTAAATGAAGATATCGTAACTGAACAATGGCAGACCGACCGACCAGAAATAGCATTGGTGATTGCCGAAGGCTCGATCGTTCCAGGACAAGGCAAGCCAGATCTTTTTCAGTCAAGCCTTATCGGCGGTGAAAGATATGCTAAAATACTGAACAATTTAGCAAAAAACAACAACATCAAAGCGGTAATCCTCAGAATCAACTCTGGTGGTGGTGACGCATTTGCCTCTGAAGAGATCGCGTATGCTGTAGAAAAATGTGTCGCAGTTAAACCGGTCATCGTCTCAATGGGTGATGTGGCAGGATCTGGTGGTTATTATATTGCATGCCTTGCGGACAAGATTTACGCGAATAATAATACTATTACAGGATCGATAGGTGTTTTCGGATTAAATCCAGTGACCAAAGGACTATATGACAAAATTGGGATTACCTGGGACTATGTTAAAAAAGGTGAACACAGTGATGCATACTGGGGACTGCGTCATCTTAATGAAGAAGAAATGGAGAAGTTCGATAAAGAGGTTTTGTGGTACTATGATAGATTTACAAAAAGGGTCGCTGAAGGGAGACAACTTACCCAGGACAAAGTGGATTCCTTAGGCCAGGGCAGGATTTATTCGGGCAAGCATGCTCAAGAAATCGGTTTAGTCGATGTTACTGGTGGTTTTCTCGATGCCCTTGAAGCTGCAAAAGAATTATCCGGAATAAAGGGGGATGTTGAAATAATCGTCTATACCGGAAGCGATAAATTTTCAATATTGAATAAAACAAGCATGCTCAGCGATATTCTTTTCAGGATGCCAGATTACGAAGTCAAATAAGCAGCTTGTTTGGCTCAAGAATTCTTTATTTAAAGCCAAAATTTTATTTAACGACCACCACTTTCAGACAGTTATATTGTGGACCGTAATTGGTTTTTAAGAAATAGACTCCACAGGGAAAGTGGCAAGGAGTACGGGGTATTATTACCTCAGTTATAGCTTGTCCCAGTGAATTATACACAGTAATAGGGTATGCTTCAGGTTCTTCAATCAGCGAGCTAAAAAGAATACCTGATCGAACGGGGTTTGTAATTGCTGGCATATTGACCAGTGATCTTCTGTTTTCACACATACTTACCGGAGGATTTGGTTCACCCGGCGTAAAAGTGGTGTAATCATGGAAATCTACTGAGTTATTATCGGTATCCTGCCCGTCCGGGTATCGACCAAGGCAATGGTCGTACTCTACATCAAGCGCAGGTAACCATTCGCCGGTAAAGAACCAGCCATTGAGTGTACCATAACCCAGTCCATCGATCGGGATATCATTTAATCTCAATTCAAGATTGTCAGGACCATTTTGCATATCAGCATCATTGGTAACAAGATCGTAATTATTTACCCCTGAATCCTGAGCGATCACAAAAAATCCATCGTTTGGTATGGTGTAACCGGTGAGATCTACAGTCACGTAATCGCTTCCATTGTAACCATTGACCCCGACAAGAGATATATTATCGAGGTTTGTATTCCCCGGTCCATGGAGTTCAACAAAACAGGCTGAATCACTCCCTTGTGTATCATAGAATATTTCGTTTATTTTAATACTCATAACTCCAGTAAAAAAAGAGTGGGTATCGGATATAACTGAAAGACCGTCATTATCAAGGAACTTAAGGTAATAGAAAACAGTATCGTCGGCAGATTGTCCCGGAACATGATAGAGAAATGTATCATTGCTAATACTGGTATGGGAAATAATTACCGGTGTGATGAGGTTATTAATACCGTAGAACAAGGTATCAGCTACAATATTACCATCATCCACGACGTTTGCATATACATCAACCGTCGTTCCCGGACCAGGATTGACAGGAGTATGCCATATCCTGTTTATTACCGGTGGCTGAATCGCCGGTGGTGCAAAGTATACGTCATCAAGATAAAATATCGCATCACCATCCCATTGCGCTTCAATATCATAAGCTCTTATCAAAACAAGTGCTGAATCAGTACCACTGGGCGAAGTGGTAGTGAATGAAAGTTGCTGCCAGGTTGTTAAATCGACTGAATAATCAGGACACCATTCTGAACCTGACGGGTACCAATAGACCCCGTGTCTTACTCTACCTGCTTGGTCATTATCATATACCCAAAACGAAAAATCGTATTGAGTATTCTCTAAAACAATAAATCTCTCCTGATATAAATCTGCTGTTGCTTGAGCTTGAGTTATAAGGCTGTCGCGTACGCTAAAATTACCCGTGTGGACTATTACATCTTCCTGATAAACAAAGATTGAATCATCCTTTTCCCAATTGTCAGGGAGCCCGCCTGACCAGGCTTCAAAACCTGGATTTTGTATTAAATTCTGTGCCGAAACTATTAATACGAAGGAAAAAAAAATATATACAGATCTTTTCATACAACCTCCTTCATTAAATACATTCTAATTAAAACTATGTATTACAGATACTTTTTTATTGCTTTCAATCTTTGTCCAGACATCAGTTTTATTAATGAAAGTACCTGAACAACATTTTCATCCTGTATAATAACGCCCTTAAGATAGCTGTCATGTTTGATAAACTCTGGATAGCTCTGAAGTTCCTCTGCAGTTATTATTCCCGAGACCTTGTCTACTTTGATGGCGATATTTTTTTTGTTGATTCGAAAAATGATGACCTCGAACTTTTCACTTTCTTCCAGCCCAAAAAACTCATGGAGGTCAAAAACTGGCACGTTCTCCTTGCGCAGTTCGATAAATCCAGTAAAATGCCGAGCGAGTTTCCTTTTTTTTAGGATTTTCTTAGGTCTTGCCACTTCGTTGATCTCATCAATTGGAACAGCAAATATTATATCATTGATATTGAATTTCAGGAAATATATCATTTCTTTATCTTAGCAAGAAGCTCATTTAGTTTTTTAGCAAAAGAGGACAATACTTGCGCCGTCGAGGTAAACTCCTCCATTGAAGCAGTCTGCTCTTCTACGGAAGCTGATACTTCTTCAGTTGATGCAGCAGTTTCTGCAGCTACCTGAGCGATCTGTTCCACCTGAGTGACAAGGTCTTTTGTATTTGCTGCCTGGTTTGATGCTGCCTGGTTGATCCTCGAGATCATATCAGAACCCAGCTCCACTGCCTTAACAATACCGGTGAACTGTGCTTCAGTATCAGAGGCAAGTTTATTAGATTCGCTTATCCTCTCACGCTCTGAATTGAGTAGAGAGCTCAGTTCCTGTATCGTCTTGTTGATTTCTGCGATGAGGTTCTCAACGACCGCTGAGGAACGTTGCGTTTCATTAGCGAGTGCTCTAATTTCATCAGCGACAACTGCAAAACCTCTCCCCTGTTCGCCGACACGAGCCGCTTCGATCGCGGCATTAAGAGCCAAAAGATCGGTTTGTTCAGTTATCCCGGCAATGATATCGAGAATTTTTTGAATTTCTATCGCCTGATCACGCAGTTCATTCATTTTCTCGCCAATAAACCTTGTTTGCTCGAATATTTCTTTAGATATCTTTGCTTCTTTTTGCGACAACGTCATACCGTGTTTTGCCGAGGTATTTGTCCGTCTTGATGATACGGAAGCCATCTTTACCTGTGAGGATATTGATGACGTAAGGTTGCTGAGTTGCTCTATCGACTGAGCAATGGAAGTGATCGAAGAAGATTGCTCCTGAGCTCCCTTGCTTATCTGTTGAATGGTGGAAGAAACTTCTTCCAATGAAGCATTCATCTGTTCTGAAACGCTGGAAAGATCTTCAGAAGTTGTTTTTATTTCATTGCCCATATCCTTCACGCCATCCAAGAAACCTTTCATCTTGAATAAAAAATTATCTATTATTGCGGTCATCTTCTTAATTATGCTGATCCTGATCGTGGGTAGTTTATCGATCTGTTGCCAATCTTCAATCGCTTCTGAGATCATGCGGGTTGATTTATCGATCGGTATTGTTAACGCAATAGCAACAAGCATAGAAACGCATAAAATCATAAACGCTAAGATTATTGAATTGGTGATTGTAAAAGGTATATAGAGTAACATCGGGTAAGAAGCGCAAGAAAAAAATGTCATACTCACTTCAATGAAGTGGTCGAACCCCATTGCTTCTAATCCTCCTGGCAGTAGAAGATGGGTAAGGTGATAGTGCACAGTAGAAGTAAGCATACCTGAAATTATACCGGCAAGTATAAGCCAGGAAATTGCATGTATCTCGAAACCGACAACTATTCCCGACAACACACTGGCCGCCACCGTACTTGCAAAATAAATTATACTGTATCCTTTAAGGGATGGTTTTTTATTCAAGAAAACGTTATAAAATAAGATGATCAATGCGATTATTAGAAATATGTACCAGGTCTGGTACCAATAGCCGATCCTTCTCACAAACAGAAAAAAGAAAAATACCTGCAAGATGAAACCCACACCTGAAATAGGGATACTATATTTTCTCATTTTCTTGCCTCCATTGAGCGAGTATTTCAACCATCTCCCTCGGTTTCAGTACACCAACGAATGTGTTATCCACCCATAAAATACCTTCAAGAAATTCGATTTCTTCTCTTGTAAAACAATCGGGCAGCGGATGAAGTTTGAATTGTTCCGTAGTAATTATCGAAACATCCGAATCAATAAGAAAACCCATAGATGAGTCACCGAGTTTGGTTATAAGACAAGGTTTTATCGTTACCTCGGTTACAGACTCCTTCAGTAAATTCTGCAGGTCAACGACAGGAACTGATTCGCCACGTAATTTCACAATTCCGGAGAACAACTCGGGAAGGTGCGGAACGGTCATTATTTTAAAAGTATGGAGAATTTCTTTAATGCTGTCGAGATTAATCGCAAATTTCTCATTACCGACATTAAAAATAGCGTAGCTTTCTTCTTTGGTTTCATCCCTATTTTCAGGTCTTTTATTACTATTTGAATCTTCGGTAATTTGTTTTTTCTTACTAATGCGTCGTTTAGCTTTTATGGCTTTACGAATCATACGTAATTTTCCTTAAATTTAAGATATTGTCAAGCATACGTTTCACAATAATCTGTCCTGAGCTCCTTAGAATTGAGTTGTACTCATGGGTTTTTGTGCAACCGAGAACAAGCTATTAGCGAGGTTGATAAAACGCGTTGATGATATATCTGCAAGACCATATTTATAAAGACTTTGGAAATCAACTGCGCCCATAATGAGTGATGAAAAATCAGCCACATCAAGCCATATCTCGACATCATATTTTTTACTGACAGAACCCTTTATCTTGCCGTTTATAATGTGCAAAATAATACTAAGGTCATTAGGTTTAAAGAAACTATCTTTTATATTGATCTTTATTTTGCATGTTTGATCATTGAAATTATGATTCTTCAGTATCTTGAACAGAAGTTTTGTACTAATGACCCGGTACATGATGCCAATACCCTGGGTATTGGTCTGATGTGCGAGCGGTACTAAGATATTATCAGTCCCATCCCTTGGGTCATGAAGTGAATAATGGAAATACTCATCATGGGTCGTAAAAACAATATGATTTATTTGGTCATACTGGGTATGAAGAAAAGAAATGAGTTCATTAAATGCATCTCTATTCTCGTATATAAATTCTCTTATGATTATATCGTTCTTGATCCAGTTATTATCCTGTGCTTTATTGAAAGTGAATATGATATAGCCTAATATCTTATCTGCTTTTTTATAACCGACAGTTCTTACACCCGGTGCATTAAGAACTTGAAGCCACTTATTTGGACGTGCGCTGAGCATACCGTGTCTGTTTTTGACGAATCTATTGTAGCAACTTTCGAGTTTTTCTCTGTCTTTTAGTCCCATATGGTGGATATGTTTTTTCGCTCCCCAGCACATCAAATCCTTTGGCTTTATCGTGTATTGCGTTATTTTGGTACCTATCCCAAAACCCATTTTCCTATAAAAATCAGGTCTAAAAGGATATAAAGCGGTCAAGCTTGCTCCTTTCTTTTTAAAATACTCGAGGAAAAAGTAGACCATTTCTTTACAGATCTTTTCCTTTTTATGTAATAGATCTACGGCGACAAGCCCGATACCACCAGTTTTAACCATATTTGTAAAGAGATTTATAGTAAAATCGTATAAGGCCATAACACCTGTGAGCATGTTTTCTCTGTACAGGCCATAGTAATTTACCGTTGGATAACTCGATGATTTTTTGAGCTGTGCTATGGTTTTCTTTTTATCTTCCTGCGTTATGATTTTCATCCCCGGATAAGCATTTGCAACGATGTCGACAAAGGTAGCATAATCCTTTTTAGGGATGATCTTAATCTTGCTCTTTGTCTTCATTTAAACCTTTTACAGGCACACCCTGTATACTCTTGAAAAGTGAATGGATCATGCCGATCGTTTTTAACGAATATTCCTTCACTAATGGTTTATCTGCTTTTCTATGGCAATTCATCATTTACCTATGATAAATAAAAGTCGGCATTTGTCAATGCTCTCTTATTTTTCAGTGCTATACAGTGTCTGAACACCTGAATCCTCTCCACTTTCTGTAATTCGGTTGTTACAGTTCCAATTAAATGCGTCAAAATTTCGCAAATTCTGTAGTGGCAGAGTTTACTCTGCGAATATCTGTCGAGCTCCGCTTCGCACGAGTCCTCGAACCTTTGTCGAGCAAGCTCGACCACTACATTGTGCACCATGCAATCTGAAATAAGTGGAGAGGAGTCAGCATAACGAGGGTATGAGAAGGCAGCATGGGGCTATTAACGGCAATAGAAAAAATATGAAAAGCCATCATAATCGTCTTTCCGCCTTTTTTGAGCCTTCTTAAACCCTCTGTCTACATATTGACATTCAATAGTATCTGGATAAGCTTTACTCAAAGGGAGTTCTGTGTAGATATCCATAACTCCCGCGATTACAATTATTAAGGACTGATGTCAGTGATTTTCTGGACATTTGTTATCACCGTAATCTTTCTGAAATCATTGAAATCAGAGTTTTCTGAATTTATTCAGAAAACTCAGGAAAAGGAGACCTTATGAAAACCAAAATACATCTTTTGTTCATTTTATTCATTATTCAAAATCTGTTCGCTCTTGAATTGCATGAAATATTGGATAAAACAAGTGAAAAGTATAATAAAATCAACGATTTTTATGCCGAATTCACCCAGGTAATGTGTGATGAATTATCAGGAACATGTCAACTATATGAAGGTAAAATATTTTTTAAAAGACCTAATTTTTTCCGCATGGAAATCGGTGACCCTCCTCAAATTTATGTTGGAGACAGTTCTTCCCTCTGGATCTATATGCCCGAGAAAAAACGCGCTATCAGACAGAATCTTGGTCAAATCCCAATACAAATAAGCCCCGATATTTTTTTAAAAGACTATGATAAACGTTTCAATGTTGAATTTGTTGGCGAAGAGAAAAAAATCGTCCAAATAGCACTCATCCCTAAGCAGAACACGGACATATATTCGAAAATAATAGTGGATATTCATAAGAGCAAATGCGAGATCAAGGCGATCACAATTCGTGATCATGCTGGACAAGAAAACAAATTTACCTTTGATAAGATAGAAACGAACAAGAAATTGTCCAAGGAACTTTTTGAATTCAAACCGCCGGAAGGAACCCAGGTCGATGAGTTCTGAGCTCTTGATGGATAATCAATGTTTTGCATGCGGTTCGGAAAATCCGCATGGTTTAAAATTGCAGATCAAAGAGAAGGATAATGGTGTAGAAGCAATTATCAAACCTCCTTTATGGACACAAGGATATCACAATACGGTTCATGGAGGTATCGTCAGTACGATACTCGATGAGATGACAGTCTGGGCTGCTTATTTGAAGGCAGATCTAAAATGCGTGACCGGAGAATTGAATATACGTATCCGGACTTCAATGCATGTTGATCAGAAGTATATAGCGCGAGCTGAAGTCTTATGTATAAAACATCGACTTGTTATTGCTGAAGCTCAAATTGTAGATAATGATAATAAGCTGATCGCCCAGGCTCAAGCCAAACTGATCAGGATTGGCCATATCAGCAATTAGTTAATGAAAGTCAATCTCATCTCACTTGGCTGTCCCAAAAACCTCGTTGATTCGGAAAAGCTGCTTGGTTCGCTCGGCGCTGCGGGCATAGAAATATGCACGATGCCTGAGTATAGTGATATCATCATTATCAATACTTGTGCATTTATTGAACCTGCAATAAATGAAACCGAAGAGGTGATCAATAATATATTAACTCAGACAAAGAATAGTCGGGTCTATGTGTATGGTTGCGCAGTCAATAGATATGAAAAACGTTTAAAAAAAGCATTCCCGAGCGTTACGGGTTTTTTTTCGCTTGAGCAATATGATGAGTTCTTGAAGATAATACACAAACAAGCCATAAACACCAGATCAAGACTCCTTACTACCCAAGGCTATGCGTATCTTAAAATCGCCGATGGTTGTTCAAATCATTGTTCCTACTGCACCATACCGAGCATCAAGGGTCCATTAAAAAGCAATAGTATCGATGAACTATACGAAGAAGCCAAAGAACTCGCCGCATACGGTGTAAAAGAATTGATCTTGATCGCCCAGGATACAACTGCTTATGGCAAAGATCTGTACAATAAGCCTATGCTTAGCATTCTGATCAGAAGACTATCTGATATAGAGAGCATTAAATGGATAAGAATAATGTATTCAAATCCTAAGAGCCTCAATGATGGCATGATTAATGAAATTAGTATGAATGATAAAATCTGCAAGTATCTCGATCTGCCGATACAGCACATCAGTGACCGAATACTAAAATTGATGAATCGCGGTGTTACTAAAAAACAAATTCATAACCAATTTATGAAATTAAAGCAAGTTAAAGGTATTTCTCTTAGAACAACTGTTATTGTTGGTTTTCCAAGCGAAACAGATATTGAGTTCAAGGAACTGGTGAACTTCATTGAGGAGATTGATATTGACTGGCTCGGCGTTTTTCCTTATTATTGTGAAACCGGAACTCAGGCCGCTGGATTTGATCAATTACCAGAATACATAATCGAGAAAAGATATCAAGAACTCCTAAAACTTCAACATAAAATTATTCAGATGACGAATACAAAAAAGATCGGTGAAACTCACAAAACTTTGATACATCAAAAGAATACGCAGTATAAAGGCCACACTCAGTATGCCTGCCCTGAAATCGACAGTAATGTGTTGATCAATACTGATGACCTTATGCTCGGGGAATTCTGTAGTGCTCACTTTACCGGTCTTAGCGGATGCGATATCAATGCTGAGGTTATGAGATGAAATTATTGAGGTTTTTGCTATTATTTTTACTTAGCTGTCCCCTATTTAGTATAGAACTACCTTTGGAATTTCACGGTCGCGGGTTTCTTGGTAAATATCTAAATAGTGACACAACACGCTATAACATGGATGCATCCGTTGAGTTATACTGTACGATCCTCAGACATGGTAAATTCTCGTTTTTCAGTAATTATCAAGATGACCTTGATATGGCTGAGCAGACCGGTGGTGTCTCACTTGACCCGCGGTATGCACACTATTATATTGTTGGCGGATTTGATATGGTATTAACAAACTTCATGATCGCGACATTTTTTATGCACGATTGTGTACATGATATTGATTATGAAGTCGAAGGTACACCGGTCTTTAATAGATTCAGGATACAGATCGCTGACGCGGATTTCCATAAGACCCGGCGTTTATTGAGCGAAAAAAAATTCTTATGGTCAATAATGCTCGGTGCATACCCCCACTGGACATATAATGGTTGGGATATCAATGCTGGTGCCGATTATAAATATGAGTTCAGTGTGGAATCAGTTTTTACTGCATGGGACAAGGGTAATTTTGGGATTGAGCTAAACCCCAGGTTTCATCTAACAACGGGTGATTCGCTTAATTATCATCAACATCTCCTTAGATTCATCAGTTTTTATCGAAATAATGGTAAAAGGATCGGTTTGGAATTAACATATAATCTTTGGAACAATGATATAATAAAGGACCCAGATAGATTATGGCTATTATCAGTATTTGCCGAATTTTAAGTACATTATTGCTGCTGAGCAATTCAGAGTCAGCATATGAACTCTTCAGTATTGGTAATAATCTGGAGCTTGAGGGTAATATAACCGAAGCTGTCAAATACTATGAAAAGGTTTTGGAAATAGCCCCAGAAACCCCTGAAATATATAACACCCTGGCTAATGCCTTATTTAAACTGAGAAAATTCGACCGCGGTATTTCCGTAGCAAAACAAGGTCTTGCACTATTCCCCGAGGATATTACGATCTATAATACTATCGCTATCGGGAATATTGGTAAAAATGATTTACCAATGTCGATCAAGTATTATAAACAAGCACTATTGCTGGCGCCTGATAATATCGATATTTTCAATAGTCTGTCGATCCTTTATGAAGGCGTCGGGGATTTTAAATCAGCCTCTAAAATCCTTCTTAGCATGCCTGATACCCTTAAAACACCTGAGACATATGTCAGGCTTGGTACGATCGCAGGCAAGGTAAATGACCATCATCAAGCGATCGAATACTTTCGCAGGGGTTATGCAATGGATACTACAGACATGATCGCCTTGATCGGTATCGGCACTGGTTATGATCTATTGAATGTTAAGGATTCAGCTATATATTATTATGAACAAACTTTAAAGGACGACTCATTAATACTGACGGTCGGCAAGAGATTAGTCGATCTTTATTCAGATATCGATGATTTCCAAAGATTGATACGAATGGCCAATACTGTGCTCGAACTCGATCATTTTGATGGTCATGTTCGAAGAAGCCTTGGCTATGCGTTCTATAAAATAGGTGAACTCGATCAGGCATTAGATGAATTTCTCATTGCTTCACGCCTTGATCCTGGCGATACCTATTCGAGGTTCTATGCTGGAAAGATCCATCTTGACAAGGGCAATTATAAAACCGCCATGTATGAAATCGAACAAGCGCTCAAAATCAACCCTGATTTCATTGAACTTTGGGTATATCTTGGTTTTATTGCCATTGATCTGAAGAATTTTGAAACTGCTGAATATGCCTTTACTCAAGCTGCTTTTCATGGCGGGGACCTTGTCCAGGTTTATTACCTTCTCGGGGTCAGCGCAGAAATGCAGGATGAAGATGCGCGTGCTTATTTCCATTATAATAAAGCGCTGGGTATGGATCAAGATAACCTCTCATCGCTTGAAGCATTAGCCAATTTATGCGAGCGAATGGGTAAAAAGCAAGAGACCTTAAAAATATTCCATAAGATCATTGAGATCGACACGACCAATGCGACAGCATTGAATTATGTCGGTTATGCTTATGCAGAGAAAAACGAGCGCCTTGAATATGCTCTCGAACTCATTGATAAAGCATTATTGATCGAACCGGCTAATGGCTATTATATTGATTCGCGCGGCTGGGTATATTATCGAATGGGCGAGTATGAAAAAGCGCTCGAGGACATGGAGCGAGCTGCAAGTATTGTCGAGGATGCGGTAATTTTTGAACATCTGGGTGATGTCTATATAAAACTCGAAAAACACGATAAAGCCCGGGAAGCATATAAAAAAGCTCTGGTATACGAGCCAAATAGTAAAGAATTGAAAACAAAAATAAAAGCTCTTCAATAACCAACATGCTGATAATCTACTTAACATAATCCATATGATCTTGTCTAAATTACGTGGTGATAAGTGTGGTCTTTTCAAAATTCACAAGTTTATTTACCAAAAAAGGTGAAAAAGCTTGACAGAATTATAATTATGGATAGAATATGCACACTAAAGGAGGATTAGTTGCAAGAACGGTTTACCGAGAGAGTAAGGAAAATATTGCACCTCGCTCGTGATGAGGCGCTTAGAACAAAACAAAGTTTCATTGGTACTGAACAGCTTCTTCTTGCCATGATCAAGGAAGGTGAAGGTGTTGGTGCCATGGTTTTAATAAATTTAGGTATTGAACTCAATGAATTAAGCAAAGGAATTGAAAGCTCAGTAAATATGGGTCCGGGCGGTAAGATCGACGTCCAGCTTAGTAATGAAGCCAGACTTTGTCTCAACTATGCGATGGAAGAAGCAAAGAACTTTGGACATTCTTATGTTGGTACTGAACATCTCCTGCTTGGAATAATAAAAACTCAGGGGAGTCTCGGTGCACAAATACTGGAATCCGTTGGTATGGACTATGAAACATTGAAAAATGAGATCATCCAGCTTTTGCGACCGGAGAGCGTTGTGCATGGCAAGACCAAAACAAAATCACGCGGTTCTGCTCTGGAATTATTTTCCCGTGATCTTACTCAGCTTGCCCGCGATGAAAAACTCGACCCTATTATTGGTCGGGAAAACGAAATTGAAAGGGTCATCCAGGTTTTATCACGCCGTAAAAAGAATAATCCGGTATTGGTCGGCGAAGCAGGTGTCGGTAAGACCGCTATTGTCGAAGGACTTGCTCAGGATATTATTGCCAGTAACGTACCAGATGGTCTTAAATCAAAACGTGTCGTTTCCCTTGATATGGCTTCCATTGTTGCGGGAACAAAGTACCGCGGTCAGTTCGAAGAGAGGCTTAAAGCCGTTATAAATGAAGTGTCAAAAAACAAAGATATTATCATTTTTATCGATGAACTCCATACTATTGTAGGAGCTGGTGCTGCCGAAGGTGCTATCGATGCATCGAATATGTTGAAACCGGCTCTGGCAAGAGGTGAACTGCAGTGCGTCGGTGCAACAACGCTCGAAGATTATCGCCGGTATATAGAAAAGAATGGAGCCCTTGAACGAAGATTCCAACCGATCGTCGTCAATCCACCAACCGTGCAGGAGACTATCAATATACTCCAGGGTTTGAAAACAAGGTATGAAGATCACCACCATATAACCTATACCGAAGAATCATTGGAAGCAGCAGCAAGATTATCGAATCGCTACATAAGCGATCGATTCTTACCAGATAAGGCGATCGATGTCATTGATGAAGCTGGAGCAAAAGTTAAATTGTCGAAAGTAGTTAAGAACGATAAGCTTTCTGATCTGGAAGCGCAATATAATAAAATACGGGTACAAAAGGACAAAGCGGTCACTGATCAAAAATTCGAAGAAGCAGCGAATCTCCGCGACAAACAGCATAAGTTAAAAGAGCAACTAGCGATCATGGAAAAAGATGAGAATGTACCCCGCCCTACTGTAATTGAAGAGGATATCGCATTCATTGTATCACGCTGGACCGGAATCCCTGTCTCAAAGATCGAAGAGAAAGAATCTAAACGTTTGCTCAAAATGGAAGATGAAGTAAGAAAAAAGATCGTAGGACAAGATGAAGCGATCAATGCAATCGCTAAAGCGGTTAGACGCAGCAGAGCGGGTGTAAAAGACCCCCGACGACCGATCGGTTCATTCATATTCCTCGGTCCCACTGGCGTTGGAAAAACGGAACTGGCAAGAAGACTAGCTGAATTCATGTTTGGTGATTCAAATTCCTTGTTGACTCTCGATATGTCTGAGTACATGGAAAAATTCAATGTCTCAAGGCTTATCGGTGCACCACCCGGTTATGTTGGTTTCGAAGAAGGCGGTCAGCTGACCGAAAAAGTCAAAAGAAAGCCGTATTCAGTAGTTCTATTTGACGAGATCGAAAAAGCTCATCCTGATGTTTTCAATATTCTCCTGCAGATCCTCGAAGACGGTCAACTCACTGATGCCTATGGCAGAAAAGTGGATTTCAAGAATACAGTTATAATCATGACATCAAATATAGGCACATCTGAAATAAAAAAGAGTAGTGGTTTAGGTTTTGCTAAAGATACGGTTGAAATCTCATATGACAAGATGAAAATTATGCTTTTAGAAGAGACCAAAAAGCTTTTTTCACCTGAATTCCTCAATCGAATAGATGAGATAATTGTCTTTAGACAGCTCAAAAAGGAAGATATGATGAGTATCGTCGATATCCTTATTGCCGAGGTTGAAGAACGTTTAAGTGAACGAAAAATGCAGCTCGAACTCGATGAATCGAGCAAAGAACTTCTGGTTGAAGAAGGATTCGACCCTGAGTTCGGTGCGCGTCCTGTCAAAAGAACAATACGACGTCTTATAGAAGACCCGTTATCCGAGGAGATACTAAAGGGAAACATACAAGATGGAAAGCGTATCCACTTAGTCAGATCGGGTGACAAGATAGTATTCAAAGAGAAGTGATACTCCTTTTTTTTCTTTTTAATTACACGATAATCGACATTAACGTCGATGTCAAATTTGCTAATCCTCAATTGATAATCGAGACATCAGGTCTTAAAACTGGCGAAGAATTTCGCAGCACGGATATTCAAAACGCTATAAATAACCTTTCGCGTCTTAGATTATTTAATTATATCGAAGTTGATACGACGATCGTTGGTGATGGTATATTTTTTAAGATAATAGTTGAAGAAGCACCTTTCTTGAACCGCGACCCGATGTTCGAAGGTAATTCTAAAATAAAGACTAAGAACCTTCTTAAGAAGATTGACTGGAGGGTCGGGCAGATCATTAGCGATAAGAATATATTCGAGGCAAAGAATACTATCGTAGAACTCTATAAAGATAAATCATTCTACAATACAGATGTCCGGGACAGTTCAGTTATTGATTCGCTTAATAAGATTGACGTGTATTTTATAATAAAAGAAGGTATTGAACCACGGATAGGTAAGATAGAAATTACCGGCAATAATGCGTTTACTGACATCAAAATTACTAAAATGATGAAGAATAAACCAAAAGCCTTTTTGCGTGGCGGTAAATTGGATGTGGTTAAACTTGAAGAGGATGTAGAGAACATCAAATCCTTCTACAAAGATAATGGCTATCTCGATGTCAAGGTTAGTGAACCGGCAATCGAAGTCGAAGATGACCTTTTTATTATTACTATTAACATAGAAGAGAACGAAAGATATTACGTAGGTGATATAAGTTTCACCGGCGATTCAGTATTCAAAGCTGAGCAACTTAAAAAAGTTTTGAAATATGAAAGTGGAGAGGTTTATGACCTCAGTAAGATCGAAGAAACATACCAAGAGCTATACGGGGTTTATGCAGATGAAGGATACATATATTGCTCAATCGCGGCAAATGAAGATGTGCGTGATAGCTTTATTGATATTGAGTACGCGATAAAGGAAGCATCACCAGCCAGCATAAAACGCGTGATCATAACCGGTAATTATAGTACTCGTGAAAATGTCATCCGGAGAGAAATAACTACAATGCCGGGTGAGAGATTTCGACGTTCAGATGTCATCAGGAGTCTAAGAGAAATTTTTAACCTTGGTTTCTTTGATAATGTTGAACCCTTGACCGGTGTTCCGGATGATAGTGGTCGTATCGATCTGATATATAATGTAACGGAAAAAGAAGGAGTCGCCACAGTCGGTGCTGGTATTTCATATTCCGCGCAGGATAGATTAACTGGGTATTTTGAACTTTCGCACCCCAATATGTGGGGTAAAGGACAACGGCTCTACACCAAAATTGAAATGGGCGGCAGACTCACGAATTTCCAGATCGGCTATACCGAGCCATGGTTGTTCAATACAAGAATGTCGGCAGGGATTGATCTTTACTATACAAACCGATTCTGGGATTATTATACAAAGCGTGATATCGGTTTTGCCGGACGTCTTTCTTTCCCATTTTATCTTGATTATACTAGACTTGGCTATACGTTGCGTATTGAAAGAACTCAATTGCTTGATATATCAAATACGTATACTGCACCGACGAGCGGTTATAGCCTTTATGATGATACTATCCCGAAGTGGACCGCGGCGAATGCTTTTTCTTTATCGAGGGACTCGAGAGATTTTATATTTAACCCTTCAAGCGGTACATATCTAGCTTTACATGCTGAAATTGCCAAAAAATTTCTTTTTGCCAATATCGACTATAATCGTTTCACCTTTGAAGCCCGTACATACTTGCCGATATATTGGAAACTTATCCTCATGGGTAGAATAAAAGCAGGAGTCGTAACGAGTGTCGATGAAGTGCCGCTTTATAAAAGGTTCTATGCCGGCGGTGTCGGTGATGATGGAGTCCGGGGGTATGCAGATCGCTCCCTCTCCCCTAAGGTCGATGGTCGTAGTGTTGGCGGCAATGCATTACTGATCAATAATGTCGAACTCAAGTTAAAATTATCACAAAGTCTATCCTTTTTACTCTTCTATGATGCGGGAAATTCATTCGCGTCATATGAAGATGTGAATTTACATAACCTCTATCGGGGTGTTGGCGGGGGGGTCCGTATTGAAATACCAATGATGGGGGTACTTGGATTTGATATGGGTTATGGTCTGGATAGCGAAAACCCGGGATTCTCACCACACTTCCAGATCAATCCCTTTGGTATGTTCTAATGTGTTGGGAGGTGATATGAATAAACTATGCCTTGCTTTATCTATAACATTTTTAGCATTATACGCGGCAGAAACAACTACGGGTTTTGTTGATTCAGATCGTATTTTTAATGAGTACCAGGCGACGACCGCAGCGAATATTGAATTAAATGATTTTGTAAAGACGCATCGGGATTCTGCGGCAATTCTCAGGCAGCAGATCGAGAATCTCAAAGCTGAACTTAGCGATCAAAAACTTATGCTCTCTGAAGAAGCAAGGCTCAGAAAACTCGATGAAATAGAATCACAAACAAAAATCTACAAGGCATTCCTTGAAGAATATTTCGGTGATGGCGGTAAAGTAGAACAGAAAAACGATGTCTTGATGGCACCTCTTTTGAAAAAAATAAATGATGCAGTAAGCAAAATCGCCCAGCAGGAAGGTTTTGCCATTGTTTTTGATCTCTCGGAAAATGTTTTTTATGCGTCGAGCGAGCTTGATCTGACCGACCTGGTCATCGATGAACTAAATCTTGAATACGGACCTCAGACATTACCGACCGGTGAATTGAAAATGCATATTGCAATCTTCCCTTTCCGGGAGGAAAATACTGAAGCTAATAAAGCTGACCTTGGCGAACGTTGCCAGGATGAATTGTACAAGATCATAAATGTTTTTAGCAAATTCAAATTCATCAGTAAATCTGATGTAAGAAGAGAAATGAACGAACGACATATTGGTTTAAACATCAGCGATAGCCAGGCGTATGCGATGGGTGTCTACTTCCAATGTAATTATATTATCGTTGGGAAAGTCACAAAACAAGCGACCAAGATCGATTATACTATTTCTTTGAAAGACGTAGAAAAAAATCAGGAGATAGACAAAAGGGTAACGACCGTTACCGATGAGATCAAACTAGCTGAATCCCTGAACAACGATCTTCGATCACTTATCGAGAAAGTTCAGTAAGCTTCAGAACCACAACTAAGGTTCATGATGTTTCTTTATTTTTTTGATCATTTCCCGAATTTCTTTATTAAATTCCTCCTGGAAAATCAGGAATTTTGCCCTTTGTATCGGAGTTAGTATTTTCCATAGTTCCTTTATCTTATTCATCTGTTTCGTCATTTTATCCTTGTGTAATTTTTCGTACTTTGATACTTCTTCAAGTATTTTTTCATCCGATGCATCGTCGTTAATGAGTTTTTTTAATTCATTGATGATCTTTATTTTACCTTCGCCAAACTCGCGTTCTATTTTTTGAAGTTCATTCAGTTTTGGAAAGAATACGACGGCTTGTTCGGTCGTCAAATCGAGTTCCTGTGTCAACCGATATATCTTGACTTTTTCAATTATTGCACGCGGGTCCTGATCATCGAACGGTTGAGCAAGACAGAGAGTGCTCAATGCTAACAAAATTAGTGTTTTTTTCATGTATCCTCCTGCAACCTGCTAAGTTCTTCGTATAAAATATCAATAAAATCTGACCTCTCTTCATCACTGAATTCCGCGATGTTTTCATCTATATCGATCGGAAGATCCTCTTCAATAACGATAAGATCCTCGATCAATTGATCGTTTAGAATACCGCCGAGGCTTATTTTCGCAATAGTCTCATCCTCGAGCAAAACTGATGCAGGTACAAAGATATCTACTGTTTTTTCTGGACGAAACATAAATAAAAGCAATAGTGTAAAAGCAAATGCGGGAACAATGATCTTTATGAATATTGGCACCTTGAATCTGTCCAATCGAATTTCTCGCTGCCTGATATTATTCTTTATTCGATCGAAGAATTCTTGTTCAGGTACTGGTACTATATCTCCGTCTAAAATTCCATAGAGAGCTTTAACTTTGTCATATTTTTTTTGACACGATGGGCAGTCCTTCAAGTGCTCGGACAGTCGTTGGTGTTCTTGACCAGGCATGGTATTTTCAAGTAAATCGATAATCCTGTCTGCAAACTCTTTACACAATTTCATAACCACTCTTTAAGCAGGATCCTAAGTTTTTTGATCGCATGGTGGTGATTTGCCTTGGTTGCACCAGTTGTGATATTCATAATATCCCCTATTTCAGCAAAAGTGTGACCTTCATAATGGTGCAGTATAAAACATAATTTTTGCCTTTTTGGTAATTTAAATAAAGCCCTATCGATCGCTACCCTCATCCTTACTCTTTTCCCTAACCCAATGTGCTCTTTGGGCGGTTCCAATTCCAAATCATACCTTTTATTTCTGCGCCTGAATGAAAGACACGTGTTAACGGTAATTCTATATAGCCATGTAAAAAATTTCGACTTTTCTCTGAATTTTCGAAGGTTATTATATGCTTTAATAAAAACATCCTGTGTAAGTTCACATGCATCAGCTTCATTCCTAATGAATCTATAACATATCGTGTATATCGAAATATGATATTTTTCATAGAGATGGTCAAATGGCTTCTCGTCACCCCTTTTAAAGCTTTGGATATAAATAGCATCCTCGTCGCCTTTCATTGTAATTAGACGTCTTCCCCGGGGTCAATGGTTTAATTACCTAATTTTATTTATTCCCACCAGTTTTTCGTATTTTGTCGTAAAGATGAATATATTTCTTTGCTGATTTGCCCCATGAGAAATCATAGGTCATACATTTCTGGGATAATTCTTTGAAAGCCTCCTGGTTATTGTATACCATCATACTTCTTGAAAGAGCGGCTAATAGATGTTCGCCTGAATACTCAGTAAATACAAAACCATTACCCTCAACTGATGTAGGGTCATAATCTGTGATCGTGTCGGCCAACCCGCCGGTCTGGCGTACGATCGGGATCGTACCATACCTCAAGCTAATTAGCTGACCTAAACCACACGGCTCATATTTAGAGGGCATTAAAAAGAAATCGCTGCTCGCATATATGCGATGTGCAAACCGGTTGTCAAATTTTATGTTTACGGATACGCGCTGCGGATAAACATTGGCGAATGTGGTCAATTTCTTATGGTATATTTCATCTCCAAAGCCAAGAATGATTATGTTAAAACCCAAACCGATTAACGCATCAAAAACTTTAACAAGTATATCAAAACCTTTTTGTTCAGCAACTCTTGATACAATACCAATTAAAGCTCGCTTATCTTTAAGGCAACATTCATTTATCAGTGCTTGCTTGTTTTTTTGTTTCCCCCGATGATCAGAATATCTGTGGTAAATAAGCTCATCTGTTTGAGGATTCCATTGACCGTAATCAATGCCGTTGATTATCCCCATTAAATTTGATGCTCTTGTCCGCAGTACACCATCAAGTCCGAAGCCTAATTCAGGCGTCTGAATTTCCTGGGCATAATTTTCCGACACAGTAGTAACCATATCACTATACAAGATACCAGCTTTCAAAAAATTGATATCGCCATAGTATTCAATACCCTCGGGCGTGAAATAATCGTCATCAATGCCAAGAACCGGGTATTTGGCTGCTGGGAAGCGCCCTTGATATCCTAAATTATGTATCGTGAGAACGGAATTCGCCTTGTCTTTGTTGATTTTCAAATACAAAGGGATTAATGCAGTTTGCCAGTCATGGCAGTGAACTACATCGTATGAACCTCGCCTAATAAGTTGTGCAACTGCTTTGCAGAAAAGTGTGAAGCGTTCACAGTTATCCGGGAAATCACCTTTTTCAGTACCGTATAGTCCATCACGATGGAAAAATTCGGGGTAGTCTAAAAAGTAATAATTGCCTTCCTTATAAACATTGACATCATAATCATCAACCATTTTTACTTCAATTTTTTCTTTAAGAGAGCCCTTAATACCTTTATATCTCGGCATAAAAACATCAACGGTATGTCCCAGATTCTCGAGTGCTGCTGGTAATGCACCAACAACATCGGCAAGTCCGCCAGTTTTGGCATATGGGGTAGCTTCAGATGCAGCAAAAGCGATTTTCACAACTAATAATCCTTATATGGCAAAATTCAATATCCAAATACCAAATCAATGCTCAAATCCAAATCACAAAAGACAAAATTTAACATTATGCATTGAGAATTCAGTTGACATTTGACATTTAGAATTTAACGCTAATAACCTCTTTGAGCTTTCTTTCACTGTTTTTTATATTATGTTCTTGAGGTATGATGCAGATTCTTCGGGGCTCGTTGGATTTATATAAAAGCCTGTCCCCCATTCAAATCCTGCGATATGAGTAAGAACCGGTATAATTTCCAGATGATAGTGGTAAAATTCAATACCTCGGAGCGTAATCGGTGTTGTGTGTATCACATAGTTATATGGCGGTGTATTTAGGGCTTTTTTCATTCTTAAAAGACAATCTTTAAGTATAGAAGCAAGGTCATCAAGCTCAGTCTTTGTAGCATCTTCAAAATTCGATATGTGATTCCTGGGCAAAATCCAGGTCTCGAATGGAAAACGCGGTGCGAATGGACAAATAAGAATAAATGAGTTGTTTTCACTGATAAGCCGCTTTCTGGTCTTTGTTTCCTGGACGACAATATCACAGAAAATACATCGCTCTCGATATCCATAATAGCGCTTTGCACCATCCATTTCTTCCATTACCCGTTTTGGAACAATGGGAGTTGCAATTAATTGTGAATGACTATGCTCAAGTGACGCACCCGCAGCTGCTCCGAAATTTTTAAAAACCATAGTATAACGGAGTCGCTGATCTTTCTTTAGATCAAGCATCCTTTCTTGATAAGCATATATGACGTCGCGGAAAGGTTCGATTTGTAGATCAGCAAGATCCATAGAATGATCAGAAGTTTCTATTATTACTTCGTGAGCACCGATACCATTCATTCGATCATAAATTCCCTCACCCCGCCGATTGATATCGCCTTCAATGAGTAATGCTGGAAATTTATTTGGAATAACGCGTAATGTCCAACCCGGCGTATTGGGCTTTGAATCACTAGAACGATATGCCATGATCTCAGGCGGTGTGGCTGCTTCATTACCAGGACAAAACGGGCACGATTCAGGTGGTACTACTTTTTTCTCCGCCGTTGATTTGAAATCTTTCGGTCGTTTTGCACGTTCGGTTGAGATTATGACCCAACGTCCCAAAACCGGATCCTTACGAAGCTCGGGCATTATTTGGGTGTATCTGCTTCGTCTTCGATCACTTTGTCGCTTTCATCCGGTTTAGTTTCCTCGGGTACTTCAGGAGGTTGCAGAAATATTTCAATTTCGGCTTCTGCGCGGATCCTTTCGATGAATTTATTGGCTAATTCCATTTGCTTTTCTCTTCTCAAGTTCGTTTCTATGCCTGACCACAATTCCTCAAGGGTTCGATAATGTTCTGGGGTATATTCGATGACCTTAACAAAAGTGTAGTTGCCATCATCATTCTTAAAAACTTTGCTCATATCGCCATCGCTTAGCTTAAAGACAACCGATTCAAATATCGGTTTTCTTACTCTCCGGCTGATCTTACCGGTCATCCCACCACGTTTTGCGGTATTGGCAATAGAATGCTCTCTGGCCAGAGAATCAAATAACTCAGGGGTTGCGAGGATGATCTTTCTGAGGTCCTCAGCCAAGGATTTATTTTCAACAACGACTTCCTGGCAATCCACCATTTCGCTTACCAGGAGTTCTTTCTTGTGCTCGTTATAGGAATCCACTATTTCCTGCGAGTCGACCGTAACCGGTTCAACAACGATCTTTCCGTATAGAGCACTTTCACAAGCTTGTGTAATAGCGGTAATCATTTTATTTATGTATCCATCTCTTAAAAAATATTTGTTACGTTCGCCGTATTCAAGTTTGAGTTCATCTACAATCATCGTGTTCAGGAGCTTTTCGAATTCCTCGACAATGGATATATCAACCCGACCATATTCTGGTTGAGCTTCATTCTTTTTCGCAACATCACTCTTATAGATTTTTCTGCCATTTATCTCAACTGCAACTGCATCATCATCTGATTCGAGTAATTGGCTCAGCTCCCCTTCATACATTTCTATTTTGGCTTTCTTTTTGAGGTTTTTAACGAATTCTTCCTCAACCTTCTTGATATTTTCAGCTTTGAGTTGAGTCTCTATTTGGCTTTTTACTTTGTCGTACTCCCTATAGCGTTCAGGTTTATGATCAGTTACAATATAGATACCATATTTCCCGTCAAACTCGATAATACCTGTCAATTCATTGAGTTTTGCTTTGAATAAAACCTTGTCAACCGGTTCGGGTCTTACATCTTTAAAAACAATGCCCATATTACCTTTACTATTGCTCGAGTGTGCAGTTGAGTATATTTGAGCAAGTGTATCAAAACTCTCAACATGTTTTTTCAAAGAATCAAGCAGAAATGTCGCCAAACTCTCAGATTCCACGACGATCTCTTTCCCTCTGATTTCCTCTCTAAGCAAGTAATTCTTGTTATTCTTGTAGAACTTTTTCATCTCTCTTTCGCTCGGCTTGGCTTCTTCAATAACATCATTTGCATATACCTCTTCCAATAGTAGAGACTTCCTCTTATCAGTCATTGTTTCTTTGTAGATAGATGTTGTATCGACCTGATATTTACGCGCATTTTCAAAGATCAGCCGGCCGAGCACCATTCCGTCCAAAACCGCATTCTCATCACGCGAGCCAAATCCCATGCGCTTGGACATCTCTTTATCGAGTTCTAATCTGGTGATATTATAACCATTGACCGTCGCTACGTAGTCCTGGTAATTCTTTTCAAAACATCGCTCAACACCACTCAAAGCGAATGAATCAAGAGGGGATTTTCGATACTTGGTAGCAACTATTTCATAAGCTTTGGCAGCATCTAAGAAACCTTCATTCATTTCATAGGCTAAAGCGAGACGATAATAAAGCCAACCATCTTTTTTCCTATGATCTTCGATCGCTCCCTTATAGATTTCAACAGCTTTGTTGAAATTACCAATCTTAGCAAAGTATAGATCGCCTTTTTCTAAAGTCCAGTCATAAGCATTCTTACCTTTTTCGATCTTTTGGTCACAATAGACCATCGCTTCTTCATATTGGCCGTCTAATACAAGATTGATATAATCCTGAGGTAGAGCCAAAAATATTAATAGTATCAGATTCATCTTGAATCCTCCTTCCTTTTGATTAGTATTTTAGTTAAAATTATAAGGTTGTCAACCCCGCGCTTTTAATCATAAATAATCTACCCGAAAGAGGTTGTTTAATCATGAATAGTATTTGGGGGTGAATTTGGCTTGTCAGATTAATAAAATGGGTTATCCTCTGGATGTTTATGTTCATTTTTACCC
>JBARXB010000058.1:0-27122 GCA_049647165.1 bacterium
GACTGCCAACCAAAGTTCGGCACCTTGGTCACGATACCATCGACAAAATAAGTGATCTCATCCGCTCGACCACCACGCACATGAGTACCCAGATCACTCTCAACAACACCCGCCTGCAAAGTGATAATCTGATTGATCGTCGTAACCGGTAAAAGCCCCATCTCCTGAGACGTCACTCTATGTTCCGTCGAAACAGCCGAGATTTTAATCATTTCTTCATCAGCTATCGATGTAATTTCTTCGTACATAAGTATGGTTGACGGCAAATTGAAATTAAGCACCGTGGTCTGGTCAGCATTCACCACTACCCGGGTATAGGTAAACTCATTGTAACCTACATAGGCAGCAACTACCTGATATGTTCCGACCGGAACATACAGGATCGCATACTTACCACTGACATCAGTCGCAGCACCCAATTCAGTACCCTGTAAATAAACATCAGCACCAATCAGGGCCTCACCTGTCTCCTCATCAGTAACCCGACCAGATATCCTACCGTAGTCAGACGCAAACAAAAAGACATTCAAAATAAACACGGCTATGGCAAATTTCTTCATAATTTACCTCCGTCATATTTTAATGGAGATTGTGAAAAATTTGTGAAATGTGAATTTGCTATAATATGGCGATTTTACAGCACTTTTTACATCATTTTAAAAACTTAAGCGAATTGAGGGTGAGTTGATTGAAATGATAACGTAGGTATTCAGGGACCAATGTCTCTATTTCCCTGAACCGCTCGGCATCGATACATATGTTTTTATTATTATATATATCTTTCAGCAAGCTAATAGTTTCGTTGTTCAGAAAGACTACGGTATCGTCAAAATCATCTGAGCACACTACTCCACCGCCGCTTATACTGAAATCGATCTTTTTATTATTATAATTGACTGGGTTATGACAGCGAACACAATTATCTAAATGTGGTTTGAAACCTGCACCAGCCAGTACTATTAAAAGGTAACAGAGTGCCAGGGGCTTTATTATACTTACATCTGATTCTGTAAGTTTCTCTAAATAATCGTTCAGGTGTGCATATGCGTTAGCATCAGTTTCTTCCAAAGGCAGCGTTTTATCGAAAAATTCACACAGGACCATCGCTGCGCTAACCTTATTATTATCGCCGCGGATTTTGCCATAGTGGTTGATAACCGTTGCATCGCTCAGGGTGTATAGATCTTTGGATTCTCTTTTATAATAGATGATCTCGGTTTGATTAAAGACTTCCATGGTGCCGCAGAGCTTGCTCTTTGGACGACGGCAACCTTTTACCAGAAGTCTTACTTTACCAGACTTTTTAGTGAATACTGAAGCGATGAGACTTGATTCTTTAAAGGGCATGGTTTTGAGTACAACACCCACTGTTTTTACTATATTTGGCAAGCGTGTTTCTCTTTTGTCAGATGAAAATCATAATGGTTTGAACTCAGCCATCGATTTTCGGTATGCGTAATTTTTGCCCAGGATGTATGATATTGGGATCTTTGAGGATATCTCGGTTCGCTTCGAATATGATCGAATATTTTCTAGCATCACTATAAATCTGTTTAGCGATTTTGGAGAGGGTATCACCTGATTTAACAATGTATGTTTCAGATGGCGTCTGACTAACCGGTGGTTTGACAACACGCAGTATTTGCCCGGGATAGATCAGGTTCGGGTCTTTAATGACCTCAAGGTTCGCCTCAAAAATTACCGGATATTTTCCGGCATTGCCATAGAGCCGACTGGCGATCTTAGAGAGTGTATCACCTGACTGTACAGTATAATACTCGGTTATCTCCTCAGAAGAAGGTGCAGATAAATGTTCGTCATTGACTTTTTCCACACCTTTAATATTACCGGCCAGAAGCACAGCTTTTTCTTTTATCGCTTGTGTATCACATGAACCGTAAAGCGTGACGATGCCGTTTGTGAAATCAGCCCTCATATCATCTATACGATCGCCAAGTTCCTGTTTGAGTAATTGCTCTATGTCTTTTGCCTCACTCCCAATACCTAAAATATTTGCACCTACATCCTTTAAGAAATCAAGAACTCCCATGACATCTCCTTTGTTATCATGAACATGTAAAAAGAAAGGCGAGACAAAGTACTTATAATTATCGCTTTTGCTTTTTCTTGAATCCTTGTATCGTCGCTTCCTTTAAAAAAGATGCACCTCGATTAAAAGCGGCGATATTAAGATCCACAAATTTCTTTTTTACATTCTTAGTGATTGATACTTTCCACGATTTATTTTCAAACCACAAAAGATGCGAAAGGACCCCCAGAAGTATGATATTTACAGTACGGATATTACCTAGCTTAAGAGCAACCTTTTCCGCATCGATATAATATATTTTGCCGTATCGTTTGAGATTGGTTTCGATATTTTCCGGGTATGAAGCAGCGCCAGTCAGAACGCTCATCGGCGGTATCTTGCGGTCATTAACGATCGCCGTGCCGTTCTTTTTTAAATAATGTATGTAGCGCATGGCCTCTAATTTTTCAAAAGCTAAGAGAATATCACTATTCCCTTGTTCGATCAAAGGTGAGTATACTTTATCGCCGATCCTTACATGTGTTATAACGCTGCCCCCACGTTGTGCCATGCCGTGCACTTCGCTTTTTTTAACATCATAACCTTCGAGAAATGCCGTGTGGCAAAGCACATTAGATGCTAGAATAATACCCTGTCCACCGACTCCGCAAATCACAATATCAATTGTTTGTTTTTTCATTATTTATCTCTTTTATTTGACGGCAGGATAGCCTGGCACGTGCAGACTTGTGCACACAATCCACAGCCAAAACATAGGTTTGGGTCGATCTTTGCGAGCGGTTTTTTCCGATCTTTGGAAAATTGTAAACTTAGCGAAGGGCAGCCGACACGCATACATAGCCTGCAACCCTTACACAGATCAGAATTGACAGAATATGCAGGACTGGGCTTTAGCAGTAGGGCACAGGGTCTTCTAAATATCAAAACCGCAACACCTTTGAATTCTAATGCCTGCTTGATAGCATCCTCAACTGCTTTAAGATCGTTTGGATTCACGATCTCCAGAAACTCAACGCCACATCCCTTGACAACATCCTCAGGTGGTATCCGCTTGCCCTGTTCTCCGTTAGCGAGTTTACCAGTGCCCGGATGCGGTTGATGACCGGTCATCGCAGTGGTAAAATTATCGAGGATGAGCAGGTTCATATTGCTTTTGTTATAAACAGCATTAGCCAGTCCGGTAATACCTGAGTGGAAAAAAGTTGAATCGCCGATCACTCCAACAACCTTGCTACTGAAATCCTTGCCTAAAGCTGTTTCCAGACCGTGTGTATTCGTTACTGAAGCACCCATGCATACACAGGTATCCATAGAGCTTAAAGGAGGTAATGCACCCAGTGTATAGCAGCCAATATCACCAAATGGAATGAGCTTTAGTTTGTTGATAATATAAAAAACCCCACGGTGCGGACAACCTGGACATAACACAGGTGGTCTAGGCGGAACCTTGTACTGATGCGTACGCGTCTTACGGCTTTTTGAGAAACTGTCACGGATAATCTGCTGGGTAAGTTCACCGCAGCAAGGTATTTTGTCTTTTCCAATAACCTTTATCCCCAGCGCCTTGATCTCGGTTTCCAATATCGCATCACCTTCTTCGATAACAATGATCTTTTTTACCTGCCGAGCAAAGCGTTTGATCAGCTTTAATGGTAGGGGATAGGAAAAAGAGAGTTTTAATATACTTGCTTTTGGAAAAACCTCTTTAGCATATTGATAAGAAATACCCGAGGTGATGATCCCGATATTCTTATTGCCCCATTCGATTCGGTTTAATGGAAATTTTTCACTGTATGCGGCTAATTTTTTTAAGCGTTCTTCCACCACGACATGGCGAAGTCGCGCATGCGCCGGAAGCATCAATCTTTTCCTGATATCTTTTTTATAACCGAGAGGTTTACGTTCTTTCCTTTTATTGAGTTCGACTAAACAGGTTGAATGACAGATCCTGGTCGTAACGCGCAATATAACAACGGTGTCGAATTTTTCAGATATCTCAAAAGCAAGCTTTGTGAATTCCTTTGCTTCCTGGGAATCAGATGGTTCCAGGATCGGTATCTTTGCATGCCGACCATAATGTCGATTGTCCTGCTCGTTCTGCGACGACCACATGCCAGGATCATCAGCTGAGACAATGACTAAGCCGCCAGTAGCACCGATATAACCCAGTGTGAACATCGGATCAGCCGCGACATTCAAACCCACGTGCTTCATCGCAGCAAGCGCACGTGCGCCACCAAAACTGGCACCAGCCGCGACTTCAAGAGCGACTTTTTCATTGATCGCCCATTCTGCTTGGATCCGGGGATATTTGGTGATATTTTCAACGATCTCAGTGGAAGGTGTACCGGGATAGGCAGTAGCAAGATGACAACCAGCTTCCCAGGCACCACGGGCAATAGCTTCATTCCCCGAAAGAAGGGATTTCATAGATTCTGATTATAGCCAGATTTAAGCCTGAGTCAATAAAAAATTCAAAAATGAATTCATCTGTTCTATCAGACAAAAAAAAAGAACATTGCCTGATAAACCCCGCTCCTTCATAAGGGGCGTGGGTAAATCAGGCGACTGCAGTGTGGTGTGTGAGACGATGTAGTGGTTCGATTTATCGAACATTACCTGATAAATCTAATGAGCTTCTCGATGCGCTCAGCTGCGCTTCGCTTACTCGAAAAATAAGATTGGAGAAAATTCAGGTGTAGATCTTAACCTCTTCCTCGTTACGGAGAACCCTGAGCACACCCTGGGCAAGACCTTCCATTTCGCCCTCACCAGGATAGACAAAGAATTTCGGAGTCAGGAAACTGATCCATGATTTCAGTTTTGCGACAAAATTCTTTGAATGAGCAATACCACCAGTAATGATAATCGCCTCGATCTTGCCTTTTAAAACCACCCCATAGGCGCCGACCTCTTTGGCGATTTGGTAGATCATCGCTTCGTATGTTGATGCGGCATCTTTGTCGCCCTGGTCTATGCGTTTTTCGATCTCTTCGACACTGTCAGTCCCTAAATAAGAAAGCAAACCACCTTCTCGATTGAGCTTCTTCTTAATATCCTGGTACTGGTATTTACCATCGGATATGAATTTTGCTAGGCCCATTATTGGTAAACTGCCAGTACGTTGAGGTGAGAAAGGCCCGTCCTCATTGGCGTTCGATGAATCGATCTGCTTGCCTTGATAATGAGCAGCGATAGTGATACCGGTTCCCAGATGGACGATTATAAAATTACATTCATCATATGGTCGGTTCAATTCCTTTGCAGCTTTTTTAGCGACAAGACGAACATTCAAGGCATGACTCAAGGCTTTTCTATTTATGCCCTCTAATCCTGAATATCTTGAAAGCGGCCAGAATTCATCGACCGAGACCGGGTCGACAAAAAAAGCCTTGATACCGACCTGATCAGCGATCTCTTTAGCAAGCAGCGCGCCGAGCAGGGAAGGATGTTCTGATTGATAATTGCCAACTCTGATATCTTCAATTAGTTTGTCATTGACAAGGTAGGTACCGCTGGTCAGCGGTTTAAAAGGACCGCCCCGACCTACGGTCGCGGTCAATGTACTAAGGTCAAAATTTTTAGAGCTTAAAAAAGAGAGTATTTTATCCCGTCGGAATTCATATTGATCGACGATATTCGGGAATTTTAACAGGTCTTCAGATTTATGCCTGATATTCTCTTCAAATAGCGGTTCTTCATTATTGAAAACAGCTACCCTTGTTGAACCGGCACCAGGGTTGATAACTAATATTTTAAAATCCATCAGACCTCCTTACTGACACGCCCAATGAATTGGGCAACTACAGAGAGAAACCTGCCCGATAAATCGGGCGACTACAGAGAGAAACCTGCCCGATGAATTGGGCGACTACAGAGAGAAACCTGCCCGATGAATCGGGCGACTACAGAGAGAAACCTGCCCGATGAATTGGGCGACTACAGAGAGAAACCTGCCCGATAAATTGGGCGACTACAGAGAGAAACCTGCCCGATAAATTGGGCAATTACAGAGAGAAACCTGCCCGATAAATTGGGCAATTACAATGCTGTGATTTGTAGTTGCTTGATTTATCAAGCGCGGTTTTAACCGCATCACAATAAATCGGGTAGGCACACATAGAACCAGTACCCGCGATCACATTTATTATAATAACCAAAAAAAGGCATAGAGTCAATCATTTTGAAATTTTATTATCCAGCTTTTTAACCCAAACCTTCTGTCCATATGTTGCCATTGACTATCTGATGAAATATAATATACTTGACCATGGCGGTGTTTTTGCTTTTATTATTGGGTGTTTTAAACCAGGGTATTGTTATCGTTGATAATGTATGGTTTTACGAGGGTGGACTCAAAACACGGGTTATAAATACCGGGACGCTTGTCGATATTATCGGCCGCGTCGATGACCGGGTCAGGATCAGGGTTGATGATGTCGTGGGCGAATTATCGAGCGGTGTTTTGATCGATCTTGATGATGAAGTTGCACAAGACCGGCTTTTTATATTTGCTCGCGGTTATTATGACCAATCAGAATACGACAAAGCGATCTTGCTTTTTGAAGTGTTTATCGAGAATTTTCCCTGGTCAGAATACCTTGCTGAAGCACTCTACTATTATGGTATGGCCAAGGAGGAGCTAGCAGCAACTGTCGGTCGTCCGGATACTTTATCTGGCTTTTTGTTCAATGAACGATACAATATATGGTATTATTCTGGTGAGGCATATATGGATATACTCGAGGATTTCGGTGAAACTACTTATGCACCCAAGGCAGCGTATCGCCTTTTACATATCCTGCGTATGAATAATCTTCCATGGCATGATTCAGTTGAATTGATCGCCGAAGAGTTGACGATGTGGGAGGAGTTCGTAACAAAGTACAAGACGAGTGATGAGTATGTCGTGGCCATGCTTGAACTCGGATACTTGTGCCGGGTATTATATGAGATAACCGATAATACAGACTATCGTCGAAAAGCCACAAAAATTTTCCAGCAGGTCATGGATGAATATCCTAATTCCAGTTCCTCAGCTCAAGCTAAAGTACACCTCTATGAACTGGTCAAAGGGCAGAATATTTATAAATACTGAATAAGTATCAAAGATACTCATACTAAGAACTAGGCACTAATAAGGAAGAACTGAACAGAAAGTATCGGAGCAGCGTATACAAGAAACTATCGTACTCCTATCTCGTCCCGTAAAGCGGGATAGATCGTATTTGTTTTAATTTTATATTACGAGCACGAAAAACGGATCATGAATACGGTTCCAATCTTTGGGTCTTGGCACTAAGAGGTTAACTTAATTTTTGCCAAAAGATTGGCGATTGATTTCTTCACCTCCCTTTTGGTACGCTGGAAAGCTCTGTACAACTCATTATTAGTCTGGTAACCCATGACTTGTTTGGCTCCGTCTAATGATTCGGTGATAATTATGTCTGAAGCGCCGGCCGTGATACGGTAAGTGTCCCGGAGAGTTTTGAGAAAGCTGAACGCCTTTGCCATGTTTTGGATATCTTTGCTTAGATTTTTGTGATCCCGGGCAATGCAATCAAAGAGTTGGGAATTCACCGGTGTCGTTATTTCATACTTAGCTTTGAGTATCAACATCATCATTTCTACATCTCTCAGACCTCCGACACCTTCTTTGATATCACGTTCTATTTCCATTATTTTTTCATCGGTCGAGTTGTGACGTGACATGATTTCGTTAGTCATTTGTGAAATATATTCTTGTTTTCGATCGAAGATATACGGTTTCACTATTCTTCGATGGAATTCTTCCTCAAACCGGTGTGACCCTATAATAAGACGAGCCCCGAGCATTTGCGATTTTTCGATAAAAATATCATCACGTTCTTCGGCCAGAAGTTGTTCGACATCTTCTAAGAGAATTACAAATCGACCGAAGTAATCAGTAAATCGATGGTGAGGAATTGTTCCGCGCTTAATGATCTCGCCATTCATCTTGGTTATGATCTTATTGCAGTATTTGAGGATTTCAGGGTCTTTGGAGTTCAATAACACGAGGATGTCATAGTCATCATCAAAAGCCTGTTCCCGTGCGTGACCACCAGCGGCAAATACCGCAAACAGGTCATCAGTAATAAGCCTTTTCTTGTACTGCGAGTCGACATCGTACCGGCAGAGGTCGAAGAGCGTCAGCATGTACCGATCTGAAAATTCAGTGAACTCGGCATTGGTTTCTTCGACCGTAGCTCCGCTCAGAGTCTTTATACCGACACGCATCATTTCACAATCATAATAATCACCCAGCCTTTCCTTGCGAGCCTGGAAAGTCGGCATCGAATTGATATCGCTATAAATACCATCGGCGAATTCTTGAAGCTGCAAGGGAGATTCCAAGAGTCTTATTGAATCCGGGTATTTATCGAGGATTCTCATGATAAAGCGTTTGAAGAATTTACTGCTGGATAGGTGAATACCGATCAGAGTTACCATATCATTAACGATATCCGCAATATCTTTTTCGAATATTTTTTTCTCAAATATTCTTAGATAAGAATTAAGCGCCAAATCGCTGTTCAACGCCATATAGCGGTTGACAAGTACTGGAAAATTATTGAAGACGTAAGCGAGGTTTCTGACGACACCCGGCATAGCTTCTACATTTTTCAGCAAATGCACATTAAGTTCTTCAAAAACCGGAAAGCTACTCTTATGTTTGCCGAGGATCGTTATGAGATAGATAAGTGAGTAAAGATCATAACGGAACAGCTCAAAATACTGTTTGATAATATTCTTGCGTTTCTTCGGCGGTAAGCTGTTGAGTGCTTCGACAAATCTTAGAACAAAATCTTCGATCTTAAAATTGTCGAGAATATCATGCCAGAATGAAGTACCTTTGAAAAAACGAAATTCTTCGATAAAATCTTCGGCAATATTACCGGGATAGCTGGAATGCATCATCGGTGTGAACCTGGAGGTTAACCTCAGGTGTTCTTTGATATCATCAACGAGTGTGGGGATTATTTTTCTTATGTTCTGAATGTGTTCATAAAAATGGACAAGGATATGTTCTTCAGCGTGGCATCTCCCCAGGTTTTTATAACCAAGGATTTTGGCGACACGTCCAATATTTTCAAGGGCATTATCGTCAAGCACGATCTCTTCATCCTGGGTGATGAACAACTGGTAAAGATATCTGAAGATTTCAAAAAAGGTTAGTGATCTTTCCAGAGCATTGTAATTATCATTATTTTTCGAATCAACGGTTTTTAGTTTTTCAATGATCGCCCATGCATTAACTTGATCGATATTGAATACTGTTTTCTGCGCACAAATAATGCTCTTGATCGCACGCAGACCGTCTTCTTTGAAATGAATCGACGTTGTGCTGATCGGTCGCGCCAGTAAAGAGTGGACTTCACCGGTTATTCCTCTCAGATAACCTTCATGATACCGATTATCACTCTCTTGATGATAGAAATATCGATCGATGATCTCCTTTCGGTATTTATTGAACAACTGATTACTTCCATTTATCACGGCTGCGCTCAACATTTCATTGATGATGACAAAATCTTTTATTTCATGCTTAAGCGCCTTTTTGAATTCGTTTATTGATGCTGAGTAGTAATTGTCGCCAATGTGTTCGGAAAGATGGAAATGAAAGGTTATTGCGAATTTCAGCATTTCCTGACTAATATGGGCGATGGCACGATTGAATTTCATCCGGTCACCGTGTCCATCATCAATGATCCCGACATCAATGTCATCCTGATCGGATTTTGTACCGACGCCGAGAATGACAAAATCAGGGCTGTCTGTTCTATCTATGAATATATCCAAAAGCTCTTTAATATATTCTGCTGTGAGCATGCGGAAGTTGTTACCAACGGCAAGCATGAATTTCTTATAAATAGATAGCCGGTCGGCACGCAAGGCTAATACATCCATCTTCAGCTGGTCAACTGCATAGCGATTATGGAGCAGAAAATGCAGTGCAAAATATGTTCCTATGAAATTTAGTTTTTCTTCGGTACCTTGAGCCGTACTCGCTACGATACTCAGTTCATTACCAAAGTCGTAGCCAGGGTGGAGGATATGCACTGCATCGCGTCGTTTATGTGCTTCCAATTTTGTTACGAGTGTACTCAGATGTTTTTCTACCGCCTGACGGTACTTACGATAGTGGTTACCGAATTCACCTGTTCTTTCGGATAGTTTTTTTATAAAATCTTTCACTAAATTCTCAGAATTTCTCGGGATTTAGCCGAGACTTCTATATCACCATAGCCGAAATCAGTCAGCTCATCGAGTATTCTTAAAAACTTGGTTTTAAAGGCAACTTCACCCTGGAGAAGCTTTGCTTTTTCAAAAGCGTGTTTCCAGAAATCATGGTTATTTTTTTCCTTAACATATACCGCGACGATATGCCTTAAATCCACACTTGTATCGACCTTCAATTCGAGATCCCGGGCAGTGCGCGGTGAAAATACTTTTTCAACAATAATATCCCAGGGATGCGCGATATACAGTTCTATTTCGTAACAATTATTACCGAAGGGTATTCTTTCTTTATAAGGTTTCAGTTGAGTGATGGTATGTGCATAATATTCGAAAAATCCCTGACGCAATATATAATCGACATTGAACCATATATGGTCAAATGCCCAAACAGTATGATAGCTTGAGATATTTTTATCGATCATCAAAGTATCATCCAAGTTGACTATTTTCAAACTTTTGGATTTTGGTTTTTCAATGAAACTCGTGAATTGGTTTTTGTCCTTGAATAACATGTCAATATCCCAATACACCTTATATTTCAAATAGTTATTGAAAAGAAGAGATAACGCTCCTATTATTATAAAATTAAGATCATCCCTGTTTTGAAGTTTTGACAATTCCTCGAGAATCTGTAGAAGATTTTCACGGCGTTTTTCGTCGATGTGGTCGAGCCAGTCAGGATACACGGATATAATTACCGAGTTGTCTTTATATTATTTGGACTGAGTAACTTTATCAAATCCGATATTGAAGGCTTTAATGTTCAATTCTTCAGTACCTTTTGGAACACGCGAAAGGATGGCGGATTCAACCGCTTCCTTTGTAACTACGTTGGTCAACGCGGTGATCATACCAAGCGCAACGAGGTTTGCCATAAGCGTTTTCCCCACTTCTTTTTCCGCTATTTCAGTTATCGGCAATGAAAATACTTTAAAGTCGCCCTCAGGAAGATGTGTTACATAAGCGGAATCAACTAACAGGATGCCATTTTTACTGATATCACCACAGTATTTATCGCATGCTTCCTGAGTAAAACAAAGCAGCAGATTGATATTCACAGCTTTTGGATAATCAATTTCCTCATCAGATACAATGACTTCTGATCGACTGGAACCACCACGTGCTTCTGGCCCGTAAGACTGGCTCTGGGTCGCGTTCTTTCCATCATAGATAGCTGCCGCTTCGGCAAGGATTTTTCCGGCCAGGATCAAACCTTGTCCTCCAGAACCACTCAATCTAAATTCAAACCTAAAACCCACTATTACCTCCTGTGATTCTTAACTTTTTCACATAACTTACGATACTCATCACAAAATTCAGGACGTTCCCGGTCTTCAAGGATGCCGATGATGATTTTACCTTTTTTCTCTTCTTCGGACAGCGTCTTTGCTTTTTCGATCATAATGCTGTTATCTTTATACCAACGTAGCATATCAACTGAAGTTCCAAGACGGTTGGGACGCGAATAATATGTAGGACAAGGCGATAAGACTTCAATGAGCGAGAAACCTTTTTTCATGAGACCTTGCTCAAGATATTTGTCGAGTTTAACAACATGGTAACACGTAACCCGTGCGACAAATGAAGCACCTGCGGCAATAGCCAGACCAGAAATATCAAAGGAAGGTTCAATGCTGCCGTAGGGAGCGGTGCTGCCTTTTTTCCCAATCGGTGTAGTAGGTGATGCTTGTCCACCAGTCATCCCGTAGATATAGTTATTATAGACAATGACCGTGATATCAAGGTTACGTCGGGCTGCGTGGATAAAGTGATTACCACCTATGGCTGTGGCATCACCATCACCACTGATTACTATTACTTTTAAAGTTGGCTTGGCGAGTTTCAACCCGGTTGCAAAAGCGATAGCACGTCCGTGTGTTGTATGGAGTGTGTTGAAATCAACATAGCCGGGGGTCCTTGACGAGCAACCGATACCTGAAACCAGAGCGATATCATCTTTTGCAAGCTGGCTGTGCTCAATAGACCTCAGAAGCGATTTAAGAATGATCCCGCAACCACATCCAGTACACCAGATATGAGGTAATTTATCGAGCCTCAGGTATTTCTCATACGGGAACATTCTTTATCCTTTCGAGGATTTCACCGGGTGTGATCAATCCGCCGTCGACCCGGTTGACTTTTATGACATCGCCTCTCGTCGCACACGATACTTCATGTGCGATTTGACCAAGATTCATTTCGGGAACGATAAATTTCTTGACCTGTGTTGCAAGTTCTGCCAATACATCATAGGGGAAAGGCCAGAGCACGAATAACTGGAACATACCTGCTTTAATACCTTGCTGTCTTGCTATCCGCACTGCCCGGTAAGCCGACCGTGCACTTGAACCAAAAGCGACGATACATATTTCCGCATCCTCAAGATATTCTGTTTTGTATTCTATGATCTGCTTGCGGTAGCGGTCGATCTTTCGGTTCAAGCGGCAGTACAGTTCTTTGATCTTTTGCGGATCGTTCGTTGGAAAACCGGTTTCATCATGACTTAGTCCGGTTACATTATAACGGTAGCCTGTACCGAAATCTGCAAATAAAGGAATGTCCGAGTCTGTCTGTTGATAGGGTAAGTAGGTATCAGGCGCTTCAGTTGACCGCTGACGATCCAGGATCGTGACAGTTTTCGGGTCCGGGACGATCATCTTTTCGTTTATGTGACCGATGATCTCATCGAGCAGAATAATAACTGGTACACGATATTGCTCACTGAGGTTGAAGGCTTTGATCGTCCAATCATAAGTTTCGCCGACAGTTGAAGGTGCAACCGTGATGATCGGATGATCACCATGGGTACCCCAGCGTGCCTGCATTACGTCGGCTTGAGCAGGAAGCGTCGGTAAACCGGTACTGGGACCACCTCGTTGAACATTGACAATAACACAAGGTACTTCAGTCATTGACGCATAACCGATATTTTCCTGCATTAATGAGAAACCAGGACCACTCGTCGCAGTCATTGATTTGACCCCGGCCAATGACGCGCCGATAATCGCGGCCATGGAAGCAAGTTCATCCTCCATTTGGACGAAGACACCTCCGACCTGAGGAAGGCGACGGGCCAGGACTTCAGCTATTTCGGATGAAGGCGTTATCGGGTAACCACCAAAAAACCTCATACCTGCAACTATTGCTGCTTCGGCGCATGCTTCATTGCCGGTGGTTAATTTTGCATTCTCTAATTGTTTATTTTTTGTTTTCATTTTTGATGACCTTAATGGCAAAATCTGGACAGTACATTTCGCACATCTGACATCCTGTACAAGCTTCCGGATAGCTGATCTTTACTTTGCCTTTATCCATGGTCAGAACCTGTTTTGGACAAAAGGCAACACATATCTCGCAGCCTTTACACCATTTTTCATTCACGGATAATTTGAATTTGCTCGTTTTAACAGGCACGGTTTCAATTATATTCATAAATTCGGTACAGTCAAGGTAGAGCGCTGTTCAACAAATGGAAAGGTGGCAGTTTTTAAAAATTCAACTCGAGAAAGCTGTTTAAGAACTCTCGAATTACTATGATCATCGGTACGGCCAGAAGGACGCCTCCGAAGCCGAACATCGTACCGCCCAGGATGAGCGCGATCATTACGACGACCGGATGGAGGTGCGAGGATTTTCCGATGATGACCGGTCCGAGAAGGAAATTTTCAAGGAGCTGCTCGCCGCCATAAACCGAGACTATTTTTACCAGATTCATGACCGGGGAGGGACTTAAGAGACCGATCAGGATAGCCGGTATGAAACTGAGGATGTATCCGATATTAGGGATGAGGTTGCAGATCCCGGCGATCAAACCCAGGAGCAGGTAATATTTTATACCGAGTAGCCATAGTGAGAAACCGACGATGAAACCCACGATGAACATCAATAATAGCGAGCCGCGGAAAAATTGTGCAAGGGATAAATTCAGCCGGCTGAAGAACTTATTCATACTTTTCTGATCTTTGGTGCTAAAGAGGTTTTGAAACCAGGAGACGATTTTTTCCCGGTCCGCGAGGAATAAATAGGCAGAAAGAGGTATGAATACAAGGTTATATATGACTGCGATGATACTACCGATACCTTTACCGATCTGCCCGATCGTTGTAAAGATACCAGCTATGATATTGCTTATATGTGATGTTATAGTATTGGCGACAATATTGGGGTCGATCTCGATACCTAACTCAAGGAGCTTCTCTATCAAAGCGCTGGATGATATTTGAATCTGTTGAATAGCATAGGGTATTTTTTCAATGAGTATCTGCAATTCACTGATAATACCCGAAACCATTAAAAAGAAGAGCAGTGGAAAGACGGCAATTATCGGTAATAGGAACATTAATATCGCAATGGCTCTTGGTATTTTTCTGTTCTCGATGACCCCGACAAGTGGAGCAAGGATATAGGCGAGACCAGCCCCGATGATAAAAGGGACAAGGATGACGAAGTAGGTAAATATGAAATACAAAATAAAAAAGAAGACCGTAAGCATAAAAAGAGGTCGTATTTCCTTGTTGTGGCGGTAGGACCACAGTAGGGCGATGATAAGTAGCAGTAACCACAATGGCGAGAATGTTTTCGAGAGAACGATAAAACCTGCAAAAAGGACTATGGATATGTAAAAAACGATCTTCCGCATGTGGCAATTATACCGATTATAACCGTTAAATCAAGGCTTGACTTTGATAATCGCATGTGTAAAATAGTTTATGAAGAAAGTGATAAATAATCATAAATTATTGTTGCTACTCACCGTAGCAATCATTAGTTGTACGTTTGAGAACCAGACATTGGTGACTATTGCTGACGAGAAATACATGGTTGCTGATTTCAGGGAAACCTATCAATTCCAAACGACTGAAGATTCACTTCAACGCGTGAAGAAAGTAGATGAATTCGTTAACCAGATGTTATTCGTTAAAGAAGCGAGATCGAGGGGTTATGATCAAGACCCGGTGGTCATTACTGCGTACGAAACCCATAAGAAAGATATAATCAGCCGTGGTTATTATGAAGCCAGTGTTGTCAACAAAGTAAAGATCTCCGACTCGGAGCTCAGAAAAACATATGCAAAAATGATCGATCAGTATCATATTGCTCAAATAGTCTTTGACAGCGAATCACTGGCTCTTTATATTGAAGGAGAATTGAAAAAGGGTGCTGTATTTGAATCTTTTTTGCATTTTTCACTGGATACAATTACTGAAAACGGTGATATTGGAGTGTTTTCCGCGATGTCGCTACCACCGGAAATACTTGAGCAGTTTGAGAAGATGAGTGTCGGTAGAACCACCAACGCCATAAAATTCGGGGAGTTTTACTACATCCTGAAGATGCTCGATCACTCGAAAGCAGATTCGCCTGCATTTAATGAGGTTCGTGATGAGCTTGAGACGAACTTAAAGCGTGAGAAGATACGTGAGGAAAGTGAGAAATTCATCGAAAAATTGGTCAAAGAAGCCAGGATTGAATATAATGATCGGGGTTTGGAAGCTTTACTAAAACCGGATTCCTTAATAACTGAAGAAGATCTTAATATGTGGATTGTCAAGAAACATGATACATCATATGTCCATGTCAGATCGGTACGCGATGCAGTTATGTATCAATATAGACAATCTTTTATAGACCCCAAGATGCTGATCGAGCGTGTTTTGATACCTGATTTGATGTACGAAAAAGCAATGATGGTTCATTTCGATAAGAATATCAAGATAAAAAGACAGCTGGAAAATACCATGGGGTTGCTTACCTACCAGAAATTTTATAATGATGAGGTTTTAGAGAAAGTCACAGTGGATTCAATGGAAATTGTTGAGTACTATAATACTCATCCCGATGAATTTGAAGGTAAGGAGTACAATGATGTGTATTTCCCCGTCAAAATACAATTACGTGATGCAAAAATCGGTAGGACACGCAAAGAATATTATGAGCGGTTGCGTGATAAGTACGAAGTTGTGCTCAACCAATCAGTTCTTGACAAATTACTTAAGGAGGCAAAATGAAGAAAATGATTTTATTAGCAATACCATTACTGATCTTATCCTGTCAGGAAACACAGGACGTTATTGTGAAAGTTGATGGTTCGGCATTGACCAAAGAGCAATTTGAGAAATATATCCCAGAGACCGAATATAAGAAACTGACCGCAGGTAAATTGGAAGAATTTTGTCGGAACTGGGCGGATCAGGAAGTACTTTATCTTGAAGCGAAAAAACAAGGACTTGACCAGGAAGATTCTATTAAACTCGTCCTTGACGAATATAAAAAGAATCTTTTAGCCATGGATTTAATTCGTAGAGAGTTTGGTGCTACCACGGTGAGTGAGATTGAGGTCAGAGATTATTTTGATAAACACAACACGGAATTTCTTTATGCAGTGAAATTGGCGCAAATCGTTCTACCCAGTCGTGAAGCTGCTCAGCAGACCCTCGATGAGATCAAAGCTGGTGCCAATTTTCTGAAACTGGCTCGTGAGCGATCTTTAACCAGGATGGAAAATCCCGATGATCCTAAAGTCGTTACTGATTTTCTGTATCGCGGAACAGTTTCCGACTACGGTACTGAGGAGATTATTTTCAATCTGAAAGTGGGTGAAGTTTCTGAAGTGATTCCCTATATCCAGGGAACCTTTTTGATCGTCGAACTTGTTGATAAGAGAAAAGTATACGCCAAAGCTGATTATGATAAATATAGTTCATCTATATTTAATTACCTCATGCAAAAAAAGTATCAGGATTTCTTGAATTCATATATTGATGGTCTGAAGAATCAATACAAGATTGAAATCGATGTTACACCTTTAACTGAATAATCATTCACCAATAGATGCTTATCCTTCTTTTTATACTCGCTTCAACAGCTGATCGTGTTGCTGCATACGTTGGCAGTGATGTTATTCTCGAGAGTGAGATCGCTGAGAACATGAGTTTTCTGCAAAGCGATCGGGCGACCGTGGGAATGTTTACATCGGCAGAGGAATTACGAGATTATATTCTTGACCAGATAATATCACAGAGACTTGTAATGATCGAGGCTGAGAATGAATCGATAACCGTGACCGATGAGGAAGTTGAAACAAGGGTCGATAAAAGAATAGAGGAAATCAAGGAAAGATATCCATCGGAGGCGGATTTCTTTGAAGACCTGGAAAAGAATGGTATTACACTTGAAGAATTAAAGAGATATAATATGGATAATCTCAGGTCGGAACTGACCATGCAGAGACTCGTTCAGAAAAAGCTCGCTTCCAAGGTTAGTTTGTCACCCATCGCGATCCGGCGCTTTTATGACGAGAACAGGGATTCAATCGCTACCAGTCCGGACCGGGTAAAGCTAAGCCATATTCTTATCGCAATTCAGGCCAGTGAGAATGAACTGAGGAAGGGATTTGAAGAAGCTGCGGAAATCTATAGATTATTGTATACAGGTGGTGATTTCAGTGTTATTGCTCAGGAATTCTCAGATGATGCAAACTCGAAGTATAAGGGTGGTATGCTTGGTAAGATCAAACGTGGTGAGATGCTTGAAGAATTTGAAGCCGCTATATTTCAGCTCAAACCGGGTGTCGTTTCTCAGCCGTTTCTCACACGAACAGGTTATCATATTGTTGAAGTGCTGAATAAAGCATCAGATTGGGTTTTAGTCAGGCAAATTCTGATCAAAGTGAGGGTCACGAGAGCCGATACTTTACGTTATGAAAATATAGCAAAAAAACTCCAGGAACTTGTCTATCAAGATGCTGATTTTGATAGTCTTGCCAGGTATTATTCAGTAGATCCAAATATTGATATCGGCGAATACTACGTCAATCAACTTACCTCGCCTATCGATACAGTTGTGATGAACCTCAAGGAGGGTGAGCTCAGTGATCCCATGCTCACCCCTTATGGTTATCATCAGATATATATTAGAGAAAGAATCCCGGGCAAAGTCATGACATTTGAAGAACTGAGAGGTCAGATCGCTGATTATCTTTATTCACAAGAGCTTCAAAAGAGTTATACCGAGATGATCGAGAATCTCAAGACCAGGGTTTTTGTTAAAAAGCTCTCAAGCCAGGAAGACACAAATAATACCGATTAAATAGAGACTGCTAGCCACAGCAGCCCACTAACCTTGATTAAGTACGTAAAATATGTATAATCAATATCATGTTTGCCAGTTTTATTTTCCTATTATCGTATTGGCAGCAAACAGCAAACTATGACATCCGTGCCGAGCTCGATACTGATAATCATACATTAACCGCAGTCGAATATTTAACATATTTCAATAACTCACCCTTTGATATAGAAACGCTTTATTGCCATTTATACGCCAATGCGTTTCGTGATGAGGCTACTGTATTCGCCAGGGAGACAAAAAGAATATATTCCGGGTTTTCCAAATTTGATATTTCAGAGTACGGTTACATTGACATCAGCAGTATATTCATGGGTGAGTTCTCCTTAGACTTTGAAGTCAAAGGGACACTCTTGGTGATACCTCTTCAAGGTTATGTGCAACAAGGTGAATCAGCTTGTTTAAGAATAAATTTCAATGTGAAAGTCCCAAGGCAATCATTACAATTAGGATATCAGGGGGATCACTATGAAATGGTGCAATGGTATCCAAAAGTGTGCGTGTTTGATGATCACGGATGGCATCTTGATGCTTACCATGCGATTGGCGAATTTTACGGCGAGTTCGGGAGTTATGATGTTCTAATAGATATTCCCGGTGACTATGTCGTTGCCGCGACTGGTGAACGTCTGGAGATTGAAGATATTCAATTTATGGATTCACTGATCACGACACACAGGAAAATGGCTACCGATGAACGAAGAAGCGTAAGGTTCTATGCTGAAAACGTTCATGATTTTGCCTGGGTATGTGACCCAGATTTTTTGGTTGAGGCTTTTGAAGTCGACGGCATCGACATTTACGTTTTCTTTGATAGACGTAATGGAAAAAAATGGCGTAATGCTGGTACCTATGCAATTGATGCAGTGAGCCGTTATAATGAATGGTTTGGCAAGTACCCATATAAAAATCTTAGCATTGTTGATGGTCGTTTTTCGGGCGGCATGGAATATCCGCATCTTGTCATTATCGGTATGGATGAGGATCCTTTCACTCGATTATTTGAAGTTGTCGTGATCCATGAGATCGGACATCAATGGTTCTATGGCTTACTTGGCTCGAATGAGATCGATGAGACGTGGCTGGATGAAGGCTTCACGACCTATACCGAGGTCAGATATCTTGAGGATAAATATGGTAAAGAAAACTCGCTGCTAAAACATAATATTTTTTTTGTACCACCGATAACGAGACGTTACTATCATAAATTAATATATTATTTAACGAAGACAAATCAGCTGGAAAAACCGATCCTTACTTCGGCATATGAATATATCGATAGCCCGGTTGCTTATGCTAATGGAACATATTCAAAACCAGCACTATTCCTTTTCAACCTGGAAGGTATTCTAGGGCATGAACGATTTGACAGAATCCTTAAAAGGTATTTTGAAACATTCAAGTTCAAGCACCCAAAGACCGCAGACTTCATACAGATTTGCGAAGATATTAGCGGTCAGGATTTGCAGCTTCTTTTCGATTCATTCCTCAATACTACAGAATACAGTGATTGGTCGGTTGAGAACGTGTCCGGCAACATTGTGATTATTGAGAACAAGGGTAGCATTCAGATCCCTGTAGATGTGATGGTCGAATCAGAATCTGGTTTACGTGTTTTTCGTATCGATGCAAAGACAAAGATCGATACCTTAATAATACCGGATGCTGCCGGGGATATCAAGAAAGTGACGATCGATCCCCATGGCTACTCACTCGAGCCCAACTACTGGAATAACTTCTATCCACGTAAGGTAGAGGTCAAACCCATTTTTAGTTTACCTTCACTCGATGCCTATCAAATCATCTGGCTACCATATCTGTGGTACGGGTCATACGATGGAATAATTGTCGGTTCTTATTTTGCCGGTGCGGAGTTTGTTGATTACGATTTTGTCAAGGGTCGCAACCAGTGGGTTGCTGGTTGTACGTACGGAACCAAGAGCAATAACTTCTATCCATCAATACAATATCAGACACCTATTTTTTTCAAGCGTGGTTTACGTATCCGGATCGCTTTACGTGGAGCCAAAATAAATGGTGAAGATAAAGCAAGCATCGGTTTTATTAATAATTTCGGTATCCCTCTGACCGAGGGTTTTAAACTCGAAACCAGTCACATGTTTGTTTATCGTAAGCTGTATTCGTATGAGCCGGTTGATACAATCGATTGGGAGCTCGGTACAAATGTCGTTATTGATAATAATTTATTGTTCAAATATGGTCCGTGGAATATTGAATTCGGATTCAGTGCTGCCCACGAAACATTCGGCAGTAACTGGAACTATATAAAAACGACATTGACGATGCAGCGAAAATTGCACCTATTATTACCCTGCAATATTCGTTTGTATGCCGGGAAAGTTTTTGGAACACCACCATTACAGGATCATTTTTACTTAAGTGGTTCACTTCGAATATCTTTCATACCTGATTTGATCGGTGGTCAATCCGGAACTTTTTCACCCCAGGAGAGAATACATATCCCGGGTGATGGTAATATGAGGGGATACCAGACCATGCACATTAAGTCGGACCAGATGTATTGTATGAACCTGGAATTTCCTGGCGATACGCCGGTAAGGATATTTGCTGATGCAGGATACTATGGAGAGTTTGCTTTTGATGCCGGCGCAAGGCTTGTACTTGGTCCTTTTTCCTTTAATTGTCCATTCTATGCGTCGACTGATCAACCCTGGCAATTTCGCTGGTCAGTTGGTTTTTAATAGCAGATACTAGGAACTAAGAAGAAAAAACAACTAAGTAATTGAGTTATTATGTAATTAAGTGATTAAAAGGACCAACGAAACGATCAAAATGGTAGTTATCAGTGTTTTTGACTAGAATCTAGTAGCAAATATCTAGCATTTTGTGTTTTGATCTAATTACTTAATGACTGCTTTCTTAGAACGTTGACAGGCGTTGATATACTGGGTAGAATAGAGCGGTTGATAACATGAAAAGTTTAGAAGAATTTATTACAGAAAATCAATACATTCAGACGGTCAAAGGACTGAAAGGTAGACGGCAACTATATGTCGTGGGTGGAACTGTTCGCGACATTATTCTTGGTCTAGGGCCAGCTGATTATGATTTTGCAGTATCTGGTTCAGGGATCAGTTTTGCGCGCAGTTTTTCACGTAAAATAAAGGGGGCATTTGTTCTTCTGAGTAAACCGGACGATGAAGCACGTGTTGTTAAGGATGATATCATCTATGACTTTATCGGTATCGGTAAGCAGAATATCATGACCGATCTCAAGCGGCGTGATTTCACAATTAATTCCATGGCAATGAATTGCGATACCTTGGAATTCTATGACCCGTTTGCCGGTTTAAGAGATCTGGAAAAGAAAATTCTGAGATTAACCACAAGCAAGTCTCTACAAGAAGATCCGCTCCGTGTCCTGCGTGGGTTTAGATTATCATTAGAATTGCACTTTAGTCTGTACGAGGATTTTTTCAAGTATGCAGCGCAAGTGAATCTAAAGAAAACAGCAGCCGAGCGTATTGGTATTGAACTGCTTCGCATCATGGCTGCAGGGGATTCATTTAAAAGTGTTCTTAAGATGAATACACTTGGACTCTTTTTGAAGATGCTGCCTGAGGCAAAGAAGATCATTGAGGATGATTATCTATGGACTCATTCACTCGGGACTTATGAAGCGGTGGAAAATCTTATGGGTAAGGAGTTTTTTAAGGATTTCGAACCGGAATTCTCGGTTTATTTCGCTCAATCTGGACGAATACCCTTGGTCAAACTCGCTGCATTATTTCATGATGTTGCTAAGCCGGACACAATGCTCGTGAAAAATGGCGAGGTGCATTTCTACGGTCATGATACGAAAGGCAGTCGGATAGTACGCAATCTTTGCTTCAAGCGTTTAAAAATGTCCCGAAGCGACGTAAATACGGTGAGTAAATTGGTCAAGGAACATATGAGACTTCACCTTTTGGCAACGAATCCGGAGTTGACTGACCGTGCAATACGCAGGTTCTTTCGCGACCTTGGCGAGGATTGGCTTGGTGCGATGATGATCGCCTGGGCTGACGGATATGCGACCGCTGGTTGGACAAAGCATCTTGAACAAGTATTTCAAAGAATGATCTCTTTGAAAAGAACCGATGATGCTAAACCCAAGGTCGAGCGATTGGTCAATGGTCATGATCTCATCGCCCTTGGTTTAAAACCCGGACCGAAATTCAAGGTGATCCTTCAGGAACTTCTCGACCTCCAACTTGAAGAGAAGATAATATCAAGAGATGAAGGATTAGCGATTGCACTGGAGATAAATAAAAGATTAGATTTGACAGGATGACACTCAAGGTTTCCTTGACAACCAAGGTTCGGTGATTTATAATGCAAAAGAGGAGGAACAATTGAAATCTTTCACCACAATGTTATTAATCATATTTTTAGTGGGTTTAATCAATTTATTACCCGGAGCTTCAGCACCCGATTCCAATTTTACAAGTATCCATCAAACAGAATTAGAGGCGCATCAGGGTAGTTTGTCTGAAGATACTCTGGCACAGCCGGACAGCAGTTATGGTTCAATGGATGAAGAACAAGCAGATCAAATAAGGGTATTCATTAATACTACACTCATCATCATAATAATCGCGATATTGATCCTTGCCCTTACCATTTTCCTGATCATTAATAGAGTACGCAGGACAACCGCTGAATAATGTTTTTTTTAATATTTTTATTATTGACCCAGGGACCTTCGATACATCGAATAGAATACGAAAGTCACCTCAAAGGTACAGTTTTTACAGAAATCAGTCAGACACCACTTGTTTTTATTCCGCTCCAGGTCAACTCACGTGAGATGTTAAAGGACTATTATGGTTATTGTCCTTATTGGACCGATACTATATATTATGATTATTTCCAGATGGATCTTTTAACCCATATCGCTTATTTTTCAGTGGAGATCGATCCGAGCAATGGCAGTCTTGGAAGCATCCCATATCTAAGCCGGTTTACCAAGATCCGGGATCACGGTCACGCTAATGGTGTAAGTATCCATATGACATTCACGCTTTTTGGCAGTTCCAGTGTGACCGCTTTTCTCAATAATGCAGCCGCGAGACAGAATGCAATAACTGGCATCAGCGATTTCATGACGAATTACGGTATCGAAGGCGCGAATGTCGATTTTGAATTCGTGACCAGTTCAGTGCGTGACAGTTTCAACTTGTTTATTGATGATTTATCAACTGAACTCTGGAACCATGCCGGTGGCCGAAAAGATCTGTACCTCGCATCGATCGCAGTACCTGAATGGTACCCGGGTTATGACATCGACTATTTGGCTGACCATTGCGATGGTTTATTCATTATGGCTTATGATTTTCACTGGAGCGGTTCATCGACCGCCGGACCAGTCTCACCCTGTGTTCCTTCTTCTTTTTGGGGACAGTATTGTGCAGCAAAATCCATCGGCAGTTATAAGGCATACGGCGTTGATGTGTCAAAGATAATCCTGGGTATCCCGTATTATGGGCTTGATTGGCCCACCATAGGACCGGATATGGGCAGTGCCACCACGGGTACGGCTTCAGCCGTGATATATTACTATGCATTCGGGAATGCTATTACCCATGGCCGTCTCTGGGATGACTACTCACTCACTCCTTGGTATCGCTATCAGTCAACCGAGTGGCATCAGTGCTGGTACGATGATTCGGTATCGCTCGATATCAAGTTCAGTATGGTCAATGATTCGTTACTCGAAGGTGCCGGTTGCTGGGCACTCGGTTATGACCGCTCTTATGATCATATTTGGAATGCGATAAGAAATAATTTCTGGGATCCCCAGGCGATCGTTGAAGCCGAGAATTTCCCGCGCATGGAGCTGAGTACGGCGAGTATTTTTTCTGATGTGTTAAAATTATCTGGTTTCTTTTCGGATCAGGAATACCACATTATTATTTACGATGTATCCGGCAGAAAGATCATTGAGAGAATACAAAGAGGCATAGTCCGATTTGAGATCGGCAAGGATCTGAGAGCGGGTATTTACTTCCTGTATATTTCAAGCCATAATTCCTTTATTAGAGCTAAGATAATAAAAACAGGATAGGAAAGAAGATTGTTGTACTTACAATTTATTTCATAAAACATTGACTTTTTCTCACTTTTGAATATCATTTGACCATGGTTGATAAAAAACGAGTATTTAGCGGTATCCAACCGTCGGGCAGGTTACATATCGGTAATTATGTCGGCGCCATGAAAGAAATGATCGCGCTCCAGGATGAATACTACTGCATTTATGGCGTTGTCGACTATCACGCCATGACCGTCAGGTTTGATCCGGACCAAATGGAGGAACGTATTTTCAGTGCCGCGGTCGATTATCTTGCTGCGGGTATTGATCCTAAAAAATCAGTTTTGATGCTCCAGTCAACAGTTTCAGAGCATACTGAACTTGCCTGGATTCTCAACACGATAACGCCGATCGGTTGGCTGTCGCGCGTGCCGACTTTTAAGGAAAAACGTAAGGCAAATCCGGATTATGTTCATATGGGATTGTTCGATTACCCGGTACTCATGGCGGCTGATATCATTTTGTATAAAGCAGCAGCAGTTCCAGTGGGTGATGACCAGGTGCCGCATGTTGAACTTACCCGGGAGATCGTCAGAAGGTTTAATTCGTACTTTGGCGAGACATTCCCAGAACCCAAAGCAATACTTGGTGAGGTGCCACGCATACTCGGACTCGATGGCATGAGCAAGATGAGCAAGAGCTTGGGCAACTGCATTTATTTGGATGAGACCAAAGACGAGATATGGAAAAAATTATCGACCGCGGTGACTGACACGAACCGCAAGCGAAGAACCGACCCGGGAAACCCTGATATCTGTAATATATTCGCCATGCACCGGGGATTTTCAACAGAAGAAAACATTGTTTACTGCGCAAAAGAATGTCGCGTCGCAGGGATAGGTTGTCTGGATTGTAAAAAGATATTATTGGAACACATGAGCAAAGCTTTAGTGCCTCTGCAAGAAAAACAGCAAGAGTTGCGTAAAAAGAAAGATTATGTTTACGATATACTAAGCGATGGTCATAAAAGAGCAAAAGAAATCGCTGGCGCCACAATGGCCGAAGTATACGATAGGATCGGCATTAAAAAATTTCATTGAACTACAAATCTTAAATCTAAAATTCTAATATGGTTTTATTTCGTCGTCATGCAGGGTTGCGGCGACTGATTGACCCATTAGATCGATCGAGACTACCAACCTTCTTCGTTTGTGGTCTTCTTTGACGAGTATACCGATAGCACCGGTGAGTGGTCCTGAGATCACCTGAACTCTTGACCCGACTTTTAAATAAGATAAAGGATATAGATTGCGGTCACTATTAATAAAGATTTTTATCGATTCGATATCTTCATCCGGTATAGACATAGGACGACCATTACCGCATATTCGTACAAGACCAGGCGTGCGAAAGACCTTCATCCATGTTTCATGTACTTCGTCTAATTCAATAAAGAGATAGTTCGGGAAAAGTGGACGTTTAATGAGTATTTTACGGTCTTTTCTTTTGCTGGGTATTATTATCTGGGGGAGAAAAGTAACAATATCCTTTTCATGAAGGACTTTTTTTACTACTTTTTCATGGTTCCAACGAGTGTATGCTGCGTACCAACTCATTTTTTCCTTAAGCGAATATCAATGGGTTTTTTTAATCCTGAAAAATGAACTGTTTATTAACCTCCACCTTTCAGGACTTTAAGCCGTGCTTCCGTACGTTTCTTATAATCCTTAGCTCCGGCGTGGTTCGGATCAAGCGCGAGCACCTGCTTAAATACATTCAGAGCTTGAGTATAATTTTCCGATGTGAAATAACCTACACCCTTGTTGTACAGCGCATTGATCTCTGCCTTGGTTGCTTGTTTTACAACTGGTTTTGTTACTTTGTCCGGCGGTGCCTTAACCGGTGTCAGCTTCTGTTGAATATTAGCAATTGAAGTTCGTGCTTCACTGCTACCCGGATCAAGTTCAAGGACTTTGTTCCAATATTCAATTGCTCTCGTATAGTCTTTTGCCTGGACTCTCGCTCTTGCTTCAGCACTGTATACGCCAATCAATTCCTGGCGCCTCGGTTCGATCTTACCTATATATTGTTTTGCTTCAGTATTATCTGGTGCAATTAAAAGAACTTTCTCAAAAGAGGCTTTTGCTTCCATTAACTGACCTTCAGAATAGTATATTTTACCTTTCTCAAGGTTTGACTGGATTACTTGTTCCTTTTCATGAAATGCTATTTCTTTTTGTCTTGCTTCCTCGGTCTTTGTCAGGTTGAATATCAATTTGCTTTTTACACCGGGTTTAACTGTGATCTTCGCCATATAATCTTCATAATTGGGTTTTGATATGGTGATCGTGTAATTGCCGGTTGGAAGGCTCATTGAAAAGGTGCCACCTTTTGCTCGATATCTTTTATTCAATTCTTTTATATCAACGATGTAATTTGCCAGGTATGTCTTGGACGTATAATCACGTGTTACACATTCGACAGAGCCAACTTTGGGACCTTCCAGCATGAAGCGGTTATTGGTTTCGAGGGCAAAGGTTAATCTTGGTGAATACGGGTCAGGACTCCAGAAGTGCTCACACTTGGTCAGCGCCGCAGTCAAAGAAAAATACTTGTGATGATACTTGA
>JBARXB010000059.1:0-71416 GCA_049647165.1 bacterium
TTCTCCAAAGCCTTCGTAATCGCCGAGGTCAACGCCGTCTTACCATGATCAACATGGCCGATCGTACCAATGTTAACATGCGGCTTTGTTCGAGCAAACTTTTCCTTCGCCATACAATTCCTCCTTATCAAATAAAATTAGGTGATTCACTAAATAGCCAAATATTTCGACCATTTATTAGATACCCTTTTAATTTATTAAGTAAACATTAATTATATACAAAACCTTGGATTTGTCAATAGCAAATATTGACTAATCCTGGATTTTGATTAGCCTAAGGGATATTAGATTGAGAGGCAGCCAGGTGATCGATATTCACCACCAAATAACTGGTTATTATACTGAAAATAGGGGATATGTCAATAACAAAAAGATAAGGGTTTGGGTCAAGAAGCTGGAATAGTTGCTCAATTTATTGAGCTATGAAATATCAGTGATACGTCAAAATGTCCGATAAATCGGACGACTACAGACTAAACATGGAGCAAATGGTTTAGGTTTGTTATTCCTTGTTTTTCTTTACCTGCGAGTATTTTCGGCGTCTGAGTCTTAGGAAGATGAAGAGTCCGACCAGAACGATTAGGATGGGCCAATCCCGGTAAAATGAGAATACAATAATGCCATAATTTGATGCCCATATCCAGGCACCAACGACGATCAATAAAATCGCCAACCATGTTCCACAACCCATAAAACCTCCCTTCATTTCATTTTCTCTATTGACACGTCACCAGATTTATTTTTAATGTTTATCTTCGCTTTGGGTTCATTTATTACACCTCTTAAAAAGCGGGCACTTTTTTCTTCATTTTTCAATTCAAAGTCACACATTATGTTACCATCCCCAGTTTCGATATTGATCTCTGCTTCAACCTTTTCAAGAAGCTTAAGAGTTATATCCCCGCTCCTTGACTCAATGTTCACTTCATCGACATTAAGGTATTCAAAGTCTATATCACCAGACACTATCTTTACTGAAAGACTACCAGACATACCTTTCCCATTGATATCGCCGGAAACTGATTCGATATCAGTTTTTCCAGTAAGGTCTGTAATATCTATATCGCCAGAAATATCTTTGATCATCAGGTTTGTATTGTGATTGGTGAGGATATTGATATCGCCGCTCAGCGCCTTGATTATGAGAATATCATCCTTTTCTTTTGTTCTCACAAATCCATCCTTCTGTACTTCGACGGTGTCTCTTGATTCTCCGATGATATTGATATCACCACTTATACCCTTGAATTCGATATTATCTTTTTGAGGAAACTGGAGGGTTTGTGAAGAATCGTCATGTTTTGTAGAAGTTTCTATTGCGGTTGATATTATTTCCGGAAGGCCTTCTAATGAATGCCACAATTTGAACTTATTTCGCTTGCCCCCTCTATCAGACTGTGCAAGTGCTTCAAGAAGCCGCGCTGCTTCATCTGAGTTGATCTTACCCTGTTCAAGTAAGTTGAGTATTCGTAGTCTCTCATTCAATGTACACCTCCACAAATTCATCCTTTTCATCATCGGTGATCTCAACCAGTTTGTAACAACCGCCCTCGGTTATTTCATCTATTATTTTGTCGATTATTTCAGGTGTGAACTCATCGAGGGAAATTTCCTTACCATGAATATTCACCTTGTGACCTTCAGGGATAAAACCTTTGAATGCAGTGCCGATTTTTGATGCTAATTTTAGTACACTTATCGGTATGTCAACCCTGACTTTCTGTTTATTTTTTGCTTTATCAAATACGCGGACTCTGAAAAAGCGTGCTCTTTCTTGAGATTCTTTAATCGCGCCCAGAAGCCGGTCTGCTTCTTCTGGTGTTAATTTGCCTTGAGCAACCATACCTAATATCTTTTTTCTTTCTTCAGACATATTACCTCCTTAATGCAGATGGTCTATCTTTTTTTAACGATATGCTTCACTAATTCCAATAAACCGATGATGATTACTATTACGGGCCAGTCGCGGCGCCAGGTGATATCAAGAACATTGAGGTTACTTAACCAGATAAACAAGCCTACTACTATTAGCAGGATACCACCAGATAACCTGTAGTAAATATGTTTCATTTTTTTCTCCTTTGTTTGAGGATAGTGACTGCTTCATCAACTGAGATATTTCCTTGTGCAAGGGCTTCAATTGGATCTTCGTTTCCTTGGATCGGCGAGAGTTTAAGCGCGGTCAGTAATTTCTCAATCTTTGTTTTGATCGTTGGATAGGACATGCCGAGTAGTTTTTCGATATCTGTAATCCTGCCTTGAGCACGAAGAAATATCTTTAAGAATTCGTGGTCTTGCTCAGATAGCTGACAGAATTCGCAAGGTAAAAAATCCTTTTTTACCCTTAGATCACACTCTGGACATTTTAACTCACTGATAACCATCTTTGTACGACATGAGGGACAACTTAATATTTTTAAATCCATGTTACATTATAATCAAGATTTTTAATTTGTCAAGGGTTAATTTTAAAGAAATTTAATATTGTATATTTATTATCGCATATATTTGAAGATATTTTGTTGTTTGTTTTGAAATATAAGGAGTTTTTGAATTAGATACTTAGATCAATACTTCGTATGTATTTTTACTTTGATACCTTATCTTTTTTATTTTTTTGAATAAAACCCTTATTATTTTTGCTAAAAACGCAGGAATAAAGAACTCCATAACGACTCTTAAGAATTTTTTGGAGATAATAAGGGGGAAATATTTCATGATCTTTAGAAGTAAGGCGAGGGCTTCTTTACGATAATAAAATGTATGAAGAATATGTATCCTTATAAGGCTCTGTTTTACTATTATCTTTTTAAAATACACCTTATTTCTTATTAACTCAGGATTAGCCAGCAGAAAATTACGATAGATTTGCATCGTTTTGATGATTTCATCAGCTTTATTTGGTTCCCTTTTTTGGGTGAGACTATCCGCATGTTTGCGGTAGATAATAAATGGCCTTCCAATATGCAGGCCGGTTCTTTTATATGTTCTTCTTAATATATAATCTAGATCCTCTTGCATTTTATACTGCTGATCAAACCATACTTCTCCGTTATTATTCCTAAAAAGCATTGATTGTAGCATTATTGCGCCGCCATGTATTAGATAGTCGCTCAAATGCTCACCGTGAAACAGAGGAGTTCGCTGGTATTCTATTGCCTGGAGTTGTTCATCACTGATTATCATATCACCGTAAAGAAAGTCCAGTTCTTTATTGCAGATCAAAACATCGCGTGCCTTACCTAATACGTCTTTATTTGCCAATACATCGTCAGCGTCGATAAAATAGATGAATTCACCTTTTACGTTCCTAAGACCTCTATTACGCGTGGCGGATACACCATTTCCATTGTCTTTGATCACTATAATATCCAAGTCAGGGTAGATCGATTGGCTTTTTAAGGATTTGAGTGTTTCCTTTAAAAATGGCGCCGGTTCTTTATAGGGTATGATAACAGATATTCGATTTCTTATCACACAAACAATATATTATAAATCATTACGGGATTGTTACAGATTCTCTATGGATACACCCTATCTAACATCCGGGGAAAGGGTATTGTTTCACGACAATGTCTAATCCCGCATATCCAGGCCACGGTCCTTTCTAAGCCGAGACCAAAACCACCATGAGGGCATGTACCATACTTACGTAAATCAAGGTACCATGCATAAGTATCCTCAGGGAGGTTGTGTTCTTTAATACCCTCAAGCAAAGTCTTATAATCATCTTCACGTTGACCGCCACCAATGAGTTCACCAGAACCTTCTGGACCGATCATATCGACGCTTAAAGACAATGAACTGTCAGTCGGGTCGCGTTTCATATAGAAGGCTTTAATATTGACCGGATAATGATGGACAAAAACCGGTTTTTCAAACGATTCTGAGATTATAGTTTCGTGTGGTGCACCAAAGTCATCGCCAGGTTTGAATGTTTTATCCTTTTTTTGAACAATTGCGACTGCTTCTCTATAAGTGATTCTTGGGAATGGTCTTTTTATTCTTTTCAGCATTTCAAAATCCCGTTCGAGGATCTTTAGTTCAACAGTCTTCCTGGCCATGACCCTTTCTACTGTATAGACCACCATTTCTTCAGCCAGGTCCATGATACCATCGAGTTCAATATAGGCAACTTCTGGTTCGAGCATCCAGAATTCAGTGAGATGACGTCTGGTTTTTGATTTCTCGGCTCGGAAAGTCGGTCCAAAGCAATATACCTTACCCAGGGCAGCCGCAGTCGCTTCATTGTAAAGCTGACCGCTCTGGCTCAAGTAAGCTTTCTGGTCATAATATTCAACTTCAAATAAAGTTGTTGTCCCTTCGACTGCTGCAGGTGTGAGGATCGGACAATCTGCGCAGATAAAACCTCGGTCATCAAGAAAATCCCGGCAGGACTTAATCACTTCATGCCGGATGCGCATGATGGCATTTTGTTTTTTTGACCGAAGCCAGAGATGTCTCATCGGTAACAGGAATTCCACTGAGTGCTCCTTGGGCGTAATTGGATATTCCTGTGCAAGTTGGACGATTTGTAAATCTTTGGCGATTATTTCATAACCACCAGGAGCGCGGGTTTCTTTCTTTACTGACCCGGTAAGGATAACTGACGATTCGCTGGTTATTTTATCAGCGATTTCGAAGATTGGATTAGCAACCTCATCTTTAGTGATCACTGATTGGACAATACCAGTTCCATCGCGTATCATAAGAAAACGGATCTTGCCACTGCTGCGTTTATTATATAGCCAGCCTTTTATAGTCACCTCTTTTGCTTCATAATTTCCGATATCTTCAATGTAAACATGCATAGGTTAATATATTCTTTTTCTCTTATAAGTCAAGGGGAAGCTGTTGAAAGCGTTGACAAAAGTAAAATGTCATATATAATAGAATATATGAAAAAGGGGCTTGTAATTATCCCAACGTATAACGAAGCTGTTAACATTGAGAAAATCATCAAGAGAATATCGGCTCTGCCAAACCGACTCGATATCTTGATTATTGACGATAATTCGCCAGATGGCACAGCTAAAATCGTCGAGAGTCTAACGTGCACTAATAAGAATATTCACCTCATGCAAAGACCAGGTAAAATGGGGTTAGGTACTGCTTATGTTCTAGGTTTTGGTTATACCTTGGAACACGGTTATGATTTCGCATTTGAAATGGATGCTGATTTTTCACACAACCCAGATGATTTACCGAGGTTCATTGAATTATTGGGTGATTACGATTTGATTATCGGTTCACGTTACATTACCGGTATAAGTGTTGTTAACTGGCCAATGAAGCGTCTCTTGCTTTCTTACTTTGCCTGTTTATTTGCACGGGTCGTTACCGGTATAAGGATTAAGGATCTTACGAGTGGTTTCAAGTGTTATTCGAATAGGGCACTGAGAAGTGTTAATTGGAAGAGTTTTAAAGTAGACGGTTATGGATTTCAAATACAAAGTGTTTTTTGTGTTCACAAAACAGGTCTGAAAGTCAAAGAAATCCCGATAATTTTTGTCGAGCGACGGCAGGGCGAATCAAAGATGTCAAAACGAATAATCTGGGAAGCATTCTGGTTGGTCTGGAAACTTCGGGCCAAGTCGATATTCGGGAAAAAATGCAGTTAGACGTCGTTATTGTAAATTACAACTCGGGTTTTCACCTGCTCAATTGTCTGAAATCGTTGAGTGTCAGTAACGGCGCCATGAACGGTTGCATGATAACCATTTATGATAATGGTTCTTCTGACGGAAGCCTGCAGCGTGCCCGGGATTCTTTCCCTGGATTACGGTATATAGGTAATCATGAAAATCTTGGCTTTGCCGCCGCAGTCAATCGTGCTGCGCAGACTCTGCAAAATGAATACATTTTATTGTTAAACCCGGATATTGTCGTATTCCCAAATGCTGTGGATTCTATGTTTGAATTTATGGAACAACATCCAAGGTGTGGTATCCTTGGTGGTGAGATCCTCAGTCCATCAGGGTTTCGACAGCATACATGCCGGAGATTTCCTCATTACTTTAATGTACCTTTTGGCCGTCGGTCTTTGGCAAGACGAGTATTTTCGAATAATATACTATCCAATCAATATCTTTACCTTGATTTAGATTATCGACATCCCCAGAAAGTTGATTTTGTAGAAGGTTCTTTGATGATGATAAGAAGGAAAGCTGCAGAAGAAGTGGGTTTTTTTGATGAGGGTTTTTTTCTTTATCTTGAAGATGCCGATCTTTGTTACCGTCTAAAAGAAAAGGCATGGGAAACATGGTGGTTGCCAGAATCATATGCGATTCACTATCGCGGTGAGAATTTTCGAACCGATAATATCCACCCGGCTATGTATCATTCTCGTGGTTTTTATAGATTTTTCAAAAAACACTATCATCCTCGAGCGCCCTTGAGGTGGTTATTAAAAACCTTCCTTTATTTCAGATTAGTATATGTAATTTCAACTGAATTTGTTAAAAAGGTATTCCATGATACTAATTTTAGTCCTCGTTGCTGAAATTAATATTCAGCCATATTACTTCACCAATACCAATTACTACTACGAGATCATTAGTCAAGATTCGGTTATATATGGTGCGACTAATGGTGGTATCATAGCCTATAATCGTCAATCCAGGGATTTCCAGGTGCTGACAAATACCGATGGGTTACAGCTAAATCGGCAGAATTGTCTTGGGCTCGACAGTACTGGTTTTATCTGGGTCGGTAATGCATCGGGACTTGCTTTGGTTGATAATAATTTCAGTGAAATTAGGATTTATCCAGCAGAACATCTAACCGGCACAAATACACAGGATATCGCCTGTTTACGCGATAGTATTTTTATAGGATCAGCTGATGGTCTTTTGTTCAATAATACGATGGGTACACCTGATGATTTTTCAGATGATGTGAGGATGAAGATACGTGAACCTGAAGGATTACCTTCGAAGAATGTTTTGACCATTGCCCTTGACGATACGAGTATTTGGGTCGGTACTGATAATGGTCTTGTACGTTTCAGTAAAGATTTTTCAGTTTTTGAACAGTACTCTACTGTACATGGGTTATTGAGTAATCATATAAACAAAATTTTTATCAAGGATACCTCGATCTATATCGCCACTAATATGGGCTTGAACAGTTTTCAGGGGACTTATTTTGATACTTTGCTCACCGGTGAATATATTTCTGATGTAACTCAACTTGGTGATTCACTCGTTCTCGCTATGGATTCAATATCGCAGGTCGGGATTTTTTATCAAGGCAATCTAAGTGTGATAAATAATGGCATACCGTATTTATGCAAGGTTAATTCTTTGCTAAATATGCACGGTGAAATTTTCTGCGGACTTGGTAACCGCTATGCACGCGATCATTTTGGCGAAGGTCTTGGTCGATACAGCATAAGCAATAATATATGGGAGCTTACAAATAATAACTGTCTGCCGTCCAATCATATATCCGATATAACTGCAAATGAGCATGGTATTTTTGTTGCCTGCGGATCACGGGCGAGTGATTCGAGAGGATTTGCCTGGTTCGACAGTGCGGCGACGTGGACAAATTTCCTCAGTGATTCGATAATTCCTTCGAATAGAGTCCATCGTTGTGAAACTGCACCAGATGGCAAAGTTTGGTGCGCTATGAATGCATTTCCAGATATTGCTGCGTCGGTGATGGCTTTTTCATTGGACCCTGGATTAGATGAATGGGAATTCATGTATAACGGGTATCATGGTATCGATGGCACCGTTGCTGTTTGGGATATTAAATTTGATACGAACAATAATATGTTTGTGGCTTTAGCTGGGTCATCTGACAAAGTATGGGTAATTGACTCCGCTCGCGATGAGGTATATTTTCTTGATACACAGAGTGGTTTCGTTGTTGAAATGGCATTGGATTCAGAAGGGAAGATCTGGCGCACCTTTGTAACTGATAATAAGACCCTGCTCATGATCGATACACAGAATACTCTTTTTGACAGGAGTGACGATAGTTATGGTGACTTCAGTACTGCAGATGGTTTGCTTTCGAACTATGCTTACGGTTGTGCTGTTGATTCTGATAATAACTTATATGTAGCAAATGAATCCGGCCTGGCGATTTATGATGGAGTTGATTTTTCTATAGTATCAAATGTTTCATCAGGCGAACTTCTGGATGTGGAGTTGGATTCTGAAGGCCGGGTATGGGTCATGGCTCGGGATGGGATTTATTATTATGACCCGATACAAAATATTATTGACGGCTGGCGATACTATGAAATTGGCGTAAATATCGAGTTTCTTGCTTTTTCAAATGAACTGATCCAGGTGCAGGGATTTGAATTTGATCCCTTAAGAGGATGTTTTTGGTTAGCCGGTGAGACCGGGTTACTGAAGATCGCGGTTGAAAATGATACGGTTAGTCAACTTGACAGCATTTTGATCTACCCGAATCCAGTACTCGGAACTGGAGTCCTGCGCATCAAACATCTACCCCAAGATGCACTCGTTAATATTTACGCGATATCAGGGAGGTTGCTCATTGATGACCTCGAGCCAGATCATGTTTTTGGCGAGGTTGTCTGGGAAATCCCTGAAGATATTGGCAGTGGACTCTATTTTGTTTTAGTCAGATCTCATTTATACGGTAATAAGGTATGCAAATTTGCGATCGTTAGATGATCCCTTTCAAAGACCGACTAATACCTATTAGACTCAGTCAATAAAATGCACGAGTTCAGCGTGACTAAGGCTCTTGTTGATCTCTGCAATGCTGAGGCAGAGAAAAATAATCTAGCCAAGATCTACAAGATCCATTTGAAAGTTGGGAAATTTACCGGATTCTCACCGGATTCAATAAGATTTTATTTTGAATACCTTAAGACCGATACAAAATGCCATGATGCTGATATTGCATTTGATGAAATCCCGATACGCCTTAAATGTACAAGCTGTGGCAAAGAGAATACTATCGAAGAGCCTATCCTGGTCTGTCCTGATTGCGGTAAAATGACGATCGAAGTAATATCAGGCAGAGAGTTTTATGTAGCAAGTATTGAAGGTGATTGATCGCGGAAGTGTTCTAAACAGTAATTTGTTGCTAAACATATCGGACTTATGAAGAGTCGAAGAATGTGTACCTAAATAAGGAGAAATCAACATGAGGAAGATCAATGTGCTCAAGCCGGTTCTGGTGTCGAATAAACAGCGAGCGCAGGAAAATAGGCAAAAATTCGATCGCATGAACAGCTTGGTGATCAATATTATCGCTTCACCTGGCGCTGGGAAGACGAGTGTTATCGAAAGGATCGCCCAGTATTTTAAGAAAAAGCTGAAGTTATTGATTATTGAAGGAGACATTAGGGGGCAAGTTGATAGCAAACGCCTGGCTAAACTGGGGGTTGATGTGATCCAGATCAATACTCTGACAGAATGTCATCTTGATGCTTTTATGACCGCTCAGGTCTTACCCAAAATAAAGAAGAAATATGACCTAATTCTTATTGAAAACGTGGGGAATCTTGTATGTCCAGCAGAGTTTGAGATAGGTGAAGATTATAAACTGGCGATATTATCGACACCTGAAGGTGATGATAAACCTCTGAAATACCCACTTTTGTTTCATCTTGCTAGGGTCGTGATCATTAACAAGAGTGATCTCCTTCCCTTTGTTGATTTTTCCAAAGATGCAGCAAAAAAGAATATTAGAGGGGAAAATTCAAAAGCGAAAATTTTTGAAGTATCGGCAAAAACCGGTGAAGGTTTTGACGATTTTTATTTATTTCTGGAAAAAGAACTAAATGCAAAAAAGAAAAAGGACAAGAGTAAAGGTTAAGGGTGTTGTTCAGGGGGTTGGCTTTAGACCTTTTGTTTATCGTCTCGCCAGGGATAGTAATTTAAAAGGGTATGTACGTAATACAACGAATGGTGTCGATATCGAAGTTGAAGGCAGCGAGAAGAATATTGCTGGTTTTGTCACAAAGCTGCAGACTCAGAATCCAAGGGCTTCGCGGATAGAAACATTAGAGGTTATTCATCTTACCTCAAAATTATATAAACACTTCACGATAAGAAAAAGCAAGGTCGGTAAAGGGTTTACCCAAATATCCCCGGATATCGCCACCTGTCGATATTGTTTAATAGAGTTCAATGATCACCAAGATCGGCGCTACAAATTTCCTTTTATTAATTGCACCAATTGCGGACCGAGATATTCGATCATTCATAAAACACCCTATGATAGAAAGCACACCTCGATGAAGTATTTTTCAATGTGTCAAGATTGCGCGGCAGAATTCCGGGATGTTATGGACCGAAGATTCCATGCCCAACCTGATTGTTGTGCTGATTGCGGACCAAGATTATCTCTTTATACAAGAACCGGGACCAAAGTACGATGCAATGATCCTGTCGGTAGAACTGCTGAGTTGCTAAACCAAGGTAAGATCATCGCGATAAAAGGTCTCGGGGGTTTCCATATCGCATGCGATGCCACCAACAAAAGAGCGGTATGTCGACTGAGGTCTCTCAAAAATCGTCCCACCAAACCTTTTGCAATAATGACAAAACCCGGTGATCTGAGTAAGATCATCGACATCTCAGCACAAGAAAAAGAGGTCATCAACTCACCGATCGCGCCCATTATCCTGGTGCGAAAGAAAAAGAGTATTATTTGCGATGCAGTAGCTCCAAATAATCCTTACCTGGGAGTTATGGTTCCCTACACACCGGTGCACTATCTTTTACTTGAGCATATTCCGTATTTGGTCATGACGAGCGCCAATATCCAGGATGAACCGATCATCACCGAGGACAATGATATCATAGGGAAACTTGGTCATATCGTTACTCACTATTTAACCCATGATCGAGCTATTCTGAATAGATGTGATGATTCGGTCGGCTTTCACTTGGTCAATAAGGGGTTCTCAATAATGAGGCGTTCCCGGGGTTATGCACCGGCTCACATTGATCTTCCATGCGTGGTGAGACCGAGTCTTGCAGTCGGTCCTTATCTTAAGAACACATTTACTCTCGCCAAACAAAACGAAGCCTATGTCTCACCTCATATCGGCGATCTTAATAATCGAGAAACCATGGTTTTTTTCAAAGATATGGTCAGAAAATATAAGAACTGGTTTCATATAGAACCGGAACTGATCATCCATGATTTACATCCTGATTATCTCTCTACCAAGATCGCCAGAACCATGAAAGGTAAGAAAATCGGCGTACAACACCATATAGCTCATGTTGTTTCATGTCTTGGCGAGCATGGTATATCAGAGCGAGCCATTGGTATTGCCTTTGATGGTACTGGTTATGGTACGGACGGCAAGATCTGGGGGAGTGAATTTTTTATTGGTGATTTGAATACACAAAAGCGCGCCGCGCACTTAGAGTATCTACCTCTTCCTGGCGGTGAAACAAGTATCCTAAAGCCCTATCGTATTGCTCTTGCGTATGTGATAAAGTTGCTCGGCAGCAGGGCACTGTCATTTACCAAAAGTATTTTGCATAAAGCATCAGCGCAAGAGATCAAGGTCATCAGTAAGATGTTGGATCAAGACCGTAATGTTGTCTACACATCGAGCATGGGGCGTCTTTTTGATAGTGTCGCGGCACTTCTTGGTTTGATCCATGAAATCACTTATGAAGCCGAGGGTGCTATTAATCTTGAATATGCGGCTCGGTCAGGAGTCAGGACGTACTATCCTTATGTTCTTGAGCCGACAGAACCTATGGTCATCAAAATTATGCCATTGTTTGAGGCCTTGATAAACGATATCAAAAAAGGTATTGCAAAAGGGGTGATCGCAGCAAAGTTCCATAATACAATCGCTGCATTCACTCTTGATGTAACAGAGAAATTGAGTAAACTGTACAGAGTGAAGAAAGTTTGTTTAAGCGGCGGTGTTTTTCAAAACCGCTACTTGTTGAATTTAATAGTCGCGAAATTTGAGAAAGCTGGTTTTAAGGTTTTTTTCCATAAGAAATTGCCGACTAATGATGGGTGCATTTCTTATGGACAAACGATTTACGCGAATAGCGCAGGGCGTAGAACGTAATGCGGGTAACGAAATTGAAAAAACGATTACGACCTACGGAACACGAATACGATCCTTTCTTGCATTTGTTTGTGATTTATTTAGTACTTGGAAATTGGTCCCGATTTATCATGTTAACTCTTTATATAAGAAAATCGAGGATCCCGCAGAGCGGGAGAGCTTAAAGAATGTGTTTAGGAGTTGTCGGTAGAATAGAAGAGCTAAAACAAGACAATATAGCGGTTGCTGAGATAATGGGTGTAAGACGAGATATTTCAATAGTTCTCGTACCGGAGATCAAAGTTGGTGAATATGTTATGATCCATGCTGGTTTTGCTATTAATCCGATCGATGAAGATGCTGCAAAGGAAACCGAAGCTCTGATAAATGAATTCTTGAAATATTCCCAACCGCGCAGAAGACAATGATCCTTGGTTTGCTACTTATTCTTATCCCCGCAGATTTTCCAGTGAGTACGGCATACTTGTCGCAACATTATCCGATCGTCCGTTTTGTCAATGATCAATATTATGTATTCTGGACTGATATGCGGTTCTACTCACCGGATCGATCTATCTTTAGTGCCCGGGTGGCAAATGATGGAACGGTCATTGATCCTGACGGGCGACTTCTAATAAGAGACCGGGTCATAAAATCATCGGTTGCGTATGGTGATGGTAACTTTCTGGTCGTTGTCCAGGACAGTTGCTGAAGCATGGCCGATATTTTTGGTGTGCGGGTCACACCAGGTCTCGATACTCTTGGTACTTTTGTTATCTGCAATAATCCTGGTGGACAGATTGATCCTTCAGTTACTTTCAACGGTGAGAATTTCCTTGTCGTCTGGTCAGATCCATTTTATGATCGTAACCCCGGGATCGTCGCTGCTTTGGTGACACCTCAAGGTGTTGTTGTCGATTCTGGTATTCATGTCGGTGATGGTCATGATTACCCGGATGTTGTTTTCGATGGTAACCGTTCCCTGGTTATTTGGCATGAAGATTTTCTCGGTGTTCTTGGTCGATTTATAAATAACTTAGGTCAACCTGAAGATTCCAGTTTCATAATTTCCCGCATCACCGGGTCATCAACGATGCCAAAAATGGCTTTTGGCAATGGTGTTTTTTTAGTAGTATACGCCGATTTTTGTTCCACGGGCACAGATCTCGATATCTACGGACAGCTCGTTTCTTCCCAGGGGCAAATAGTGGGCAGTGAAATCACAATCGCAGATGGGCCAGCAGGACAGTCTTTCCCTGATGTTGACTTTGATGGATTCAATTTTTTTGTCGTCTGGCAACAGAATAATCACGCTGTCTTTGGCCGATCCGTATCGACCGATGGGTTTCTTCTTGGCAACGAATTGCAGATATCACAGGATACTTTATACAATAGAGAATACCCTGCCATAGCAGGTGGTTTTGAGAATTATCTTATAGTCTGGAGTGAGTTTCATGATGATTTTGATGTCTTTGGTAATATCGATATTGCAATCGGTGTTGAAGAGGAATTAACACAGCAGCTCAGCCGTAATTATCCCTCAATCATATCAGGTCCCTTGGTTATCGATGGTTTGCAGAACGTAATAATCTATGATGTGGCGGGTCGAAGGATCAGTCCTGATAATCTGAAACCCGGTGTATATTTTTTAGTGATTGACCACCAAAGAGTTGAAAAAGTAGTTAAAGTAAGATAAGGGTACTAGAATATAGGAGTTACTGATTAAGGGCAGTAATTAGTTGCTTCAATACTTCGCCTGCTTTTTCATTAATTGATAGGTCAACGATTGAACTGACCGGAGTCGGTTCAAGGTTGATCTCAATGGTTCTGGTATTACTTTGTCGGGCGATTTCTGGTATTGCAGCAGCCGGCCATACAACCCCGGATGTTCCGCATATCAAAGCAGTATCTGCTTCCTTTAGGAAATCCAAAGACTCTTGCCATATCGTCTGGGGGATTGATTCACCAAACCATACTACATCAGGGCGCAATAAACCCTGGCAAGAACACCTGGGTAAAATTTCATTTGATATTTTCTCGGGAGCCTTATATGCTGTGATTTTATTGCATTGTAAGCAGCGTGTTCTAAAAATATTACCATGAAGCTCCAAGATATTCTTTGAACCTGCACGTTGATGAAGACCATCGACATTTTGAGTAAGTAAGAGAAAATGTGGTATTATTTTTTCAAGTTCAGCCAGAGCATAGTGAGCCGGGTTAGGTTTAGCATTTGAGATCAGGTCCTGACGCCACTGATACCACTCCCAGACCAGAGCAGGATCTTTCTCAAAAGCCTGGGGTGTGGCTAATTCAGTAGCTGAATAATTTTTCCATAAACCTTGAGCGCCGCGGAAAGTTGGGATACCGCTTTCCGCTGAGATCCCTGCACCGGTTAGGACGAATAGAGATTTGGTGGATTTGAGGATTTCAACTGCTTTCGTAATCATCTAGTTAGAAAAAGCGGCCTGTTGATCAGTGGTTTCGATCAGAATCTGTACTGTATCCCGATACGTCCCGGTTCAGTGTCGAAGTGGATCTTATTTTCTTCGGAAAAGACGACAACATCGATGATCGAGACAATTCTATTTATGATCGCAAAACCAGGCATGAACGATGCACGGCGCAGGTTCTCACGAGAAGACTTTCGTTTTTCCCAAAAAGCAGTACGGTTTGTTACTGTATCCCATTCCCATGCGTCTTCACCAAAATATCCGTTCTCTTCGATGTATTGCTGCTGGCTATCAGGATTATCCGGGTAATAGAGACCCGCGTTTCTCTCGACCTCTAAATTATGTTGTTCGGATGATAGATAATCTTCGACTGCGTCAAAATACCGGTCGTCATGATTTATCGGGTTTGCTCCGCTGTGTTCGACCGCAAATGCCCGTGCCGATCTATCCATTTTATTCCCGAAATAATTAAAACCCAGATAAGTTATCCAGATAGAACCCTCCAAAATGATAAAGGTCCTGGCCTTGGATTTCTCACCCTGGATCAACTCGCCTAAACCTGGCACCACTGCGGAAGCAAATATCGGGTTCATGGCTTGGAGAAAAATTAATGAAATACCTAAAATCATTTGATCTCCTTTCTATTTAAGCACGGCAAATTTCTTGTGTTTCACTTCTTTGGTACTGCCGTTACGAGCCTCAACACGCAGGATATAGATACCGTTGGCTTGTTTTGAGAAATCAAAACCGATTTCGTTATACTCATTAGGGGTCGGGTCATCGATAACATCACTTCCTATTATCCGACCGGTTATATCGAGGATATCGACTGTTACATCGGCGTCTTGTTTGAGAAAGAACCTCACACGTCCGTTCCTTTCGACCGGTGAAGGATAGATGTAACAAATACCGAGTAGACCACTAAGTGCTTGAGGGTCGGCCAATAAACCGTTGTAAAGACCCCAGTTCTTTGGCGAATTCATAAAACCACTCCATGAAACATCGGTGCCAGGGAAATCCCAGATATAGAGAGAGCCGAAATCACTGCCGCAAGCAAGTTCCAGATCACCGTCATCATCGATATCAAAAATGACCCCTGGAGATGAAAAGCCTTTTTCACCGAATAACGGTGAAAACAAAAATTCCTCATTCCGGTCATGGATAATCTTTAACTGACCAAAACCGAAAGAATCCGCCACGACTGATGTATCAAAAGAACCCAATCCATAGGTTAGTTCTTCTTTATTGTCGCTGTCAAGATCAGCAACAAGAATCGGGTAGAAAATATTCGCGTCCGAATATATAGGAAAGTTATTTTCCGAAGTACCATTACGATTAGTTACGTAGAATGTTTTGCTGCTATTAGCCATGATGATCTCAAGGTAACCATCATTATCTATATCTGCCAAAGCAGGAGTCATGAAGAACGTCGTGTCTATTAAAATATCAAACCATTGCTCAAGCGTATCCTCTCCATAGATATAAATAGTGCCGAAGCCGTTTATCGTTACTACCTCGGGATTACCATCCCGGTCAATATCACCGCAGACCGGTGAAGCATAGGTCAACATATTATGTTCTGAATCAGTGAATTCTTTGATAATACCATCACTATCAATGAGCCAGAATCTACCGTCTGAGCCGAGCACACCGATTTGTTTTTCTTCTTCTTTAAATACACAAGGCGTTGAGAGCAACCAGGTATTCAAGGTAATGGGAAAATTCTGGATATTCGTACCGGTCGAATCGAGACAATACAATCTATAATCCTTGCTTCCGACAATGATCTCGTCACAACCATCATCATCAAGGTCAAAGATCAGAGGAGCACCAAGGATTTCGTCCTCGGCACTGAATGAGAAACCGGGCAAGGTATCGACCGTCAACCCGCTGAGACACATCAATTCCTTGTCCCGGGCAAAAATGATGTCGTCCGCACCATCGTTATTGATATCTCCGACCGCCAGGAAAGTCGTGATTGGATTGTATCGGGAATAGAAACCATATGGCGTGCCATCATGGTTGAAGCAAAAAATCCCGCCGATTTTAGTCGCCACGATCACTTCTTTATCACCATTACCATCGAGGTCCCCATAGCTCACTGATTTTACTGGTTGATTATATTGGGCTTGTACAGGGAAACCATCCTGGTAGATGTCGAAATCGATCGAGACATCCATGAGAGTATCGAGTTTTGACTCGATCTTGATATCTACCAATGATTTGCCATAGTATGAATCAGAGTTCGGATTGGTGAATGGTCCGAATTCAGTATTGGAAAGACCACTATCGTCAACAAAAAAGGCATCGTATCTGGAACCATAATACTCAAGTGCGTCACCATACCACCATTCATCAAAGTGCTGGATACCGTCGGCTTCTTCTAAATCAACACCTTTATGATGTGGGTCTATCTGCATTATGTTATAACCGGAATCTGTCCAAACGCTAACGACTTCATCGTCAATGTGCCATATGAGAATACCGCTGCCTGGTAAGAAGAAATCGTATTCTCCGTAATCTACTGAGACAACGACACCGTCTTCAGCATCGATTATTATCGTATCTTTAGCGCGCATATCCTGTTGTCGGTTTTCGATGAGGAAGAATTCAGTCGAAGAGATCGGTACTTTGATCATTGTCTGGTCAGCGACACTATACTGGTTTGTATCGATCGAAGTTGCGCGCAATGTAACCAGAGTATCCGGGTTTGTTACTACTGCCGGATTTACCCAACCCCGGTCATAGCGACACCAGGCACTAAGATTTCCCGGTATCACCCCCTCTGGTGCACCAGCTTGAATATCACCAACCCAGCCGCCTGTGCACATTAAGCACCATGCGCCAACGCCATTTGACCAGCCAGTAACATCATAAAGATCAGGAAGTCCCAGACTGTGTCCAAATTCATGGACCACGGTTCCGGCAATCCCAACCATGTATTCATTGACTCTTGCCATTTCTGAGTTGATACCAGCTTCCCGAATAGTGTCTGTTCCTGCATTAGCGAGGATATATGGTATACCGAGGTAGTAATCAAGGGCTCCAGAAGGGATCGTAGCTGCTGGCAGATCGCGGAACCGCCAAAAATTCAGACTCGTCTGGAATAGACAACCAGCATGAAAGATCAATATCTCGTCATAATCAGAGAAATCTATTGATGGATCCTGGTCAGCTTGAGCGATCGCATCAACAAGAACTCGTACTAATCCCATTTCCATGGCATAGGTGTTAAAATAGACAAAACCACTACTCGGATCATAGTGGTCATAACCAGAATAATATTCCATTTTGTGCGGGAGTTGGTAGGAGGTGGTATCGCCGTCCGGTTTAACCGTATATTCGACCTCTACATTACCAAAGGTATTACTCTTATAGTAATTGCTCAGGAATTGCATTTGACGCTCAAAGTATATCTTATCGTGTGGTCGGTCATAATATAAACCATCGTCAGGTACACCAAATCCAACGAGATCCATTTTTCCATCACCGGTTGTGAGCGAATCAGTATCTGCAACGAATTCGACCCGAATAGCCAAGACATTGATGATCGCTTTACCACCCGCTGTTTTCGGTTTGTCCATGGGGAAATTTCTGAATAGTCTGATCGGTTGGTAGCGGTGTACAGGCATTGTCTGTGTATTCATTTCATTTACCAGCTTCAACATGAAATTAACCTGGGGTGGTTCTTGTGGAATATGACTCTGTGTGTTTCTTATAATTGTTAGCCGTTCACCAAAGCACAAACTGATGAGCAGCATGAGGGTACATATTCTTTTCAAATCAACCTCCAAATTTTTGTTCTTGGAAGAATTAGAATTGATACGATAATGAGAATTTCTGATTTGCTGTAGGGAAGTCGTATATGGCCTGATCAATACCTACGTCGAGGGAAAAACCACCGGCGCGGACTCCACCACCAAAGGTAAATCCTTTCCTTTGACCTTCCGTATCGATGAAGTACCCACCGCTTAGTTTTATGAATTTATAGTACTCTATTTCAAGGCCTACTGCTTTCCATGCTTCTTCGAATTCGTACTGCAAATTTTCAAAAAAACTATTTTCTTCTTGTGCAAACATACCGACTAAAATTTTTGTTACATCTGCGGTGAGCGATAATCGGATTACGTCGGAATTTATTGGATTAAACTTGATACCTGCACGGAATGTATAGGGTAGAGGGTCAGATGAACCGCTCTCTGAGTAACTGATATCAGGTCCGATATTCTGGATTGCAGATGCAAGCGACAGAAATTCAAACGGTTTGTACAGAACACCGGCATCAAAAGCATAGGTTAAACCGGTGCCGCCTCGTTCAATGCCTAGTTCAGGCATTTTGTCAAATACCCAATGTGGGACCAGGTACGAATAGATGACTTTCCATCCTACACCCAACCCCAATTTTGGGGTTAACGTGAACCCGTAATTTAGTCCTACTGCAATATCAAACGTCGTATATTCACCCAAGTAGGTACCTTCACTATTCGTGACTTGAGTTTTTCCGGTTGTAAGATAAATTATCGACAACCCGAAAGTACCTTTTTTAAAAGGTTTTGCAATACCGGCATACTCATAGTACATATCATCATGAAGTCCGGGTAACCAGTTAGCATGTTGAAGTGTGATAGTTGTACGATCTATAAAGCCGAGACCGGCTTGATTATAATAGCATGCAGTCGCATCTTCAACGACTGCTGCATAGGCACCGCTTAATGCGGTGGGTCGTGCACCGGGCCAGATCATAAGAAATACTGCACCTGGTCGCTGCGCACTAAAAAGAGAGGTGCTAATTATTAGCACCAAGAGACAGACTTTATGCATTAAAAACCTCCATCATATATATAACTGAAATAATTATAACTATATTCGCCTGAATGTCAAGGGCAAATCGGTAGATAAAAAAATTAGTCCTTTTAGAATCTTATCCGATATTGATATTGTAGGCTATATTCGCCTTCCTCATCACGTTTTATCAAGATCTCGTTTTTGTCATCAATAAAGTATTCGACATTAAATTCGTTTGATAACGCCGTAATGTCATAAGTATACGTTACGAAAATATTTCTCGAAACATACTTGCCAACCGTCAACTTTGTTTTGCTTTCTGGCTCAAAAAATGGTGTTTCGATCCGGACATAATCAAGACCGGTGTATCTTCGAATACGTCTCGAAACATCTCCCTCAAGCCATGAAAGAAGACTGTGGGGCAGTACTTTTTCGACATAATCCCCTTGTTTTATCTGTTCCAGTTCATGCCAGCTCACGTTGAGATTGAGATAGGTAAGAATATCCTGTTCGCTGTAATATGCGGGTTCTGAGAAAAACTCGAATATCGGTTCTGACATCGGTCCAAAACAATGCAGCTTTATCACTATCTCTTCATTGGTTTCGGGGTGTCTTTCGCGCGTATGCATTTCTGCCCAAACGTCAAGCTCGGCATCGATCTGTTCTTCCGGTATGAAAAGAACTTGCCCATGGGTAATTGAAAGAACATGATTCAACCAGTAGAAATTACCTCGACGGGTTTCCAGTTTGCCGGAAAGATAAAGGGGGCCTTGTTCCTTAAGGAAATAGAGTTCACCACCAAATTCGATATCGGCATCATGATTTCTCAACCAGATATTCCGCTCGCCCTTTACGCGGATATTCATTGTCCATGTATCGAGCGCAGCGGTTTCTTCTTCCTCGATCTCCATCCCGAATTCGAGCGGAACGATTGCTTGTTTTACAACGATATTACCATTGTAATAGCTGACTTTGTCTTTCATGCCAAAAGAAAAATTTCCACTGCCAATACCATATGCAAATGGCTGATACTGGAATGGCGCATCCTTGAAACTGACTTCGAACCTCAGGTTTTCAACCTTGAACCGGGGTTCTAACTTAACATACCCCCCAGCGCTGGCATCCGACATTTTGGAACTCGACCTATATGAGTGTCCCAGAGCGCTAACCTTTGCCTTGGCCGTTTCGAAAAAGATCATATCTTTTTCGAACCTGATCTTGCTTTTCAGTGAATCAATATGCGCTGCTATCACGGCGACACCAAATGAGCCATCCCGTATCTCTCCTGAACCTGAAAAACTGAAATCATCGATATTCCCTTCCAGGGTTACGTCAGCATTAATGATACCTGCAGGTTTTGTAAGGATATCATTCAGGAAAGGAAAAATCCACACACCGACTTCCTCCATCTTAGCATGGATGAGCGATTTTTTCTTTGATAGACTTGCTTCAGCATAAACGCGTTGATTTGATTCGTCGAATACGGTCAATGATTCAACGACAAGTTTATTTTCGATATACTCGCCGCGTGCTTTAAGGGTACCGTTATTCAGATCAATAAAATCGATGTTATGCGCATTGATAATAAACTTGGTATCTCTTAAAGTAAGATCTATTGTTCCTTCGATGGGTTCTCGAAAGCCCAGTATTAATGCTAATTTTGCTGCTTGCCCCTGAGATAGATCAACTTCCAAAGGTTTTAAATTTGCCTTCAACTGACCGCCGATAAAATTGAGATCGATCTCACCAATATCCCTCTTGGCTATATCGAACTTTATTGGTGCACGGTTCGTTATTTCAACAGTATTATATAAGAGAGTCATCTCTTTAATTTCACCATTTAGCTTAGCATCCATGACGGCGGATATTTTTATCTCAACATTTTGTTTGCCCGCTTCGATGTTGACCATGCTATCATTAGAGTATAGCGCAAATGTCTCGATTGTGTTCGTTCTATAAAAAGGATGTTCAAGCATTAATTCAAGTTGTCCAGTCCGTTTCGGGAATTGAAAATTAACACTCCTTAGAGTTATTTTTTCTGCCCCGATGTCTCCGACTGAAAGGTTACTGCCGTTGAAATCGGCGCTAACTGTGGTACCAAGCAAATCTTTGAATGAACCGCGCAGTGCACAGGTTCCATTAATTCTACCCTGGACCGGAGCAAATTTTTCAAAGCGTCCGATAATAAAATCATTGAATATAATTTCAATATCATACAGGGGGTAAAGGTCGCCCTGAGCAGCAAGAGTTTTCTTTCCCTCGTTTATAAAGAGCGAATCCATTGTTATTTGTGATCCTGTAGTATGCCCGAACAACATTAACGAGTCGATATCCAGTCCCTGTGCGGATGGTGAGTGGAGATAGCCGACTATATTTCGATCTCGGTAACCAAGGAAGCCGCTAACCAGTATCGGCGACTTCGTAGGCAGGAAGTGTGCTACATCCACATCAGTGAATTCAGCTTCGAAACCCCAGTGTTCAGTGTTAAAAAACTTGACCTGTGCGAATACATTACCGTTCCAGATCCTGCCATCAAAAATATTTACCCATAGTGTATCCGAAAAAACATTTGTTTCAAAGTCAAAAAAATCGACAGGGTAGACACCTTCAGCGGTTCCGTGAATATTGGGTAGGAGTTTGTTATCATGATATTCAACCTTGCCGGTGAAAATAAGGGTACCCTGGTGGATATTGAACTGCTCAAGCGTGATTGTTGATTGAGTGAATTCAAGATGCGCTTCATTGTCAACGAATGAATATGAACCTTTACCGTTGAGCAGCAGTCCTTTTCCTTTGATCCTGAATTTATGAGCATCGATACTGTTACCATCTATTTTCATATCGACATTTGCACTCGTTATGGTAAGCGGGTAATCTTTCGTGCGGAACGAGAGATTCATGGTATTTATATAAATTCTGCCAGAAACAAGGTCAATGAAAACGATACCTGAGATACCTTCTACGCACTGGCTTTTTTTATCCGTATAGATCAGTCTGCCGTTTTTCATATTGAGACGCAAACCGAGATTTATAGTGGGGACCTGAAAACCATTTCCCTTTTCTCCAGTGCTTGGTTTTTTTGTTAGGACGAAATTGGGTTCAATGAGATTTATTTCAAATAAATTTGGCAATCGAAGGAGTGAGGGTTGGAACCTAAAAGCAATAGCCGCGCTTGTTCCATAGATACTGTCAGCCGGTGAAATTTTGATACAATAATCATCGATACGGAAACCCTGGAAAATGTTGCCGGTTATTTTACCGTATTTAATATCGAGATGAGTGGTCCTTTCAACGATATCTATAGTCAACTCAGCAAAGTTTATCGCTTTGAGGACAATGATCGAAGCGGCCAGAAAAAGGATAACTATGGTTGGAAATATGAATTTCTTCATGCTATTAAAAAATATGGTAAATACCTAAATACAATTCCCATCCATCATCGGTGATTGGAAAACCGATATCGCCTCGTGCCGGTCCAATCGGTGTATAATAGCGTAATCCAAAACCAGTGCCCGCTTTTAGATAATCGCTGTCCTGAAGATCTATTTCGTTATTTATATAGCCGATATCGAAAAATCCGACAACACCGAAATTCCATGGTAATCCCACACGATATTCGATATTGTAATTAAGGAGTATATTGCCGTATCTTTCGTCAGCCAGTGTGTCTGGACCGATCGAGCGTTCTGCATATCCTCTTAATGAGTATTGACCGCCCAAATGGTATTTTTGATATACCGAGACACCGTTTCGCGGAATTATGAAGCCAACTTTTAATCGCTGTGCAAGGATATTTTTCAAGAACTTGATATATAATCTATTTTCCCATTCGAGACGCCAAAAATCATTTACCCCACCAAAAACACCGCCAGCATATTCGATTAGTGGTAAGGAATAAAAACCTTTCTGCGGATTGAAAAATTCATCGCGATAATCCATCATAACCTGCAATCGGATACTGTTTGTTATGTCTCTTAATGAATCCGGGAATTTAACAGATGTCTTTGGGCCAAGATGGATGAATTTATAATGATTGGCAAGACTTATTTGGATATTATCAGATATCAACTTTGATATCCGAAATTCATTACCTCGCGTTTGCCTGGTAAAGTCTTCAGTTTCTTCAAACCAGAAAAAAGGCAGATCAGAAACTGTGAGTTTTAGTGGCGTTATATACGGTATTGTATATCTTCCCTCTAATTTAAGTTCCCATTCCCTCTTTATATTCGTTTTAAACGACGATTTAAATTGATAACGGTGACCCTGGTTAAATAGATTAAGTTCCTCGACTCCGATAGATATAAGAAAACTTAAAGGGATTGCCATACCGATCCCGAAATTAAGGATGCGCGTTTTCAATTCTCGAACCGTAAAAACAAGATCGATACTATCAGATTCTTGCTTGATTAATTCAGCATTGACAGTACTGAAGAAACCAACGCTATATATGCGACGCTGGCTTCTAATCAACTTAGATTTGTCGAAAATATCACCTTTTTTAAAATCGACTTCACGTCGGACTATCTTTGGATTAGTTTTTTTCAAACCATCTATTTCAATATTTCTCACATAATAGAATCCATTCTTATTTACATCTAAACGCACGATACCGGAATCGGGCAACAAAGAGGACTCAACTTCTGCGTATGGATAGCCCCGTTCCATATAATAGGCCTCAATGGATTTTGCAGTATGTAGGATCTTGGTTTTAATAAAGAAATCATCAGTCTTTATTTCATATAATGATCTAAGTTTTTTATGATTCTCGGTTTCAATGCCGGATATTAGGATTTTCTTTATCAAAGGCCGTTCGCCTTCCTCTATGTCAAATCCTATGATAATACCTTTTTGAGCCGAATCAGTGTGCGGACTTATTGATGCATTGAAGAATCCTTGTGTTTCATAGTAATCTATCAATTTATCAGAATCAAAGGCTAAACTCACTTCATTAAACTCTTCACCTTTTTTAGATACTAATTGCTTACGTAGGGTTTTGCTTGATACAGATATATTACCAGTAAATTGGATATCAGAGATGGGTGCACTGAAAATGAGTATAGTGATTAAAAAGTTGAGCAACCGGGATTTTTTAGATTAGATATTTGCCTTTTTTGATAATTAATTTCTCGTCGAGCCAGACATTTGGTGCCTTGATAACACCATCAAGATGGATTCTCGCTTTATTTCTACCACCAAAACCAAGGTTGTTACCGAATGCAATATGGATACTACCACGAACCTTTTCGTCTTCAAGGACTTCACCGGTTATTTTTGCTTCATAATTCGTTCCGACCCCGAATTCACACAGGGTCCTTTCCTTTTTACCATATTCAGCGAAAATTGATTTTAGCTTTCTGTTCCCCTGAATATTTATGATTTGCCCGTTCTTTATTTCAAGAAATACCTTTCCGTCAAGAAGACCGATCGGTGCAAAAGAACCGTCGATAGCGAAACTGCCATGGCTCTGTGCTTCAAGAGGTGCAATATACGCTTCACCAGCTGGCAGATTTGAGAACTGACCGGGTTTTCTTGTAAATCCTGTATCAATGCATCCATTACGACCGGAAAGATATAAATTCAAGCGAGTACCGTATCGGGTTGTTATAGTTGCTTGTTTTGCTTTGGACAAGAGCTTGGCGATTTTTACTGTCAGATGAGCTATTCGTTTGTAGTCTACATTTATTGTACGCTCGAACATTTCAAGTGTAATGCCGGGCATCGTTACACCTCGTGTTCCATTACGGCAGGCTTCAATGCGAGCCGTTGTATGGCTGAGCGATTTGCTCGTCGGCATGATAAAAACATGACTTTTCTTGAGTAGCTCAGCTACCAGCGCTGGTGGCTCTTCGCCGTGGATCTGTCTTGGTTTTATTTCAATGAAAAGCGGATCCGTAACCTGATGTAATTTTTCCCAAAGGATCGTACCGACTGCTCGACACGGCTTATCTGTGACGACAATTACTTTCTCGCTTTTTTTAATACCCAAACAGTTTTTAATAACTATATTCGCTGCTTTGCTTTGTTTTGTTGTCAATGCTTCCTACCAGCGGAAGTGCGCAAAAGCCTTGTTTGCTTCAGCCATGCGGTGGACTTCTTCTCGTTTCTTTATGGCTGTACCTTCATTACGGCTTGCGGCAATTATCTCCTGGGCAAGTCTATCTTCCATGCGGTGTTCAGATCTAGCTCGTGCCGCTTTGATAACCCATCTTATGGCAAGGGTTTCCTTGCGACTTGTCCTGACTTCCATGGGAATTTGGTAGGTTGCACCGCCAACTCGCCGCGGTCTGACTTCAAGTACTGGTTTTACATTATTTAGTGCTCTTTCAAATACAGTGAGACCATCTTCTTTGGTTAGCTTTTCAGTAACCTTTAATGCACCATAGAAAATACCCTGTGCCGTACTCTTTTTACCATCCCAGAGCAAGTAATTAATGAATTTGCTAACCAATATGCTGTTGAATTTTGGATCAGGTTGAACTCTCCGTACTTGTGCTCTTCTTCGTCTGCCCATTTATCCTCCCCTAAGAAGTTGCCGCGGTTTCTTTTGGTTTTTTGACACCGTAAAGGGACCGGCTTTTCTTCCGACCCTCAACTCCAGCTGTGTCATATTTCCCGCGGACGATATGATAACGAACACCGGGTAGGTCCTTAACCCTACCACCACGAACTAGCACAATTGAATGTTCCTGCAAATTATGTCCTTCACCTGGTATATAAGCAGTTACCTCAAATCCATTGGTCAACCTGACCTTGCAGACCTTACGCAGCGCGGAATTTGGTTTTTTGGGCGTAGTCGTATAAACCCTGGTACAGACACCACGACGTTGAGGATTCTTCTGTAGTGCTGGCGCCTTACTTTTTGACGATACTTTTTTCCTACCTTTTCTCACTAGTTGATTAATCGTTGGCATTTGCCTCCTTTATTGAATTCATAACCTTCATTATATTCACAAATCATGGAATGTCAAGACCTATTTACAAAAAAACAGCCACTATGTCACTCAGTCATTGAGTCATTTGTAAGTTTCATAGATTTTCCGGTTCTCCTTATTTCTGTCTGGAACTTATAGGATTCTTGACATGGGATTGTTTTCCATTATTATAAAAACATGACTCTTTTTTGCCTTATCCTGCTTTTTCAGGTCAATATTGAAACTGATGTTGCGGCTACTCTTAAATATTCATATCCTGGGTCTAATTTATTCTTAATCCATCCGGGTTTTGCTAATCCTTCAATAAGTCGTGGGTTGATAGGATTTTCACTGAACCCGGCTAGTTTGATCAATGTAGATAGGTTCGAGATCATGCTTACTGTTTCTTCACAGATGTCGACTGAATTGTCTACTCAATTTGATATCCCTTTCGACACTTTGACCCCTTTTATTGATACTGTTCATATCCCTACTGATCTGGATATTAGACAATTAGGTGGGTTTGATTTTGTCGGGCTTGCTTTCAGTTTTAAAAATTGGGGTTTTGGTGTTGGTTTTCAAGGTGGTGACTATTTAGGTTTGGATTTTTCTGCCCAGACAAATCCCTCGGCCGATTACAGTATTGATTTTGAATACACATTCACCCACGCGGACATAAATGAGATTCCGATCGGTCAATCAGTTCCCGTGCAGATTCACTTCAACGGTGCTGGCGATCTCGCATTCGATGGTGAGGGAGAAGGTCATTTTATAACGAATTCTTTTGTAATTGGTGCAGCACGTAAAATCCTTGGTATCGACTGCGGACTTGGTCTGCAATTCACTCCAGTATCACTTACCGGTGGATTTACCGGTTTATTTGACGGTCAAGTTATCGGTGGTGGACAAATAAGTGTCGAGGCAATAGATGATTGGCAAATCAATGCTACCTTTGATGCGGAAATTGATGCTGATTCTATCCTGTCATGCCTTGGTGATATTGATATCAGGTTTGCTCTTTCGACGCTTACTTGGGGGATAAAAAAAGAGTGGCGCAATGTAAGCCTCGGGTTGTGTGGAGAGTTCAGCTGGCCAACACTCATCAATGGTGATTATGAACTTCTCGCCTCGATCCCAACGACAATACCATCGATCAGGATCGATGACGATAACCTCACTGTTGATACTGTGAACAATATCATAAGTGGTCATGCAACGATCGTTGTCTATGATTTTGAAAAAGGTGATTCTACATACCAGGATGCCGTAAATACGCTATTTTTGGGCACCGGCGGTGCTACTGCAGGCTTAGGTCTTCGATTATGGCGGTTTGAGACCGGTCTTTTTGGTGGTGCAAGTATATCGAGTGATAATAAATACTTGAAATTAAGAGCCGGTTTGAATTTAGGGTTTCAGACATTCATCCCTTTACGTGCCGGGATTATTTTTCATTTCCAGTATTATGATATAAAAGGTATCCCGATGTCTGCGCTGCCAGCAATATCATTTGGTGGGGGTACTGATTTTTCTTTGGGTAATTTCGATATCTTTGCCAATTTGACCGGCAACACCACGCAGGGTGCAGCTTCGTTAGTCATTCCAGATATAATCGGTGGTGAGAGGAAACACAGCACCCTTTTATCATTGGGTATGGGTCTGCGATACCGATTCTGAATAGATGGGTTTTATGAGGATTGGTTTGGCGTGTAAGGATAGTTCTCGGCTGCGCTCGAACAGTAATGTTTTATTACTCTTCGAGCGAGCCCGTACCTTTGTTGATGCACGGGGGAGTCGAGAAGTTCTTTTGTTGTTAATAACCTTTTTTTCATTCAGTACAGCAGCACGGCGACCCGGTGCAACATTCCTACTCATTCCACCGAGTGCCAGGGCAACCGGGATGGCATATGCATATACAGCAATCTGTGATGATGCGTCAGCAAATTACTACAATGCAGCAGCACTTGCATTTTATGAATCACCTAAAATTACTATGAATTATTGTGGTTATCAACCAGGTTTTTCTCCGAATATGCACCATTTCTATTTTGCTTGTGCATATCCACTTCATAAATCAACATGGGGTTTTGATATAATCTACTTTACTGTAGGTGAAACTGAACTCTATATCCCTGAAATACCCAATGTTACTATTTGGCGGCTTGCACTTAAGATAAATTATGCAAGAAAATTGAATAATAGATTCTCCGTGGGTGTTGGATGGGAATTCATCAAGCAGAAATATGGCAGACCAGACCCCTGGGGTTGGCCTCGCGATGAGACGGGTTTTTCCTGGGCATTTGATTTTAATGGTTTATACAAGATCTTACCCAACTTCTCGCTTGGCACGGTGCTGCACAATATCGGTCCTAATATAAGCTATTCAGACGCCAGTGCATCAGATCCTCTGCCACGATTGTTTCGACTCGGTGTAGCATATAAACCAATAGATAATGAGTATTTTTCATGCAGTTTTTCTGGTGAAGTGACAAAAGTGATTGTTAATATGTTTGCCCAGGAAGAAAATTCATTCTGGGAAAATATGAAATATGAATTAGAGGAAGTGTGGAAAGGGATCGGACTTGAACTCACATTTTACAGAATGGTATCACTACGCAGTGGATATTTTCATGATGAAGAAGGTGTAAGAAAAGGTTTTACCTTTGGTGGTGGAATAAATATTAAAAATATTGAACTGGATATTGGCATTGACGAAAAAATATTTGATTTCCGGACTGAAAACCGCAGAGTTTCATTGTCGTATACATTTTAAACAAATTCGTCAGTAAATAGTGTCGTAGGGCAAAGCTTTAGCCTTGTTTGTTAATGATATGTGATAGTGATAATGATAATGGAGATTGCTTCAGGACATCGTCCTTCGCAATGACTACAATGGCTATGTTAGTTTCGAATTTGGAACTTGGGTATTATTTGAGTTTTGGTTCTTGTCCCGATTTATCCCGCTTCGTATTATAATTCTACAAATAGGATTGCGGGATTTATCATTTTGGATTATAATATATAGAAAAATCGTGTCCCGTTTCGTGGATTCACGGTTTTACCGGAAGATCCCGCAAAGCGGGAGAATTTTGGATTTAAATGATGAGCATCGCATCCCCATACGATAAAAAGCGATATTTTTTCTCGATCGCTTCTTGGTATGCCTTAAAGATAAAATCCTTGCCGGCAAATGCACAGACCAGGAGCAGAGGTGTTGAGCCAGGTAGATGAAAATTTGTGACAAGACAGTCGACTATTTTATATTTATGCCCGGGATAGATGAATAACTCAGCTGAACCTTCAGTATCATTAGTACGTGCAAACGTTTCCAAAGTGCGGCAAACCGATGTACCGACACCGATTATCCGTGAAGCGTTATTGATTAAATTTATTGAATCCTGGGAAATCTCGTAATATTCTGGTTCCATAATATGATCTTCTATTTCCTCAGTGCGGATTGGTTTGAATGTACCGGGTCCAATATGAAGAGTTATCTCGGCAAGTCGCACACCTTTTTCCCGGCATGTTTTTAAGACTTCTTGAGAAAAATGCATACCCGCGGTGGGTGCTGCGATGGAACCGGTTTTTTTGGCAAAGGTCGTCTGGTAACTTTTTTCATCGCTGGTAATAGCCGAGCGTTTTATATAGTGAGGAAGAGGTACGACACCAAAATCCGTAATGACTTTGTCTGAAGGGATATTGAACGCTACTAAACACCTTGCACCTTTCTTCTCAAGTATTTTGGCATATACGTCATCCTTGAGAATGACCTGTGTTCCTGATCTAACTCGTCGACTTGGTGAAACCATACTTTCCCAGATGCCCTCAGCTTGTTCTTTGATCAAAAGTAGTTCCACGGCACCGCCTGTGGTTTTTTTACCTTTTAATCTTGCTTTAAATACTTTTGTATTATTTATTACGAGGACATCCTTTGCTTTGAAGAACTTAGAGATTTCATAGAAACGTGCATGAATGATTTCCTTTGATGCCCGGTCCAAGATCAGAAGTCGTGATCTATCCCGTTCGCGCAGAGGATACTGGGCGATTAGTTCTTCTGGCAAATGATATTCAAATTCCTTTATCTTCATATTAAAATCTTATTTTTGTCTGGAAACGAAGATTCTGACGAAACTCATTATCCGGAGAAAAATCAATTCTGTATATAAAGCTAAGCACGGTATTTTTACTATACCCAAAACTCGCCGTTGTAGTCATTATCTTAGTAAGACCAGGGGGCTCAGCCGCGGCAAAGAAATAGGGTACATCATCAAGGTTGTAATCTCGATAGATAAGTTCACCGGTCAATTCAATTCGACCCTTTGTTTTAAATGGCAAGCCTATTAACAAGCTTGTTCTCGGTTCGTACAAGACTATATCAGAGCTGGAAAAATAACTGGAAAAAATCTCATTATATGTGTATCCGAATTCGGGTCTTATTACGGGATTTTGTAGGATTCGCCAGGCGATTTTACCACCATAAGAATATCTTGTTTCGCTAATAAAGACATTGTGTCGTTCGATCACTTCTTTTACCTCAACACGTCCTGAAAGGCTTTTGTATGAAGGAGCGACTGATAACACGCGTTCACGGTTCGTTATTTCATAGAGTGCATAGCGTCCATCATTTATCAGATCCTGTTGAATATCAAGCTCGAGTTCATACGGCGTCTTGCTGATGGCAATGAGTAGTTCACCAAAATTACTTTTGAAATCGCTTTCTTCGGTATAATAAAAGCGACCTATCATATCAAGGATAGATTGTCGGTAGGTTGCTTCAATACTGTAATTGCGATTTATCACGCGTTCAAAGTCCTGGAGTAGATATACTTTCCTGATATAATCTCCACCTTCTTTTTCGACGTAGACACCGGTCAACGAGTCAAGCACATAATTCCCAGCGCCTTCATCAACCTTTATATAATTCTCATCGCGTTTCTGCGAGTAACGCTGGGTTTGTTCAATGTTCCCGATTATTGCACCATATTTATGCTGGACATTCACTATTACATTGCCAAACAAAAAGGTTGTGTCATTGTATAATCGGTGTCCTATAGATAAAGATAAGGGAAGTGTATTTACATGAAATTTCGTAGTTATCCCCCGATTGATTGAATCACGGTCATAATTACCAGCTATACCGATACGGTTATTTCCTTTTATCCAATATTGTAGGTTATAATCAAAGAAATGTGTCTGTTCAACATACTCATAAATGGATTTGAGGACGAATTTCTTGTATTTCTTAGCAAAACCGGCATAGTATTTATCGATACTATCGATAGCTTCGTAACCGAAATCAAAAAAGAATGGGCGGATGTTCATCAGCTTGCGTTCATGCGTTCGATTTACTATGCCGTAACCTGCGACAATTTGTAAAAAAGTTTTTGGATTTATGCCGATAGTAATATCCGCCAATTCTTCCAAAGGTTCATTTGTGTTCCATCGGTATTGATAATCAATTTCTTCTCTATTTTGTGGTTTGTTAAACTGGTCATGATAAGATATATACTGCCCAGTTATCGAAAAAATATTCAACTGCTTTTCTAAACGAACTTCGTAACCGACACCGAAATTATCATTATCATCGATACTTGAAAAGGTGTTTTTATCTTTGGTTGATCCATAGGCGTTCAATTGAAAAGCCTCGAATAGATTCACTCCTACTCCATAGAACTCATCTTTTTCAGGGAGCGGGAGGAGTTTGATCGGGGAATAATTACCGAAACCTGGGCCTTGATACAAGAATGCTTTTATATTAGGATCGTAGATGTACTCACCATTATTCTCACCAACATGGAAAAAACTCACCAAGTACTGTCCACTGTCAGGACCTACATATCGGAAGTGATCATTATCTATTATATAATCACCAGCTTCTGAAGGATTGGCATAAGTATGAAAAACTGTTGAACTATCTCCGGCCAGGCTAAGGCTGTCTTTTTCTTCATTATTTAAAGTAAAGGTAAGCGGATTTTCCTTTTCATCGTATCTTCTACGGTATAGACCAGTAAGCGAAATATGTTTGAATTTTATTTCCTCGTCAGTTTCAACGTAGATATTGGGATAATCGTCAATGGCTTGCTTATATTCAACCTCGATTCGCGAGTTATTAGTGATGATGTTTTCATTGGTGAATGAGAGTATGCCCTTCTCATAGTCTATATGATAATCTACATCGACACCGAGCAATCGAGGTTTGCTAATACCTTGAGCAAGGTAAACATTCTCACTTCCAGCTATTATCGGTCCTTCAAGAAAATATGGACTTTGTTTTCCTTCTTCGCCGTTGAAGTACATACGTTTATTCATACCCCTGTTTACCGCATAAGATAAATTAACTGCATCATCCTGATCAGTTGTATGTATGCCGACCCTTGCTCCCTGGATCTCATCCTGGATATTAAAAGGCAGTTTGAGGCTCAGGTTTCCTAACCCTCCATCAAAATTTTTAGTGAACACCCGGAGGCTCATCTTTTCAACTTCTGAGATCTGTACAGTCGAAGACGAAGTAGCTTTATCTGAGAGCGCTCCTTCAATACCCACACCTTCAATCTCACCGCCTATATAAACACGCAGCCCCTGGTCAAAACCCTGATTCATATCAAATGAAAAGTCTTTGATCCCGCTGATTTTCAGTTCATCAGCAAAGTCCTGGTCAGAATCTTTAATCGATGGGCTGTAGAGTGTATCAATTAATATAGTATCCATTTCAATTATCTGGTAATTATAATAAACCGAATCTAACTTGAGAAAGCTCGAGTCATACTCAGTGATCTGAGATAACCCGAGTCTGATCGTGAAAATCTCAAGAATAATCAATATAGACCACTGGAATTTCATTATGTATACTATCCTATTATTTACTATTCTTCGAAGCGGGATAGATCATAAAAACACAGTGACGAACCACTATCATCAAGTATGACAAGCGTATGATCGAGCACTGCCATGTCCCGGATACTACAAGCCAGTTCAATGATTTTCCATGCGTCATTTCTTATATACAGGCGATTTTTGTCCTCATAATACAGAAAAATAGTACTATCTTTGACAATGATATTCGTTGATGTTTCAGGCATTTTTATGGTCTCGTGGATATTGCCGTGTTCATCATAAAGCTGGATTGCGTTATTGATCAGCGCATATAAGATATCATCTGAAAAATACATATCCTTGATATTTATATCTGAGACCGTCAATCGACGGTTATATAGGAAGTCTAGAAAAATGAGTTTATGCTGGTAATAATCACTGATTACTAGTTCTTCATTTGGCGTAACGATGACAGATGAGATGTTCTTTGCTGTAAAGACTTCTTCTCTTGTTCCTGAGGTTAAGTAGTATTTCTCGATCGTTCTGCCGTTATTGAGATAAATTACAAAGGGGGTGACTGCAAAATCTTTGATCCGATAATTGACATCATCGGAAAAAGTGATTGTCTTTTTAATACCCGGAGTTCCCATTATGTTGATACTGTTGCCAATAAAGGAGGCAAGGTATATTTTGTTATTATATTGCTCGATCGTGTTATAGATCCGGTCAAGATGAATAGTGCTGTCCGGGATAAGGTAGAATAATATAAAAATTAACATATTCTATATCATATCAATCTTTTTTTTGCCTGGAGTGACTTTATTCGATAACCAGCCGAGCGAAGCATTTGGCTTTGTATCGATCCTGGCAACATAAGGTTTGATGTCTATAACCGGTGTTCCCTCAATCGCGTCGAGTCCTCTAACCTTGAGGGTATTTTGTTTTCTCTCGAGGAGTTCAACTGCTGCATAGGCGATGGGATTTATACGATGCGGCGACCTTGTAGCGAATAGGCCATGGGGTTTGTCGTCCCAGGGAGTATTAACGGACAAAGTGAAACCATCGGCTTTGTGCAGCCAGTAAAAAACATGTAAGTGAGAAAATCCTTCTATGTCTTTTAACCCTTCTCCATATTTTTTAAATATTTCGATATCGCATACTTCATTACCATCCTGGTGCGGTGCATCTGCTATGGTTTTATACGGTGAGTGAATAATCCCGATGAATCTCAGTTCTTTCATTATTACATACTATTCGAATCATTTGGGAAATCAAGACTTCTGGTGCTGTTTGAAATACTTGGGGTCAAATCTCGAAACTTGACAAATATTCAAATTTTCTTATAATATTATCATGGCTAGATCATTAAGAATAGAATATCCTGGTGCTTTCTACCACGTGACTTGCCGTGGCAATGGACGTGAGAAGGTTTTTTTAAACAATGAAGATCGGCATAAGTTTCTTATGATACTTGAAGAGTCCTTAGGAATTTATCAAGTTATCCTCAATGCTTATATCTTAATGGATAATCATTTTCATTTGTTGGTGCAGACCAAGCGTGCTAATCTGTCAGAGTTCATGCGGCGTTTCAATGTGTCTTACACTGGTTGGTTCAATTATCGGCGCGATCGTTGTGGTCATCTTTATCAGGGAAGATACAAGGCTTTTTTAATAGATGCAGATAATTATCTACTTGAGGTGTCCCGTTACCTTCATTTAAACAGTGTTCGGGCAGGAGCCTTGCACTCCTTAGATTATCAAACACGGTGGCAGTATGTAAAAAAGTATCAGTGGAGCAGTTTATCTGGTTACATCAGCAGGAAGTGGGTTATTGATTTCGTTGAATATTCTATGATTCTTGAGATGGTTGGTGGTCGACGAAGGTATCAATCATTTATATCGGATGGATTAAAACATGACATCAATAATCCTTTTGAAAAGGTACAGAATCAAGTGATATTGGGTGCTGATGACTTTGTTGCTAAAGTAAAGAGTAAATATGCAACGGGTTCGTTACGTGAGCAGCCGTCATATCGTAATTTAATGATAGAATTGATCGATCCTGGTGTTGTAATAAATTGTGTTTCCAAGATATTGGGTGTTGAGATAGAGGATTTACAGAAGCGTTATTTTAATAGTGATACTCGTGGTATTGTGAGTGATTTGTTGCATAAATATAGTGATCTGAACCAGGTTGAGATAGGTAAGTTATTAGGGGGTATTGATTATACCGCGGTGAGCAAATTACGCGTTCGCCTAAGGCAGAGGATGTTACGTGATAAGCGGGTTCGTGCGAGTTATCAGAGGGCAGAAACAAGGCTTAGAGAATTGTCAAGTTTCGAGATTTGACCCCATCTGGAGATTGACAATAAAAAATGACAAGTTATAATAGAATATGGAAAAAATAATTTCGCTCCTCGTGACCGTAATAATCTTTTGTATGTTTTCGCCTGGTTTTGGCGAGAAGATATCAAGAGTAGATGATACCGGCGCAAGTCCGGAAGGAGTTAAAGCGATCATTGATGCTAATAATCAATTCGCTTTTGAACTTTATGCTCAATTCAACGAACAAAGCAAAGACCTTAATACTTTCTATTCACCGTATAGTATCCTGACCGCATTGACCATGACTTATGAAGGTGCAAGAGGGCAGACTGCAGAAGAAATGCAATCGGTTCTCCACATCCCGGAAATTCCTGATGCCAGAAGGCCAAACTTCGCGAGCATATATAATGAAATAAACAAAAAGGATAAGGCATACAAACTGTCTACTGCAAACGCTCTCTGGGCTCAGAAAGATTACTGTTTCTTAGAAGAATACACAAATAGTGTTGAAAAATACTATGGTGGCAAAGTAACGAATCTTGATTTTACTGGGGCAAGTGAAAAATCTCGTCAAGCGATTAACAAATGGGTTGAGGATCAAACAAATAATAAGATTAAGGATTTAATTCCCAAAGGGCTTCTCAATGCCGATACACGTTTGGTGCTTACGAATGCGATATATTTCAAAGGCACCTGGGTTAAGCAATTCGATGAGAAAGATACCAAAGAAGATGATTTCAGAATGAGCACTGGGAATACAGTGAAAGTTCCAATGATGAGGTTAACTGGCAATGATGCAAAATTCAACTATGCTGAAACCGATGAAATCCAGATTCTAGAAATGCCCTATAGTGGTGAGGAAATATCAATGCTAATTATTCTTCCCAAAGAAAACGATTTAGCGAGTATAGAAAAATCAATTACCTTAGAAAAATTATCTGAATGGAAGAATATCCTAAATGAGCGAAGAGTTGATATTTTTATCCCGAAATTCAAATTCGAGACTAAATATTTCATGGCTAAGGCTCTAAGTGATATGGGTATGGACGCTGCATTTGGTTCGACCGCGGATTTTTCAGGGATGGATGGGACAAGAGATCTTTTTATGCAAAATGTAATTCATCAGGCTTTTGTTGAAGTCAATGAAGAAGGGACCGAAGCTGCTGCGGCGACTGGTGTTGTTATGGGGATAACATCAGTAGGACCCATGATTCCCATTTTCAGAGCAGATCACCCCTTCATTTTCATAATTCAAGAAAGCGAAACAGGAAATATCTTATTCTTGGGCAAGGTTACTGACCCGAGCAAATAACGCCTGTGATTATGAGATTCTAATCAATATCCTTTTTGGGTGAATGCTCGATCACGGCTCATAATATCTCTTCTGCATCAGGCGTCCACGCTGGATCAACAATACACAGAAAATCAAGGCTTTCTTCACCAATATTCTCAATGAATTGGGAAGTATCCGGCGGGATGTAGATGGTATCGTTCTTATTGACTCTTTTTTCTTCATTATTTATATGCATTATCCCAGAACCTCTGATTATGTAATAGACTTCGCTGGTTTTGAGTCTGTGGGGGAGGGTTTTTTCGCCTGGTTTGATCTGTGCCCAGGCAAGGCTGTATCGCATATTCAGCTCCTCTTTTAGAGGATTTAGGATCTCACGGATTAAGGAGTTATCACCCGCTAATATTGATGGTATAGCTGTTAAATGCTTTATAAACATAGTATATCTTATCTAAATGCTATGAAAAATCAAGATATTAGTTGAGTTCGTTTCACCCGTTTTGTTCGTTAAATCCATTCCTACGAATTTGGTTCTGTCCGTTGACAAGAGGTGTATTCTGGATATAATTATTTTCGTGAGAATACTTCTCTGCGGAATGGGGAACAGGGACCGAGGAGATGACGGTTTTGGTTCATATATTGTAGATAATATTCAAGAATCTGATAATTTAAGGAAGGTTGATTGTACGATATATCCAGAGAATTATCTCAATAAAATGGTCGATGAAAGCCCTGATCTGATAATCTTCCTTGATGCGGTAAAAAGAGAAGGTTCACAAGCTATTCTCCTGAGGAATAGAGAAGTATTGGAGAATAATCCAATTTCGATCTCGACCCACAACCTGCCTTTTAGCGCGATCTATGAATATCTAAAGGCGAATACCCAGGCAAAAATATGGTTTTTGGGTATTCCACCGATATCGTTTGAAAAAATGAGTGAAACTACTAAAAAAGTGGCGCATAAGATAATCAATGCACTGCATTTTCTTGACAAACAAGAAAAACTAAATATAATAAAAATCTATGAAACTCTATCTACTACCCTCAAATAATATTAGAAGCTTTATAAAAAAATTGGCTCAAGATGGTTCTGTTTACTATCCAATCCTTGAAGATGATAAGACACATCTGGTAAAATTTGTTGAGAATAAAGATTTTGAGCCCAATTTTGAGAAGATTAGGACCGCTGAAAATATCAAACATTTCTTTTTCCCAAGTCGCGATGTGGTAGCGAAATTCCCAAAGGATTCGAAAATAGAGACGGTAAAGCAATACTTATTTGGCATTAAAAGCTGCGATCTCAAGGGGATTGATGTTTACGACAGGGTTTTCATAAAAGCTGAACCGGTCGATCCGATGTATCAGAAGCGCCGAGAAAATACGGTTATTATATCTGCCGACTGCCCAGAGCCAGCTGATTGCTGCTTTTGTAATTTGGTTGGTATTGGCCCTTATGGTACTGGCATTTGCGATATGAATGTAACAAAAACGCAAGCTGGGTTAGTTTGTGAAGCTTTCACCAAGTGCGGCGAGGAGATCATCAACAAGTATCAAGACTTGTTTGAAGATGCTGGTAAAGAAGAAATCAAAGAACGCGAAGGGATACGAAAAAGTGCGCTCAAGGATTTGGGAAAAATAAATGAAAGACCATTTAAAGAGGATCTTGCCGAGCGTATTGAAAAAGCCGGTAAGGAGGTTATGCGTGACGCTCATAAGGAATGTGTTGAGTGTTTTGCTTGTTTGCATGCATGTCCAACCTGCTATTGTTTCTTACTGAGCGATTACAAGAAGGGAAAAGATATCGAGCGTATTCGGACATGGGATGCGTGTTACTATGCTGCCTATGCTCGAGTTGGTGGTGGTGCGAATCCAAGAAGCGATTTGATGGAACGATTCTGGAACCGTTTTCTCTGTAAATTCAACTATTTCAACGGATATGAAGGGCTTTTTGCGTGCTCTGGTTGTGGTCGATGTTATCGTGGCTGTTCAGCAAAGATTGACATAAGGGAGATTTTATGGAAACTCTAAATCCATACTATCCAATTCCGACAAAAATCAAGGATATAATACCAGAAACCTCTAATATCACTACCTTTATACTTGAAGGGATGCCAATACAATTCGAGGCCGGTCAGTTTGCGGAATTGACTGTTCCAGGTGTTGGTGAAGCACCGTTCACACCATCTTCTTCTCCATATGCGGATAATTTGGAATTTACAGTAATGAAGGTCGGTCGGGTGACTGAAGCTCTGTTCGAATTGAAAAAAGGTGACCTGGTAGGAGTAAGGGGGCCATTTGGTAAAGCGTATCCTTTGAAAGCGTTTAAAGGCAAGGAGATTTTTATAGTGGGAGGCGGAGTTGGTTTTGCACCTCTGCGGTCGTTGTTTCTGGCACTCGTTCATGATATAAAGAATTACAAAAAAGTCTATATCAGATACGGTGCGCGGACACCAGATGATCTGGTATACCGCAAATTAATTCCACAGTGGCAAAAAATAAACGGCGTCGATATTACTCTTACGGTAGATGTTGGCAACGATTCCTGGAAAGATACAGTAGGTGTAGTAACTGTCTTGCTTGATGATATCCCGGTCGACCTGATTCAAGCACCAGCTTTTGTCTGTGGCCCACCATTGATGATGAAATTCGTAACCCAGCGGCTTGTTGAAGCTGGTTTCAAACACCAAAATATCTACTTGTCTATGGAAAAGAATATGTCCTGTGGTATTGGTAAGTGCAATCATTGTCGCGTGGGGAAATTCTACGTTTGTAAGGACGGACCAGTTCTTACTTGGGAGGATGTTAAGGACATTGAGGAGCCATTTTTATGAAGAAGGTTGATCCGACATTCACGACTGTTAAAAAAACGGTTTGTCCATTCTGTAGTTTTGGCTGTGAGTTTGGTGTGGTATTTGATGATTTTGGTGTGCGGGGTATTGAATATATCGCAGATGGCAGCAGCCAGGGTAGATTATGCCCGAGAGGAAGTGCCGCTGCACTATACCTGAATCATAAAATGCGCTCATCCATGCCAACCCACAACGGCAAGGTTTTTGATTGGACAAAAGTCAGCAAAGATTTAAAAAGAGTATTTGACAAACCGGCAAATGTTGCAGTTACCTTTGATAGAAATTTAACGATCGAAGATTATCATTCAATACTCGGTTTTTGCAGGGAATCAGGCATCGATAATATCGCATCCACCTATTTTGAACCTGAGTCTTTCCTGCGTAGTTTTTTCAGTAATCCATTTGCGGTTGAGGATATCGGTAAAGCAAAGACAATACTTGTGGTCGGTGATCCGTTCAACCAGGTCCCGATGCTATCAAGATCGCTGATTGAGTGGAAATTAAGTAACCGTAAGAACCGATTAGTCGTACTCGATACAATAGCAACACATACTTCTACCTTTGCTACTGATTTTCTCAAATGCAATGTCGGTACTGAACCACTATTACTCTTAGCACTTGCTGGAGAGAATCTCGGGGGTATTGATATCTTTGGAAATACCGGGATTTCATCGGCAGTGATAACCGATATGGCGAAAAGTATGAAGGAGGATAAAAACGGGTTGATCCTTGTTTGCCTTTCTTTTGCTCACACATACGATTCGCAATTCTTAGTCGAGGGACTCGATCGTCTTAGTTCATATACAGGTAGTAGAGTTGTTCCCTTTGTTGAATTCGCCGGGTTTGAAGGTAATCAACAATTTGGTGATATCCTCGACAAGATAAAAAAGAAAAAGATTAAATACCTTATCAATTTTGGCGAGTTATTTCCTTTTTACTATCCACAACTCACTAGGGTCTTGAAAGCAGTTAATATATACGCGACATCGCCGATAAAACATAAATATCATACTGTATTACCGGTTGCTTTGAACCTGGAGAAACAGGGGACGATTTTAACGAACCGCGGCCAGCAGAGTCTATCCGGTACTATCAATCCGGCAAGTGGTGCTCGCAGGATAGAGGAGATTCTTGGATTGGTGAAACCCGCAAAGGCAGATAAACATGCACTGAGCGTGCCAAAATCGAGGATCGATCTGACTGAGCGAGCGAAGAATATTGTCGCAAAGACCAAGGCGCCAAAAAAGAAGAAAACACTGAAACTAATTGGTGAGAAGATAGCGTATAATTTTCTTGGGTTGTTTGGAGACGGAAAAATAAAGATCAATCCCCTTGATGCCGAAACTTTAGGTATAAAACCGACTGACGTAGCAGTCCTTAATTCAAAACAGGGGAAAGCTGAATTTTTAATAAAATTGACGACTGATGTTGATCCGGGGATCGCTGTGATTGCTGCAGAAACACCCGAGGCAAAAGGTTTATTCGATTATGATTTGACCGATAATATTGTTAATTTTGTCCCAACTGAGGTGGAGATATGGCGAAAAGGATAGTATTGGATCTTGATTTGTGTTGTGGTTGCCGGTCATGTGAGGCGGCCTGTAAAGCGGCTTTTAACGGAGAAGCACGTATCAGACACGGTGATCTGGTCGGCGAGGCTTATTTACCGCTTGCCTGCAAGCACTGCAAGGAACCACTGTGTCTTAGCGCGTGTCCGGTCGATGCGATTACGAAAGATGAGGAAACTGGTATTGTTACACGCTCAGCGATGGTATGTATCGGGTGCCAGAGTTGTGCTTTTGCCTGTCCTTTTGGGGTTATTGATGCACCTTTGATCAGACATATTTCTCAAAAATGCAGTTTGTGCAGTGATCGTAAAGAAGGCCCCCGTTGCGTAGCCGCATGTTCATCCGGAGCCCTAAAATTTCTGAGTGATGACGAGATCGAAAAACATCAAATCGGTATGAGGATGGTGTCCAAAGATGCATTTTACAGGAGACGTTCATGAATATCGTGAGGATTCTATTTCAATACATCGTATTCCCCGGTTTCATATTTACCGGTATTGTCGGTCTTTTCTTAACCTGGATAGACCGGAAAGTCACCGCGCGAGTTCAGTGGCGTGTAGGACCTCCATGGTTTCAGCCCTATGCAGATTTTTTGAAATTATTATTAAAGGAAACTATCATTCCTGAAGGTAGCTCCAAGACCCTCTTTCTTTTAGCACCTCTCCTCGGTGTTATCAGTATGTCGATTCTTGCAGTGATGCTTTTTTCGATGAATTTCAATCCGACTGGTACTTTCATCGGTGACCTTATCGTTATTGTATACCTTCTTGCTTTACCACCGATCGGTATAATCCTCGGAGGTTCGGCATCGAAAAATGTTCTTGCTGGTGTTGGCGCTTCCCGGGAGATGACCCAGTACTTTGCTTATGAATTGCCCTTTCTTGTTGCTATTGCGACAATAATACTGAAAGCAGGGGGCAGGATAAAATTCGGTGAGATTATTCTTGTTCAGCAAGCCAATGGTTCTTTTCTATATTCAATATCTGGTGTTATTGCAGCGGTTGTTATCCTTCTGTGTATTCAAGCCAAATTGAGTTTTGTTCCCTTTGATATACCTGAAGCTGAACAGGAGATTATGGCTGGTCCATATGTAGAGTATTCTGGGGTCACACTGGCTATGTATAAGCTAGGCCGGGCAATGATGCTTTTTATCTTACCTTTATTTTTGATTTCTTTATTGTGGGGTGGTTTTGCAGATTGGTGGGCTATCCCGAAATTCCTTTTAATTATCGTATTAATAGTTCTCACTAAAAATACAAATCCGAGACTGCGTATTGACCAAGCTCTCAAATTCTTCTGGATTGGAATTGGCATTCTGTCGATCATTGGTTTGGTCTTAGCTTATTATGGATTGTAAAGGAGAAGAATATGGGAAATGCTAAGCTTTGGGGATTGAAGAAGTCACCATGGGTATTCCATGTTGCAGCGGCTTCCTGCAATAATTGCGACATTGAGATTTTAGATATTCTGACACCCAGATGGGATGTTGAACGTTTCGGGATCGTGCTCGTCGGTTCACCAAGGCACGCTGATGCCTTGTTGGTCACTGGTGTCCTGAACCGCAAGAGTCTGCCGCGTGTAATCAGAGTATATGAACAGACACCAAAGCCATGTCTTGTCATCGGTGTTGGTACATGTACATGTCATACCCATATGTTTGAACCCTCATACAATGTAGTCGGTCCTTACGACAAATACATTCCCGTTGATGTTTATATCCCTGGCTGTCCGCCCAAACCTGAAGCTATTATTTTGGGCGTGGTTAAAGCACTGAAGAGGTTATGATGAAGAAAGAATATTCAAAGAAGATGTTAGAAGAAATAACGAGTAAATTCCCCCAGGTTACCGTGAAGATCCATGGGCCACGCAGAACATATCTGAGGGCACCAAGAGAAATTGTCTATGATTTTGCTGAATATTTGTTCAAAGAGAAAGAGTGTCGTCTATCGATCGCCACGGGCATTGATACACGTGATGGAATTGAGATAATATATCATTTTACTCATGATGCAGCGGGGACATATTACAATATAAAGACTGTGATCCCAAAGGATGACTTAAAGATAAAGAGCCTGGCTCCATTTTTGCCAGCTGCAAATTGGATAGAAAGAGAAATGCATGAACTATTGGGTATTAACTTTACCGGACATCCAAATCTCATACCGCTATTGACCGCTGAAACCTGGCCAGCTGATCTACATCCACTTCGCCGCGACTATCAAGATGAACATAAAAACCTGGAATTGAAGAAAAAAACTTAGGAGGAATCTTGAGAAGAGTAGTACCGATTGGTCCATACCACCCATTGCAGGAAGAACCTGAATTCTTCAAGCTGATTGTTGAAGGCGAGAAAGTCGTAGACCTGGAGATTAATATTGGCTACAATCACCGTGGTCATGAATTCATTTCGCCTACCCTAACATGGGATCAGGTTCCCTTCTTGGTTGAAAGAATCTGCGGTATTTGTTCGGATTCACATCCTTATGCATATGTCTTGGCTGTAGAAGATTGTGCTCATATCACAGCGCCACCTCGCGGTCAGTATATTCGAACGATCATCGGTGAACTGGAGCGGATTCATTCCCATTATTTATGGCTCGGTTTGGCCGGGCATTTCATCGGGTATAATACGGTTTGGATGTGGGTCTGGCGTTATCGCGAACCATTGCTTGATCTTTTCGAATTGATAATGGGGAACCGAAATCATTATGCAGTAAACAAAATAGGTGGTGCAAGAAGAGATATTCTTCCCGAGGATTATCCGAAGATCGAAAAATATCTGGACTTATTAGAAGAAAAAAATGCGATGTTTACCAAGGCTATACTTGATGATCCGGTTATCAAAGCGCGACTTGAAGGTGTCGGTATTTTACCAAAGGAAGATGCGATCGCCTATGCCGTAACCGGTCCAACCGCACGTGGTTCGGATTTTGCGATCGATGTTCGAAAAGACGATCCTTTTGATGCCTATGATAAAGTGGATTGGGATATGATAGTTTTCCCCGAGGGTGATGTGCTTGCCAAGGCCAAAGTAAGATTGCTCGAATGTGATGAGTCGGTTAAGATCGTAAGGCAGTGTTTGAAAGATATGCCAGATGGCCCGATAGAAACACGGGTCGACGAAATACCACCTGGTGAGGGTATCGGTCGTTACGAAGCACCTCGTGGTGAAGTTTTTCATTATGTGCGATCGGATGGCTCCAACAAACCAGTTCGGCATAAGGTAAGAGCACCGAGTTTCATGAATATCGCTTCGAATGTAGTCGCGGTAAAAGGTTATTCTATTGCTGATGCTGCTTTGGTTCTGGCCGCAGTAGATCCCTGCTATTGCTGCACAGAACGAACTACAGTCTATGAGAATGGCAAGAGAAAGTATTCAGGACAAGACCTTCTGACGTTATCACTCAAGAAGACTGAAAAGATTAGAAGGAGATATAGCAAATGATAGGATTTGACTTTTTCTTAGATAGGTTTGGGATATTCCTCAGCGCTTTGTTTGTCTTCATCGGCTTAATGTCGTTCATCTATGCACTCGCTACTTTAAAGAAAAAAGGACACCGTCTTGAATTCTATATTACAATGTTGCTTATCGTGGCTTCTGGTATTGGCGTCGCATTGTCTTATAACCTCTTGCTTATTTTTATATGCTGGGAAATATCGACATTTGCCCTCTGGCGGGCGATCGGTTTCTATAGAGAAAAGGAAGGAATCAGTGCAGCTAATTTTGCATTTATCATAAATTTTACTGCTGCTTCAATAATGCTCATTGGTCTAATAATGCTTTATATTGATAACGGTACATTTAATATCTTTAAAATCCAACAATATAATATGGTGGCAATCGTTCTCATTATGATCGGCATCCTCGCAAAATCTGTTACCTTACCGCTTCATATCTGGTTAGTACCAGCCTATAAGGCAATACCCTCAGCTATTGGTGGGTGCCTTGCAGGTATTGCTGAGAATCTCGGTGTTGTGCTTTTTCTCAGATTATTCACGAGCGGGAATTTTATAGCACCGGTATTTTTTAATACTGTTGCCTGGATCGCAATAGCATCGAGTGTGCTCCTGGGCGGTGCTGCTCTTCTTTCTAACCGATTGAGAAGCTTGCTCGCCTATTCGACAATTAGCCAGCTGGGTTTTATTTTGCTGGGTTTTGCAGTCGGTGGTACGTATGGTATGATCGGAGGTTTGATCTACATCCTTGCTCATGGACTGGCCAAATCAGGTCTCTTCTTTGGTGTGGGTATAATCGAGGATATTACCGGTAAGGATGATCTAAGTAGTCTTTGTGGTCTATTAAAGGTATCACCAGCGCTTGGTGTTTTAATGGCCTTACTTGCTGGTTCTATCGTCGGTTTTTTCCCGATGCTCGGTTTTTGGGCGAAACTGATGGTTGTTATAGGAGCAGTTGGCAAGAGTGCATATTTTGGTATTGGTGCGATAATTGCGGCAGTATTTACGCTCTTATATAATTGGCGATTCTACCATGAATTATTTTTCGCAAAACCATCATGTCGGTTGTCCAAGATCATGAAACCAAACTTTACCGCGTTGACCGTTGTTTTCATACTTGCATTGGTTTCATTGCTGCTTGGTATCTTCTTCTATCAACCAGTAAATTATCTGACTGCTAACGGGGGGTTTTAATCATGGAATTTTGGGGAATTAATATATATTATTGGATAATATTCTTACCTATAGCCGGTGGCTTATTGGGGTTCATTATCAATCGGTTACGCACAGAATTGAATTTTGTCGCTTTTGTTGGAGCTCTTTACTTCGCGATACGAATTTTCCTTAAAACAAGAGGTGAACCCATTTTTGACAGTCTCGCACAGATCGGTGGTTTTAATTTCAGATTCTACCTTGATAATCTTACTGGTTTCATCCTGCTTTTTGTTGCGATATCGTCATTCCTTGTTTGGTTGTATTCACTCAAGGCAATGTCGAAAAAACCAAGAGAAAAAGTTTTCTATTTATATCTTTCATTGACTCTGGCTGCGGCAAATGCGGTAGTACTGTCAGGCAATCTTATTTTCCTTTTCATTTTCTGGAATTTATTGGTGTTTTCGCTATACGGGATGTTGCAGGTTGCAAAGGGTGATCATGATAGCTCGTTTGCGGCACGTAAAGCGATCACGATAATAGGCATCGCTGATTATGCATTAATGCTTGGCATCGTTATTTTACTGGTCATGGTCGGCGATGTTGATTTTCCGGTGGCTGATAGGATCGCTCTAAACAATCCATGGTTGATAACATCATATATTTTGATAATGATCGGCGCATTAGCTAAACTGGGTACTATGCCTTTACACACCTGGATTCCTGAGAGTGCAAAGGTTGTGCCGGCATCTACGCTTGCCTTTATCCCAGGCAGTATCGATAAGCTATTAGGAGTTTATTTATTGATAAGAGTATCTTATTTCATTTTCGATATTTCTGGGTCAATGCCGCTTCGCATTCTTTTAATGGTAATCGGTGTTGTTTCGATCGTGGTCATGGCAGTAGCTGCTCTAATCCAAAAAGACGCACAACGGCTGCTTGCTTTTTCGACTGTTTCTCAAGCTGGTTATATGGTCCTGGGTATCGGTACAGGTATGCCTGTTGCTATTGCCGGTGCACTTTTCCATATGCTCAATAACGTGCTATATAAATCTGTGCTCTTTATGACTGTCGGTTCAGTTGAAAACAGAACTCGAACCACGGATATGGCTTTGCTTGGTGGGCTTGGACCCAAGATGCCGGTAACACTTTTCGCCTTTGTTATCGCGGTCCTGGCAATATCCGGCGTGCCTCCATTCAATGGATTCTACTCCAAATGGATGATCTATCAAGGTATTATCGGCTTGAGTAACCAAATACCACTCTGGTTCATTTTCTTGATCTGCGCTATGTTCGGCAGCATTCTGACATTGGCGTACAGTCTAAAACTGCTTCATGCGATTTTCCTGGGTCATAAACCCAAAGCCCTCAATAAAGTAAGGGAAGCACGTTTTGTAATGGTTGTACCCTCACTCGTGTTGGCACTTGCTTGTATCGTTTTCGGTGTGTTTGCCAATATTATTCCTTTGAAATTATTTGTGCTACCTTCATTACCTTTTGAAATCGGGAATATCGGGTTTTGGTCACCGAGCCTTGCAACCATTCTGATGATCGTCGGCATAATTCTTGGTTTGATCATATTCCTTATCGGGACAGTTAGTAAACCAAAGAAAAGCGCAGTCTTTGTTGGTGGTGAAGTACTTGATGAAGATGAATCACGCGTGACTGGTGTTGATTTCTACTCATCGCTCAGAACTCTTGATATGCTTGATAAAACGTATAATTTCAGTGAAGGCGGTGCTTTTGATTTCTACAATTACCTTCAAGGAGCAGCACGTGGTTTTGCTTACATATTCAAGAACGTTATCAATTATATAATTGTTGGTATCTATCGTTCAATAGGGAAACTTGTCAGAGCCATGGGTAATCTGACATCATCTCTACATACCGGTGAATTGTACAATTACGTCGGTTGGATATTCCTGGGCGGGATTATCTTGATGCTATTGTTAACGCTATGATGTGGGGGTCCTAATGATTGAAATCTATTTTTTTCTTGTTTTTATACTGGTTGCTGCTATCATCGCAACTGAGATAAAAGATCTATTGGCCGCGGTAATTTCTCTTGGTGCAGTTGGGTTCGCTGTGGCCATTATCTTTATTCTTGTTCAAGCTCCTGATCTTGCGATCGTGCAAATCGTCGTTGAGGTTCTTACCGTGGTCATTTTTGTCGCGGTGATTTTACGTACCACTCATATTGATAAGACGATCGGGAAGAAACTTGCCGGAACCCAGATCCTAGCGATTGTTCTCTACGCCTTCTTTGCTGTTTTTTTCATCATGGCGATGATAAAAACCCTGAATCAGCTGCCGATGTTTGGACAAGCTACGATGAAGGTCGCTTCAGAATATATCAGAATTGGTCTTGCACAAACCGGTGGGGCAAATTTGGTGACTGATGTGATACTTGATTTCCGTGCACTTGACACACTCGGTGAAGCTACGGTGCTCTTTACAGCAGTGATTGGTGTCGTAGCATTGATGCGCAAATCCGGGAGGACAAAATGAAAGGTATGAGCTTAATAGTTAAGACGATAACGAACATAGTAATCGGTTTCATTTTTATCTATGGCGTATACATCATTCTGCACGGTCATCTAACACCAGGTGGGGGTTTTGCTGGCGGTGTGATAATAGCTGGAGCATTCGTTCTAAAACTCCTCGCTTTTGGTGGAACCGCCAAATCAGAAAAGAAATCTTCAACTACGGGTTCGATATTCGAAAGCGTTGGCGCACTACTTTTTATCCTTATGGCGATATTGGGAGTCCTTTTTGTGGGAACCTTCTTCGCGAATTTTCTGCCTAAGGGGATACCTTTTCATCTTGTCAGCGCGGGTATCATACCGATATGTAATATCGCGATTGCCATCAAGGTTGGTGCTGGATTGTTTTCTATATTTCTTGCCTTGGCTGCAACGAAGTATGTCATTGAGGATTGAGGAGAGAGGACTATGATTATTTTTGGAAGTTGCATTGTATTATTTCTCATTGGTCTTTATGCCATCGTCACAAAGCGTAATCTGATCAAGATAGCAATCGGTTTTGCCCTGATTGAATATGCCGTTAACCTGCTCTTTGCCCTGATAGGATTCAGATCTGGTGCACTCGCTCCTATCATAACTAAGCTTGATGCTCCACACAATTTCGTTGATCCGATTCCTCAAGCTCTTGTTCTGACCGCTATCGTTATTGCTTTGGGGACGACTGCACTCATGCTCACGGTTATTCTACGTATCTACAATCACTATAAGACTTTTGATATTGCAGAGATCAAAAAACTGAAAGGATGAGGAGGCGTTAATGTCATTTATCCCTTTATTTTTTTTATTACCCCTGTTAGGTGCATTCCTGATTCCGATACTTGGAAAGATCTTCAAACCCCTGGTCTGGATCGTTTCTACTCTTGTATCTTTTATTCTGTTCATATTCGCACTCTATGGTATATCAGCAACCCGTGTCATACCGATGATCGTATATAAAATGGGTAATTGGCCACCACCCCTTGGTATTGTGATGGCATTTGATTCTTACTCGGCATTGATGGTTCTCGTTATTTCGATACTGGTTTTTGCTGGGTGCTTATTTTCTTTGCGCTATATGTCACACTATACAGGGCAGTGGAAGTTTTATTCTCTATTGATGTTAATGACGGCTGGAATGATGGGAATATGTATTACGGGTGATTTGTTCAACATGTTCGTCTTTCTTGAGATCGCGGCGATATCCTCCTATGCACTCGTTGCTTTTGGAGTGGGACCTGAAGAACTTGAGGCATCGTTCAAATATATGGTCATGGGAGAAATAGGTGGTTTGACCTTCCTTTTAGCCATTGCCTTGATATATGCCAAAACCTCTACCTTGAATCTTGCCGACATTTCAAATAGCTTGCAGACGATACAGGGTACTACATTTTTCTGGATGATACTTGGCATGCTGCTTTTTGCATTTTCTATAAAAGCAGCACTTGTTCCTTTCCATTCGTGGCTGCCTGATGCTCATCCTGCAGCTCCGGCACCGATATCGAGTCTGTTGTCAGGTGTGTTTATTAAAGTGCTCGGGATCTACACCGCTTCAAGGCTTATCTTCAATGTTTTCGGGCTGACCCGGGATACCGCGCCACTATTCTTCAATATACTGATCGGTCTTGGTTTTCTTTCAATAGCCTTTGCCGGATTGACCGCTCTCAATCAGAAAGATTATAAAAGGTTATTGGGTTTCTCCAGTGTTTCACAGATCGGGTATATTATGCTGGGTTTTGGGATCGGAAATTTCAAAGGAGTTGCCGGCGCATTATTCTTTATTCTGGCTCATGCCGTGGCTAAGGGGTTGCTCTTTTTAACTTCCGGAGCCGTGGTTAATGCTACAGGCACCCGTGAACTGGCAAAGATCCCAGGGTTGGGCGAAAATATGCCGACAACTGCCTGGAGTTTCCGTATTGGAGCCCTCTCTTTGATCGGTTTACCTCCCCTGGTAGGTTTTTTCGCTAAATTATTCATTGTCTGGGGAGCTATTGAAGCAGGATATCTATGGGTTGGAATTGTTGCCGTGGTTCTTAGCGGTTTAACATTGGCCTATCTTCTGAAGATAGAGAATAATGTTTTTATGAAACAGGGCAAGACGAACGCTAAAGAAGCACCATATACGATGAGGTTAGCCATGGTTCTACTGGTAGTTTTAACCTTAGCATTGGGTATCGGATTTCAACCGGTAATGGAATGGGTCGTTGGTCCTGCTGCTCACGCATTACTAAGAGGTCTTGAATATTCACAATTGGTATTTAGCAGTATTACATTCAGTTTCTAAGGAGGTTTGCATGCGCTATGTTATTTACTTTATTATCGGCTTTGGGCTTTGGTTATTATTGACCTTGAGCGTGAACCTCGACCATTTGATCGCCGGTATTATCGTTGTCGCTATTACCACGATATTATTTGGCGGATATTTCACAAAACAACCGGTCAAATTTTTACAGATACATAGACTTTTCTGGCTCATTATTTATATACCGGTTTTCATCTGGTTTATGTTCCGTGCTAATATCGATGTTGCGTATCGAGTATTGCATCCTCAAAGACCGATAAAACCCGGTATCGTCAAGATAAAAACTTCATTGAAAACTGATATTGCAAAGGTCTTTTTAGCTAATTCAATAACCCTTACCCCTGGGACAATGACTTGTGAAATTGATGATGAATATCTCTATGTACACTGGATATGGGTGCAGGAAGAATCATTGGATAAGGCATCAGATATTATTGCACGTCCCTTTGAAAAGTATTTAAGGAGGATATTCGAATGAGCATCATGATCATAATACTTGGAATTGGTGGTTTTTTATGCCTCTTACGGATTTACCAGGGTCCGTCTATTTCCGACCGCGCCGTTGGCGTGGATATCATGGGGATTCTATTCGTTGGTATCACTGCTCTCAGCGCGGTTTTTTACGACCTGTCGTTTCTCATGGATCTTTCCATAACACTAACCCTATTCAGTTTCATAGGAACTCTAGCCTTAGCAAAATATCTTCAGAAAAGGAGTCTCGATGATTAGCCCAATCGGTTGGATCATAATTTGGATCGGTATTGCTTTTGATATTCTTGGTGCCATCGGATTGGTCCGTTTCCCTGATGTATATAATCGTTTGCAGGCATCGACAAAGTGCGTTACCCTGGGAACATTCGGCATCATGGTCGGCATCTTTTTGCTCAAGGGATTTTCACCAATGGGCATAAAGGCACTGATCTGCGGTGCATTCCTGCTGCTTACCAGTCCAGTTGCTGCTCATGCATTGATGAAAGGTTCATTACATTTCGGCACGAAGATGTGGAAAGGTACGATCATGGATAAGTACGGTGAAGATAAGCTGAATGGTAAACAGATTGAAAAGGGAGATAAGTAGCCATGCGTAAACCAAAACTAAGAGAACTTGGGGAGGCGATACGAGCCGTTTTTCTTGGCCCATATACCTCAAAATTCCCCTTTAAACCATCAGTACCAGAGAAGAGATTTCGTGGAATAATAAAATTTGACGAGGACAACTGCATTCTTTGTGGAGCTTGTGTCGAGGTATGTCCAGCCAATGCTCGTGCTCAGGAAGATGATCTTGTCAAACGGATTCGTCGAGAAATTCATTACCAGGAAAGGTGTATATATTGCGGTCAGTGTGTTGCTTATTGCACGACAAAAAAAGGCATCAGTCACACTCTTGAATATGATTTAGCCCAGATAAAGAATGAAGGATATGATAATGCTATCGAGAAAGAATTGATCATGTGCGAAAAATGCGGCGAAGTGATAACGACCCGTGCGCATTTATTGTGGATCGCTAAAAGAACCGGTGAATTAGCATATGCAAATCCGAATCTTTTTCTGGTATTGTCTCAGGAGTATGGTGAAGAAGCAATCCCAAAGAGTGCAGACATGCCACCATACCGAAGTGAACACATTCGTTTTCTCTGTCCAACTTGTCGCCGGGCAGTTTATCTAAAAGAGATATGGGGATATTGACCCGCCGGAGGCGGATAAGCGCCAAATTCTCCCGCAGCGCGGGATCCTCGATTTTCCTATATAACAAAAAACAATATAATAAATCGGGACAAATTTCAAATAAGCATAATTAACAATAACATTTTCTTCGAGCAGAGTCGAGAAGTTCCTTATGTGTCCTTCCTTCCTCGTGGGAGAGGGTTAAGATATTATCCGGGAGGAGTTGTATGAAGGCATTATCTTTGCTGGTTGGTGCATTGTTGATCATTGGATGTGCAAGTACAACAAACGTAGCTAAAGCAACTACTTTACCTGATTTTGATAAACTGTGGGATTATGATAATCCTGCACAGACTGAACTTGAATTTCGGAAACTCGTACCGTTTGCTGAAAAAGCCGAGGATAGATCATACTATACACAATTAATGACGCAGATAGCACGTACCCTTGGTCTGCAGAGGAAATTCGAAGCTGCGCATGCATTACTCGATACGGTCGAGCCATGGTTGACTGAAGCTCCGGCCGTTTCCAGAGTGCGTTATCTACTCGAAAGGGGGCGAACTTATAACTCATCAGGGTATCCATATAAGGCGAAGCCGCTTTTCCTGAATGCCTGGGAACTTGCAGTAGAAAATAATGAGGATTACTATGCGATCGACGCGATACACATGCTGCAGATCGTTGAACCGCCGGATAAACAGCTTGAATGGGCTAATAAGGCAATAAAGCTGGCCGAAAAAACTTCTGATGAGCGCGCAAGAAAATGGCTTGGGCCTTTGTATAATAATACTGGTTGGACTTATTTTGATTTAGCAGACTATGATAATGCCTTGGTGCTATTTGATAAATCTCTTGCCTGGCGTCAATCGCAGGAAGATGCGCAGGGTACGATAATCGCCAAGTGGTGTATCGCCAGGAATTACCGGGCTATGGGGCGGATCGAGGATGCTCTTGAAGCTCAGATAAATCTTGAAAAAGAAGTAGATGAAAAAGGCATAGATCAGGACGGCTATATCTATGAAGAGATCGGTGAATGTCTTCTTGAACTCGATCGTGTCGATGAAGCAAAAAGATATTTTGGGCTTGCGTATGGATTGCTGTCTGAAGACGAATGGTTGCAGGCGAACGAACCAGAGCGTTTGGAGAGATTGAAAAATTTGAGCGACTAATTGACCGTTAGAAGAAAAAAAAAGAAAATCTACACTGCAGATAATTTACGGATATTTATCAGTATCGTCGATCAAAAACTCTACCTTTGCAAAAAGGGCAAAATCATCAAAATTTATCGGGTTTCCACGTCAAAATATGGTATCGGTAATAAAAATAACAGTTTTAAAACTCCGCTCGGTAAGCATTTGATTAGTTCAAAGATCGGCAGGAAAGCGCGCCTGAATTCTATCTTTAAAGACCGGCGCAATACAAAAAAAATCGCGAGGATAAGCAGTGATTTTGATAAAGATCTGATAACAACCCGGATTTTGAGACTAAAAGGACTAGAACCGGGTAAGAATAAAGGCAAGGGTATTGACACCTTTGACCGCTGTATATATATCCACGGTACTGCTGAAGAGCACCTCATCGGCAAACCTGCCTCTCATGGTTGCATTAGAATGAAGAATAAAGACATTGCAGAATTGTTTGATTTAGTCCCAAGAGGAACATTAGTCGATATAAAAGACCTTGATTGATTTGGCAGACAGACGAGGAGTAATTGACACTAAAAGAAATATCTATTATAATGGCTGGCATGCAACTCATGAAGGAGCTAAATGGTAAAGGCGCGTATCCTAGTTGTTGATGACGAAAGAAATATCAGAGAATCACTCTGTGCAGTACTCGAACAAAATGGTTATTACGTTTTGACTGTAGAAGATGGTTATAAGGCATTAGAAAAAGTTAAAGATGAAGAATGGGATTTAGCCCTCGTCGACCTGAAAATGCCAGGTATGGAAGGCATGCAGGTTTTGCGGGGAATCCATGAAATAAACCCAAATGTGGCTGTGATAATTATTACTGGGTATGCAACTGTCGAAAATGCGGTTGGCGCGATGAAACAAGGAGCTGTTGACTACATAATGAAACCATTCACGGCGGATGAGATATGTATTCGCGTAGAAAAGGTTTTAGAAAAAACGAAACTTGTTTCAGAAAACATTTATTTGCGAAAAGAGCTTGCTGAGCGATATAAATTTTGCAGTATTATTGGGAAGAGCAAATTGATGCAGGAAATATTTAGACTTATTGAGAAAGTTGCACCGACAGATTCGACTATTCTCATTCGTGGTGGGAGTGGGACAGGCAAAGAACTGATTGCGCGAGCAATCCACCACAATTCACTTAGAAAAGATAGAAAATTTATTGCAGTTGATTGCGGTGGTCTTCCAGAGACACTTCTGGAAAGTGAATTGTTCGGGCACGTAAAAGGCTCGTTTACAGGTGCGATAGTTACCAAACGTGGTTTATTGGAGGTTGCGAACGGTGGAACATTCTTTTTGGATGAAGTAGGAGATTTGAGTATGGGGATTCAATCGAAATTACTTAGAGTACTGCAGGAAAAAGAGTTTAGGCAAGTAGGTGGGATTAAGAGCATTAAGGTAGATATCCGACTCATTGCTGCAACGAATAGAGATTTAGAAACAATGATAGAAGAGAAAACCTTCCGTGAAGATCTTTTCTATCGGTTGAATATTGTACCCGTTTATCTTCCGCCGCTTAAGGAGAGACAAGAAGATATCCCATCTCTTGTAAATCATTTCTTGGAGCTATACAATAAAACAAGGGATAAAAACATTAAGGGTGTTTCACCAGAGGCAATGAATCTCTTAATTGAATATGATTGGCCTGGTAATGTCCGTGAATTGGAGAATATCATTGAGCGTTCGGTTATAATGACTGAAAGTGAGATTGTCGAGGCTAAACATCTACCAATCGATATTAGGGGTAAGCGAGCTTATCATAACATAACCATACCACAGACCAAAGAGGAATTAAAGGATTTGAAAAAACAGATAAGAGAGAAGGCTGTGGAAGATATTGAAAAGGCATTTTTAATAAACGCATTAAAGAGGAGCGATTGGAACATAAGCAAAGCATCACGGCAAGTCGGCATGAAGCGGCAGAATTTTCAGGCTTTAATAAGAAAGTACAATATTAAACCGTAATTTTCATTCCCCAATAAAAACCAAAATAGTGTAGAATTATGCATGCATATATTATATATGCATGGCTATATTTACAGATAATATACTAAATCAATGTCTTTTTATTCAACATGCATAAAATATATATTCACTTGATGTACTGATAACCTTCAAAAATAATAAAATAACATATTAATAATTCGTAATAACTCCTGAAAAATGAAAGGAAATGAACTGTTTTCTATTCCCATTTTTCTAACTCCAAAGTTTTGGCATGGATTTTGCTTATAACACCATATAGACATGGCTACAAAAACCAGAAAATCACCCACACATGGTCGAATTCTAATAATGGATAGCGATCAAGAGACTGTTAAGCTACTCATGCATGATTTAGGTGAGGAAGGCTACAGGATTGAGATTGCTGAATACACCAACAGATGCTTTGAGAAAATCAAAAACGAACAAATTGATGTCTTGATTCTCGCTGTTGAAGCCTGGGGCGTCAAGGGTTATGAATTAATCCCCATAATCAAGAAAATAAATAGTCTGCTTCCAATAATTGCCACTTCGGCTGACGATTCCATGGAGGTAGCAGCCAGGGTAAGGGAACAGGGTGTTTTTTTCTATGCAATAAAGCCCCTTGATATGAAAGAGATAAAACTTGCAATAAAGAATGCATTGAACAGGAAATTCACACGCCGACATGCATTTTTGCATAAAGAAGCAGAAAAACAAAAGGATTTAGAAGATGAGATTTTGGATCTCGCGGGGGCAAGCAAAATATTAAAGTTGAGCAAGAAAATGGTGAGTAATCTCGCAAAGAAAGGTGAGATACCAGCGAGTAGAATTGGGAATAAGTGGCACTTTATTCGAAATCAATTGTTAGAATGGTTGAGAATCATGGCAGCAGGTAATCAGAAGAATTATGGCACACTTATTCTCGAAACCATGGATGAAGGAGTCGCTGTTGTTGATAAGAGATTGAGAGTTGTTGGCTGCAACAGCGCATATCTGCAAGCGCTCGATGTTCCAAGAGATCGGATTATCGGTGAATATTGTTATCGGGTGAGTCATCGTTCAAACGTTCCCTGTGATGAACCAGCATGTCCAGTACGTAAAGCCTTTAAAACAAAACGACCAGTGAAATCTATGCACATAAATTATGATAGCGATGGGAATGAACACTATTGCGACATAATTGCTTTGCCGATGAAGGATGAACAAGGTAAGGTCAACCAGGTTCTTGAGGTAATAAGAGATAATACTGAAATCTATAACCTTAACAAACATCTCAGTTTGATTATGTGTTTCTTTGCCCGCGAGTCCAAAAAGACGCTTGGACCGGTGGTGATGAATATCAGTGCTCTTATTGATGAAAAACTATCAAAGACCATCTCAGAAGAAAAACACAATGAAATGCTACTTGTCTGTATCTGTAACCTGAAGTTGATGCAGGATATGATAAGAAACTATATGGTTTCATACAAGGGAGAAAAAGGAGAACTTCACTGCAACAAGCAAATTACCGATCTATACGAGAATATTATAAAGCCAGTCATTGAGGAATTTCAGCCCATTCTTCTCAAAACAGAAATGACGGTTGAAATTAGCGTGAAAAAACAGCGATCGGTATACTGTGATCCTGATCTCATGAAGATAGTATTCAGCAATTTAATTCATAATGCTACTAAATATGGAGTCAAGAATACAGCGATAAAATGCTCACTTAACATAAAGGAGAAGGACTTTGAGCTTACTGTTTTCAATAAAGGTATTGGAATACCACGCGATAAGCTTACCAATATCTTTGAGCCATTTACCAGGTTCAGCAGAGACGGTATTAGGGGCACAGGTCTCGGTTTACATGTCGTGAAGATGATTGCAGAAATGCACGAGGGGATATTAAAAGCTGAATCAGGTTATTTTATCAGTGGAAGACCTGTTGCGTATGATGAGTTTTATGCTGATACGAATTTATGCAAAATGAAAAAGAAGGACCTCGAAAAGTTCGCCAGATTCATTTTGACAATACCGACTTGCGAAGAGGTTCAGACAATGGAGGTGTAATGTGGATCAGCAGAAAAATATTTTACTAGTAGATGATGATGAGGATTTCCTGACGGCAACAAAACTCGTGCTTGAAAAAAGTGGCTACAATGTTGAAGCATGTATGTCAGCCAAAGAATGTATTGCCAAATTGAAAGCCGTAAAACCTGATTTAATCATTTTGGATGTGATGATGGAATCTGATCACTCTGGGTTTGATCTCTGCAGAGAAATTAAAAGAGATTCTGACACAAAGGGAATTCCCATTCTAATGTTGACTGCAGTTGACCAAAGATATCCCCTGAATTTCGCTACTGCAGCTGGTGACGAAACCTGGTTACCAGTCGATGATTTTATCGATAAGCCAGTTGAAGCAGCTGTATTAGTTGAACACGTTAAAAAACTTATGAAAGACTAAAAAAAATGGCAATTATAAAAAAAGTGGGCGCCAGTCTTGTTGTTGGCGGTGGTATCGGTGGTATTCAAGCAGCATTGGATTTAGCCGATTCAGGGTTCAAAGTTTACCTTCTGGAGAAAAAGGCGAGCATAGGTGGTGTTATGGCACAACTCGACAAGACCTTTCCAACGAATGATTGTTCAATGTGTATACTCGCGCCAAAACTAGTGAGTGTCGCGAGGCACCCGAATATCGATATCATCACCAATGCCGAAATCAATAAAGTATCGGGTGATGCAGGAAATTTCACGGTTAGTTTGAGAAAAAAACCCCGTTACGTGGATATTGAAAAATGTACAGGTTGCGGACTTTGCATGCAGAATTGCCCAGTACAGCAGATGATTCACCTGGACGGGAAAGAAGAGAGCATTGAATTATCTCCCCATGACCTTGCCAGAGTCGAAGAGATTGTTCAAGAGTATCGTGGGCAAAGAGGGAATCTGATGCCGATTCTGCAGAAAATTAGCGGGAAATACAATTATCTGCCAGCAGATCTTTTGCGCTACATTGCATTGGAATTAGACATACCGCTCAGTCATATCTACAGTATAGCCACTTTTTATAATGCATTCAGCCTTGTGCCAAGAGGTCGACATACTATAGGTTTATGCCGCGGTACTGCTTGTCATGTGCGCGGTTCAGCAGATATCTTGGCGAGAATTGAACAGGAACTCGGTATTACTGACGGCGGGACTACTGAAGATCTTGCATTTACCATAGAAAGCGTTAGATGCATTGGATGTTGTAGTATCGCCCCTGCTTTAAGGATTGATCAGGACACTTATGGTAATGTTCGACCTAACCAGATAATGGATATTTTAAAGAGGTACAAATGAATGTAATGAATCTGCAGGGATTGCGCAAGATTGCCAGAGATGGTTTGAAGCAGCTCTATCCTGCAAAAAGAACAAGGATAACAGTGGGGATGGCCAGCTGCGGACTCGCAACAGGTGCTCGTACCGTTTTTGATAGTCTTGTTGAAATGATAAAAGACTCGGACGGTCGCTTTTCAGTTGTACCAGTTGGCTGCATCGGTTTTTGCCAGAAAGAACCTCTGGTTGATGTACTTATGCCGCAGATGCCGAGAGTTACGTTTTCTAATGTAAATAAGGAAAAGCTGGTGAGAATACACGAGGATGTATGCAGAAACAGGATTGATAGTGACCTTGCTAGTTGGCGCCATGATGAAGATAGCTTGCTCATAAACAAGACAAAAAGAAAACTCTGCAATGGGCCATTGCCCAGCGATATCGCGTCGATCAGATGTTATGGAGAAATACCTTTTTTTAAGAAACAAGTGAAAATTGCATTGAGAAACTGTGGTTTTATCAATCCTGAAAGTATTGAGGAATATATCGCCCGCGGAGGTTATTATGCATTCTACAAGACCCTTATGGAGATGACCCAGCAAGAGGTGATACAACAGGTGAAGCTTTCAGGTCTGCGAGGTCGTGGTGGTGCTGGATTCCCTACTGGCAAGAAATGGGAGATATGCAGGGATAATAAAAGTGATAAGAAGTATATAATCTGCAATGCAGATGAGGGCGATCCTGGTGCTTATATGGATCGCAGTATCTTAGAGGGGGATCCACACTCGGTAATCGAAGGAATGCTCATCGGAGCATATGCGATCGGCGCCACAGAAGGTCATTTCTATGTGCGGACCGAATATCCTATAGCAATTGAGCGACTGACCAGAGCAATAGATGACGCAAAGAAACACGGTTTTCTTGGAGAGAACATTTTAGGGGAAGATTTCAGTTTCGAAATAAATGTGAGTCAAGGAGCTGGGGCATTTGTTTGTGGTGAGGAAACTTCACTCATTGCCTCGATTGAAGGCCGATCACCTGAACCGAGGTTACGTCCACCATTTCCTGTTGAATCAGGCATCTGGGAGAAACCGACAAATATAAACAATGTGGAAACCTGGGCAGTTATACCCGTGATAGCAGCCAGGGGAGGAGATTGGTTTGCGAAAATCGGTACAGAGCAGAGTAAAGGGACAAAAGTATTTTCGCTCGTGGGGAAAATAAAAAATACTGGACTAATCGAAGTCCCAATGGGTATGAAACTGAAAGAGATATTGGAAATCGGTGGCGGCATCCCGGAAGATCGCGCTTTTAAGGCGATCCAAACAGGCGGTCCTTCAGGTGGTTGTATCCCAAATAGATTAGTCGATCTGCCAGTGGACTACGAAAAACTCGCTGAAGTAGGTTCTATTATGGGGTCTGGTGGAATGATCGTCATGGATGATCGTACTTGCATGGTCGACATTGCAAAATATTTCCTTGAGTTTCTAAAGGATGAATCCTGTGGTAAGTGTATTTCATGTCGTGAAGGGACACAACAGATGTATGAAATTGTAAAACGGATTACTGAAGGGAAAGGTAAAGACAACGATATCCCATTGCTTGAAAATCTTGGCGAAGTCGTGCAAAAAGCATCGATGTGTGGTCTCGGGCAAACGGCAGCTAATCCCGTTCTTTCGACGCTACGTTATTTCCGTGGGGAATATGATCTCCATATAAGAGAGAAACGTTGCCCAGCCCTGGTGTGTAAGGAGTTGATTTCATATATTATTGATCCTGAACTGTGTGCTGGTTGTACAGTATGCGCAAAAAAATGTCCTAACGGGGCGATAACCGGCGATCCGAGAAAAGCGCATGCAATAGACCAGAAAAAGTGCACAAAGTGCGGAATATGTATTACGAATTGCCCCCCTAAGTTTGGTGCAATCAAAATCGTTTCGCCATCGGTCAAATGAAAAAATACGAAAAACAACGAAAACCAAAAGAGAAGATTGTGAAGAGGAAAAAAGCAAAGAAGAAAATTGGTAAAAAAACAAAGAAGAAAACCGGAGATATGATGTCTCTTACTATTGATGGTAATTCTATAACAATAGGAAAAAATAAAACAATCCTTGACGTGGCACACGAACTCAATATTGAAATACCAACATTATGCTACCACAAGGCGCTGAGTCCCTATGGTGCATGTCGTCTCTGTGTTGTTGAAATCAATAAGAACGGTCGGAAGAAAATTCAGGCTTCATGCGTGTCTTCTGTCGAAGAAGGTATCGATGTAAAAACAGATACGCCCGAACTTCAAAACATCCGGAAAACAATGGTGCAGTTGATTCTAGCACGAGCACCTCAGTCTGAGAAAGTGATGGAGCTGGCAAGGAAACTCGGCGTCCAAGACACACCTTTTGTGAAGCGAGACGAAGACTGTATATTATGCGGTCTGTGTGTCAGGATGTGTCATGAGCGTATGGGCAAGAACATAATCGGCTTCAAGGGACGAGGTGACAAACGCGAAATCACACCACCGTTTGATGTGGCATCCCCGCACTGTATGTCGTGTGGTGCGTGTTATTCAGTATGTCCGACAACTTCGCAGCGTCTTGAGAAAATGAGTGAACGACTGAAAAAGCCTTTACTCGATGAATTCGATGCAGAACTGAGGCCGAGGTCGGTCATACACATACCATTTCCTCAGGCCGTACCTAATGCCGCAATAATTGACAGAGACCACTGTGTACACTTTGCTACTGATGAGTGCAGAATTTGTGAAGATCTCTGTGAAGCAAAAGCAATTGATTTTGAGCAGAAGGAGGAACTCACTGACATTTCTGTTGGGTCGATAGTTTTTGCTGGAGGTTCTGAAGTATTTAACGGCAAAAAGAAACGTGAATATGGTTTTGGTAGATATGAAAATGTCGTTAATTCTATAGAATTCGAGAGAATTCTGTCAGCATCCGGACCTTTTCATGGGCATATAGTGAGACTGAGTGATAATAAGGAGCCAAAAAGAATAGCCTTTATTCAGTGTGTGGGGAGTCGCGATGAAGAGTATACCTACTGCTCGTCAGTGTGTTGTATGTACGCAACCAAAGAAGCATTGATCGCCATGGAACACTCGCCTGGTCTGGAATGCAGTATTTTTTATATGGACATGAGAGCTTTTGGCAAAGGATTCGACCAGTATTATGAGAAAGCTCAAGCGAGCGGTGTGCGATATATTCGTTGTCGTCCGTCGGCAATCGAAGAGATTAGTGAAACACAAAATCTGATTATCAAATATCCTAGTGATAATGGTAAACAGCGCTCAGAAGAATTTGACATGGTCGTTTTGTCTTGTGGTCTGCATCCTTCCAAAGACCTCACACAGGTGGCAAATACCCTGGGACTTCAGTTGAATAAAGCAGGTTTCTGTGCGACAAAAACGTTGGCACCGACTCGAACAAACAAGAAAGGCATATACGTATGTGGTCCTTGTACTGAACCAAAAGATATACCGGAGACCGTGACTCAGTCCTCTGCTGCTGCCTCTTGTGTAATGGAACTTCTTGCAGAAAAAAGACATAGCATGATAACCGAAAAAAAATACCCGCCAGAAATCGATGTGTTTGATCAAGAGCCGAGGGTGGGAGTTTTTATATGCCATTGTGGCATTAATATCGGTGCATATGTGAATGTACCGCAAGTTCTTGAATACACCAAGGGATTACGTTATGTCGTGCATGCAGAAGACAATCTGTATACTTGCTCTCAGGATAGTCAAAGACGTATCGTTGAGATGATAAAGGAGCATAAACTCAACCGTATCGTCGTTGCCTCGTGTACACCCCGGACTCATGAACCACTATTTCGAGAGACTATTCGAGAGGCAGGTTTGAATCCTTATCTTTTCGAAATGGCAAACATCCGCGACCAGTGTTCTTGGATTCATATGAATCAGCCCGAAGCAGCAACTGAAAAAGCTAAGGACCTGGTTGGTATGTCAGTGTGCAAGGTGGGGTGTCTTTCTCCGCTTAAACGTGTTGAAATCGATGTCATACAGAAAGCTTTAGTTATTGGAGGTGGTATTACCGGTATGGTTTCAAGCCTTTCGCTCGCCCGGCAAGGATTTGAGGTTTTCTTGGTTGAAAAAGAGAACCAGTTAGGCGGTCACACAAGAAATATCTACTACACGCTGGAAGGCGATGATGTCCAGGCTTTTTTGAAGAACTCGATAAAGCAGGTCACTGGACATAAGATGATACATGTTTTCACAGCAGCAGGAATCAAATCAATAACTGGATTCATAGGTAATTATGAAACAGAGATACTTCTTGCGAACGGGGAAGTGAAGAAATGTGAGCACGGTGTGGTGATTGTAGCAACCGGCGCTCAAGAGTACAAACCTACTGAATACTTGTATGGTCATGACAAGAGGGTAATAACACAAAGAGAATTGGAAAAGTCGCTTGTTGATGCAAGAAGTGAAAAACAGAGCAAGGATCAGGCTTCGGATATCAGTCAGCTGTCATCTGTAGTCATGATTCAATGTGTTGGTTCGCGAGACAATAGTTGTCTCTACTGCAGCCGAAGATGCTGTTCCCAGGCGATCAAAAATACGATGAAATTGCTTGAATTGAATCCAAAAGTAAAAGTTTTTATCTTATATCGTGATGTTCGTACTTATGGTTTCAAAGAAGATTATTACACAAAAGCTCGTGAGTTAGGTGTGATGTTCACGCGGTACGATGCAGATGTAAAACCGGTCGTTGAGGATAATAATAGTTCTCTGGAAGTTACTGTTTTTGATCCTATACTACAGAACAATATCAAGATCAAAGCTGATCTCGTTGTTCTTTCAACCGGCATCGTGCCTAATATTGCAAATAAAGAAGTCGCCAAGATGTTGAAGGTACCGTTGAACAGTGATGGTTATTTTCTTGAAGCACACGTAAAACTACGTCCAGTAGATTTTGCAACAGAGGGGATTTTTGTTGCCGGACTCGCACACAGTCCAAAATTCATTTCTGAAGCGGTCTCACAGGCTGCTGCTGCAGCAGCACGGGCATCGACGATTTTGGCGAAAGACAAGTACTATGCCGAAGCAACCGTATCGTACGTTGATGACACGCTGTGTGTCGGATGCGCTGTGTGCAGCAGTCTCTGTCCATACGAAGCTATTGAAATGGCGACTGAAGAAGATGATAGGCGCCATTCGCGCGTTAACGAGGCGCTCTGTAAAGGATGTGGTACATGCGTTGCAGCCTGTCCCTCCGGTGCAATGGACCAATATGGATTCACTAGGAGGCAAATTATGGCAATGATTGATACAGTCAAGGGGTGGTGATGAATAATTTTAATCCAAAGGTTCTGGTCTTTTGCTGCAACTGGTGTTCTTACGCTGGTGCAGATCTTGCTGGTGTGTCGCGTCTGCAGATAGATCCTCATTTCAGAGTTATTAGAACAATGTGCTCGGGCCGTATTCAACCCGAGTTCGTTTTAAGTGCTTTTGAAAATGGTGTGGACGGGGTTCTTATAACCGGATGTCACCCTGGTGATTGCCATTACATAAATGGCAACTATAAGACAATCCGCAGATTCTATTTCTTGAAGGTGCTGCTCAAAGCATTCGGAGTCGATACAGAGAGAGTAAGAATGCATTTCATTTCAGCCGGCGAAGGCATTGAGTTCCAGAAGAAGGTAAACCATTTTATTCAAGATGTTAAAAAACTAGGTCCAGCAAACTATGGGGGAAAGGAGTAAACAATGGAGGCAAAGAAACACACCCTGACCATGGATGAAATGGATTTCAGTTTTGCCGAAGAAGTAATGTCGTATTCAGGTGGTGAGCATTTGAGGAAGTGTTTTGCATGCGGTACGTGTACTGCAGGTTGTCCGATCAGTGAAATCGATGAAACATATAATCCTCGTCGTATTATCCGCCATATCCTTTTCGGCTTACGCAATGAGGTTCTGACGTCTCCATCGATTTGGTACTGTCTTATATGCTATCGATGTTATGCTTACTGTCCGCAAAAGGTCAATTTCCCGGACTTGATGCGTATTCTTCGATATATTGCGATCAAAAACAATCACGCCAAACCGGATATCTTAGACCGAATTAACGAGATTGATAAACGCTTGCAGATACTGAGGCACGATTTGATAAGATATGATATTGAAAACGGTATCGGCAAATCCCCAAAGGAGCAGTGATGGTTGAATATGTTACCTGCATCGTGAAAGGCAGATTCGTTCATGAATAGAAAAAAGGTTTACAAGAAAGTCATGGTCGTTGGTGGAGGGATCGCAGGTGTTCAAGCAGCCCTGGACCTGGCGGATTCTGGTATAGAGGTTGTGCTGATCGAAAAATCACCCAGTATCGGTGGCAGAATGGCCCAACTGGATAAGACCTTTCCTACCAACGACTGTTCACTCTGTATACTTTCTCCAAAATTAGTCGAAGCCGGTAGCCATCCCTATATACACATCATAACAAATGCTGAAGTAGAATCAGTAAATGGTGAGGCCCCACACTTCACCGTAACTATACGCAAGAAGCCTCGCTATGTTGATGAGGTAAAATGTACGGGCTGTGGTGTTTGTATGACAAAATGCCCGGTGAAAATCCCTGATATCTATAATGTGGGGCTTATGGATTCAAAATGTATACACATTCCTTTTCCACAAGCAGTACCGGCGGTTGCGATAATCGACGCGGATCACTGTATCTATTTAACCCGAGGCAAGTGTCGTATATGTGAGAAGTTCTGTGAACCCCAGGCGATTGATTTTGAACAGAAGGAAGAAATCCTGGATGTGCAAGTTGGCAGTATCATTCTAGCGAGTGGACTTGCTGAGTTCAATGCGGTTAGAAAAGACGATTACGCATACAAGATCTGCCCCAATGTCGTAACAAGCATGGAATTCGAGCGTATTTTGAGTGCCTCTGGTCCAACCCACGGACATATAGTGCGACCATCTGATAATAAAGAACCAAAGAAAATCGCCTTTATTCAATGTGTTGGCTCGCGTGATAGTCAGGTGGGTATTGAATACTGTTCAGCGATATGTTGTATGCAGGCTGCAAAAGATGCAATTATTATCAACGAACATTTATCTGATGCTGAGATCACTGTTTTTGGTATGGATATAAGAGCTTGTGGGAAGAATTTCGATAGGTTTATCGAACGTGCTGAGTCTGAATACAATACACGTTTCGTGCGCGCACGCATTTCATCCGTCGATATTGATCCAACTACTGATAATCTTCTCGTGCATTATGAGGAAGATGGTAGAACAAGACGCGAGTCGTTTGAATTTCTGATTCTGTCAGTTGGACTCAGACCAACATCTCAATTGAGACAGCTCGCTGAGAAATTGGGGATTGAGGTCGATGGCTTTGGCTTTATCCAAACCGCGCCGTTCACACCTGTCTCCACGTCGCGTCCCGGTATTTTTGCCTGTGGTACAAGCTGTGGTCCTAAAGATATCCCGGAATCTGTTATTGAAGCAAGTGCTGCAGCATCTTCTGCAGGTATTATGGTAAAGGATTTCCCCAAGAAGATGATCGCGGTTAAATACCCATCTGAAAGGGAAATCACGGATGGTGATCGACCCAGAGTTGGTGTATTTATATGCCATTGCGGTATTAATATCGCGGCAACCGTGGATGTTAAACATGTTGTCGCTGCGGTCAGTAAACTTCCATTTGTGGTCTATAGTCAGGATTTAATATTCGCGTGTTCGCAGGATGCTCAGAAGCTCATTATGGATAAGATACACGAACAGCTTCTCAACCGCATTGTCGTGGCGGCGTGCACGCCACGAACACATGAACCTTTATTCCAAGATACTTTGAGAAAAGCCGGACTTAATGCTTATCTTTTTGATTTCGCCAATATTCGTGATCAGTGTTCATGGGTGCATCAGAAAGAACCAGGAAAAGCGACTGAAAAAGCGATAGATTTGATAAAGATGTCAGTCAAGAAGGTAATACATCAGGAACCTTTGAAAAAGACAAAATCGAGTGTCAATAAGAACAGCCTTGTCATAGGTGGTGGTGTGGCGGGCATGACAGCAGCGCTTGATCTTGCAGGTCAGGGATACCATGTTGATCTTATTGAGAAGGAACTTGAACTCGGTGGCAATTTAAGGCGCATCTCTTACATACTTGAGGGAGAGGTGACTAAACCAATTCTCGAATCCTTGGTCGAGGAGGTGAATGCGCATACTCAGATATGTGTCCATATGGATTCAAAGATTGAGAAGATTGAAGGATTCATTGGAAATTATAAAACGACAATAGAATCCAATCACACAAATCTACAAGACCAATATTTTGAATCCGGCACGAAAGAGCGCAAAGAAGAACAAAGACAAATTGAACACGGGATTGTCATAGTAGCGACTGGTGCGCATGAGTTTAAACCCACTGATTACTGTTATGGACAAGATAAGAGAGTGATGACCCAGCGTGAGATAGAAAGAGAAATTTCAACCAATGGAAACGTACTGAGGAATCTTAAAGCCGTTGTTATGATAAGTTGTGTCGGGTCTCGTGATGATGATCATCCGTATTGCAGCAGGGTATGTTGCAGCACGGCTATAAAGAATGCTCTGTTGCTTAAGGAAATAAATCCGCAAATACAGATTTTTGTGCTTTACCGTGATGTGAGGACCTATGGTCTCAAAGAGATTTTCTATAAGAAAGCTCGTGAAGCAGGTATTATTTTTATTCATTATGATAAAAATCATAAACCAGAAGTCGTCATTGATGACGGTAGGTTAGTAGTTGAAATTGATGAGAAAATTATGGAAAAAAGGCTTCGACTCACACCGGATTTACTCGTATTAAATAGCGGTATCGTACCCAATGATGACAATAAATTTTTGTCACAAGCACTAAAGGTACCTCTTGGTACTGATGGGTTCTTTTTTGAAGCACATGTTAAACTGAGACCGGTAGATTTCGCCACCGACGGAATTTTTCTGTGTGGTCTTGCTCATTATCCTAAGGATTTGAGTGAAAGTATTGTGCAGGCAAAAGCAGCAGCATCGCGTGCAGTAACTGTATTGAGCAGGGATGAAATTGAATCCGAAAGCAAGGTGGCATTCGTTGATGAAGAGCGGTGTAACGGTTGTGAACTCTGCGTTCATGTGTGTGCTTACAGTGCCATAGAGCTTGATAGCGAACGAGGTGTTGCAGTTGTCAATGAGGCGCTCTGCAAAGGCTGCGGTACATGCACAGCTTCCTGTAGACCATCAGCCATAGACCTGAAAGGGTTCAGAGATACACAAATCTTAGCAGCCTTGTGTGCATTATGAAGGAGAATACTATGGAACAACGTTCGAGCGACTCGACCAAGTTTGAACCAAAAATATTGGCGTTTCTGTGTAATTGGTGTTCGTATGCCGGCGCTGATCTCGCAGGTGTAAGCCGGTTTCAGTATCCATCTACTATTAGGGTTATCAGAGTACCCTGTTCAGGACGTGTTAACCCGCTTTACATTGTCAAAGCACTGCAGAACGGTTTTGATGCGGTACTGGTATCTGGTTGTCATCCAGGGGATTGTCACTATATAACCGGTAACTACTATGCCAGGCGGAAATTCGCTCTCGTAAAGAGATATCTTGATTACCTTGGTCTTGAACCGGAGCGTGTACAGTTTTCATGGGTGTCTGCTTCTGAGGGTGCACGATTTGCGCAGATTATCAAGAAGATAACAGATGATGTCAAAAAGCTCGGACCACTCGTTTATTTCAAAAAAAGCATTAGTCTAAAAGAGAAAGCACTATGAAACAAGCAGAACGTGAGATAATAAGCAATACAAAGAAACTGCTTGCTGATAACAGGATAGATGTTTTTATCGGCTATGAACAGGGGACTCTACCTTTTCGGACATCGCCTTGTTTCGTGCACACTGATCCTGAAGTTCAGAAACTCGTTTGGAATAGCTTTTGTGCCAACAATCTATCAGTATATCTTCCTCATCTATTGAGACAGCGTAAGGGACACGAACACACACGTGTGGGTATTTTATGCAAAGGGTGCGATAATCGTTCTGTTGTTGAATTGATAAAAGAAAAGCAATTAAGCAGAGATGATATCGTCATAATCGGCATCTCCTGCGCAGGGATCGTTGACAGCACCAAACTTCAATCTCGATTAAACGGCGGCAGAATCATTGGTTTTGATGAAACCCCTGATGCTATCGTCGTAAGACTGGAAAATGAGGAGAAAACATTTAAGAAATCTGAATTTCTTTGTGAAGCCTGTCGTCACTGTGCGCATCCAATTCCCAATGTATATGATATACTTGTCCGCAGCGAACAGCTATTTCCTCAACCGGTGGTGTCAGACCCTCGTGTCACTGAATTCAGAGCAAGAAACCGTGACCAACGGTGGCGGACTCTGGAACATGAGATGTCAAAGTGCATACGCTGCTATGCATGTCGGAACGCGTGTCCGAACTGCTACTGTAAAGAATGTTTTGCAGAACAGACAGCTCCAAAATGGATTGGTGTGACAAATGATTTGTCAGACATAATATTTTTTCACGTGATGAGGATATTCCATCAGGCTGGTAGATGTGTAGATTGTGGTGCCTGCGTTCGTGCATGTCCTATGGGTGTTGATCTGAGGTTATTCACTCGCATGCTTGTTGACGAAGTCACAGATCGCTTCGGTTATGAACCCGGATTGAGCACCAAGGATAATGCGCCGCTGTCAGCATACCGAATTGATGACGAGCAGACATTTATGGTGGAACCGGAGTAAGGAGAGCAAATGTCTGTAGAAAAGCATACTACCGGAGTGATTACGGAAGAAAATTTCAAGGCATTTATCAATGTATTATTGGAAAAATATAGGTTGATTGGGCCGACCCAAGTAGATGGCGAGGAGAGATATGCGATAGTCAAATCTCCCCATGACTTAAAATTGAACCAAAGGAATTCGAGACTTTCGCCTAAAACCATATTCTTCCCGCAGACAGAGCCCCTTTTCTATTTTGATGAGACCTCGAATGGTGTGGATTTCTCCAAGGATAAAGACGAGTCAGCGCAAACTCTCACTTTGATTATCGGATTGCGGCCGTGTGATGCTCTTGCGATTTCCTTGCTCGATAGAGTATTTAAAGAGAACGTACCCGGGGATCCCTATTATATCAAGAGAAGACAATCTACGAGAATTATCACCTGGGTTTGTTGCCAGGCACAACCAACATGTTTTTGTACAGAAGTGGGGTGTGGCCCAGATGCAGCTACTGGCTCTGATATATTATGTTATGAACTTCTCGGACGCTATTTGCTGAGAGCACAATCACCAGAGGGTGATGAATTAATGGACGCGGTGTCTGATTTCTTGACCCCTGTAACGAGAAACGATCGTGAGGATGCACGATTGATAATTGCTGATGTGAAGAGTCGTATAGAGAGTGATATAGATGTCAATGAGCTGCAAAAAAAGCTTGAGGATTTCAATGCACCCTGGTGGGAACAATTCTATGACAAGTGTCTTGGTTGTGGAATCTGCACGTATCTGTGTCCGACATGTCATTGTTTTGATATCAGCGATGAAGTTGTGAAGGATCGTGGTAGAAGGGTACGTACATGGGATTCATGTCAGTTTCCTCTCTTTACACTCCACGCCTCTGGGCATAATCCGCGTCCGAGCAAAAAGGAAAGAATACGGCAGCGTATCATGCATAAATTCAGTTATACAAGCAAATACTATGATTCAGTGTTTTGTGTTGGCTGCGGCAGGTGCATTTTGTATTGCCCGGTCAACATGGATATCCGTAAGATCATTAAACAAATCGCGGAGGTATAGTGAATAATCCCTACGAACCCTTTCCAGCACAGATCGAGGATATTATTATTGAAAACGATGCAAAAGATATAAAGACATTCAAACTTCATCTAACCAATAAGAAAGACAGGGAAGACTTCAAATATATGCCCGGGCAGTTTGCCGAGTTGTCGATCCTTGGTGCAGGGGAATGTCCGATCGGAATTGCATCATCACCGACCGAGAGGGGGTATCTTCTATTTACTGTAAAGAGGGCAGGCATTGTGACAACAAGACTACATCATACTGAAGTTGGTGAGATTATAGGATTGCGCGGTCCTCTCGGCAATACGTATCCGATGGATATTATGGAAAAGAAAAATGTGCTCATTGTCGGTGGCGGATTTGCATTCACGACACTGCGTTCAACAATCAATTACATAACAGATAGCAGTAATCGAGAAAGGTTTGATGATATTATTGTTATATATGGTGCCCGTAGCCCTGGCGAATTGCTCTATAAAGACGAACTCTGGCAATGGGAGAAACAGGATAATCTTGAGATATTCGTAACGGTTGACAAGGGAGACAAAAACTGGACGAGACGCGAAGGGTTTGTGCCGACCGTGCTGAAAGAAGTTGCACCCAGCTCGAACAATACAATTGCACTTGTGTGCGGACCACCTATCATGATAAAATTTACACTACCTGTATTGAAGGATTTGGGTTTTACATCCGAGTCAATCTTTCTCTCTTTAGAGATGCGCATGAAATGCGGCATTGGTAAATGTGGGCGCTGTAATATCGGGTACAAATACGTGTGCAAAGATGGTCCGGTATTTTCTTATGCAGAATTACAAGGATTACCTGATGAGTACTGAATATTATGCGACAAGCAGGACATTTTTCTGCACGATTAGAAAAGAAGGGAGGATAAGATGAAAGTTTTTCCTAATGGTTTAAAAGTTATCAGGGGGGAAGTCAAGATCATTAAGGACAGGTGTAAAGGGTGCGGTTTTTGTATTGAATACTGCCCCATGAAGGTTTTGGAGGTATCACAGGAGTTTAATACAAAGGGGTATCATTTTCCGACCG
>JBARXB010000060.1:0-14990 GCA_049647165.1 bacterium
AACAACCATCACAGTTGGAGATTGGCCTTGGGGCATGACCTGGAACTCTATTCAAAATAGAATCTATACAGCAAATCTATGGAGTTCGTCTATTTCGGTGATTAGGGATAATATGGGAATTGAGGAACAATGTGTTAATAATCGGAATAAGAATTGTAGTTCCACAATTTTTTACGGACCATTGCTCCTACCAGAGGGTAAAAACTGCCGGGTCTTTGACATAACCGGTCGCACGGTAGTGCCCGAGAAAATGAAGCCCGGGATCTACTTCATAGAGGTCGACGGTGTGATCACACAGAAGGTCATCAAGATAAGATAACGAGAATCAATCTATACACCTTGACACCCCAGGTGGTGGGGGTATAATCGGAAGGAGGTGAATCTAAGAAATTATCAAACTGCGACATTTTGACGCATTTACATATGTAAAAATGTCGCTATAATATATTAGGAAAGGAGATAAAAAACCATGAACGGCAAGAAGGTAAAACACAAATTTGAATTAGAGGTGCGTATTCAGCCGCAACCAGGTGGATATCACGCTTATTGCCCGAGTTTAAAGGGCTTACATATTGACGCTCAAAGTCAAAAAGAAGCTCTTGGACTCATTAAAAAAGCAGCAAAACTACATATTGAATCTATGTTAGAGTATGGAGATCCATTTCCTTTAAATACTCTTGTTGCTGCAGAGATTATCCAACCACCACCAGATCAACTTGTACGCTTGTTTAATACACACGTGTCAGTGCCGATAACCTGTCATATTTAGTGAGATATACAAAACATATTTGGGACCAACTACTTAACTGTACGAAAAAAGTGATTTCCCGTTTGTATCTAGAAGTGGTGCAATACATGCATACCGTCATAGAGATAGAAGACGTGTAACAATTCATTACCATCCAAAAAAAACCTTTAAAAAATTTCCAGATGTTCTCGAGCATATAGTCGATGTCGTTGGTTGGACAATTCAAGATCTAAAGAAATTAAAGTTAATTAAAAAGAAAAGTTAAAAGTCACAATACGTCCGTAAAATTTGTAGCTTAAACTTCTTCCCCGGACAGCTTTTCTTCGCGTACTTCCGGTGTCCCACAATACAGTCAGTCGAGTAGCCTGAGATTTTCAACAGCGGTACGATCAACCTTTCAGCTGCAAAAGCCAACATCTCCTTGGGCGGTTCAATCGCATCATAGTTACCGATAAAGCAAATCCCCAGGTTTTAGAGGGATGGTGCTTTCAACAGTTCAAGATTTACAGTAAGACTCTAGTTATATCTGTTTGAGATTGCTACATCGGTTTACTCCCCGTAACAACCTCGTACAACTTTGCGTCAATAGCTTGGGTAAAATCTTGACACTATACATGTTACCTGACATTACACCAATTTGTATAAACATCATTATATCAATGTATAATGTATAGATTTAACCCCCTCTTCCCCAATCTATTTAATCAAGAGTAACTTTTCAGTTTCTGTGTAATCTTCTACGCTAATTTTCAAGAAATAGACACCGTTTGGGACCTGTTTACCAGCATTATCTTTGCCATCCCAGGAAACGAAAGCAGGTACTGAAGAATGAGTTTTGGGTAATATAAAATCCTTCACAATGCAGCCACTGACATTATATACTTTCATCAGATTATTGATCTTATCCTTAAAATGATATCTGATAACGGTTCTATCACGAAATGGATTCGGGTAAACTGTGAGAAAGACAGCTGGTTCTGCAATTAAATAATCTTCTTCACTGACACCCACTGGCCTTGACTTTGATGCCAAGGCTGCAACACCTGCTCTAATAACTTCTGCACATAGCGCAAGATTGTTAAAACCAGCACCGATCGTATCGGCCTGCGTATGGTAAAATGGATTGGTGACCGGGTAATCTTCAATCAAACCTGCTGATTGATAACCATAATGGGAAAACCACATATCATCTCCGACAGTAATACCCAATCTTTTCTCAGTCAACAATGTTGTGTAGGTATCAGCACAGGCAATGAAATAATCAAGGAGCGGTTCAGATAATGTGTCACCGCAGACATCAAGAGTTTCTGGTTCTATATCAACATAACCGATCATGTCGAAGTTGAATGCCGCTTGAATATCATCGCCACGCTGGTTAGCCCTCCACACATAAAACATGCTTCCTATAGATCCCTGTTCTTCCGCAGAAAAGGCAATAAATCGGATATTATATTCAAATTGATAGTTTTTTAGTATTCTCATAGCCTCAAGAACAGCCGCAACCCCACTTGCATTGTCGTCTGCACCCGGGGAAGAATCGATATGTGCAGGCCCCGCATGAGCATCATAATGGGCACAAATAACTGTGTAACAGCTATCTGGATAAACCGTTCCCTGTTTTATACCAACAATGTTAGCAGGTACAGGATAAGTCCAAGAAAATGTATCACGATACACACTATCCATACCGTAGGTTACAAAATTATCATATATCCATTCAGCAGCGGCAAAACATGAGTCGTGCGTTGCATAACGGGTAACAAAATCCTGCAAGCGTTGGACATCTGCCAAAATGGAATCCGACGACACACTATCGACCATTTCTTGAATCATGGGATTAGTCTGTAATAGAACTAAAATACATAATGAAACCATAATCTCACCTCCTTCGAAATTATACGAATTATACGTGAAAAATCTGTGAAATACTGTCTGACTCTGCTTTACACTTCGGACAGTTCACATTACCCCCACGGGATATTGCAGCTAAAAAACAGGGGGTCTTTCAGTTGACCTATCCTTAAAGATCGTATGAACATGGAAAAACATATCTTCACTAACTTGTTCGGTTCCAGGTGTTTTATCAATCCGAAGATCCAAGGACTTATCTTTCCCCCGGAAACTTATTTGAATCTCCCTGTTTTCGATATCTACATAGGTTTTTTCAACAGAAGCGATATTAATGTAAAATACACGCTGTTTGTTTGCTAATGCAATCTTAATCCAATCCATATCTCCTCCTTTTAATACCACCAAATGATAGCTAATCCCGGGGCTGGTGTCAAGTATTGACAACTCAGAAACATAGTGTTATAATTAATTGAAGAGGGAATCATGTTGAAAAGAATTGTATTAGTTGTAATATCATTATTCACCACTGTGTCATTAGCCCAGGCACCGGATACATTATGGACAAAAACATATGGTGGTTTGGATTATGATTATGGTGAGTCAGTACAGCAGACATTTGACGGTGGATATATTGTCGCTGGTTTTACATTCTCATTCGGTGCGGGTTACGATGATGTATATCTAATAAAGACAGATTCGTTGGGTGACACCCTATGGACAAAGACTTATGGTGGCAGTTTGTATGATGCTGGATTGTCGATTCTACAAACAAACGATAGTGGGTATATAATTATTGGAGGCGCTGATATGACTGGAGGGGGGGGTTCAGGAAAGGTCTATATTTGTAGAACTAACTCTTCAGGTGATACTCTATGGACACGTAAGTATACTCTTTTCGGAAATGATAGAGGGAATGCATTAGCAGAGTGTTATATCGGCTCAATGGCTTATGTAATTGGAGCATTGGCTTGGAACGATATCACACACTCATTCGATATGTGGCTTCTGAAAATTAATAATGATGGAGATACAATCTGGACTAAAACTTACGGCGGCAGCGGTGTCGAAGATTGTTATTCAGTAAAGCAGACATCTGATGGCGGATATATTCTTGTAGGATTAACTACATCGTATGGAGCAGGCGGTATTGATGCTTATGTTATAAAAACAGATTCTTTTGGTAATGCATTGTGGAGCAGAACCTATGGAAGCACACAAGATGACTGGGCTCAAGATGTGGAAGAATGTGATAACGGTGGTTACATCATTGTTGGTGGCACGAACTCCTTCGGTAATGATTATCAAGTTTATATAGTGCGAACAGATGCTAATGGTGACACCCTATGGACAAAGACAATTGGCGGAGATGATGTTGACACAGGACAATCAATCGTTACTGGACAAGATGGATGTGCAATAATCGTTGGTACAGCCCAATTGTATGGCGCAGGTAACCGAGATGTATATATTCTGAAGATTGACAGCCTCGGCAGCGTTAAATGGTCCCGAGCCTATGGTGGTTCACAGTATGAGGGAGCATGTTCCATAAATCCCACAAGCGATAATGGGTATATTGTATGTGGAGATATTAGATCTTGGGGCGCAGGTGAAATTGATATTTGGCTACTCAGAATATCCCCCGATACCTTAGGCATAACGGAATTAGAAAGAAATCTGGAAAAAACTACTGTTTCATTCACCACAATTTTCTCGGGTAGTCTCGTGCATCTTTTAGAAGGCAAAGACTGCAGAGTCTTTGACATCACAGGGCGGACCATTGTACCTGAAAGGATGAAACCAGGGATATATTTTGTAGAAATCGACGGCGTGATCACACAGAAGGTCGTCAAAATCAGATGATAGGATACTTAAAGAAATTTGTAAAAGCTGTGTGTTTGTGCCTGATACTGTGCACTAATTGTACGACGTCCCGTTCATACGAAATTACATTAAGGAACAGAACAGATGATTGTATTGCTGAATTGCACATCGAGGACCTTTCGATAACTGCAAACGCAAATCAAATATCGAGCGACATACTCCAAGAAGGTGGTGATTATGTATATATACTTATTGCCTATACGCTTGCAAATGAAAGAGTAATAACAGTGCGCAACATTATTTCAGTACAACAAGATAGAACATGCGCAGTCAGTAAGAACGATAGTATTTACTCTTATTTATGGGAAGAGCCAGGAGAATAGACAATCAACTCGGTATTAGGTTCTTCTGCTATGCTGTCAGTAATCTAACCAGTTACAAAACAAAGTAGCTCCCTCTTGACATCCCACCAGCATTTTCTATAATAGATAAAGAAGGTATGTTACCCGTGGGAGCTATAACTGCGGGTGATGTACCTTTTTGCGTTATTGGAAGGAGGTAAGAGCCATGCCACATTATAGAAAGAAACGAAGTACTGATACCTGGCACTGGTGCAAAAACTGCCCTGGTTGGCCAACATCGAGTTATGAAGAAGAATGGCACTCTGATACAGAAAGGCCAGCAGTCGGCGAACTATGTAATCAATGCAGATCCAGGGAAAAAGCGAACGACTGCACAACATAGATGACTAAAATGATCACGTATCGCAAAAGGCATGATAGCGAAACATGGCACTGGTGTACCAACTGCACCAACTGGCCAAAGAGGGACTATGTGGATGTAGGGAGGGAATTTAAACCCACGTCCTACGAACTCTGCGACCAGTGTTTAGCGTTGGAGAAGGCGGGGAACTGCGCCAAGTAAGTAGTCGTAAGTGGAGGTGATGGAGCGGGCTGTCTATGCTTGACACCCCAGGTGGTGGGGGTATAATCGGAAGGAGGTATAATGAAACAAGTTATTGAAGGTATAATCTTAATAGTATTGGGAATTGCTTTAGTAGTCCTTAGAGATTACTATATCTATTTTTGCATTCTCTTCATTGCGTTTGGAGCATTGAAACTCGTACTTGCATTCACGAAAAAGAAGAAGTGAAATTAAAGCCGTTTATTATGAAGCAATTGGGATCAAATCTTTACATTATACATATTCTCTAGCGATCCACTAATTCATAATTTCTGTCTAATATCAATGTAGAATGTAGCTATTTTACCCCATGCATATCCGAAACGAGGGGGTGTCAAGGGTTGACAGAGTGAAGTTCTGCGTTATTATCTATTGTTGCAAGAAAAGAAAAATGAGAAAAGCCGAGGTTTATGTCTAATTTAAGGAGGAGAAATTAACAAATGAATGATATAATGGAAATACTGATCAATCATGAAGAGGCGATTAGTAGGCTGTATGACGCATACGCTCAAAAATTTCCCGACCACAAAGAGTTTTGGGCTACAGTTTCATGGGAAGAGAAGGATCATGCTGAGAAAATTCGCCGACTTTCACAAATAACAAAAAAAGGTCATGCTCGATTTGATTCGGAAAAATTCAAACTGAGCGTTATCAAAATCTCTATGGATTATGTTGTAAAAGAATCAGCCCGTGTCAAAAATGAAGATATTTCAATGAGAACCGCCATTTCAGTAGCATTACATCTCGAAAATGCAATCGTTGATGGCGAAGTCTACGAGTCATTCAAGGGATATACAGCCGAGGCAAAAAGTTTCATACGCGAATGTGCAGCAAGTTTTGCCGAGCATTACCGGGCAATACAGGATATGTGGTCAGCCCACAGAAAGTTTTCTTGATCTTGACAGATGGGGGGTTGTTGAAGATTCTCGCACTTGCGCGTCACGGTGTAGACGAGCTGACACTTCTCGTAGAGGATTTGATACAACTTCACTATTCGTTAAGGTCTTTTTTCATTTCCTCATACTGCTGTTTTGTAATCTCGCCTTTTGCATAACGTGTCTTGAGTATCTCAAGCGCTGAATCTTCCCCATTATCCTGCTTCAACTTCTCACGGTTCTTAATGAAGTAAATAGCAACACCGACCAGGACTACAAGAATAATCAATGGCCAGGCGAAACCACCAATACCATAACCCCAATCCATCATATGTCCACCTGGCCGATATACACATGAAAGCAATGTTATAGCTAATGCCATCGGTATAAGAAAATATCTCATTGTTCCCCCTTTCTACGAAGATCATCGTAAATGTTCGGTTCTATACATCGAACAGTTCACGTTGCCCCGCAGGATACTACAGCTACAATAGGACAACAGTCAATATCTGCAGCTCAAACAAACTTGAACTTTTTCTTTCTAAAAAGGGCCAAACACGCACAAACTACATCTCGATCGTAAAGCACACCTTGTTTCTTATTTATTTCTGCCAGAGCTACATTAATACCAAGCGCTGGACGGTAGGGACGGTGTGACGTCATTGCCTCGACAACATCAGCGACACCTAGGATTCGAGCTTCAAGTTTGATGTCAGTACCTTCGAGATGGTGAGGGTATCCAGATCCATTAAGACGTTCATGGTGCTGCCATACCGTCTCGGCAACAGACCACGGGAAATCGATTCCTTTGAGGATATCATAGGCGATTTGCGGATGGGTTTGGATGATCGCAAATTCGGAAATCGTGAGCTTACATGGCTTGCTTAAAATCTCTGCAGGCACCGCAATCTTTCCAATATCATGGAGTAATCCAGCGAGCTGTATGCCCTTGATCTGCTCATGCGTCAAACCCATTTCTTCAGCAAGTGCGATCGCTAGATTCGTCACGCGTTCTTGATGCCCGCTCGTGTATGGATCCCTCTTACTCACAAGTGATGCAAGCGCATGAACCGTATCGATAATGCTCGTTTCGAGCTTTTCCAAACTCCATCGCAATTTGTCACGCATTTGATCCCGTTCTATCTGCACGCGTAAATTTTCAATACCAAATGCCATGTCATTAGCCAATTCTTTTAATAACTTCACCGCAGATTTGTGGAAAGCTTTTTTCTCCGTGGAAAAGACTGTAAACGCACCGAGAGCTTTATTTTTATGAATAAGGGGCAAGGAAATAACCGATGTATAACCACATTGCCTTGCTCTATCAGCCCAGGTGACTTTCGGGGCGATTTGCGGGATATCATTGATCACACAATGTTTCCTCGTGCGAATTGCCGAGGCGGTTGGCCCATGGCCATATTTTGTCTTTCCCCATGAAAAATGCTGCGTCAAATAACCCTCTTCAAATCCCGCGTGGGCGATTGGACGGATCGATCTATGTTCATCACTTTCTGCATAACCGACCCACGCCATTTTATATCCACCATACTGCACGAGCGCTTCGCATATTTGTTGGGTAAGGTCTGCTTCGTTGTTTGTTCTTACCAAAATCTGATTACATTCACTAATCGTCGTAAGAGCCATATTTATCCGGCTCAGTTCACGAGCTTGTGCTTGAATGTCTGTTATGTCGACAAAAGATACAAGTGTTCGTGCCATCGTCTTTTCATATCCCGGATACACGATCCATTTGAACATAATTTCCTTACGGACACCGGTTAGTGTTTCGGTAACACATACGCCGTGAAAACTGTGTTTATTCTTGGCGACTGCTGTTATCGTCTTCTTCAAGGCATCACAGGAAAGACTATTTAGAAGCGCATAAAAGTGACCGTACAGGTCTTCTGTCGTTTTAGCTTTGTAGAATCTAAGTATGCGTTTATTTACAAGCAAGATCCGTATTTTTTTCGCAAATTGCAGAAACAGACGGGGATGAGTGTTAAAATAACCGTCAATATCCTTGATCCCTTTAGTCCATTTCCGTTTAATGTGGTTCCGAACCAGTGAAAAATCCAACTCCATCAGTCCAACCGGAGCATGTTCAAATAGACTGTGGTAATGGTCATTCTTCTGCTTCATACAGTTCATCCCCCTGTACTTTTATCTTTTTACTATAGTGAATGATAAACGAAACGCGAAAAGTAAAGCACTCCTCAATCAAAACTCTTTTCGCTTGCTTCGTTCCTGTTAAATAATAGACCGAATAATTAAAATGTCAAGAAGTATCAGCACGCCTAGCTCATCTTGACAGTACGGAATCACAGTGTTATATCTCTCTGAGATTGCCGCGTCGCGGAGCCTGTGCTAAGCGAAAGCGAAGTGCTCCTCGCAATGACCCTGCACAGCTTCACATCGATGATAGTTCTCCCGCACCCAACACACGGGATGCTCATTGCCGCAATCACACTGAAATTGTTAGTGATATTAGCATCGACCTGCACTGCTCGATCGAAAAGTGATCAATTAGTTAATTTGTTTCCGCATTACGCCCTACGCTGTACTCCCGACGCTCTTCTTTGCGCTTTGCCCGTTCACGTAATTTTACCTATTGACTTCAATGCCTGAATGTTTATAATAAATTAGACTTCAAACTGCAATAAAATCTTACAATTAATCATCATCTTAGCATTTTTATGCCAGCGAGGTCAAGTCTTAACTGAGGCTCAAGTATCAAAAAACCGAAGATTCCATATTGAGGGGAGTGCTTTATGGAAAACATAAATATTGATGAAATAATAAACTGCTTGGATAAGATTGCCAATATACTGCACGATAAACCGGCACAGGCATTGAGTGAGCTGAGACAGATCAGTGCAAGAGTCGACAGTCAGGTCCCGTATCGTGACGGTCATAACCAAAGGGTCAGCAAGTACTCTTTACAACTCGGCAAACAACTCGAGTTAAATGATGAAGAAATGGTCATTCTTGAGACTGCGGCTTTACTCCATGATTTTGGTAAAATATGTATCGATGAAACGATTCTTATAAAGCCCTCATCATTGACCGAGCGGGAACAAGCTGAAATACAACAACACGCCATAAAGGGGTATTATATTTTGGCCGGCTTTGCTGAATTCGAACATGCATTAGACGGTGTGAGAACCCATCATGAGCGTTATAATGGTTTGGGTTATCCAGAAGGACTCGTCAAAGATAATATCCCCCTGATCGGCAGGATCATCGCTGTTGCCGACGCTTATGATGCGATGACTTCAAAAAGACCTTATAGAGAAATAAGAACAAAAAAGCAAGCTATACAAGAACTTAAAAGATGCTCAGGCCAGCAGTTTGATCCAGTATTGGTAGATGCATTTATCAATTGCCTGGATCTCAACAATTAATATAATCCAAATACCTAAGTCGTTTTCTTTTTATGTATGTATTCAAACATCAAAGCAGCAATCGTAAAAAGCAACATCGTGTTTGTAACCCTCATGTACGATAGAGCGCTCAATCCCAGAAGAGATTTATTGGGTAGAAATAGTCTTGCCACAACCGCCAAGATGATTGTGATGACCGCGATAATACTCGAGACATAGTACACTTTTTTCATGAATACCTCCAAATGAATTGTATCTGGATTATTTAAGGATGTCAATAACAAATTACGTCTGTTTTAAAAAGACAGACTGTAGACATACTTACACTGAAGAAACAACCGCATAAAGCGGTTTGAAGACACAATATCGGGGATTACTTCGTCTCCCCACACCAATATAAAAGTGTGGGGAGACTCGTAATGACGAATTTACAATTTAACGCAGTAAAATCGCTTTTTCAGTTTTCGTATAATCGTCGGCTTCCAGACGTACAAAGTAAACACCCGCAGCAACGCGGCGTCCTATATCATCGTACCTATCCCAGACCAGCGAGGTCGGTTGATTCATTTCGAAACCGCTCAGGTCAAACTCTTTTACTGCACGACCTGTAACATCGTAGATCTTGAGCCGACCATTTTTCAAAGCAGCGCCGAATGCGCAGAGAATATTGAGATGTGAACTGGTAACTGAAGGAAATACTCTCAGCATGGGTGTTACGATACCCATATTATTATCATTCTCCGCGATACTGATGAAAGTAGCCATATTGCCGATCTCCCAATCGAGTAAGGCCGGATCATCGGGTGCATCTGTAGATTTACGATAAAATAACCCGTTCAACCTCAGTGTGTGATAGGTCAACGTATCGAGTGTACTTAGATTGACTGAATCGACGGCCAGGGTCGTGTAAAAGCCCGTCGAATTACCCGGCAGGTCAGTATTTGGTATTAGCTGCCAGGTACTGCCATTATAATAGTCGACCTGGATACCGATCGAATCATCGGCCGATGCTTTACGCCAGACTGCATTACCCCAGTGTTGTCGCGCATAGGTTGAAGAAAGTTCATCGATCGAAACTCCGGCGCTCGTCATAGTACCGTCATCATTCGATAGGCAGTATTTATAACGCACCATGACATTATCGACTGCACAACCATACCCCCAATGTGAAGATGAAGTGCTGTCACTATAGAACCATTCGAACTGAATAGAATCAACCGGCAAGTGAGGAGTTAAGTTCACGGTCTGTGTCCCACTGGCACTCGATTGATAAGTTACCTCAGTGCTCCAGCTCGACCATCCGCCGCCTGACCTTGTTCTTACCTTGAAGCGGTATTTCTCACCCGTTTCATAAAGGCGGAACCCGTAACCATATATGATCTCAAGGCTTTCCGCACTCGTAGGTATATGAATCACCGGTGAAATGAATTCCTCATTATTATTGACAACACCGCTGCCTGCATCATCATCTGAGTAGTATCCATAGTATGAACCATAACTCGGCGGCGTATAAGTACCCATATCTGCAGAGGTACCAACGGTCCAGCGAAAACCGTCACTATTACCGTCGATATATGTCCAACCGGTCGGGATACTACCGCTTTCAAAATCTTCTTCAAAGACCGTATCAATAACGACCTGACCGCTCGGCACCAGGATGACGCTGTCGCCCTGGACCATCGCGCCGTTGAACGTATTGAAATTAAATTGTGCAGCAGTCGTTTGATACCATGTACAGGTATTTTCAGGGATCGTAAGACCGACTGTGAATGACCGTTTCGTCGTATAAGCAGTCCAGTATCCTGAACCACCCGGGTCTGTACACTTTACTTTCCACCAGTATGTTGCTCCGTCAGTCAGGGCTGAGGGAAATGTGAAATTAACCGTAACACCGCTCGCATACAGCGATGTCGTAGCACTCTCAGGACTGGCAAAATTCGCGTCTGTATCCCATAATACTCGATAGTGAATATTATCATCCTGTGGGTCAGTCGAGTTGAAACTCAAAGTCGGCTGCAGATCAGGAAGCCTTGCATAATCAAGTGGTTTAACCACGGTCGGCACATTAGGCATGCCAGCATCTGCAACCGGGACTTTTGCAGCATAGCGGTAATAGTTCGCCTTGGTTATCGTGACGATCATGGTATCGCCTGGTGACTGATCAGCAATCGTAATAACTACCGGGCTATCTGTGCCTTCGGCAACACCGATGATCTCGTTGTTAACGGTCAAAGCGATAACTGAACTATCATTTGCGGTAACGGTAAATGATGTTTGACCTGCAGGAAGTACTGCGTCATGTACGACCGTGAGATTTTCCGGTATCTCTGAATAAAGGATATTGAATGCATCACCATGATGATGGAATAATCCATAGGTTATGTTTTTATCGCCGGTATTGTACGGCCAGGACGAAGCCTGCAGGTAATACTTACCATAGGTCATTGCCTGGCACGGTCTCAGATCAGAATAACCGGTCATATCAAAACTCGGATAACCAGGGTCAAACTGAGGCCACAGGCAATCATAAGACCCCCAGATATAGGCGTCATTGACAAATGAATAACTCACCTGCGACGCGGCATTGAGGGCAAGAGCACCATGGTCGATCCGGTGGAACTTCTCGGTAAAACATTCACTCGACCAATCATAGCGTCCGGTTAGACAATTCGATGAATAAACAAAAATGAACATGTCATTAGTAAGGTTATTTAGATGACTCGTATTATATGCTGGTTCACCCCAGCCAGTCTCGCCGCCGTGATCACGGTGCTGCAAAAGAAAACCGCCGGAATTTATCGCGGCAGTAATAGCTGTGGACGTACCATTATTCCACCAGGCAGCATCATTGGGGTTGGTTAAACTCGGCAGCCACCCAACATTATACCAGTAATTGACTACGGTCGCGGTATTCGTCGCTGTAGACCAGGCGCCGCCGACCGTCGGTGTTCCTGAATAAATATTGTACTGACGTGATGGATTTTTGCCCAGACCGCTAATAAAGAAACCCCGAATGACTTCACCGCATAACTGGAACCAGCGCTCGGTCTGCCATGCACAAGCCACTATTGGCTCGTCATAAAAATCCGGTGCTGTATAGGGATTACGCTCATAGCTGAGAAACTTATTGATCATAAGACTCAACTGTGACTCTGACTGCGCACAGATACGGGCATGATCGAGCTCGGGTAGATTGTCGCCGGTAAAATCTGCATACCAGTTATCAGAAACATAAGTTCCAGAATAGGGATGGGTAAAACTCGGCGATGTTATGCCGTAAGCATCACCAGATGAAGGATAATCAGACAATAATAAAAATGCTACTGGTGCCGGGTCCCAGGTAGTATATGCATTCTGCAGAAAATTCTTGATGGCAGTCGTTGAAGATCCGCCGACTTCAGTAAGTGTAAAAACCTCGCATGAAATACCCTGCAACTTACGCCAGATCTTTATTGTATCAGCCCACTGCTCAAATAACACATCGTCTGGAACAATGATAATGTATTCATAACCATCCCGACCCTGTAGCCGTTCTGGAGAGTAAAAATCTATTTTGGGTAGAGAATTATAATTGAGTAGATGATTTTGTAACAAGGGTTCCCAAAAACGACTGCGCAGACGATCCTCACCAAAATGACCATTACCACCGATAAAATCCACACGACACCGAACATCCTTGAACACAACCAACTCACGAGTCACCGCATTGTACTGAAACGGCGTAACACCCAAAACAACAACATCAACACCACGTATCTCCATGACATCAGATACCCGAACCGGAACATCAGGATAATACGCGTTACGACCATATATCGCCATATCCTTCTCATAACGTAATGGAGAATCATCCGTATCAAACGGTAGGACCGGAGCCGGTGCTATATCGATATCATGATATACCTCAGTACGAACATCCAATACTGTCACCTGAACACGCGCACCCTCAGGCACTGCAATATAACGACCTGTACCAGCTAAGTTCGGCGCACCCGCATCATTGGGCAAGAAAATACCAGGCACACCAAAATGCTTCATCGCGATACCGTCGATGTCCATCTCCTCGATGACAACCCTGTGCGTACTAAAAATAACCTCAACACCACCTGCTCCTTGCGACACCACGTTGAATAATGGATTTGGCGCCCAGTTATCCTCGAATTCTACAATGTCAACTGCATAGACAAAGACAAAAATAAGGATTAAACATGTTATTTTTTGCATACCTCCTTCCTCCTTTTATTTAATCATACTAATAATTTTTTATTTATCAAGACTTAAGTCTATTTTCCAAACCTTCCTCTTCACAAAACCTTCAATTGACTAATAATAATCTCCTGACAGAAAGCTATCGGGTTAGGGTTTGGCCCGCTCCGCAGCACAGGGCGGGCCAAACCTCAACCCATTTTCAATTTATCTCTATCTCAAGAGAATTGCTTTTTCAATCCGTTGGTAATCGTCGGTTTCGAATCGTATGAAATAGATTCCTGCAGGTACAGCGCGACCAGCATCATCTTTGGTATCCCAGATCATTGTATAGTAACCAGGTTCATGCATACCCTGTTCCAGAGTACGGACCAATCGACCTGATGCATCATAGAGTCGCAATAATATATCAGATGTCTTGGCTACCTGATAACGAATACTCATAACCCGTATACCAGGATTAGGATACATCGCACTCAACATCGTCTTGATCGGGATAGTGCTTAAACCACCCTCTTCCTCGACACCGGGAATGATGATGCCAAAAAACTTCATGATCGAATCGAGTAACGCACTGCGCGTCGAGGGCGGCGAAGCATCGGTCAAACCACCTAACTCAAACGAAACACCACAACTCCGATATGTACTCGCATCATTGGCAACACCACAATTGTAACCATTATCACCATCGTGAAATACCAAGAAACCAGTACCTGAAGCATTAAGATGATCCATATAGGCATTCTGACCACCATAGGCGAAATTCATACCGGTCGTAAACGTACCAGTCTCACCAACAACCGGACCCATATCCATATAACTATACGCCGTCGCCGTCATGCCAAAAACCGAACGGAAATCATAACCACTGAAGAAATACGGATCAATATACCAGGTCGCACTACCTTCCATATACACACGACCACCATCGTTCTGTAAAAAATCAACGAGCTGCGCAGCCTCAGCACTACCCGATGAGAACAAATAACGGTCCGGATACACACCGGTCGCAACCAAACAAGCCTGATACATCGTCAAATCCGCAGCAAGACCCGTTCCGTAATCACCCGAATAACCCAAGACCGTAAGGATCGAATCCATGATATGACCTGATCCCGGTAACGGATCAGGATCCCATAAATAATA
>JBARXB010000061.1:0-82735 GCA_049647165.1 bacterium
CTGCGGCCCCCCGCAAAGGCATGGAAAAGGTCAAACCACCACCTAACATACCCGGTATATTATATTCAGTCACGGTCGGGATATCGATAAACCCCGTCGTATGACACAACTCCCCGATCAGAAAAAATGCAATAATTAACATAACCGCCTCCTAAAAACAGCAGGCACTAAGAACTAGGATGTAAGAACCAAAACCCAAGATCCAAGAACCAAATAAACCAAATAGTATTAAGTATACAATAATAAATTACCGCTAATTAGATTAGCCTTTCTATATAAAATAATTATAACTATAATTAAGTCCTTGTCAAGTATAAAACCACTAACCCAAAAACCCTCTATTTTTATACCATTTCATGGTTTTTCGCAATGCCTGATCAAGCGTAAAATTCGCCCGGAAAGCATATTCGGTGGTGATCCTTTCATTGCTGCAAAGCCAGTATTTCTGTGCCAATTCTCTGATTTTGTCGCGCCAGACAACCCTTTTCCTTGCGGGCAGGAATATATCATTGATAAGCCCATAGATCATAGCGATAGGTCCGGGGATACATACCTGGTGGGTATTCTTGTGGAGCAGATTGGCGATCTTATCGAGAATATCATGTAGTTCATACTCCACACCATCATTTACAAAATAGGTACGGTTATTGAATTTACTGTTCTTGACAATCTTCACTATGGCTTGGACTAAATCCTCTACATAGATCAGATTCAGGTGTTTTTTTCCGCAACCGCTTACTGGAGAAATACCTTGGGTGATAAATCTAACGTAACGGAGCACGTCCATATCATATGGCCCGAAAACTGAAACCGGTCTCAGAATAATATAATTGAGAGCACTGCCTGTGACGATATTTTCCGCAGCTAATTTTGTCCGGCCGTATAGTGATATTGGTTGAGGTTTGGCAAGTTCATTCAATGGTGTTTTGTTAGGGCTCGGTCCACAAGCAGCATGGGAGCTGATAAGCAGGATCTTTTTCACTTTCTCCTGTTCCATTGACCTTACGATATTGAGTGTTCCAATCACATTGGTTTGGTGGTATTCCAGATAATTTTTGCCCATGGTCCTGGCCGCAGCATGGATCACCATATCGATGTTCTTCAGGCCATTAACAATGCCTATGTCTTTTTCAATATCTCCGAAGACTATTTCAATATTCGGTTTACCGTTGAAAAACTGTATATTTGAAGTCCGACGTGCAAGAATGCGCAGTCTGCTGTATTTGGCAAGTACCGGGACGAGATTTTTGCCGAGAAAGCCAGTTGCACCGGTGATGAGAATCATTATTTTTGAGTGGATATGTTCAATTGAAGCGGTAGGTTAGAGAGAATTTATAATTCGATGTTGAAAAATCATAGATTGCCTGGTCAATGCCTACATCCAACGAAAATCTGCTAACGCGGACACCCCCACCATAGGTGAAACCTTTTCGGGCGCCTTCTTGATCAAGGAAGTAACCACCGCGTAAACTTACAAAATCATAGTAATCTATTTCCAGACCGGCTGATTTCCATGCTTCTTCGAATTCATACTGGAGATTTTCGAAGAAAGAATTATCTTCATTTGGAAACATACCGACAAGGATTTTTGTGATCTCCGCAGTTAGTGTGATCCTGAAAACTTGTGTTTGTACAGGATTGAATTTTGCACCCAATCTAAGTGTATACGGCAGAGGATCGTGGCTACCGCTCTCTGAATAACCAATATCAGGCCCGATATTTTGAAGTGCACTGGCAAGCGAGAGAAATTCAAACGGTTGGTACAATACTCCTCCGCTAAATGCATAAGTAAGTCCGGTGCCACCTTGTTCAATACCCAACTCAGGCATTCGCTCGAATACCCAGCTTGGGACAAGATATGAATAGATTATTTTCCAGCCGATACCTAATCCTAACTTCTCGCTTAATTTAGAGCCGTAATCAAACCCGATCGCGATGTCAAATGTTGTATATTCACCGAGTACTGTTCCATCTTCATTGACTACCTGGGTTTTTCCTGTAGTTAGATATATTATATCAAAACCAAGCGTACCAAACTTAAAAGGTTTTGCAATACCCAGATATTCATAGTACATATCTGGTTGCAGAGCGGGTAACCAATTAGCGTGCTGCAGGGTTATCATCGTAGAATCTATAAAGGCAAGCCCGGCTTGATTATAATAACACGCAGTCGGGTCATCGGCTATAGCAGCAAATGCCCCGGCCAAAGCAGTAGGTTTTGCTCCTGGCCAGATCAGAAGGAATACCGCGCCGGGACGTCGTTGACTGAATAACATAGTGCTTAAGAAAAACACCAGCAAAAATATCTTACGCATAAAAAACCTCCACAATACACGCAAATTATAGTTATCTCATTCTTGTTGTCAAGGTAAAGCTCTTTTGAGAATGTAGCTCATTGACAAAATGTTCGGTAGCCATATACTTTTGTCATGAAAGAAAAGGGTATAGTCGTTGAAATACATGGTTTTGTAGCAAAGATTAGACTCATGCCGAGTGAGGCTTGCAAGGGTTGTCCATCGAGCGGCATCTGTAGACCCGCGGGAAAGACCATGCTCATGGAAGCAGATAATAAAGTGAAAGCGGCGATTGGTGATGAGGTCTGGGTAGAAACTCTTGCAAAGCAGAGTATGATCGCGGTCTTTTTTCTTTTTGTATTTCCCATTTTACTTGGTTTGATCGTCATTTTGATCACCACCCGGTATGGCGTTTCCTATATGGTCATAGGAGGAATTATTGGATTAGCGATTGGCTTATTACTTGCTAAAATAATAGACAGCCACCTCCGGAAAATAGGCAAGCTGTTACCGACCATTATTGAGGTCATAAAATCAGAAAATGCTTGACTTTCCTATAATAGTCGTTATAATTTCTCTTGGAGGCTGAATGTTGACACTAATTTTACTTCTTACAGCTAATATCGGGTTTGAGTACCTGACCGTTGATCCTATTGCACATCGGGTCGGTATGGGTTATGCACAATTTGCTGACGGTTACAGTGTAAGTTATAATCCAGCTGGTTTATCATATAATTTTGGTTCGTATTATTCAGTATCATATCTATCATACCTTGGTGATACCCATTTTGGCTACTTGGGTTATGAAAAAAATCAATTAGGTCTGGGAATTAGATATTTTTATGGTGGACAGCTGAAAAAAACCGATGAGTGGGGTGTAGAGCACGGGAGTTTTGGTGTTCATTTTATTGATTTAAATGTTGGTAAGGGTCTCTTTTATAAAGGTGTTGCGATCGGGATTTCGGTGAAAGCGGTTTATGCAAAAATCGATACACTCTATTCCTTAGGTGCAGGTATTGATCTTGGCGCGCTCTATCTCTGGGAAGAGTCTGATGTTCAGGTTGGTGTTGCCGTTAAAAATATCGGTTCAGGTCTCAAACCTTTTATAGAAACTTCAGAGATGTTTCCTTATGAAATCAATGTTGGGGTCATGAAGCGTTTTACTGATGCGTGGCTTGGTCTTGATCTTGTAAAACCGGCATTAATGGATTTCGGGATGCGATTAGGAGCTGGATATTCAGTTGTCCAGAACTTTGAACTGAAAGCATCATACAACACACTCCTTTCATCGATAAGAACGGAAAGCAGTGGTCTTGAATTCCTCGCTGGGTTGACTGCTGGTTTTTCATTGAAGATAAATACACTTTGCGTAGACTATACATATTCCCCTTATTTTGATCTAGGCGGATGTCATAGGTTGTCTTTGAGCTTAGGAGGTTAGATGTCAAAGGTAAGTTTTGCAATCATTCCCTGCATTTTGATCATCCTTCTTTCAGCTTTCTTTTATTTCAGTCCTAAGTTTATGGCCCCGCAAGCAGCTGGGGGTGATACGGCAATAAAAGAAATACTGATCAGAAAATTTGTCGATGTTGGTAATCTCATTGCTCACGCCACTTTTGTTGAAGATGCGATTATTATGGAAGAGGTGGGTAATCTGAATGAGATAATAACTCGCTTCCAGCGTGATGAACCAGAGTTGATCTATATCCACTTTACTGATGCAAAAAATACGATAATTGCATCGAGTGATCAAAAAAGTATCGATAAAACATACAGCTCAACCCTGCTTAAATCAGGTTCGAGTGTTGTGAAAGAAAATAGCGGTTTGTTCGAGGGTGGTTTTAGTATCAAGGTTGGCAAGACAATGGTTGGTGCACTCTATTTTGGGGCTAAACCAGATGTTCCACCGGTCAAAGTGGAGGCGGGTTCAAATCCGATAATACTTGGTATCGGCATTGTATTGGCGATCATTGTGTTTATTGTTATGTTTTCAATGCAAAGAAATTTAGAAGCGAAAATAGTGGAGAATATCAATAAACGGCAAGAAGAGGTATTCTCGCCGAAAATCGAATCGTTAAAGAAAGAGCAGGGTAAGGTCCAACAAGATTTCGATGAGCTGCAGAATAAAACAGAAAAGGCAAGAAGGAAGTTGGAGCAGATAGAAAGTGATTACGAAGCAAAAAAGCAGGAAGTTGAAGAAAATCCAATTATGCAGTCGATTGAGAGGCTAAAGGAGACTGAATCTGAAACTCTTGGTCGTTTGGAAAAACTGAAAGAAGAGGAGCAGAGGTTAAATAAAGAGGTGACTTTGTTATCACAAAAACGTGAAGAAGTGCGCAGTGCCCTTGAGGCAGAGAAAAAGGAAGAACAAACCTTACACGAAAAACTGGATCTAATAAAGAAGAAAATTCTACATCTAGAGACGCCTAAGAAATAACCTATCTGCACATTGAGGTATGTGATAACAGTTCGCACCCTGTTTCAGGGTTAGAATTCACGATAAAATGAAAAGTCAATATGCTGAAGAACTAAGATCAGGTCAGACTGTCAAAGAGGTTTTTGTTCTCTCATGGAAATCGATAAAAGACAAAAAAGATGGTGGGGTTTTTGCTGTTCTTGAGTTTTCAGATCGCAGCGGGACAATTCAGGGTATTGCCTGGGATAATGTAGTTGAAAGCGTTAGTGTTTTGTCGGTCGGTGATTTTGTCTTCGTAGTCGGTAATGTAAACGAATACAACGATCGCCTACAGATCGTTGTTAATTCGATTAAACGAATCGATGAAGATGAAATTGACCCGAAGGATTTCCTCCCTTGTGCAGAAGAAGATATCGACCAGGCTTTCAATGAAATAAACGATTTTCGTAGCAATATTAAAGATGTACATCTAAAACAGTTATTGGATGCTTTTTTTAAAGACAAAGATCTTATTGAAAAATTCAAACTCGCGCCAGCCGCCAAGCGGGTTCACCACGCCTATATCGGTGGTTTGGTTGTACACACGCGTAATGTTCTTAAGCTGATCGATAAAGTCAACGACGTATATGCGGATTTAAATCTTGATCTACTAATCACAGCCGGTATATTACATGATATTGGGAAAGTCTATGAATATACATATACTCGAAGCATTGATTTTTCCACCCAGGGAAGGATGTTTGGACATATTGTAATAGGTTATGAACTGATTGCTGATAAAACTAAACAGATACCTGATTTCCCTGAATCTTTAAGACTTAGATTATTGCATATGATACTTTCACATCATGGTGAATATGAATGGGGGTCGCCAAAGCAACCGAGTTTTTTAGAAGCTTTGATACTACATTTTTTAGATAATTTAGATTCTAAGGTTGAGATCATGACCAGTGCTAAAAAGAAAAACAAAGGAATGGAAAAAGACTGGAGTGATTACCACCCATTTTTAGAACGAGAGATCTATCTGCGTGAAGAGAATTAAGAAAGTGACGCGCAGGCGGTTGATCCCACCCGATCAATCATGAGGATAAAAGAAATAAAGTTATTCGGTTTTAAGTCATTCCCGGGCGAAACCAGGATAACCCTTGATCGGGGCATTACTGCTTTTGTTGGCCCTAATGGTAGCGGTAAGTCAAATATCTTTGATGCACTCAGATGGGTTTTTGGTGAACAATCCATGAAGGCATTACGTTGCGAGAAAATAGAGGATCTTATCTATATATCGCCGGATACAAGGAATGATGCAAATTTCACCGAGATATCGTTGACCATCGACAATGAAGATTTTTTTCCGCAATTCGGCGGTGAATTTGAGATTAAGAGAAAATTCTATCGTTCTGGGGAAAGTGAATTCTATTTGAACCGGGTTAAGTGTCGACTTCAGGATATCCAGGCTTTGTTCTTAAACTCCGGGACCCTTACCTATTCATTCCTCGAACTTTCTGAGATCGAAAAGATTATTCACGGTAATACCAAGGAGATGTTTGATGATGTTTCTGGTATCCTTAAATATCAGGAACGGAGAGAGCAGACAAGACGACGACTTGAGTCCACTGAACAGGATATGCTTCGACTCGAGGATATCATTCATGAGATGCGTCGTTCTCTGAGAAGCCTAAAAAGGCAGGTGAGACAGACTAGTCTTTACCGGGAGTTGAAGGATGAATATAAAATTTTGATCTTATTTATGCTCAAAAATGAATTCAAAACTGTAGTTGGCGAATTAGCGAAAATACAGGGACAAAAAAATAGCGTCGAGACGGAACGACAATCAATTATGCAGGAAATAAAGAGACTCGAAGAAGGACGTGAACGCCTTAAGGTAGAGATGTCACAGATTGAGGACAGCAAAAAGGATACGCTTTCTCGTATCGCTGTCGTTGATGAAAAGCTTGAAGATCTACTCGCTAAGATCAGTGATAAGGAAGAGGAGGCAAAACAGATAATTCTTGCTAATGAACGGACCATCACCAGTATTAAAGAGAAAGACGCATCGCTGAATAATTCGCAAAAGCGGTTACAAGAATATGAAACAAGGAAGGCTGATATTACTGACCAGATTAAACAAATAGAAAAATCAATTCAGGCGCACCAGGAGCAATTAGAAGGTGAGAACAACAAATATTTTTCACTTGCTGAAGATCTTAAGGAAAAAAATGAATCGATCGCTGGTCATCAAGCCAATATCCAGATACATCAAAACGAGATAACCAAACTCCTTTTTGAAAAAGAAAATAAGGGGACGATACTGAAACGCATTAATGAGGAGCAGAGCGTGCAGCAAACAGATATCGATGGTGCCCGAAGGTCAATAAAACAATTAGAAGCGGATTTAGATGTAATTATCAAAAAACAAGATGAACTTGCCAGGCAGTTAGAGAAAGCCAACAGCGATTTAGCAGATAGTGCAAAAAAACTTACTGAACTGGAAACCAATTTGGCAAATAGAAAGGATAATTTAGCTGAGTGCCGGCTTATGGCTGATACCCTAACACATCGTCTCAAAGAAAAAAGCAGTGTTAAAGAGATTGAGGACAAATTCGATAAACGAAACATAGGTTTATTAAGAGATAACATTGCAGTCACTTCAGGTTACGAATCAGTTATTGATATATGTCTTGGGGATATCCTCAATTATTATTTAATAAGTGACTACAAGATTTCGGATTTCAATAGTATGCCTGAAGGGCGTTTTGGATTTATCGATGTACAAAACACCCATGAAATTGAGGTGCCTGCTGGTATAGTCGAGGAGCTAAAACCAATTACTGAATTTATTGAGTGCAAATCAGCACACAAAACGCTCCGGAAATTTCTTGTCAGATACTTCGTAGTAAACGATTTCAATAAAGCATGTAAATTATCTCAGGAGTATTTTGGGTACGGTTTTGTTACCGACGATGGAGTACTTTTTAAAAATGGTATGATAATCACCGAGAAGGGTGAAATCGGCTATTTTAAGATCAGTCAGCGGCTTGAGGAGAATAGGGGGAAACTCGAGACACTGAAAAATGAAATACTTTTCGTAAGCGAAGAAAAAAAACGACTCATATCTGAACAGGATAATGCTAAACTACAGATAGATGATGTGAAGAATAGGTTTTTTACAACGAATGTGAAGAAATCTGAGCATTCATTGAAATTGAATGAGTTAAAACGACATCTCGATAAAGTAATCAAAGAATATGATAGTATCGGCAGAGATAAAAAGCTGACCGAGAATGACCTCGAACAGATTGACGACAAAATTCAACAGCTCGATGCTAAGATCCGAGAGAGTGATAACTTGAGTAATAAGATCAAGGGTGAGAAACAAATTCTCATCGAGAATAGCCAAGATGTCGAAAAGGAAATAAAAGACAAAACGGTGTTCCTCAACGAAAAAAAAATGGAGGCAGTTGCCAATAAGGAACGCTTCAGCAATATTGATGCGGGTATTGAGCAGCTGAATTCTCAAATTGCAGCTACCGAGAGTGAAATAGATATACTGCGGCACGCAAAAGGCTCTAAAAACCTTGATGATGTTGAGCAGCAGATCGCAGTATTAAAAGAAGAACTGGACTCCGAGAAAAAGCGAAAACTTGAAATTGAGGCTAAATTACCCGAGAAGATTATTGAAAATCTAACCCATCGATTGAACGAGATATTTGATCAGCTGGCCGCGAAACAAAAAACTCACGAGGATCTGCAAAACCGAGTCATGCAGTTTAAATATGAATCTTTTCAACTTAACCACCGGAAAGACGAGGCCTGGAAAAAAGGTGATGAAGAGTTTAAAATTGATCTCCGAGATTACGAACCAGAAGAGGACATTCTTAAAGCCGAAGAGCGGCTTGCCGAAATTAAGGGCAAGTTGGAAAAGCTCGGTGAAGTAAATCCCTTGAGCCTTGACCTTTATGAAAATGAAAAGAAAAGGCTCGATGAATTTCTCGGACAGCGTGATGATATCATTACTGCAAAGAGCAGTTTGCTGCATTCAATTGCAGAACTTGATACGCGTGCCCGTGAGCGTTTTGTAGCGATCTTTGATAAAGTAAAGCAGGAATTCAATTTTGTCTTTTCAAAATTTTTCGAGGGCGGTCATGCCGATCTGATATTAAGCGATCCCAATAACCCATTGACCTCCAAAGTAGACATTGTTGTGCGCATGAAAGGCAAACGCCTGAAGATCATTAATCAACTTTCGGGAGGTGAACGCACCCTACTGGCAGTCAGCTTACTCTTAGCCCTGTATTTGGTTAAGCCAGCACCTTTTTGTATCCTTGACGAAATCGACGCACCGCTTGACGATGCGAATGTGGTAAGGTTCAATAGATTTCTACGTGATCTTTCACAGCGAACGCAGGTAGTTATAATCACGCATAATCGTGCGACGATGGAGTATACTGATTATCTTTATGGTTTGACAATGGAGAAACCCGGTCAGAGCAAGATAATTTCTGCTAAGCTTGCCGATCTTGAAAAATTGAATTTGGATGCTTAACAAACTAAAAAGAGCGTTAAGTAAAGCCAGCAAATTATTTTCCCATACTAAAGATGCGTCGCTCGAGGAAATTCAAGACATCTTGCTTAGAGCTGACGTCGGCATCAAGTACACAGATGAAATATTGAAGCGTATAAGTAAAGGTGATGTTGACCTCAGTACGGCATTGAAGAAGGAACTGGTTGATCTTCTTAGCATAGATATTCCAAAGATTGGTATTGAGAAACCGATAATAGTCATGGTCTGTGGTGTTAATGGTTCTGGTAAAACAACGACCGTGGCGAAGCTGGCAAATATCTTTCAACAACATGAGCGGGTGATTATGGCATCCGGTGATACCTATCGTGATGCAGCAAGCGAGCAATTGAGTATCTGGGCGCATCGGGCAAATGTTGAGATCGTTACCTCACACAAGGGACAGGATGCAGCATCTGTTGTTTTTGATACGATCTCAAGGGCGAAGGCGAAAGCGATCGATCGAGTTTTGATTGACACCGCTGGTCGCTTGCACACAAGGGGTGACCTGATGGCGGAGTTGAAAAAGATAAGACAGGTAATTACGAAATTCAGACCACAAGGACCGGATTTGAATATTTTAACCATCGATGCAAACCTTGGTCAGAATTCAATACAGCAAGCTCGGACATTCACGAGGGAGGTCGGTATCAATGGATTGATCCTCACGAAATTCGATGGTACGTCAAAGGGAGGCGCTATAATACCGATCTGTAATGAATTGAATCTACCGGTTCTTTATCTTGGCATTGGTGAAGGGCTTGGTGACCTCATAGAATTTGAACCACAGATTTTTGTTGATACTCTGTTCGAATAGCAATCAGCTAAAAGAGACCAGTAATGTACCTGTGAATGCCACAATGATACTGACTACGTGTTTTAGATTCAGTGGTTCTTTCAGAATGATACCGGCAAAAATAAAGATAAATATCGTACTTGTTTGATTTAATGCTGAAGCGACTGATGCTTGTGTATATTTCATTCCACCTAACCACACCGCCATTGCTAAATAAGCTCCGATGAGTGAGCCAGAAATAGTATATGGCCATTTATTTGTCGTAAGTAGTGAGTCAGTAAGCAGGCGACGGCGTGGATAGAACAAGAATAAAAAGCCGAGTGCAATAATACCACCGAGGAGCCGGATTTCGGTTGCCCAAAGCAGGGGTGTTTCATTTATAATGGGTTTCATAATAAGCACGCCTACCGCCATACCAGCCGATGCCAGGATCCCAAATAATATGCCGATCAAAAGTTGCTTTTTGTCGAATATCCTTTTTTGTTTTTCGATCGTGGCGATCATAACCGCTGCAATAATCAATATCGCACCTAAAATTTGCCAGATCGTTAAGGTTTCTCCAAGAAATAAAACAGATAAGCATATTATGAAAGGACTATACATACAGACCACGATACCGGTCAGACCAGCACCAAGCTTGTTGAGACTTGCAAAGAGGAGTGAATCGCCAATTGCGATACCCACTACTCCGCTGAGGATAAGTAGCAAATATGTATTCAATGGTGCTGGATATAGCAACGTTTCGCGAAAAATCCATATTGTTGGAATAAACAAAATGAAGGCCATGAGATTCTTGAAAGTATTGAGCGCAAGCGGGTGGACTTTTTCGCCACTTTTTCTAAAAAATATTACAGCCAGTGCCCATAGGCCGGCACTTAGCAACGATAGTGCTTCGCCAAAGTAGGGGATCGATGAAGTCATCAACTATACTGCATTTCTAAACACGCATTTTGTGGAATCCTTCGCCGTATTTGAACCCGGCAAGGTGACCATCATTTTGTGCTCTTTGTTTGATGCGCTTTTCCCATTGTGGAAGTTGGCGCAGCTGACTGCTGTGCAATTTTATTGCTCTGATTTTTTTATTGATGGTAGCGGTGATGTCATTGACAATCGTTGGTTTATCCGTCGGGATAAGGAGCAGTTCTTTTGGACGGTATTTCTTCAGCCCGATCTCGACTAGGAATGGATAGAAATGCCAATCGCGTGCGATCATTATCGAATCGATCACGGCAAATCCAGTTGCTCGGTGGTCAGGATGAAATTGTCGGCGCCATGGGTCGTGGGTAACGATAGTGTGTGGTTTGATCGACCGAATAAGCGCAGCGAGTTCTACTTTCAGGGTCGGTACATTGGCGATTTCACCATCTGGGTGACCAAGAAAAATTACTTTCTTTACACCGAGATATCGAGCTGCCTTTTTGGCTTCCGATTCTCTCTTGTCGGCAATTTGCAGAGGTTCGTCATCTTTGTGCCACGTACCTTTTTCACCACAGGAAACAATGACATTATAGACACGGTCATGCTTTGTCCACAGTGCAATCGTACCGCCGCAAGCTAACTCAGAATCATCGGGATGTGCCATGATGATAAGTCTATTTTTTGCTGATCTCTTCATAAGCTCTAAGATACCGATTTGCTATATGGCGCCAGTTAAACATATGAGCTTTCTTTCTCCCGGTAGTACCCATTTGATAACGGAGTTCTTGATTGTCAATGAGTCGCACAATTGCTTTTGCCAATATTGTTTTATTTCTCTTAACGAGTAGTCCAGCATCACTGCCAACTGTTTCAGCCAAGCCCGTGTCCTGAAACCCGATGACCGGTCGTGCCGATGCCATTGCTTCAAGACCGACAAGACCAAAAGACTCATAATATGAAGGAATTATTACGATCCCGGCATTTTGATAATATTTCAAAAGTTGTTCGTGCTTGACCTGACCGATGAAATTTACCTCGAGATCCTGAGCATAGGCCTTAATGTTTTCTAAATTCTTTTTACCTTTGGAAGGCCCCCCAATGACATTGAGCTGCACTTTTTTTCCTATTTCTCTCAACGCATCAATGAGTATATCCAGACCCTTTATCGGATCCACGCGTCCGACAAAAAGAAGGGTAGAATGACCATTAGGGCTTGGTCTAAACCTTGCCGTATCAACGCCATGAGGCAACGTCATAGCGTTCACCCCAGGATACAGCCGTTTCAGGTTAAATGATTCTTTTACAGTCGGCGATATAATAAAATCACACTTTCTACTGATCTCGTTCTCAACTTCGACCCTGGATTTGTCCTTTATAGCTCCTTTGAATCTTTCAATTGTATGGAAGCTGTGTATCCAAGGGATATGTATTTTTTTTCGAACAGCCATGCCGATAAGGCCTGACAACCAATAATGGGTGTGCAAGATATCGTATTTGCTTCTATTGTGACAATATATTATCGCCTCGGCAAAATCACGGGAATTACTTTGATCCAAATAGATTACCCTGATATTATCTGTCAAAGCACATGATTTTTTATTTCCATATACAAAGATCTCAACCTCACATGATTTCCCGCAGGTTTTGGCCAAGTGTTTGTAAAGGTTAGCGATAAGGATGTTCATGCCACCGGATTTACCTGAACCAGCTGGGGTCAGCGGTGATGTGTGATATGAGACTACACATATTTTCATCTCATTAGCCTCATCGTATATCTCGTTTGTGCACCGAAGCGAGACTTATATTCTTCATCGCCACGCAAGAAATCATAGTATTTCATACCTTCATCAATAGCTGCCATAATATCTTTGCCGATCAATACAATCCCTGGTGATGACCGGGAGAATATCGGGTCAAAACCAGAATTATACAGATAGATGTGATCATTCATCTGGAATGCATAAAGTGCTGCAATGGGTTTAGAATCAGCAAATGCAGTGCGCATTCTCAGCCACTGTTTTGTCGAAAAAAGATCCGCGATCGTATCAAAAAAATCATATATTTCTTCTTGGAGAAAATTTGCTTTGTTAACATTTGAGACAGCCATGAGTTTGAAAAATATATCAAGTTGTGATCGATCGACTGTTCTTATTTCAAACTCCGATGCTTTTCTCATTTTACGTCGTAGTTCATGGCGTAATTTTGCGGAAAGACCATTCAGATATTCTGTCCAGGAATCGGCGAGTGTGAGTATCGGGCAAATGTCGGCCCGAGTCATAGTTATGTCATTGACCAAGGCTGGTAGCATTTTGCATAAAGGACTCTCAGTTTCCAGAGGAGAAATGTTTACCTGTAGATCATTGCTTGTAATAAATGATGCAAGGGTTTCGACGATCTGATGTTCATAGCCAGGTAAGGCAATGATATCGATGAGATCAGTCACTCGTTCATCAATGAGAAAAGTTAAGGTATTATTTCTTATGACCCCGGGTATAATACCGATCGGTCGGCTCTTGTCCCAGCATATCATGATCTCGGGGTCATCATTTAGAATACTATTGCACAACGCAGTAAACCACTCATAACTAACAAAAGGAGATTTATTATTTGCCTTATTGAAAATGTCATACCAGAGCGCCGAACATCGGCTTACTTGTTCAAACCTCATGAATGAAGTATGATTGGCTATCACTGGTTCTCCTTGAGTATTTCCAGGATTTCCTACCTAGGACATTACTGAAGTGTACAGATCCGTAGCATTTAAAACCTGCTTTCTCAATCCCACTAATTGAAGTAGTGTTATTTTGGGCGGTAAATATAAGGGCTTTTGTAAAAGATTTATCCTTATAATACTGCGCAGCGTGGGTAATCAGAGCCCGGTATATGCGCTTACCACGAAACATCCTATAAACGTAAGCATTGAATAGATATACCTCTTGTGGAGCGACCATGAGAAAATCATGTATTTCTCCTACCCGGCACCGTGAGATTGTGGCAAAGAGATATCCGACCGGCTTTGCTCGATAAGAAGCGACAAAGGCATTTTGTTTGGATGCGATATGTTGGGTAACTCTGGATGCAGACACATTCTCCAACTCAATCGGTTGTTTCAGAGTCCTAATATCGATCGGCAATTCAGTTATTATTTTTTTTATCGGTTTATTCAAATCATGAATATAGAGGTCAAGGACCTCTTTTTTGAGGATTAATGCAGGGCCCTGGAAATCAGTGACCTTCATATAAGCCTCGTTCGCGACCGATAGTTGTAGCTGGACCGTGACCTGGATAAACTTCAGTTTCATCCGGAAGAACGAGGAGTTTTTCTCTAATGCTCTTGAGGATCGCTTGTTCATCACCACCGGAAAAGGAAGTATTTCCTGGGCCACCCGGGAAAAGGGTATCACCAGAAAAGAGTATATTACCGATCAGAAAACAACAACCGCCCGGAGTGTGACCGGGCGTATGGATGACATTGATTTTTTCGTCACCGAAATCTATGCTTTGCCCATCATGAAGTTTTTTATCAAAATTATCGATCCAATCAGCAGGATGAATGGCTGCTCGTGCAGTGGTTGCCGTTTTAATAGCTTTAATGGCATCGGTATGGTCGTAATGTCTATGTGAGACGAGAATGAGTTGAATATTAAGACCCGCAATGGCTTTGATAATCTCTTGGGGTTCAGCCCCGGGGTCGATAATTATCCCGATATTATCAGACTTTAATATATAACAATTAGTTTCTAATCCTCCGACAACAAGACGTTCAAAGACCATACCCTTATTATAACGCGATTACTAATGTTGTCAACGACTACACTTTTTATGTTTGGATTATTGGTTCAGTAGATGAATATACTTATTTTCTCAGCTACTTCCCCTTTTTTCTCTGACGTGCTTTTTGTTGAGCTAACCTTATATAATACAGAATAGAAAAGTCAATATGAATAGCTTTTTATGGTTTTAATTGAACCTGTGCCATTAAGAACGACCAGGCCTGGGCTTGATGCTCGATCAATTCAGTGATCGTTGTACCGCCGCCGTGGCCTGATTTTCTCCGAACCAGCAATAGAATCGGTTCGCCATCTGGATTTGCTGTTTGTGCGCGCGCGACCATTTTCATGGCATGGAATGGGTGACATCGAGCATCATTTTCACTACCCACAATAAGCATTGCTGGATATGAAGTCCCATTAATGACATTATGATAGGGTGAATATTTTAACAAATAATCGAACTGCTCTGGATCCTCAGCACTACCGTATTCCTCAGCCCATATATTTGCGTAACCAAATTTGTGATAGCGGAGCATATCAAGTAAAGGGACAGCGCAGTAAACTGCCTTGAAAAGCTCTGGGTGCTGTACGGCAACGGCGCCGACAAGTAACCCACCATTGCTCGCACCGCCGATCACTAATTTTTCTCGGGTCGTATATTTGTTCACAATCAGCCATTCAGCTGCAGCAACGAAGTCGTCAAAGACATTCTGTTTTTTCTCCAACATACCAGCTTCATGCCACTTCTTGCCATACTCACCACCACCACGAAGATTAGGTATTGCAACCATACCACCTGCTTCAAGCCATAACGTATATGTCGTTGAAAAATAGGGGTTCATGGATACATTGAAACCACCATAACCTGTTAAGTAGACGGCATTCTTACTATCTCTTGTAGTATGCTTATGGCGGATTAGGAACATGGAAACACTCGTTCCATCTTTTGATTCATACCACACCTGCTCAGTTACGTAATTAGCAACATCGATCTTTATTGGCGGCTCGTGATAAAGGATCAGTTCATTGGTGACAAGATCATATTTATAAGTCGTACGTGGAAATGTATATGAAGAAAATTGAATCCAGATATTAGATGTCGACCAATATCCCCATATTTCAGCACTCCCAATAGCAGGTAGGGGAATTTCGTTTAAATATTCACCATTTATTGAATAAATTTTAATAACTGTATATGCGTTGTGAGAATATGCAGCGAATAGATGGCCGGCAATGGGAGCAATATACAATAAGTTATCATTCGTCTCGGGTATTAATATTTTCCAATTATCTGGCTTCGGATTTTCGGTGTCAGTAATATAAACCATACCCTTGGGAGCGAGTGAATCAGTCCAGATAATAACTTTATCATCGATAATATCAACATAATAGCGAGCGTCAAAGCTGGTGATCAGAGGGAATATTTTATTATCAGCTATTTTCTTGAAGTATACTTCATTTTTATTGAACATCCCGCGGTAGAGCAGTAGATATCGACCGTCTTCGGTAATATCCGCAGCATGGAAATACTCCTTCACCTTATCATGAGAGAAAACCTTAATATCTTCTGATCCTGGTGTTCCTAATTCATGAAAATAGACCGCACACCAGTAATTCTCTTCTCCTTCAGGCACCTCATTGCTTAATGGGAATGCTGAATAATAGAATCCAGAATTATCAGGTAGCCAAGCGACATTGCGCTGACGCCAACCGTGTAATGAATCGCTTAAGATTTTTTTGCCGGTGACATCCATTATTTTAATGATCGTTTGTTCATTACCCGCTTCAGCAGTTCCAAATGCAATGTATCTTCCATCCTGTGATGGTTGTACAAAACTAAGTGTTTTTGAATCCCACTGGTTTGGGTCCAAAAGTAGAACTGCTGGAGCAGAATCGGTTTCTCGATAATAGTATGCCCAGCGTTCCCATTCCTTTTTAGTTGCCCAGAAAAAAATCCTTGTACTACCCAGCACTTTTCGAGGGGTCTGTTCGTCATCATAACGCCACAGTGTGGTAAAGCGTCCGATAAGCCATTTGCGTTGGGGTAGTTTGTCAATAACGGAATGTGTAATACTTTCTTGTTTGGCCAGCCATGCTTGGACACGCGGCTCTTCACTACTTTCAAGCCAGCGATAGTCATCAATAATGACCTTGCTATGAAGCGTATCAGATACTGGTATTTTTTCGGTTTTTGGATATTTATATGACCTATACTTCAATGTACAGGTTATAGATGTAATCAGCAGACAAAGATAAAATATTCTTTTCTTTATTTGATTATTTTGAAGTAGCCACACTAACATCATCGAACAGTATTGCCGGAAAAACACCGTCGTGGGTTATGTGTATGGTGTCTTCAATGGCAATGATTTTCTGCATCGTTTCATAGATATTACCAGCAACCATCGTGTCCTTGACACGACCGATCACTTCACCGTTCTTTACATATAAACCCGGTGATAGTCCTATTGAGAAATCACCGTTGATCATATTGCCGCTATGTGCACCAAGAGCACCTCCAACTACGATCCCCTGATCCATGTTTTCAATTAGCTGTCTGAATGTTTTCTTACCAGGTTGAATATGAAGATGTTGGAGGGAAGGAGAAGGTTTTAATGCGATAGTTTCACCAGACCAGCGTGCGGTTTTGAAACCGTGACCAGATGGCTTGGCTTTACTTTTTTGCGCATAATAGAGGTCATAATAGAAGTTGCTCAGCACGCCATTTTCAACTATAGGGAAATGCTGACATGGTGTAGCTTCGTCATCAACCGATCTGGCACCGGGCAGATTGTCATTAAGTGGGTCATTGTAGATGGTCAGTTCCTTGCTGAATAATTGTTCGCCGATCTTATCGCTAAGAGGAGACTGCTTTTCATAAACAGCCGCACCGTTTGTTGCGCTCTGAAGCCGCCAGGTAAGAGTATACATGCTTTCTGGCATGAAAAGAACTTTCATTCGCTTAGTGTTAGGTTTTGTCGTACCCGAGGATCGGTTATAAAGGTCGATCATCATCAGTAGTTCTTTTTGTTGTATTTGCCTGAAATTCTTACTTGCAAATAGACGATGTAATCCTGCATATGAATTCGGATACACAAAAGATACAACAATGACATATTGCGAAGTTCGCATCCTTATATTGGTACCAGTACTATTCATAATGTGCAGTCTTTCGATTGAATCGCCAGCCGTGATATTAAATTGTCCCTTGATCTTTGATTTTAGAAATGTACCGATTCTTTGACATTCTTCGACCAGATCGCGGTTTGATAGAGCACTAAGTGAAACGCTGTAGGTTCGCAGTTTTGGATATTCTCTTGTTAATGGAAAATTGAAATTTGCCTCGACTTGACCTTTTAATGACGCTTTGCAATTCTCTAAAAGAGCCTTCCTTTTGCGCAGGTTTTTTGTATATGCAAAACCCAGTTTATTATCTTTGATTATTCTAAGGCTGGAACCGCGCTGAACTTTGGTATCGACATCTTTTAACTTACCATTTTCAAACACCACAAAATTAGTTACCTTTTTAGATGAGAATAGCTCTGCTTTATCACTGATCGCACTGGCTTGCTCCAGCAATCTACGCATTATCTACCTCCAACTACGATTTCCCCGACAAGGATATGAGGTGCTCCATAGCATGAACGTATATTCATTTGACCTTTACCGCAACCACCGATCTTATTCCAGGAGACATCATTACCTATAGCATTAATATTCTGCAGAGTCTTATAGAGATTACCGGAAACATTTATATCCCTTACCATCTTATTTATCTTACCATTTTTAATTTGATATCCGTATTGAGCACCAAATGTGAAATTTTCACCGCTCGTTTGCCCGCCCTTCGCGTCAAGAATATAAAGACCGTCGCCCAATTTATCAAGAAGATCATTAAAGGAGTACTTGCCTGGCTGAATGAAAATATTACCCATCCTTATGATCGGGGCATAGCGGTAATCCTCGGCAACACAATGACCGGTCAAAGGTTCTTTGAATGCCGCTGCAGTACGCCGTGAGTGAAGACGACCAACAAGCACTCCGTTTTTCATGAGTTGTGTTGGTCTCACCTTTGTTCCTTCATCATCATACTTATAATAGCCCAGCAAATCGGGGACGGTTGGATCATCTATGATACTCACTGCACGATTCCCCAGTTTTTCTCCCAGCTTCATTTTTTCCCGCATAGTGACATTATTCTCAATTAGATCAGCTTCAGAGAAATGTCCGAACGCTTCGTGTGTGAAGACACCGGCAAGGCTCTGATTTAGTATCGCGTTGTATACACCAGCTTTAACAGGACTTGCTTTTAACAATTGTAGGGCGATCGAGGTTCTTTTCTCGAATTCATCTTCTTTATTCCTCAGTACTGCAAAACCATTACTACCACCGATTCCGACACGTACATTTTGAAGCAAATTTCCATCCCGACTGATGATCGATCCGTTTATCCTCGTTGTTGTAAGTTGTTCCCTTATTTTACTACCTTCGGTATTCGCAAAATATTTGTCTCTGATGATTTCATGGTAACTGATATTCGTGGTGGCGATCTTATGATTACAAAGTGGAATGCCATTGTATTTCTTTGTTAAACTGAGTTTTTCATCAATCGTGATCTTCTGTGGGTTTTCTTTGAGTTTTGGCAAAAAGGAATCGACGACGATCTTGCTTTCAGTAAATCTAACTGGTTCATCAATATTTTTTGAGATCAATAAAGCATTTTCTTCAGCTGATTTTATTACCTTGTTGGCATCTTTGCGGTCACTAAATGCAACCGATGATAGACCACCTTTATTTAGTATACGTACAACATAACCATCGGTGGAATTTGAGCTGAGTTGTGTTAACTCACGACCATTAAAGGAAATAATAACTTCACTTTTTATCTCATAACGAATATCTGAGTAGTCGGCATTGACTCTTGAAAGTATCGAAACTAAATTAGTGAACATTGAATTCCTTATTGTATAGAAATCAACGAATTATACCGATAAATACTGCAAAGTCAAGTTTTCTTTTAGACTCATGTTGTCGTCGAAAGGTTGATCGTAGAGAGCAGTTATTATTTTGATGTTGATTGCTGAGCACTGTTGAATTTGAACATCTTATTAAGAAATAGGTCGAGACATACAGTGACAACGTCATGGTCATACAGGATATCTTTGTTCTTAGAAATTTCATTAAGCGCTTCTTCGATCGTTCGGGCTGAGTGAATTTTTCTTGGCCACAATACTCCTTGACATATACAGCATCTGTTTGAAAAACAGCACCCCGTACATTGCCCTTTATTTGAATAATGTTCTCGCATATTTCACTTGTGAGCATATTTTCTCCACATGACGCAAGACCACAAAACAACTAATAACTAAACTGTACTTGATGAAAGAGATTATGTCGAGGATGTCGACAGTGTCTAAATTGACCGCATTGCATAAGTAATAATTACTTGCGTTTTTTTCTACCTTTTTTCTCTTTGGTTTTTTTCTTAGCCTGTTTTTCCTTCTTTCCTTTTTTGGCTTTTTTCTTAGCGGCTTTCTTTTTTGATATTATCTTCTCTTTTTTATCTTCTTTTACGGATGCCCGTTTTTCTTTCTTTTTTTCCTTTGGCTTCTTTTCCTTCTGAACTTTTTTCTTTTTTTCCTTTTTAGTCTGCGTTTCTACTAATCGACGTCTTTCAATGAGCTTCCTTCTTTGGGTAATTGTATCAGGGTCACTTTTTTCGACCAATTCGAGGATAGCCATTTCCGCGCCATCTCCGAGTCTGGGCCCAAGTCTGTAGATTCTTGTGTAACCTCCCTGCCGCTCACTGAATTTTGGACCGATTTCATCGCAGATTATCTTGACCAGTTTGTGGTCGTGGATGTGACGGTAGATACGTCGGCGTGCCGCAAGATCATTATGCTTGGCAAATTCTATCAAGTGTTCAGCCATCTTCTTCGCTTCCTTTGCCTTGGGTAAGGTGGTTCTGATTTTTTCCATAATGAATAGGGAACGGCACAAATTCCGGAGTAAGGCGATACGGTGCTCCTTTTTTCTACCTAATTTTTTTACTCGATTACCATGTCTCATATTAAATGTCTTCTTTCAGGTATTTTTCGACGTCCATTTCGAGCTGAAGCCCTTCTTTAGCCAGATTTTTTTCCAATTCCTTCAACGATTTGCGACCGAAATTCTCATAGGTTAACAATTCTTTACCACTTTTTTTAACAAGATCACCAATTGTCTGGATATTTTCATTTTTAAGGCAATTGGACGCCCGAACGGATATCTCGAGTTCGTCAATGCTCCGTTTGAGGATCTCCCGGATACGACGATGTTCAGCATTGAGTTGTTCTTTTGATGTGAATTGAGGCTCGACCCCAAGGTTCGTTATAAAAGAAAGATGGTGCTTGAGAAGACTTGATGCCTCAACAATCGCCTCTACTGGAGTTAAGCTTCCGTCAGTTTTTAACTCGAGCGACAGATGATCGTAGTCAGTTTTGGTGCCAACGCGTGTATTTTTAATGTCAAAATTCACCGATAGAATAGGTGAAAAAATAGCATCAATGAATACAGTTCCGATCGGGACCTCAACATGCTTGAAAGCCTCAGTGGGGACATACCCTCGACCCGCTTCCACGGTCATTTCAATAGTGAAGTTAACCTTGGTTTCAGTTACCGTCAGGATCTTTTGTTTCGGAGTTGTTATTACTATGTCAGGATTTTTTTCAATACTCTCCGCAGTATATTCCTTTTTTCCTTTGACTTTTAAATATAGTGTGCTTGGACCTTCAGTCAGCAGTTTTACTCTTGTGCGTTTCAGGTTGAGCACAATTTCTACAACATCTTCATAAACTCCGGGAATCGTGGCGAATTCTTGGAGAATATCACCAATCCTTACTCTGGTTATTGCCGCTCCTTGAATCGATGAAAGCAAGATTCTTCGCAAGGCATTACCGATAGTTACTCCAAAACCCCTTTCCAGGGGTGATAGAATAAAACGACCAAACGTGTCATTTGTTACTTCTTTATCAACCTCAATATTTTTTGGCATTACAAATGGTTTTAAGGACATAGAACCCCTCTATTTAGAATATAATTCAACTATCAAATTCTCTTGGATGGGTAGCAAGATGTCTTCGCGCTTTGGTGAACGCACTACTGTTCCGGTGATCTTTTCTTTATCCAGCTTGAGCCAGCTTACGATCCTTTCTGGATCACGCTCCTCAAGTGCTTTGTTGACAAGTGGATTTTTCTTTTGTGTATCGACAAGTTTAATAGCTTGATTATCTTTCACCATATAAGATGGAATATCCATTTTTTTATCATTAACCAAGATATGACCGTGCCGAATTAATTGTCTGGCATGACTTCTTGAGGAAGCCATACCGAGCTGATAGACTACATTGTCGAGTCTTCTTTCCAGGGCGATCAATAAGTTCTCACCCGGGTTGCCAACTTTTCTTGTTGCGTCATTGAAAATCTTTCTGAACTGTCTTTCCAGTATACCATAGATTGCTTTAACCTTTTGTTTTTCTCTAAGTTGTATGGCATAGCTCGTTAATTTTCGTCGGCCAACTTTTCCGTGACTCCCAGGCGGGTAACCCCGTCGAGTAAACGCACATTTATCAGTATAGCAGCGACTTCCTCGCAAGAACAACTTTTCACTTTCACGTCGGCAGATTTTACATTTTGCTCCTATATAACGTGCCATTTTTACACTCTCCTTCGTCTTGGAGGTCGGCAGCCATTATGCGGAAGTGGTGTAACATCTTTTATCACCGTGATCATTAGACCAACCGTCTGGAGTGTTCTGATCGCTGCTTCGCGCCCCGGTCCCGGACCTTTTATTCTAAGTTCTACCCTTTTAACACCAAGAGCTAATGCTTCTCTTGCAACTCTATCGGCACACTGTTGAGCAGCATATGCTGTACCTTTTTTCGTGCCCTTGAAACCTATTTTCCCCCCTGACGACCAACACAGAACATTCCCCTTACTATCACATATCGAAACAATTGTATTATTAAAAGAAGCGAAAATATTGGCGATTCCGATCTGCTCGGTTCTAAGTCCTTTTTGTCGTCGGACTACTTTTGCTTTTGTAGCGCGTGTTTTCTTTGATTGCGGTTTTGGTTTTCTCATGATTTCTTACCTTTTGGTCCTGCTTTTCCTGTGACGGTTTTCTTCTTACCTTTTCTAGTACGTGCGTTCGTGCGTGTCCGTTGCCCCCTGGTCGGTAAGCCAACCTTATGCCTTGACCCGCGATAGCTTCCAATATCGATCAGCCGTTTGACGTCCGCAGCAATCTCTGCTCGCAAAGCTCCTTCTACTTTGAATTCTGCTTCGATCAGTTTCCTTATTTTCGTCACTTCATCATCACTCAGATCCTTTATTTTCTTTGCTGGATCAATGCCGATTGTATGGACAATCTTATGCGCAGTATGAAGGCCAATGCCATAGATGGCTGTAAGACCATATTCGATCCTCTTGTTTGGTGGTAAATCAATACCTGAAATTCGAGCCATAAACCTCCTTAGGAAATCGGTAACTGGAACAAGGGTTTGGAAGCTTGATTCATTTTATTCATTATTCTATCCTGCAATCCTAATAACCCCATACCATCTTTTTATCCCTGACGCTGCTTATGTCGAGGGTTCCTGCAAATGACCATAACAACGCCTTTACGTTTGATGATTCGACACGAAATGCACCGTTTTTTAACCGACGTCTTAACTTTCAATATTCCTCCTTAGTCAAACAATATTATATATAATATTCATCAAAAATCAAGTCTTTTATCTTCTATAATAGCTTGATTACTTATATCTCCAGACAATACGTCCTCGGGATAGATCATAGGGTGTTAATTCAAGCAATACTCTGTCACCGGGTAGGATTTTAATGTAACTCATCCTCATTTTACCGGAAACATGAGCGAGTACCTTGTGACCATTGTCGAGCTCAACGCGAAACATTGCATTAGGTAATGTTTCGAGTATCGTACCTTCTGTCTGGATCAAGTCTTTTCTGGACATTTTTTAGCTTTCCACAACTCTGGTTAAATTTATATTCCCCTTTTCTAATATCGCAATCGTATCCTCGTAATGACAGGATAATGCACCGTCGCTTGTTGATATCGTCCAGCCGTTAGAAGCGGTCTTTACTTGATAGCTCCCCATATTAACCATTGGTTCGATCGCCAGGACCATCCCCGTGGAAATGATCGGGTCGGGGTCTTTAACCACGAAATTTGGAATAACTGGTTCTTCATGTAAGGTCTGACCTACACCGTGACCAGTTAATTCTTTTACCACGCTGAAGCCATCTGCTTCGACTATTGTCTGGATCTGGCGTGAGATATCAGATATTCTGTTCCCATTTTTTGCCGCTTTAATACCCGCGCCTAGAGCTTCCTGTGTTACTTTTAGTAATTTTTTTACATCTCTGGCGACGTCACCGACCGGAAATGTTCGTGCGGCATCGGCAATATAACCATGATATTTGACACCGACATCGATTTTCACGAGATCACCATCTTTGATCTTGCGGTTATCTGGTATACCGTGAACAATTTCATCATTTAATGATATACAACAACTTTTTGGGAAACCACGGTAGTTTAAAAAGGCAGGCGACGCGCCGCGGCTCTTAATAACACTGTCAATATTATCATTTAATTCAATGGTTTTTATACCGGCTAAATTCATCTTCGAAATTTCACTGAATATGTAATAGATAATATTACCGGCGACGGCAATATTCTTAATGGCCTCTTCATCTTTAATTAGTATGGGCATCAAGGATCAAGGATATTTTTTTGTACACTGCTTCTTGGGACCCGGTTGCATCGATTCGTTCATATATAGAATGTGATGTGTAATAACCGACAAGTGGTCGAGTCTCCTTTTCATAGACGTCTAATCGTCTTCGGATAACTGACTCATTATCATCGCTTCTTTTCACAAGAGCAATTCCACAAATATCGCAAAGCTGTTCTTTACGGGGTGGGTTGGTGATATAATTATATATCTTGTTACACTGGGGACAATATCTTCTATTCATCAGACGTTTGATCAGCTCAGCTTCATCGAGGTGCATTTCTATCGCAACAGCTAAGGATAGCTTCATCCCTTTTAGGTCATCAGTAAAGGTTTGAGCCTGGTTTAGATTACGCGGGAAACCATCAAGTAAGATATCATCTTTTCCATGATTTTCGATGAACTGCCGGGCAAGGGTTGATATCATATTGTCCGGTACCAGAACCCCGCGGTCTAAAAAGCTAGTGATATCATTACCTAAACTACTCTTTGAAGCAACTTCCTCACGAAGCATATCGCCAGTGGAAAATTTTATGAAGCTACCGTTTTTGGCTAAGAGATCTGCTTGGGTTCCTTTGCCTACGCCAGGAGGGCCGAACAACAAAGCCATCATCTTCTGCCTCTTATCTTACCCCTTTTCATGAACCCTTCATAGTGATACATCATTAGTTGCGATTCGATCTGCTGGAGTGTATCAAGTGCAACACCCACAATGATGAGAAGCGTTGTACCGCCGAAATAGAATGGTACGTTTAAAAAGTTGATTAAATACCAGGGAACCAAAGCGATGAACGCGAGAAACAAAGCGCCGGGCAGGGTTATTTTCGACAGTACATCATCGATATAATTTGCAGTTCTAGGTCCTGGCCTTATGCCCGGGATAAATCCACCATAGCGTTTCATGTTGTCTGCCATTTCAGCGGGGTTGAAGACAATTGATGTGTAGAAATATGTAAAAAAGACGATGAGTGCGAAAAAGAGGATATCATAACCCCAAAATCCCGGTCTGAACATCTCGAGAATACCTTTTAGACCCGGTACATAAGCTCCAACTGTACTTGGGAACATCACCAGGGACTGGGCGAAAATGATCGGGATAACACCAGCGGTATTAACCCGCAGCGGTAAGAAGGTTGACTGACCGCCATACATTTTACGACCGACAATGCGTTTAGGATACTGGACCGGGATACGTCGAGCAGCCTGGGTCATGATAACCACACCAGCGACGATTCCGATCATAATGATGATCATCATTATCAGGTTGATGATTGAAAGACCCTGGGTAAGAACCCGCTGTGCAGTTTGCAGGAAATAGCCCGGGTATTCTTCAAGACAGCCAACAAAGATCAGAAAAGAAATACCATTGCCAATACCTCTCTCGGTTATTTGTTCACCAAGCCACATAGCGAATACCGCGCCACAGGTTAAGGTTAACATTGCCGTGAGACGGAAGCCCCATCCTGGATCAAAGACAATTGCCATTTCACCTACTGCACTGGTAATTTTTTGGGTTTCTAAGAATATTGCGATACTCGTTGCCTGGAATGCGGCCAAACCTACAGTTAGATATCTGGTATACTGAGTGACCTTTCTTCGTCCAGCTTGATCGCGCTGCAACCGTTCGATCTGGGGGAAGACAGAGCCTAATAGCTGAAAAATAATGGAGGCGGATATGTAGGGCATAACACCAAGGAAGAGAATGGCTGAACGCGAAAGTGCACCGCCAACAAAGATATCGTACATGCCGAATATTGAACCTTGCTGTTTAAGTTGATTCATGAGCATGCCAAGCGCCTGGGCATTGATACCGGGTAAAGGAATATGACCCCCAAGTCGGTATACAGCGAGAGCGAAAAGTGTGAATATCAACTTCCTTTTTAAATCGGGTACTTTAAAGATATTTTGAAATGTTGATATCATAATAGTTTCTCGATCTTGCCCTTTGCTTTGAGTATTTTCTCTTCGGCGGTTTTTGAAAATTTATGAGCTTTAACAAAAAGTGGTTTTGAAAGTTCCCCTTGACCCAGTATTTTGAGCATTTTACCGCCTTTAATATAACCCTTTTCTTTGAGATAGTCAGGCGTTACTTCAGTATCAGCATCTAATTTTTCCAGTAATTCAACATTCACTATTTCATAATGCTTTCTGAAAATATTGACAAACCCACGTTTTGGGATCCTTCGAGTGATCGGCATCTGCCCACCTTCATAGCCTCGCTTAACAATGTATCCAGATCTTGCTCGATCTCCTTTATGACCTCTTGTCGATGTTTTTCCACGCCCAGACCCGGGTCCATGACCAAGACGTTTATGTCTTTTGGTTGCACCTTTTTGTGGTTTCAATTCATTCAGTTTCATTTTTTTTCAATTCCTGGACATCGACGAGATAAGAAACCTTATTGATCATACCGCGTACTGAATCATTATCTGGAAATACTCTTGTCTTGCCAATTTTGGTAAGACCCAGTGCTTTCAGGGTGAGTTTATGTTTTTTTATCTTGTTTATCGGGCTCTTCTTGAGTATCACCTTTATTTTCTTCATGTTTTTTCCTTATGAAATAGTCCACCGGTTTATTGCGCATTTCAGCAACTACGGCAACCGGTCGAACTGACTTTAATGCGTCGATTGTGGCCCAGACAAGGTTTGTAGGATTATTAGAACCAAGGGATTTGGTCAGGATATTCCTAATGCCCACGGCTTCGCACACCGCACGGACCGGACTTGCGGCAATAAGACCGGTTCCTGTTAACGCCGGTTTAAGCAAAACACGGCTGCCTGAAAATTTCCCTTTAACTAAATGGAGTATCGTACCTCGGGTAACATCAACTTTCACCATCTTCTTCTTTGCTATAACTGTTGCTTTTTTGATCGCATCTGCGACGGCTGCGGATTTTGCATGTCCAACGCCGATATTGCCCGCACCATCACCAACGACAACACATGCATATAATTTTAATCTTTTACCACCTTTTACCACCTTAATAACCCTTTTTAACTCGACGACCTTCTCAATATATGTTTCAGCGCTATCTGACACTCGACCTCCTCTAAAATTCCAAGCCAACTTTTCTAGCTCCTTCAGCTATTGCTTTGACACGGCCGTGATATTTGTACCCGGCTCGGTCAAATGCAACCTTTTGGACACCTTTTTCAATGGCCAACTTACCGATCTTCATACCTATTTCCAGGGCAGTATCAATTTTTTTCTTCTTGCCGAGATTTTTATCTCCTACTGAAGAGGTTCCAAACAACACCTTCTGTTGACTGTCGTCGATGACCATGGCATAGATATGTCGGTTACTCCTAAAGACACAGAGTCTCGGTCGTTCTTTGGTACCGAAAATTTTCTTGCATATTCTCCTATGCCTTCTCTGTCGACCCTGCAGTTTCATATTCGCTACTCCCTAGGCCTGCACCACCGCGCGTTTTCCAACCTTTTTCCTGATGAATTCCTTATCATATCTCACGCCCTTATGTTTATAGGGATCTGGTTTTCTCAGTTTTTTGATATCTGCAGAAACATCGCCAACGAGTTGCTTGCTAATACCTTTTATCGTTATATATGTTAGATCTCCCTTCTCGGCACTCTTTACCACTTTCAATTCACACTTTATACCTTTCGGTAAGTTAACAGTTTTTGATTTTGAGTATCCTAAGAATAATTGTAGATTAGAACCACCTAACTGAGCACGATAACCAGTACCCTGAATGATCAATGTTTTTTCGAATTCTGTGACCACGCCAATTACCATATTTCTTATTAGTGATCTTGTGGTTCCCTGCTGGGAAGACGATTCTTTGCTATTCTCCCGGTTTTTTACGGAAATTTGATTATCTTTAATCTCGACAATAACTTTCGGACTCACCGTAATCTCCAAATCACCGAGGGGACCCTGTACTTTTAGTAGGGAATTGGATAAAGTCACCTTCACTTTATCAGGTATCGCAATTGGACTGAAACGTTGTTTCGCCATCTATCGCTCCTCTGAATTTGGTTTAATATACATGTGCTATCACTTCTCCACCAATTTTTTTTCGCCGGGCTTCTCGATCACTCAAAACACCTGCTGAGGTAGTAAGAATTGCCGTTCCCAAACCGCCCAGGACATATGGTATCTTCGATTTTGAAACATACGCACGACGTGAGCATTTTGATATACGTTCCAGGTTTCTTATTACAGATTCACCGTTTTTCGCATACTTCAACATAATATTAATTTTCTTTTTCTTCGAATCGAGAGTGAAATTATTGAGAAAACCATCTTCAAGCAAAACTCTTAAGATCTCGGTCTTCAATCTTGAGTAAGGAACAGTCACTTCAATCTTCTGTGCCCGACATCCATTGCGTATGATCGTCAGCATGTCAGCTATCGGATCCATTGAACCTCCTTAAACTTATTTTTAATTTATAATCTTTCGCTTTAACCATAGACTGTTATTTTAGCTAAATCTTGAGAAATGTCAAGGATAAAAACACCTACGTCTTCTTTACTTTTTGTGAAGCACTGTCAGTATTGCTCCTTTGCTGTGTCACGGTTATTGTCATTGCGAGCGAATCCTGCTTTTGAGTAGGACAAGCGTGGCAATCGCAATGACAAGGGGACGTGAGGTTGAATATTGACAGAGCCTTAGGTCGTTATATAATGGTATATCATGAAAAAACAAAAAAGCAAAGGGATGGCTGTTATCGCTATTTTATTTTCTCTTCTGATTGCTGCGCTTCTTGTATATGTAGCTATCACGCTTTATACGGGCGGTACTGACCAGGACGAAGTAATTAAAACACCGCTGGAAAAGACTAAGCAAGTGCAATGTCTTGCTCAGATTAGGCGTCTTGAGACCGCGCTCCAGATGTACAGGGCGGAGCATGCGCAATTCCCAACGACTCTTGGTGAGCTTGAGGACATGGCAAAAAGCGAGTTTGTATGTCCTGTGACTGGTAGCCTGTATGAGTATAATCCAGCAACTGGTAGAGTCACCTGCCCAGACCATCCTCGATAATTCAGTCTTGGTTTAATCAATACATTGAATCGACCCCGGCTATATTTAAAGTCTTGACATATGATTATATGTAAATATAATCATATAGTATGAAGGAGAAAATCATGGAAATCAAGGCAGAGGTTTTTAATGCTCTGGCTCATCCGTTGCGTCTTAAGATATTGGAAAGATTGCGCAGTGGTTCATGCTGTGTCTGCAAGATAATCCCCTATGTCGCTGGAGAACAATCGAATGTATCGCATCATCTGGCAGTATTAAGAAAGGCTAACATCGTAAGGAGTGAAAAAAAAGGTTTGGAAGTCTGGTATGAGATAGTCGACTCGAGGATTTTCAAAATTATCGACATAATGGATGAGCTAATTATCAGTGATCTCAATTGAAGTCAAGAAATACTCCAGGAAATGATCAGGTAAAAAGAGCGAAATTAGAAGAACTGCTGGATTAGAGGTGTATTATGAAAGATAGAACAAAACTGATTCTTTTTATCGTTATTTTTCTCATCCTGTATTTTGCACCGCTGCACGGGGTAAAGATGATGGGAGCGATCCTTGAAGCCTTTTTCATGGTGCAGGAATATGCACGCGAACATCTTTTATTCTGTTTGATTCCGGCTTTTTTTATTGCCGGTGCGATAAGTATTTTTATTTCAAAAGAAGCGGTGATAAAATATTTTGGTGCAAAAGCGAATAAAATACTTGCTTATGGTATAGCTTCTATTTCAGGTAGTATTCTTGCAGTCTGTTCTTGTACTGTACTGCCTATGTTTGCCGGTATCTATACGCGGGGCGCCGGGATAGGTCCGGCAACCGCGTTCCTGTATGCAGGTCCGGCAATAAACATACTGGCTATAATCCTGACCGCACGTGTGCTCGGCTATGAATTAGGGATTGCCCGAGCCGTCGGTGCGGTTACTTTTTCAATTATCATCGGGCTTCTCATGTCATTATTCTTTGCGAAAAAAGTTCAACAAGAGGAGGAATTAGCCGTTGGTGATACAACAGCAGAAAAACAACGCAGCTTGCTGCAAAATGGTTTATATTTTCTGGTCCTGACTCTGATTTTAATATTTGCTGCTTGGGCAAAACCAGCGGAGCCGGTTGGTTTACAGAATGCAATATACAATATCCACTGGTATCTAACCGGAGCAGCGTTCATCATCCTGATGGTCATGCTCTTCAGATGGTTCAAGAAAAATGAAATAACTGATTGGATCCAGTCAACATGGTTTTTTGCCAAACAGATTCTCCCTCTGCTTTTTGCAGGAGTCTTGGTTGCCGGGTTCCTCCTCGGTAGACCTAACACAGATTCCGGTATCATCCCCTCGAGATATGTCGCGATGCTTGTCGGCGGTAATTCTCTATGGGCAAATTTCTTTGCCTCGGTTTCTGGCGCATTCATGTACTTTGCGACGCTTACAGAAGTGCCTATTCTGCAGGGATTACTGGGCAGCGGTATGGGCAAGGGACCTGCTCTCGCATTACTACTTGCCGGACCGGCATTGAGTTTGCCAAACATGCTAGTAATCCGTAGTATTCTGGGTACGAAAAAGACGCTGACCTATGTTTTGTTGGTTATCATCTTATCAACGATCAGCGGGTGGACTTACGGTCTGCTGTTTTAAGTAAAGAACTCCATGAAAGTTGTTGAAAGTGACAGGGGTCTTGGACTGTGGGAAAAATATTTGACCCTCTGGGTATTTCTATGTATTATTGCCGGAATTGCCCTGGGAAGAATATTCCCTGGTTTCAGTGTTACACTGAGTAAGTTAGAGGTAGCAAAGGTCTCAATCCCAATTGCGATTTGCCTTTTCTGGATGATTTACCCGATTATGGTGCAGATAGATTTCCGCAGAGTCGTTACTGCCGGTAAAATGCCCAAGCCCATTGCCACCACCCTGATCGCTAACTGGGGCATAAAACCATTTACTATGGCATTTTTTGCTTGGTTTTTTCTTAGCGTCGTTTTCAAAAACTTTATACCTCAGAATACCGCACTTGAGTATCGCGCCGGTTTGATATTGCTTGGAGTTGCGCCCTGCACTGCCATGGTTTTGATGTGGAGTTATCTGGCAAAAGGCAATATGGCGCACACCCTGGTGATGTGTGCGATTAACTCCCTGTCTATGGTCATTCTTTATGCACCGCTTGCCGGCTTACTCCTTGGAATATCAGGAATTCCAATTCCCTGGGCAACGATCGCACTTTCGGTGTTGATTTATATTTGTGTTCCACTGGTTGCCGGTTACCTTACCCGCACGATTAGCATCAAAATGCGTGGTTTGGCTTGGTTCAACCACAAAGTTGTTACCCCGTTGAAAACCGTGGCGGTTAGTGCTTTGCTCATGACGCTTGTTCTCATCTTTACTCTGCAAGGTTATGTGATTGTCAGTCTGCCCGGTGCGATCGCGATGATAACCACCGGGATATTTGTTAATATCATTGTCGTTTTCGCCTTGACATATCTGGTTGCTAAGATTATTGGTATAGGTTATGAAGATGCTGCACCGAGTGCGCTAATTGCCGGAAGCAATCACTTTGAAGTTGCTATTGCGGTTGCCACCACGCTTTTTGGAGTGAAATCCGGTGCAGCACTTGCTACCGTAGTGGGTGTATTGACCGAGGTTCCGATCATGTTATTTCTTGTCTGGCTCTGCAAGAAGACAAGAGGATTTTTCAGATCTTAAGAGAAAGATAACAGGAGATGTTATTATGAATAAGAAACGTTTTAGAACATTATATAGGATCGGCATCGTTGTCTTATTATTTCTCATTGTCGCTATAGTGCTTGTTCTAAGAAATAAAAAGCCCCGTGATATTGAGATTACTGATGTTCCAATAGATTCCAGTGCTACTGGTGATTCAATGGTAAAGGAGGATTCCTTCATCCAAATCAGTAACACCGATACCGCTACTGCTAAGGTGTCGCAAGGTAATCCGCTTCCGGAGCAGGCAATATCAGTGCCACCAGAGGAGGCAAAGGAAATACTTTCTCATCCTGAAAATGTATTGGCAGAAGTGAACGGCGAGGTAATTGCAGTTTCACAATTCGACAGCATTTTTAATGCTCTACCTCAACAAGCTAAGGATTATTTCAAAGATGATAAAGCAGGGTTTTTGGAAGAGCTGATTGCCCGACAACTATTACTCCAGGACGCACGGCGGAAAAAAATTCAGGAAAAATCTGAATATAAAACAGCGGTTGCCCAAAATCCAGGACAAGCCGAGGATATCTTGATCAATAGGCTGATACAAAATATGGTTTCTAAAGTGTCATTAACTGAAAATGAGTTAAAAGAATTTTTTGAACAGCATAAAGACCAGTTTCCCAACAAGGACTATGAATCGGTCAAGGAAAAGCTACGACCCATGGCAATAGAGGAGAAACAGCGGTTGACCATAGAGCAGAACTTAAATGAATTAGAATTAAATACCAAAATTATCCGCAATGAAGTATGGATAAAAAAACAAGTATCACTTATCCCTGATAATCCTTTGAATAAGGCTCTCAAATCAGGCAAAGCAGTTGTCGCGGATTTTGGCAGGGGTACCTGTATGCCCTGCAAGATGATGGAACCAATACTCAAGAAATTGCAGAAGGATTATGAAGGTAAGGCATCGATCCTGATCCTTGATGTTGGTGAGTATGCTTCACTATCCCAAAAATACGGTGTTCGTATGATACCCACGCAGATATTCTTTGATGCCAATGGAAAAGAAGTATACCGGCACCAGGGATTTATGCCGGAAGAAGATATTGTAGCACAATTAAAAAAAACAGGGGTTGAATAACCGTGCTCATTGGAATTATTACCTGGCTAACCAAAGCACTCGAAAGCAATCATATCATTGCAATTGGAGCGTCGTTCATCTGGGGCATTTTAAGTATTATCCTCAGTCCGTGTCATCTGGCAAGCATTCCATTGATTATCGGTTATATTGATGAACAGGGGCAGATAACCGTGAAACGAGCATTCTGGATATCGTTGCTTTTTTCATCGGGAATTCTTGTGACTATTGCACTGGTTGGCCTTGTGACCGCCCTTGCCGGACGGATGCTTGGCGATATCGGTGCGATTGGCAATTATATTGTCGCCGTGATATTTTTTGTAATTGGGCTGCATTTACTCGATGTTATTCCTTTGCCGGGGTTAGGTTCAGGTGGCAAACAAATAAAACAGAAAGGAATGTTTGGCGCCTTTATTATTGGATTGATCTTTGGTCTTGCCTTAGGACCCTGTACCTTTGCCTATATGGCGCCGATGTTGGGCGTTGTCTTCAAGGTCGCTGCAGATAAAATGGTCTATGCGATTGGTCTACTGCTCGCCTATGGTATTGGTCATTGTTCAATAATCGTCATTGCCGGTTCTTTGACCGAAACCGTAGGTCACTATCTGCACTGGACAGAAAGATCAAAAGGAACGGTGATCGTGAAGAGAATATGCGGCATTCTGGTAATTATTGGGGGTATTTATCTAATCACAATATCATAAAAAAGGAGAGAAAAAATGGAAATAAGAATTTTGGGTCCTGGTTGCCCTAGGTGTGAGGAAGTAATGAAACGAACGATCGCTGTCCTTGCTGAACTCGATCTTGCTGCGGATGTTCAAAAAATTACTGATCTGATGAAGATCGCTGAATACAAAGTTATTGCAACACCGGGTTTTGTTATCAATGATAAGGTCAAATCAGTCGGTAAAATCCCATCAAAAGATGAGATAAGAAAGTGGATCGAGGAAGAACGGTAGCTTAACGGATTAAGACGACTTTCTTGATCATTTTAGAATCTTTATTGAACGCCCGAACAAAATAGACACCTGCCGGCAATTGTCTGCCACTGTCGTCATTACCATACCAGGTTATCTCATTGATATTATTATATGTTTTTACTTGCCTGCCTGAAGCATCAAAGATCGCAAGAGACGGATCTTGTCCATTGAACATTATTACAAAATGCGAACCGTTCAAAGTCGGGTAGACAGTCAGTTGGTTTTTAAATGTAGTCTCGGTAAGCTCTTCTACTGCGGTCTCATACGGTACGGCCATGATCGAAACAGCAGCGACATGAGCTTTTATTACTTCAGTACAGAAAGCATTATCGTTATAACCAGAGCCGATCGTATCGCCTGGCGAATGGTACCATGGATTTGTTACGCCGTAATCCTCGATGCCGAGTAATGCGGCATATCCATAATCAAGGAATGATTGATTGTCAGAGGGTATCCAGTTACTCGTTAAGTGTTTGCTCGTGAGCAGGGTGGTATAGGTGTCGGCTGCGGCAATAAAAAAGTCAGCAAGCCAATCGCATGAAGGGTTTGATATTTTACCGATAACTTCGAGGTCTTCTGGTTGTACATCAGAGTACGCGATCATATCGGCATTGAATACACCGCGTATGCTGTCACCTCGTGTATAAGCCTGTTGAGCATAGTACTCACTGCCGTAAAGACCGAATTCTTCACCGGAAAAAGCCATATACCGGACAGAATATTCGAAATCAAAGTTTTGCATAACACGTGCTGCTTCGAGCGCTGCGGTTGTACCGCTGGCATTGTCATCAGCCCCGGGTGCTATTTCCGGCGCCAGATAAGAGATCGCATCATAGTGCCCACAAATAACAGTATAAATTGAATCAGGATAGAGTACACCATGTTTCACACCAATGACATTGGGTGCATGTCCACTCGTATGGTATTGAAAGTATACTGAATCCAGACCATAGGCATTGAATTTATCTGCGATCCAATTCGCTGCTGACAGACATGAATCATAGGTCGAATATCGTGATACAAAATCCTGAAGCCGCTGGACATCAGCGAGTACAGTATCTGCATCAACGAGATCGACGATCTCCTGGATTGTTGGGTCAGCCAGCATTACAGGTTGCTGCGTTTTGTCGCTGAGAATAATAGATCGCAGAAATAGTTGTTTGACCTGAACCTTTTGTTTGATCAGTTCTTCGAATACAGTGTGGTCAACCCTGAGGATAAAATCATCAGCTTCGTTGAATAAGATATCGCCGTATATACTAAGATCGAGTGTCTTATCGATACGGCGGATGAGATAGTAATCTCCTTCGCTGGGATTATGGTCGAGTATTTCAAACGATATGTCTGAGATGATATCTAATTCTCCCTCGTCAATGAGGAGGATTGCTGTATGCTCGAGCTCAGCAACGACTGCAATATTCGTTTGAATAAAAGGCTCGAGCCTTGATGCATCGAGATCTGCTTTTGCCAAGTAGGTATCGGCAAATGCTGCGATACAAAAAAGCGATAATGATAGCAATAATACTTTTTTCATATACACCTCTCTTATTTTTAGGGGGTCAGGTCTTGAAATTTAAGATTGGGGTTCACCATACTTAGATGACTATAGTATTCAGTGATTGATGTTCGAATCTTAAATTTCAAGACCTGACCCCATTATTACTAAGTTTTATAAAACGGATATCATTGACCAGATCTTTAGGCACGGAGAATCCTATTACTGCACAGTGGTCAAACTTAGGTGAATCGATGACTTTGGTGATCGATACTTCACCGCGTTGTTTACCGTTCCGGTCAAGCGCGATAACTTTGTCACCTTTTTTAGGTCTAGGTAATAGCTCATAGGGAATATATATGATCGAGTGGTGTTCAGGTGTTTCATCGATGACAAATATCGCTAGACCCGGGCATTTTGGGATACATAACAAACAACCTGTACACTTATCATAATCGACTTCAGGCAATTCTATCATGGAACCTGGGATCGAGATTGCGCCCTGAGCACAAGCGCCGACACAGGGATCGCAGGGGATCTTTTCCGGACATTCAATGACCACATATGGACCTTTTTTCCGGCGTGCTTCAGAAGGGGTTGTATTCATATATAAATATATGATAATCAAAAAAGCACGAGTGTCAATGATTTCAGGTGGAAAAAAAGGTTCGGCTTTGAATGCTTGAATTACCCTAGATATTTCTTCCTTTTTAATTTACTAAAGGCTATAAGTATAACGCAGATTAGTATCGGTAAAACCATGCTGTTAGCGAATCCTGAATACCAATAGTCCTCTGCAAATTTGTGATATTCAGTATCATCAGGAGATTGATAGATTGAAATATCAGATGACATTTCAGAAGGGTTTGTATACTCTCTTTTTAGTTTTGTAATGTAACCACCCTCTTTAATATATTCGTGAAGAACAGGATACTCTCGCTCAATACCATCCAGCTCTTTTTTAGAAATTTTATTGGCATATTCAAGTTCAGCATTATCAAAGAACATCTTATGTTCATCAATAACGTAGAGATATAGCGAGGTTGACCCTAATGATGAAATCGAAGAGACCTTCATTGGATAAACGAGTGTGTCTGATGAAAATTTAAAGCTGATGCCAACACTCTCATAAGAACTTTGTTGGGTCGTATCAGAACGTGCAATAAAAAAATAGTTCCAGTTGCGATTTATGTAATCCTCAAACATTGCCTCAGCGCCAGCGACTACTACATAATCGTTGTTATTTAACCAGGTAGTCAGAGAATCGGCAGTATTAGTGTGGATAAGGACTGTACCCAGAAATCCGATGGTATCATAACTCACGACATCATAGTAGTCTTTGCCATATCCATTACTATCGCCCAAAGAACCTCCTGATTTAAATGGTCCGCTACATCCTCCTCCAGTATAAAGCGGCGCAGTGAGATGTGCTAAGTTAGTGAAGAGTTCTACATCTACTTCACTGACCTGAGGCTGGCAAGGTAAAGGAATAACCCATGCAAAGCCATTATAATCATTGACCCAATAAGCTTTTACCAAAATTGAAAGTTCTTCTGAGTCGGCTAGGACTTTTATGATGGCGACCTGGTCTGAGCTGTAAATTTCATAATCTCCCTGTGGTGGCATCATACCACCATCAGCCCAGATAAGCCTCGTAAAGATTGCGAGTAATAATAATTTCTTCATTTTCCCCCCAAATTTAAACCAACTAATAAACCTAATCCTAAACAGTTCAATGATACATAGTCTAAATACGGCGGTTGATTTTCTAACCAAGGATTTCTTTTTTCCGCTCCGAAAGGAATGAGATTTACATACAATTTTAATCCGATTCTGAGCCTATGTATATCCTTGAACAGATATGCGGCAGCACTCGTTCCATAAGATCTGCGCCATACACTTTCTCTGACAACTTTGCCGCTATCTTTGGCAACTGGATAGAGGAATTCGCCGAAATAATAACCGAGATTAAAAGCAAACTCAATATTCTGTGTGGCTGCCACTTTTAATTGCAGTCCACCACCGCCTGCCCTAAGGGTCAATGGTAGGCCTGAGCTATTAGGATCATAATGCATATATTCATCTTTATAGAAAAAATCTGCGAATATTCCAGGAAGGATCAATCCTTTGATAAAACTACTCTCAAGTTCAATGTGATAGAAATAGCTGAAACGTAATTCCGTATCATTGTCAGGCAGTAATATGCCAAGAGAAAGGGACGGATTGTGCAGTTGGCATACAATAATGAATATTATCATATTTTATCATTCCCTCATTTATATATTAGTACATAGATTATCTTTTGTCAATCTAAAATTCTATCCCGATGCCCAGTTTCATTCTGAATCCATTATTATAGAATGTCGGGTTATCATAATAATCATTCACTGCGTTTGTGTAGGCAAATTTGAATTCCAGAGGTGTGATAAGACCATCGTGATCATGATCTGCCTGGGGTGAGTAATATGAGCTCGTTATCGGGACATAATCGAATTGAGCGAGCGAAGGCAAAACATAACCTTGGTCATCAGGACTGCCGGTTATGGGGTATACTTGTATTATCTGCTCGGTATTGAATAGATTATTTACTAAACATGTAAATACGAATTTTGCTGTGCCGATATGTACGCGACGGCTGATTTTCCAGTCGACATTCCAGTAATCTGGCATGCGTGAAGAGTTTACATGATCGACTCGTTCACCAGCCAGATCTTCCTGGGTATATGGATGACCTGAATGATAAGAGAAGATGATTGCATTTGTCAGATTTTGGAAAGGTGACAAAGAAAAATCATTGGGTATGGCTAAGTCGATATTCGCTACGATATTATGTCGTTCATCATGATCAAGCCAGTAGTTGATTACTGGTGGTTCAATATCTGATGTATAATAATCTGCATGCGCCCAGGCGCTCGCGCCTTTTGCATACTGTAAGGTATATGCGATTCCAAAATTAATGATCTCGTGCAGTCTTTTTTTAATCATTAATTCGATACCCTTAACTGCACTGTGTCCGTCATTAAAGTATTGAAAATACGGATCGGGCAATGCCTGGATTTTTCTCAGTTGTAAAAGGTAATCATAGTCTTTATAATAGGCATTCAGACTGAAAAAGATATTCCTTGCGTATATTTTTTCAAAACCGATCTCATAGGCGACTAATTTCTCGGGTTTAAGAGAAATATTACTGAAGACATTTTCGCCATTAGATAAGAGCAGTCTTATAACTGCGATATCGCTTGTACTGTACATATAGTCAAAAGGAGGGATCTGATAATAATGACCATAGGCAAAGCGGAATCTCATCCGGTCTGAAACAGGTAAGGAAACGCCGATTCTTGGTGATATGGATATTATCGGATCCGAATATACAACGCTGTCATAGTAGTAGAGTTCCGGACGGAGTGTGGAAGTTGTTGCATCGAACAGCTCGAATCTAATACCCAAATTTGCAGTAACACCATTGAGGTTTATTTTATCCTGTAAATAGCCGGCTAATTTGTATGGATTTCTATGATAATACCTGAAATCGTACAGGCTCTTGCTGTAGGGTGGAGCTTTTCTATTATAATGTTTTATATCATATCTCACAAAATCAAAGCCGGTTTTTATTTCATGGTGTTTACCTATACAGCGGATTATATCACTCCGCATTTGAATATCATTATTATGCCAAAATGACCACACTGGAAATTCCTCGACATACGTGAATAATCCCTTGATGCCATATAGATCTTTGCGAAAAGAATGGTTACTTGGCTCAATAAAAGTCATACTGTCAAATAGAACATCTCTGACTGGTATTGTTTCTGATAAGAGGTAATCAATGAGATGTTCATTTTTGAACCGATAATCATTAAACCATTTTTGATCATTCTGATCTTCCCAGGCAAAATCCCGGCTTCCATAGACACGGTCAAAATGGCTCATCCCGATAAGAATATTGACGAGTGTTTTTGCATTTAACATATACCCGAATTTAACTGAAGCCATCCAGGTTTTGCTGCGCTGCATGGGTCGGTCAAAAAGGTATATTAGTTCTTTCATCGTGTCTTGGCCAGCTGGTTTCCAGAGCATGTACTGTTCCCGTGATTTAAAGCCGGAAATCGTTATTCTACCCCGGGCATTAGGGAATAAGTAAATCAATCGCCCATACAATTGATTATCATTGCGCGGTGAGGATACTTTATATAAACCGGTCTGCTCAGCATCAGTTAACAATAGTTTACCCGAGATAAAATAGCGCAGTCGATGAATACTGGGTATGGGTCCGCTAACTGAGAAATCATATTTATTGTAACCAAAATTCATCTTATCCTTTGAAAATATCTCGTCGCTTAAATAGTGTAAATTAACGTTTTGTTTTGTACCACCTTGCTTTGGCGAGATATCGACTATGCCTGAGAGCGCATTGCCGTATTCAGCTTTAAGACCTCCTTTAATAATAGAAAGCGCATCAATAGCCGATGGATCTATATGAGCCGGCTGTATGCCAAGATTAGGCACACGCATTTCCATGCCGTCTATATAATAGACTGTCTCATTGTGTTTGCCGCCGCGTATATGCAGACCCGAATCAGTTTGAGCAATACCGGACTGGAGTGCAAGCAGCTGTTCCACTGTTGTAAAAGGCCAGTCTGCAATACCCTCGTGATCAGCTCTATGTCGATAAAATTGTCCGGTGAAAAAAAGATTAGAGATATTCTGCGTCTGTGAATGATCCATATTGAGTGGTGGCCCATGATATGGCTCAATTTCAGACGGCTGCAAATGAAAATTCAGATATATCGTATCTTGAGTGTTTACTATGATATTTTCGTAGGTGAACTCATGATAGCCGATATAAACAGAAGTGACCTGGTATGTTCCTACTGGAACATTTAAAATAAGATACTCGCCGTTTTGATCGGTCCCAGCACCCAATCCCGTACTCTGTAAATAAACATCAGCGTCGATCAATGGTTCACCGGTTTCTTCGTTCATGACCCGACCAGAGATTATCCCGGTATCTTCACCGAATAAAAAATGACTGTTGTTCAATAATACAAGAGCTGTGATTAAAGTCCTCCAGTTCATATCCTCCTCCTTGTACATAATAAAGCTCGATTGGATATCGTCAATATACACCTTGCTATGGCAATTTACTGAGCAATTGTGAAAAATCTGTGAAAAACTGAAGAGTAAGGCGTAGCGCGTAAGGCGAAAAACTGCAATATAGCAGTCATTAAGTCATCAAAAGACTAAACAAACCAAATGGACGAAAAAGACCAGATAAACCAAAAAGACCAAACAAACAAGAATAGTGTATCAGAGTATCAGCGTATTAGGGTATCAGTGAAATGAATAGAAAATTCATTAGTAAAAATCCCTGATATCCTGCTTTTCTGATATGCTTCTTGCTGATCTTCTGATATACTTTTTTAGCTAAATGGTTGATTACGCTTGACCCTGTACGTATTTCGATTATAATGGACTATGAAGATCATTTGTCGCTGTGAAGATGTAGCAGAGGAAGAGATCGTAAAGAAGATACATGAAGGCTACCGTACGATCGATGACCTGAAGCGTATTATCCGTGTCACCATGGGGCTTTGCCAGGGCAAAGGCTGCCGCAAGCACATCGCTAAGATCATTTCACGCGAGCTCGGTATCCCGATCGCGCAGGTCATCCAACCGACATACCGCCCGCCCACCAAACCTATACCAATAAGTGCCACAGTAAACAAGTGATCATAATATTTCCAGTTACCTTAATTCTGTAGTTGTTCGATTTATCGAACCGTGAATAGTAGTGGCTCGATTTACCCACGCCCATCATGGATGAGCGGGGTTTATCGAGCTGATGCAATAATGAAAAACATGAGTGAAATAAGTTTATCCAAGAAATTTAATGTTATCAACCTGGGACAAAAAGATTATCAGGAAGTCTGGGATATCCAAAGAATGATCCACAAAAAAAGAGTAGACAAAAAAATCGACAATACCCTATTGCTCGGTGAGCATATGCCGGTCATGACCATGGGCAAAAGCGGCAAAGCGAGAAATCTATTATTCACGCCCGATTTGCTCGAGGCAAAAGGGATATCATATTATGAGATCGAGCGGGGTGGTGACGTGACTTATCATGGACCTGGGCAGCTCGTTGGCTATCCTATTTTCAATGTGAAGGAAGGTTTGGCAGGTATTAAGCCCTTCGTCAATAATATGGAAGATGCGGTAATAAAAACGCTCGCTGATTTCGATATCACTGGAGAAAAGCGGGAAAAGATGATCGGCGTCTGGACCCAAGGAAAGAAAATCTGTTCGATCGGGATCGCGGTAAAGAGATGGGTGAGTTTCCATGGTTTTGCTCTCAATGTAAATACAAATTTAGAGCATTTTAACCTGATAGTCCCCTGCGGTTTGAAGAATGTGACGATGACTTCGATGCAGGTAATTCTCGGTTGTACAGTGGATATCGAAGAGGTGAAGCAAAGCATCGTTAAAAGCTTCTGCTCAGTTTTTCAAATCGATTCAAGGAAAATATGTTTAGACGAGATTATTTAAAAAAACCCGAGTGGCTCAAAGTTAAAATACCTTCGGGACATGACTTTCGCGAAGTTTTTGACCTGCTCAAGAAATATAACCTCTCAACCGTGTGTGAGGAAGCGCATTGTCCGAATATGCACGAATGCTGGAATAAAAAAAGCGCGACGATCATGATTCTGGGAAAAGTCTGCACGCGCGCTTGCCGTTTCTGCTCGGTTGAAACCGGTAATCCAAAAGGTAAAATCGATCCTCAAGAACCGTTTCACGTTGCTGAGGTCATAAAAAAACTCGGTCTGAAATACGTCGTAATAACTTCTGTAGACCGTGATGATCTCGATGATTTTGGCAGTCAGCATTATGCATCGACAATATCAGCGATACAAAAACAAAATCCCCAGGTCAGGGTCGAGGCGCTTATCCCGGACTTTGCCGGTGAGCGAGTTCATCTGCAAAAAGTGATCGATGCGCGTCCTTTTGTTATCGGTCACAATGTCGAGACCGTGAAGAGGCTCACCCGACATATCAGAGACCGAAGATGCGGTTATGAAAGATCATTAAGCGTTTTAAAGACAGTAAAAAAGCTCGATCCGAAACTGCGTACAAAGAGCGGTATCATGATAGGTCTGGGTGAAGAAAAGCAGGAAATAATCGAAACACTTACGGACCTTCATGCCAATGGTGTAGATATAGTGACAATCGGTCAGTACTTACAGCCCACAAAAAAGCATCATTTTGTACAAAAATACTACACGCCAGAAGAGTTCGCAGAATTCAAAGACCTCGGTGAAAAGATGGGTTTTAAACATGTAATTAGCGGTCCTTTAGTGAGATCTTCATACCGCGCTTCCGAGATCCCCTGGGAATAGCTCAAAGATCCTCGATAAACTAAACAGACTACCTCTGTTTTAAGTCTAACAAGTGGTTGAAATATAATATTTTCTTGACTGTTTCACATTCTTCTATATAATTGAAGGAAGATCACCATGCTAAAAGTATTGAGTAAAATATTCGGCACACAGACCGAGCGCGATATGAAAAAGCTCTGGCCCAGAGTTGAAGAGATCAATGAGGTCTTCGAAAAATTCAAAGATGTGGATGTCCTGAAAACGTCTGAAGACCTGCGAAAAAGGATCGGGCAGGGTGAACCACTCGATGATGTGCTGCCCGAGGCTTTTGCACTCGTTAAAGAAACATGTCGCCGGCTCCTTGGTAAAAAATGGGATGTTGTCGGCATCGAGACCGAGTGGAACATGGTACCTTTTGATGTCCAGTTGGTTGGTGCGGTCGTGCTTTATGAGGGGATGATCGCAGAGATGAAGACGGGTGAAGGAAAAACGCTCGTTGCTACGATGCCGCTCTATTTGAACGGTCTTACTGGCAAGGGTGCGCATTTGATAACGGTCAATGATTATCTGGCAAAACGTGACCGTGAGTGGATGGGTCCGGTCTATGAATCACTCGGTCAAACGGTCGGTGTTCTCCAGTCCGGTATAGATAATGAATTAAGAAAAGAAGCGTATCAATGTGACATCACCTACGGTACCAATAATGAGTTCGGTTTTGACTACTTGCGCGATAACATGGTCTGGCGGTTCGAGGATAAAGTTCAAAAACCCCATAATTATGCGATAGTTGATGAGGTCGATAGTATCCTTATCGATGAAGCGCGGACCCCGTTGATAATTTCCGGTCCGGTTGAGCATGAGACCAAAGCTTTTAACGAGATAAGCCCGGTTGTTCAGCGCTTGAATTCAGCCCAGACCGTTTTCATCAATAGGATCGTTGCCGATGCTAAAAAGATGCTCGAAAATAATGAAGATGAAAAAGAAATAGGTAAAAAACTCTTACAGGCAAGACGCGGGTCGCCAAAGAATCGTCAGCTTATGAAACTCGAACAGGAAACGGGTATCAAGAAATTGATCGAGAATACTGAGCTTAATTATCTACGCGACAAATCGTTTGCTGAAATAGATGATGAGCTTTATTTTGTTATCGATGAGAAATCGAACGTTATAGATTTAACCGAAAAGGGTTCGCAGTTTGTTTCACCTAATGACCCGGCTATGTTTGAACTGCCGAATCTAAGTGAAAAGATCGGTGAAATAGATAAGGAAGAGAAGCTGACACAGAAGGAGAGGATATTTGCAAAAGAAAAGGCCTATCAGGAATATGCCAAGAAAAACGAGACAATCGCGAATTTGCGCGCGCTCCTGAAGGCTTATTCACTATTTGAAAAGGATGTTGAATATGTTGTTCAGGAAGGTCGGGTTATAATTGTCGATCAATTCACCGGTCGATTGATGCCCGGGCGGAGATTTTCTGATGGACTCCATCAAGCGATCGAAGCCAAGGAGCACGTGCGTGTCCAGGAAGAGACTCAAACCTTTGCGACAATAACTATTCAGAACTATTTTCGGATGTATAAGAAGCTAGCTGGCATGACCGGAACTGCTGCAACTGAAGCTAATGAGTTCTGGGAAATATATAAACTGGATGTTGTTGAAATTCCAACAAAGGAACCGGTGCGCAGGGTCGATTATCAGGACATTGTTTATCGCTCGCGTCGGGAAAAATACAATGCGATCATAGATGAGGTCGTCAACTGGCATGCAAAGAAAAGACCGATCCTGGTGGGTACAACCTCGGTTGATGTCTCAGAGGTTTTGTCGAAGCTTCTCAAGCGGCGGGGCGTAATTCATGAGGTGCTCAATGCCAAGCATCATCAAAGAGAAGCCGTTATCGTAACGAGTGCCGGGCAACCTGGTGCAGTAACGATCGCGACCAATATGGCGGGTCGGGGTACTGATATTAAACTCGGGAAGAGTGTTGTTGCATGCACCAGGTGTTGTATAAAGTGTTTGAGCGGTGATTGCTCTGAGTGTGATCATGAACAGAAAAAAGAGTGCCTTGATGATGTTCCTTGTGGTCTCTACATCATTGGAACGGAAAGGCATGAGGCGCGGCGCATCGACAATCAATTAAGGGGTCGAAGTGGTCGCCAGGGCGATCCAGGTTCTACGAAATTCTTTCTGTCACTCGAGGATAATCTAATGAGGATTTTTGGTTCTGACCGGGTTGCTGATATCATGGACCGGTTTGGCGGAGAAGAGCAAAAGCCGCTTACCCATCCGCTCGTGACAAGAGCGATCGCTAATGCCCAGAAAAGGGTTGAGGAAAATCATTTCGAGATCAGAAAGCATCTATTAGAATATGATGATGTGATGAATAAACAGCGGGAAGAGATCTACAAGAGAAGAGATAGAATTCTTAAAGGTGAGAACCTCAAAGAGATGTCGATGAAGTTGTTTGATGAGGCAATAGAGGATATTCTCTGGAAATATACTAATGCAAAGACCAATCCTGAAGAGTGGGATTGGGAAGCGATAAAAGCTGAATTCAATCTGCTCTTCCTTACGGACATAGCGCTGCCAAAGGATAATATCCCAAGGATGAAGCAAGAAGAGCTGCTCGACATTCTGCTTGAACGGGCAAAGGAAAAACTTTCCTGGCGAGAGCAGGAGCTTGGTGAAGAAGTGTTTCAAGAATTGCTCAGATTCGTCTTGCTTGGGACTATCGATAATAAATGGCGTGATCATCTCTATGGGTTGGATGCTTTAAGAGAAGGTATCAGGTTACGCGCCTATGCGCAAAAGGATCCGCTGATCGAATACAAACAAGAATCCTTCAAGATGTATGATGAATTACTCGTGGATATCGCCAAAAATGCATCAGGGTTGATATTCCGCGCCCAGCCCGGCCCAAAACAGCGGAAGTCTCAGCGAACGACAGAATATAAACCAAGCACTGTACGACCGGGTGCACCACCACAAAAATCCACAGCAGTTAGCGCTGAGAAAAAGGTGGGACGCAATGACCCATGTCCCTGCGGCAGCGGGAAAAAATATAAAAAATGTTGTGGGAGGACTACGACATGAAGCCTTACCAGGTTCATCTTTTCAGTGACGAAAGCAAAATCCCTGATTTTCTTCCTTCAGAACCTTATTTTATTTATGAAGACAAAAAGTATCTGAATTTTGTTGTCTATGATTGTTTTCATCTGAGAAATAATGAATATCTGAAGGACGTTGCCAGGGCAGAGATCGAAGCGAACGGTATTGTATCAGCTGGTGAACGTAGCAAAGTTATGGAACAGCTGCAAAAAAGAATGCTGGAGATAAAAAAACTCGACGGTTTGCTCGTTTTCTCGGATGAAGCGACCGCACTCCTTGCACTATTTTCGATTTATGATAACAAAACAGCGTTTTTTGTCGATTATGAAACTTCGCCGAGTATTCTTGCCGTACTGCAGTACCGTAATATTGAGTACTACGACCATAAAAACCTGGAGCAATTGGATAAACTCCTGAGTGCCAAGAGTGAAAAAGTCATAATCATCGATGGAGTATATGAGTGGCTCGGTAAGGTGGCACCGGTCAATGATCTTGTAAAAATAGCAACCACAAATGAATGCATGATCATTGCCAATGAAATGAACTCATTTGGATTACTCGGGCGTGAAGGCCGCGGGTTTGTCGATTTTTTCAACCTCTATGAAGCGGTAAATATCGATATCGGCAGCTATAGTAGATTTATCGGTGGGTTTGGATGTTATGTCGGCGCCAAAAAATACTTGATCAATAAGATCAGAGAAAATATGACGGAATTGCTGAAACCATTACCTCAATTCATGTTATCAGTCGTTATCGCTGGCCTTGAGTTGATCAAATCAGACCGAGGCAAAAATAAAAAAATACAGACATTATGGAAGCACAGTCGCTATATGATCACCCGTTTAAAGCAACTGGGATTTTATTCTGATAGCAATACACCAATGGTCGTAGTGACCTTTAAGAATAATGAAGAAGCGGGTGAGTTCACAAAAAAGTTGTTTTTTGAACAGATAATAGTTACCCAGAACAAGGAGCGCATCAGATTGAATCTCTCGGTCGAACATAGCAAGGAGGATATCGATTATTGTCTTGAGAGATTTGAATCGATCGGTCAGGAGCTCGGTATAATTAATTCACGGTAGAAATACATGAGTAAAGACATGGATGATTCTGTGCATAAGGACAATGCTATGAAAGTAGGTGACCTGGTTATTATATATCTGGACGTCAAACGTAAGTACCTGGTTCAGGTATCAGAGAACCTGCATCTTTCTTCAGACCTCGGTAATATGGAGCTGAACGAGATTATCGGAAAGCCATTTGGTTATATCGGTGAAACGCACCTCGGTCATGAATATTATTGTTTAAGACCATCGACTGCTGACCTTATGTTCAAGGTAAAGCGAAAAACAACTATTGTCTATCCCAAAGACTTCGGCTATCTTCTTGTCGAAACCGCAGTTGGTCCTGGTTCGCAGGTCATTGATGTAGGTACGGGTAGTGGAGCTTTAACTATGGTATTAGCCAAGCTTGTTGCTCCTGACGGGATGGTTTTTTCATACGAAAGGCGTGAGGAGTTCCTCGATAATGCAAAGCGTAACATCGAACGCGCGGGTTATATAAAGAATGTAAAATTTTACTGTCGTGATGTTGTTCAGGATGGCTTTGATAAACAAGCTATCGATGCAGTATTTCTTGATGTACCTGAACCATGGGCGATCGTACCGGTTGCCGCGACTGTTTTAAAAGGCGGTCATCATCTTGTTTCCTGGAGTCCCAACATCGAACAAGTAAAGAGAACAGTCGATGCTTTAAAAGAAAATCATTTCATACGTATACGTGTCAGTGAAATTATTGAGCGGGACATGCTGGTCCGGGAGCAGGGCGTCCGACCCCGAGAACGCGGTATCACCCATACTGCATATTTAGTAAGAGCACAGAGGATACTAGACACTAGGCACCAGGAAGAAAAGCATAAAGAGTAGTGCGTAGCGAGTAAAGCGTAGAGCGAAGAACTGTAAAGCAATTGTCATTGTGTCATTATGTAATTAAGTCATCAAAAGACCAGATAAACTAAAAAACCGAATAAACCAGATTGTCTGATATCCTGGTTTTCTGATATACATCCGGCTGATCTTCTGATGTCCTGATATACTATGTAAAGAAACGTTCAAAACGATTAAAACGTCTTTCAATTACTTATTTACTCAATTACCAATTACTGTTTATTTACTTAAGGTACGCCAGGGGGTCTACAGGCTTGCCGTTTTTACGCAGTTCAAAATGTAACATCGGTCCGGAGAGCGAACCGCTTTCACCGATCCTGCCAAGGATTCTACCTTCAGCAACTTCTTGTCCGACATCGACGAGCATTTCAGCAAGGTGTCCATACAATGAATAGTAGCCATCCAGATGATCAATAAGCACAAGGTTACCGTAGCCCATAAAGCGGTCAGCGTATACGACTTTGCCTGGTGCCACTGAGTGTACATTATCACCATAACTTGCACTGATATCGATGCCATTATTTTTTGTCTGGGTATTGTATTTCGGGTGAACTATTTTACCGAATCTTGTTACGACACTTCCACGGCAAGGCCAGGGTAAGGTACCCATTTTCTTTTCAACATACTGATTCGAACTTTGTACTATTACCCTTTCTTTTTCAAGCTTAACGATCAACTCTTCGAGCTTACGTTGGGCGCTCTTGAGTTCCTTTTCAAGTTGTATTTTATTGCTCTCTTCTTTGGCGACCTGGTTGAGAATATCTTTTTTCATTTTGCGCTCATCGCTGAGCTGTCCTAATTCACTTTCCTTCTCGACTTTTCTCTGTTCCAGTATCCCGATCAATTCTTCACGCATTTTTTTATCGGTAAGATATCGCTCCCAATCCGCTTTAAATTCAAAGAAAGCCTGCTGATCGTTTTTAGCAAGGATCTGCAAATAGTAAGACGAAGAAAGTATTTCAGGCAAAGATTTTGACGAAAAGAGGATCTCAAGTTTATAGAATGGTGTCCACTTGTAAAGACGAACGAGGCGTTCGCGTAGGTCATTGATACGGACTTTCATTTTTGATTCAAGTTTTGCGATATTTTTCGTCAACGCGTAGACGTTTTCCTTTTCGCGGCTTTCTTGAGATGTCAATTCATCGATGTACTCTACGGTTAGATTTATGCCTTCATCTATTTTCTCGATGTGGGCAAGGGTACCGATCTTTTGTTTTTCCAGTTGCGTTATTTCTGTTCTTACTGAGGTTAGTTTTGTCTTAAGCGCATCTAATTCTTTCTGCTTCTCTGAAATCTGGGTAACAAGGCATAAAAATATTATTATTAAATTCATTTTAAAAACTTTCGTAGTGCAAGACTTGAACCAAAGGTACCGAATATTAGACCACAGACTAAGCTGCCGAGAAAGAAATACCCTTGTGGAAAGTAGATATTACTCAAGAAAGAGATAGCAACCCGGTCAGCCACGACCGTTAAAATAAATGCAATGAAACCACCCAGGAGTCCCTGTACAATACCTTCAAATGTAAAGGGGATGGCGATAAAAGAATTTGAGGCACCGACAAGTTTCATTATATCGATCTCTGTAGCGCGAGCGAATATTGTAAGTTTTATTGTTTGAAATATTACGAAGACCACGGAAAAGATTATTATCAGCAATAAACCTATATCAAAACCAGTAATAACGTTCGTTATTCTCTTCAGTTGATCAACGAGTTCTCCACCGTAGATAGTTTCTCTGATCCCGCGTAAGAGCATAACCTTGCTGCTGATTTCCTCAAGCCCTTGGGCATTTCGGAATTTCGAAAGTAATTTGATGCGCAGCGAAGCAGGTAAGGGATTAGTTTCAAAAACACTGAGCACTTCTTCTGTGTCCTTTAATTCAGCCTGCAGATCCTTGAGAGCTTGATCTGAGGAAACATAGATGACCTCGCGCACTCCGTTGATCCTCAAAATATTTGATCTGAGCGATGTATAGTCAGCATTTTCTTCGAGAAACGCGATAATTTCGATCTTCTCATCGAGAATATTGAGAAAATGGTATAGGTTGACGGTGACAAAGGCAAAGAGCGATAAAAGAAAAAGCGATATCGATGTCACAAGAAGCGATAACAGGAACAATGAAGCATTTCTTGTTATCGTCCGGATCCCTTCTCGTATGCCTATGCGCAGAGCCATGTTTAGTTATCCGATGCGAGTTTGCCGTCTTCTATTCGGAGCATCCTCTTCTTGACCTTTTTGATGAGTTTCAGGTTATGAGTAGCCATGAGCACAGTCGTCCCTTTGTAATTGATATCGAGTAAAACATCGATGATTTCCTGTGAACTCTTTTCGTCAAGGTTACCAGTGGGCTCGTCGGCAAGGAGTATATAAGGATCCCTAACCAGTGCTCGAGCAATAGCGACCTTCTGCTGTTCACCGCCTGATAACTGGTAAGGAAATGAGAATTTTTTATGACTGAGACGCAAGTAAGTCAGGATTTCCATCATTTTTTTTCTCAGATCACGCGGTGGTGTATCGGTCACCTCAAGGGCAAAGGCGACATTTTCTTCGATCGTACGATCCTGGAGCAATTTAAAATCCTGAAAAATAACCCCTATTTTTCGGCGCAATTTAGGAATATTCTTCTTTTTCAAGAATCTTAAATTCTGGTCTAATACCTTTACCGTGCCTTTGGTCGGTTCTTCATCCTTGTATATCATTCTCAACAAAGTACTCTTGCCAGCACCGGTCATGCCGTTGATAAAGACAAACTCGCCCTTTTCAATGAAGAATGAAATATCCTGTAATGCTACCCAGTCTTTTTGATAGACTTTGGTAACATTATCAAAAGTGATCATTTAATTAATCATAGTCAGAATTCTTAATCTGTCAACGTTTAGAATCCAGGTGGAACTTGACTTTGCTGGAAATTGGGGATATAATACGCGGTGAAGGTTGTCGCGACAAATCGCAAAGCAAAACATGATTACCTTGTCATTGATACTTATGAAGCAGGCATCGTGCTCATTGGTGGTGAAGTAAAATCGCTGCGCCAGGGTAATGTATCGATGAGCGATGCTTATGGTGGTGTGTATAATAGTGAGGTTTTTTTATTTAATTTACATATTTCAGCGTATAAACACAGCACGATCGGCAAATCCGAGCCCAAACGAAAACGCAAGCTCCTTTTAAATAGCAAAGAGATTAAAAAGCTCTATGGACTGGTCCAGCAACGCGGGAATACTCTGATACCCTTAAAAATCTACTTTAACGACAACGGTTATGCAAAAGTCACGCTTGGTGCATGTCGGCGTAAACGTCTCTACGACAAGAAAGAAAAGCTCCTCAAAAGGGAAATAGAGCGTAAGGTCGACAAAATAAAAAAGGCAGTACGATGATCCATTTATTATTATCACTTTTCTTATTATTACCTCATCAGTATGAAGTCGCATACCTCGATACAAACATAAATGTTGAAACCGAACGTGTTGAATTCCAAGATTACTTACCTTTAAAACCTATTGCCGGGTTCCTTGGATTGCATTATGTGCAAGACCATAGGACGCAAAGATTACTGCTAACTGCTGGAGATAATAATCTCGCTATTATTGGTGATATCGCATTGATCGTCTGTAATGGTACAGCGAAAAATTTACCTTTTCCACCGCTTTTTATCAATGGCGACGTCTATTTTCCAGTTAATGAAATTATCCCTACTTTAGGTGGGGTTTTTGACAAGTTGATATTCATTAAAGAACTTAAGGAAGCACCATTGATCAAAAATATAATACTTTCGACAAGGGGTGATTCTACAGTATTGAAATTCGAGTGGGAAAAAGAAATAGATTTTGATGTTCAATATCTGGTTAAGAAAGTAATCGTTGAGATCGATGGCCAGTACAAGAAAACGGACAATCTTAAATCAGTCGGCGCGGTGACTTCAGCAAAGTTGTCGCGTTTTAATACCTATACGAGTCTGGAATTTGATGTCGAAGACATCAATGCTTACTTGGAAAGGGGCAATGAGGTTATCTTTTTCCACAAGATAAGTAAACAAATTCATTTGATAGTTATTGACCCTGGACACGGTGGTGTTGACCCGGGTGCAGTTGGTAAAACGGGATTATATGAGAAAGATGCTAATCTTGGGATCGCCGGATTCCTCCGCGATTACATCGCCGATTCACTGAATATCAAGGTAATTATGACCAGGGATCAAGATAAGTATCTTTCACTCAAGGCGCGGACCGATTTCGCCAATCGTAATAGTGCTGATCTATTCATAAGTATTCACTGCAATGCATCAGGAAAGAGCGCGAAAATGACCGGCTTTGAAACTTATTTCCTCTCTGAAGCGCGCACTACCGAAGCGCGTGCGGTTGCCATGAGGGAAAACGCGTCACTTAAATTCGACGGCGTGGAGCCCACTGATATGGTGACCGATATTCTTGTAGATCTTGTACAGACTGCGCATCTTGAAGAGTCGAACAAGTTTGCCGAGCACATTCAGGATCATGCAAAAAAGCAATTACAAGTACCTTCGCGTGGCGTCAAGCAGGCCGGGTTTTATGTATTGCGCGGCGCATACATGCCCGCAGTACTCGTTGAGTGTGCTTTTGTATCTAATTTAGAAGAAGAAAAGCTGCTCAAGCAGAAAGCATTCAGGAAAAAACTTGCTTACTGTATTTACAACGGGATCAGGGACTATATTGAAAATTATGAGAGGAGATTGAATAATTGAGCGATAATCCAATCGGCATTTTTGATTCTGGTATCGGTGGTCTGACCGTAGTAAGAGAGATGCGCAGGATTCTGCCAAACGAAAATATCGTGTATCTCGGTGATACCGCTCGTTTGCCGTACGGCACAAAATCGATTGATGCGATAATCGAGTTCTCATTGGAAAATACTGCATTTCTTATTTCAAGAGGTGCAAAATTCATCATTATTGCTTGTTATTCATCGACTTCAGTTGCGCTCGATATTGTCCGAAAGCATGTGTCCGTGCCGGTTATTGGTGTAATTCAACCAGGTGTTGAAAAGGCAGTAAAGTTGACCAAAAACCATAAAGTCGGTGTCATCGGGACAAGTCTAACAATATACAGCGGTGCCTATGAAAAAGCCTTTCGCAATTTAGACGAAAGATGCGAAGTATTAGGCAAGGCATGTCCCTTGTTCGTTTCGCTCGTTGAAGAGGGTTGGCTTGACCATCCGGCAACTGATCTTGTCGCCAAGACATATCTTAAACCACTCAAAGACGATGATGTTGATACCGTGCTTTTGGGGTGTACGCATTTTCCTTTATTAATGCCGGTCTTCCGGAAGATCATGGGCAAGATCAATTACGTTGATGCCTCGCGAGAGGTAGGTACCAAGGTGGCGGAGGAATTACGAAGATTGGATCTTAAACGCAATGCAAAAGATGGTACTTTGACGATCTATCTGACCGATCTATCAATGAATTTCAAAGAGATCGGTGAGCGCTTCCTGGGTGAACCGATGAAAAACTTCTCAAGAGTTGCACTTAAAGGAACCAAATGATGCGCGTCGACAAGAGAAAACCTGAACAATTGCGGGATATTAAAGTTGAACTTGATTACCTTGAATATCCAGCAGGTTCTTGCCTTATTTCTTTTGGAAAAACAAAGGTCCTTTGTGCAGTTAGCGTTGAGAAGCGGGTACCGCCGTTTCTTCTTGGTCAGGGTAGGGGCTGGTTGACCGCTGAGTATTCAATGTTACCAGCCTCGACTAAAGAGCGGACCCAGCGTGAGGCAAGAACTGGCCGTTTGAGCGGGCGTACGCAAGAGATCAGAAGACTCATCGGCCGTTCCTTGAGACCAATTTTTGATCTTAGCGTGGTTGGGGAGAGAACATTTATTATTGATTGTGATGTTATTCAAGCTGATGGTGGAACAAGGACCGCTGCTGTCAATGGAGCGTTTTTTGCTCTTTATAGTGCGGTTGAAAAAATGAATGTTAACAAAGAATTCTCTGTTTTTCCGATAATCGACTTTGTCGCAGCAATAAGTGTTGGTATTGTCAATAAAGAAATGCTGCTCGACCTGTGTTATAAAGAGGATTGTGCAGCTGATATCGACATGAATCTTGTCATGACTGGTCGGGGAAAACTGATCGAGGTCCAGGCAACTGCTGAACACGTTCCCGTAGACCGCACAGGATTCAATGAAATGATCGACATAGGTGCCCGGGGTATCGAGCAGATAATCAGCTTGGAGAAGAAACTTCTTGGCAAAAGCAAGCCTTAAAGAATTCCGCAGGACAGTTGCTGAAAGACAGAGGGGTAAACGAATCGACCATTACCTGATAATTTCAGGTATCGGTATCTCGCGCAATTTAACACAGAAGCTGATCGATAGAGGTAAGGTTTTGATAAATGATCATCCGGTCAAACATTCCTACCGGGTAAAAAATGGTGATGAAATATATGTAAGCTTTGAGCAGGAACTGGCTCCAGAGATAAAAGCCGAAGATATTCCACTTGAAATTATCCATGAGGATGATGATATAATAATCGTCAATAAAGAGAAGGGTATTGTTGTGCACCCGGCGCGCGGTAATTTCGAACACACAATGGTAAATGCTCTGCTCCATCACTGCGGTCGTTTACCGACCTTGGGTGATCGGGTGCGACCGGGTGTATTGCATCGTCTTGATAAAGATACAACCGGGCTGATCTTGTTTGCCAAGACCGATGATGCACTGCACAAGATCGCTCGGGCGATTGAAAAAAGATTCGTTAAGAAAAAGTATGATGCTTTATGCTGGAACTATCCGGGTATGCCGGACGGCATAATCGAAGCACCGATCGGTCGAAGCGGGTTAGACCGGAAAAAAATGGCGGTGACACCGCTTTCATCAAAATGCGCAACAACCAGATATATCGTTAAAGAACGCTTTACTTTGGCTACGCATCTTGAAATATCTCTCATCACTGGCAGAACACATCAAATTAGAGTTCATTTCAAGCACGTCGGGTGTCCGATCATTGGCGATAAGGATTATGGCGGCAGGAGTCCAGGAGTGATAGGAAAAGGTACAGACCTGCCAAAATTTAAAGAGATACTTGCACTCATCGACCGCCAGGCATTGAACTCGTCCGAGTTGACATTTAAACATCCGCGTATAAATAAAGATGTGACATATCGCGTCGGCCTGCCTGACGATATGACCAGAGTGCTTGATTATTTACGAACCAATTGCCGGCGATCATCAGCATTATCTTGATTTCATCGATGATTTCTATTCGGTAAGACCATGAACGGGATTTATCTTAAACTGCTCCTTGCAGAGATAGAAAGTAGGATAAGTGGTCGCTATATCGATGAGATCCGCATCAAGCAAAGATTGCTGCAGTTGGCGATCGGCAAACAAGCTTTGTTTGTTTCTCTATATCCTGAAATGCTTGCGATGTATTTATCAGAACGCGTGAAAGCAGGTTTTGATAAACTGGAAAAATTCTCCCAGCCAGTTGTATTGAGCCGTATTAAATGCATTGAACAAAATGGTTTTAGTCCGGTTCTTCGACTTATTCTTGAGAAAAATAGTACTCAACTCATTTTATCGCTTTATCGCGAGGCTCCTAACCTTGTTCTTAAAACAAAGAAGTTCGAGAAGAAACTTTATTCAAGGTATATTGAAAAGGAACCAAAGAGATCAATAATTGATGTTACCGAACAAGAACTCCAAAGTGTTTACGAAAAGCAGCCGTTAAAGTTTCAGGAATTTTTACTCCATGAATTTGAGGGTCTGGATAAAAACCTATCAGTGGAATTGACTCCGGCGCGTATCAGTTATCTTAAAAAAGCTTTATTGAGTGGTGAAGTAAAAGCGCGTATCGTGTCGACAAATCCTTTTCAGATGAGTCTTTTTGCCTCGAAGTTTTTGAAAGAGTACAGCTCTTTTAATCATCTTTTTGAGGATGGATTCAAGCAATTCATTGCGATAAAAGATGGCGAATCAGACGCCGCTCGCAAAACAGCCCGGATAAAAAGCATTAAACAACAGCTGTTACGTTTACAGAAGAAAATGTTGAACAGGAACGAGATCGAATCCTATCGAATCAAGGGAGAACTTATCCTTATTAACCTGGCAAAAATTAAAAAAGGCTCAAGACGAATCGCCGCAAAAAACCCATATAAAAATAAAGATGAAGAAATAATAATATCGCTTGATCCTGTAATGACCCCTCAAGAGAATGCACAATATTATTTTTCAGAATACAAAAAAATCAAGCGGGGTGTGCCGAAGATAAAAAATAAGATGAGCCGATTAGAAGAGGAAATCGAAAAAATACAAGATCCTTCTTTTGTAATACCGGCTTTACTAAAAACGCAACGTGAACAAATTAAAAAAGCCGAACCGTATCGCATTTTCAAATTGGCATCAGGTTCTGTCGTCTATACAGGCAGAAATGCTCGTTCCAATAATGAGTTGACATTTTCTTTTGCCAGACCAAATGACTATTTTTTCCATATTAGGAATTATGAAGGAGCGCATGTCATTCTCAAAGCTAAAATACCACGCGGGCAGCGACCCAATAAAAGGGATCTTCAAGATGCTGCAGCGATTGCTGCATACTTTAGCAAAGCTAAGAAACAAAAAAATATTCCTGTTTCGTATACGCAGCGTAAGTATCTCAAGAAAAATAAAAAAGGTAAACCAGGAAGTGTGATACTCATGCGTGAAGATGTAGTTTTTGTTGACCCGGGACTGCCAGTGGAGCGTGATGTGTAGGGCGTAGAGCGTAAAGTGCATTATGCAGTGGATAATAGGACGCAATACGCATTACTCCTTACGCTTTACTGTTCTTTGTTCTTGACTTTTTCTAAATATCATATATACTTTACCATAAAGGAGGTAAAATGCCAGAAGAAGATAAATCTATTGAGGAAGGAAAATTATTTGCTTTTATCGGGTATTGGGGACTTCTGTTTCTCGTTCCTATCCTGGCCAAGAAAGACAATAAATTCGCCGTGTTTCATGGTAAACAGGGTATGGTGTTAACCATAGCATTTATCGCGGTTCTCATTGTTTTCACTATTTTGAGCATTATACCATATGTCGGTATTTTGTTCATGATTATCGAATGGCTTGCGCTCATTGTTATGGGTGTTTTTGCCATTATCGGTATGATTCAAGCCCTCACCGGTAAATACTGGAAAATGCCGATTTTCGGTGATATGGCTGAAAAGATCAAGATATAGAAATTTACCAGTAATACAGTAGGATTTTCTGGTAGAGTACTTCCTACTAATTTTCAAGTAGCTGATTCATCATATTGATGGGTCAGCTACTATTTTTGTACCGGCTTTTCCCAAAAGAGCCTGTTTGGCTTTATCCATTGAAGTTATTATTACTTCTTTGCCACCGTATTCAAGAAAACTAATTGCAGCTTCGATCTTTGGACCCATACTTCCGGCAGGGAACTGTCCCTTGGCAAGATACTTACTTGCCTGGGATACAGTTAGTTCTTCTACTATCTCTTGGCGTGGTGTATTGTAATTCAAATATACATAATCAACATTTGTTAGCAGGAGAAATGTTTGGGCATTTATATCCCTTGCTAATACTGCTGAAGCGCGGTCTTTATCGATAACTGCATCGATCCCTTCATAAGAACCGTCGATCTCAACATAAACCGGTATACCGCCACCGCCTGCCGCAATGACCACGACACCTTGGTCAACGAGTTGCTGGATGATCCTGCGATTAACTATTCTCAAGGGCGTTGGAGAAGGCACGACACGACGGAAGCCGCGACCAGAATCGTCTTTTATGATCCAATCGAAATTGATAATTAGATCTTCAGCCTGTTCTTTGGTATAAAAAGGTCCGATGAATTTGGTTGGATTCCTGATCGATGGATCATCAGGGTCAATAACTACCTGGGTTATGATCGTTGCAACCTCACGTTCTATACCGATGCTGCGCAAACGATTTAGAAGACTTTGTTCGATCATATAGCCCATACCACCCTCAGTATCGGCTACAATAACACCCAAAGGAAGTGCCGGTATATCTTCGGCGGTACGCTCAACTCTTAATAGGGCATTACCGACCTGGGGACCATTACCATGGCTGATCGCCAGGTTATAGCCTTCTTGAATGAGTTCTACGATACCTTCAAGGCTTTTGCGGGTATTTGCGAATTGTTGATGGATATCTTCTTTGCCCGTTGCTGCAATTGCATTGCCGCCCAGGGCAATAACCGCCTTTTTCATCTTGAATTATAGAGATTGGCGAAAAAAAGTCAAGAGTCGGACCTTAAAAATCTCCAAGCCATGCCTTTGCCTGGAAAGCAGATTCATTCATACCCAGAGTAGTTAGATACTGAATATTCTTATTGACCATATTACGGGCAACCGCTATGCTATAGGCTAACCGTTCATCATTCATGATCTCTGGCCTATTGATATCGAGTTTGGTGAAATCAAAGGGCATGTATCCAGCAGTATCTTTTTTTATTTCATAAACCAGCCCTCTTGGAATGCGCAAGTAATGGGGGAGTGATTGGTCAAGGTCGCGGTCAGGCGAGGGCATCGCAAGATACACGCCCTGTTGCATCCTTGATCGCATGAAAGCCTCAAGCATATATATAAATTTCCTTTGAATGACCTGAGGGTCATAAGATTTACCATATTCGAATTTGAATAATTCTTCAAGATAATCATCAATAGCAGTACGAACTCCATTATAAAAACCCGGATATTCAGTTTGAATATATTTGATATACCAGGTGCGGCGCAGCAGCTCTTTATCTATGATCACAAGGTCTTGATAAGTATTATTTACTTCTTTTAAATAGATCATAGGTGAGTAGATATCCCAAAATGCACAGATGACAAGACTGTTTTTTGGTAATTGCTCAAGATGGGAACGGCTGTAATCCATGGCAAAAGTGTTATTGCGCAGAGTACACGTATGGTAATTGAGGAGTATGAAGATCAACGCACCAGGAAGCACAACATAAAGTTTCATGTATTTTTTAATCATTTTTATACCGTATGCTGAAAAAATTACGAGGCTTATAAAAGCCGGTAGATAGTAGGATTGGATATCAGGTATTGAATAGTTAATAACATAAAAAATATTGATAAGAAAGATGCTGATCAAGAGCCAGAATCGGCTCCGTTCTTTTTTGAAAAGATAATAAAAACCCATCAATACAGGGATGATCATAACATACAAAAAATCTCTTAGCAGCATTGTCAAACCACTCGACAGGTTTTTCGTCAACTCTTGCACAGATTGCGAAAACATCCAAATCCGGTATTGTTTTCCAGTTATGTGCCAGAATAAACGCTGGAGATCATTGGTATTTCCCCAGGCAAGAGCAGCATTCCCATTTGTGCGGGCGATGGGATAGACATACATAGAAATGGCAAAAAGCGCGAAGATGAGCGCCAATATGACCTTATTGAAACCTGGTCGGTATTTTAGAATAAGGTATACAAAGACCGGTACAGCGAGCGAGAATACGATGATATGATTAGTAAAGGCCAAGCCCATCAGGTATATAATTAGATAAAAGTGTTTGACATTGCGCAATTTGTATAAAGCAAAAAGTATCATAATGCTGAGCAGGGCGGTCAGCGGGTATACTTCATTGGTAACTGAGATACGCCAGACCGTGGGTGCAAAAGAGAATATTATCACCGGTATTATTGCCGCGATCCTTTCCTTAATGATATCATAGACCAGCAAGTATAGAAAAACTGCTGCACAAATAGTAATAAAAGCGGATAATAGATTAAGGTTAAAAATTGCTTCACCAGGTAGATGAGCAAAAAAATATGAAATGAGCGTGTATAGTGGATAACCGGTTGGGTGAGCAATGCCCAGAGTATAGCTTACTGCAGCAAGTTCACCTGAATCTATGAGATAAACAGTCGGGCAGAGCGAGAAGAGGTAAACAACGAGGAACAAAACCCCAATCAACGAACAGATCAGGAATGTTTTTTTTGTTCTATTTTTTAACAAAATTCAACCGCAGGTTTGTGAGCCGGGTTTGCAGGTCTTTCTTTTGTTCAGGGCTCAGCTGTTGTTCTACGGTTTTATAAAGAACATCCATTGCATCGATCGCGAGTTTCGCCTCGCTAATATCTTTCTTATGCTTTTGAGTTTCCGGGTGAGCGACAAAATCCAGGTATGCCCAGGCTTTGCCTTCGAGAGATAGTAAGGTCAGGTATACATAATCGCTTACTTTAATAGGCTCGTCAAGTAAGGGTAATTGTTCTTCTTTTTCTTCGCTTGGTTCCTGTGCTTCATCTTTTTTTTCTTCTGTCATGGTACATTATATCTACACATTTCTTAAAGTCAACGGTCTTTCACTTTTTTTTGTTGCCCATAAAAAAATATACTGCCCGCGCAAGAAATGTAAATTTGTTATAGCATCATCCAATCTCTTCAAGAGCCTGACAAGCTTATGTTTTAACGATCTGTTCCCGCATATGTAAGGCGCTACGTAGTAGCTTATGGCGAGTGTCGTTTTAAAAGTCTTTAACTCGAGATATCTTTTTACGGCACGCAACATCTCCAATCCGGTTATCCCTTCAAGGGGCGCTTTATGCGTGGAATTATCATTTGTAATTTTGCTTCTTATTTTTTTTAATATCCCTGTTTTGTTGATCATAGGAAGTGCATAAATAATCATAATGATAATTTTATTTAGGAATGGTAAGCCGATATACTCAAAGATGATCAGTTGACCATCCGACTTTAACCATTGCGCTGTTTTTTTCATTATTGATTCAATATTTTGTATGTGGTGTAGAGAATCCCAGCATACTATCAGATCAAAAACAGATTTTTTGAATGACACCTCTTGTACTGGGCATGCTATATAATCGATAGCGCCCTTGATATTTTCTTTTTTCTTTAGTTGCTCGAAATATCTCTGAGCAATGGCGATTCTTTTTTCGCTCAGATCAAGACCTTTTACGTTCATTCCGGCTCTAGCTAATTCCAAGGAAAGCCAGCCAGTCCCACAACCTATTTCCAGAACATCGCCGTCCTTTTTTTCCAATGCCTTATTAATGATAAATCTTCGATACTCGCCTCTAACGATATCTTCAATTACCGGATCATCCCATATATACGATATATCCTTGTTTGTATCTAAATTTCTGATATCCGGAACGCAATGTTTATTAGCAGCCTCCTTATTCCAGTATTCTGCCTCGGCTTCTGTTTTTCGTTGATGATTTCGCATTTTTAACTATAGAAAAAACAGCAGCCGCTGCAGACTGTGAAGAAATACCTGCTATGTATGCGCTGGCGCAGCTTCTTCATTGTATCGTTGTTCCAGATGGACAGGAAATTATCTTTCTGACAATTACCAACTATATAATCAGGACATGATTCCATGTCTCCTGATGGAAGTATCGTCGCAGTATTCCACATGGCATGGCATGTTCCTTGATACGCTTGGTAAAAATTATTTGCATTACTATAATATATTTTTAAATCTGCTCCTGATATGTCCGGAAATACCGTTACATTGGTGCTATGCTCATTCTGCAAGTTACGAATGATTTCGCTCGCCATCGGGTAATCTTTGGGCTTTGCAATATTGATATTCGCATTTTGCCAGTAGTTCAGATCGAGTTTCAAATTTTTCTTTAAGAAAAACCGATGACTGGTGAGGTTCTGCTTATCTACAAAAAGCGGATGCTGGAACTGCACACTGTTAGCGTCAATATTACATGCGATACTGATTACTTCCTGCATAGCTGCTGGATTACTTAGGTTGAGCATGGAATTTATCCGGATAACCGGCAGATAACCTGCGCCGCGCAGTTTTTTTATCTTCTTCAACCCTTCCATTATGTTCTTGAAAGTGCCAGGTACCCCGCGTATACGGTCATGTATTTTTTCCGGACCGTCAATAGAAATATGGAGTCTGTTTACTCCACTGACAACTATGTCATTAGCGTGTTTGTTTAAAAGGGTGCCGTTCGTGGTGATTACTAAAAAGAGATTTTCTTTTTTGATAAGAGTTATCAAATCAATAATATGTGGGTATAAAAACGGTTCTCCGCCGGATAAATGAATGCGAGGTCGGAATTTCTTGATCTGGTCGATTATCATCTGCCAATCTAACAACTGCATTTCCGGTCTTGGTTTACGGAGACGTTCGAAGCACATTGAGCATTTTAGATTACAACGATCAGTAGGATAGAAATTTACCGTTTCAGGAGGTGATGCATGGTGTCCTTTTATATTTGAAAAGCGGTAGCTCATATGCGCATTACAGCGCCGCCAGACCATAGCTGGTGCCTGTTTATAGTTGATGATCAAGCTTCTTATTTTTTCTTTAAGATCAGCCATTTACAATTCTGGTGATCGCCCATTGTGCAGTCACTGCATGGATTTTATCGTTAGACTTTTGAAAACGTTCGAGAACAGGTAGATATTTTTTATCGCCGATATTACCGAGGCAAACCAGTGCGTTTCTTTTTATCGCGCTGAAATTGATCCACTGAGCAGTTATTTGATTATTCATGTATTTTTTTCGGTATTCCCCTTCAGATATATCGAGAATTGCAGTAAGTGATATTGAAGGACCAACATAACCCGGTTCTGCCCGGGGACTACGCATGGCGACTTTGCTGTTTACCGGACAAACATCCTGACATATTGTACAACCATACAGTCGGTTTCCCCAAGCCAAAGCGATATCATCAGGAAGTATGCCCACCCAATTGGTAAGCTCCTGGATACATCGCTTTCGGTCGATAATATACGGTGCGACAATAGCATGAGTAGGACAGGCATTAATGCAGTCTTGACATTGACCGCAGTCAATATCGAGCGCATTATCCGGTTCAAGCTCAATATCAGTAAGGATCTCGCCGAGCACGATCCATGATCCGAATGTTTCATTGATGACGACACTGTGTTTTCCATAATAGCCGATACCACTGCGTACAGCGATCGGTTTTTCAGCGACTGGACCATTTGAATACGCGCGAAAAGATGCACCGCTTTTATCATGGATGAAATCACCGAGTTTTTTTAGCTTATTTTTCAATCCTTGATAGTAGTTACGCCAGGTATAACGAGCGATAAGACCATGCGCATCATCCGGTTCAGACAGGTCGGTTTTTTCATCGGTAAGATAACACTGGCAAGTTGCGATTATTGAACGTGCTTCGGGAAATCCAAGCCGTACATTATAAAACTGTTCGATGTTTTCAAAATGACGATGACGTCGGTCAGTGAACAACCCTTTTGTCCTTTGAACTTGGAAACCAGCAAGCGCCTGGTCAAATGGTTCTGCAGTAGTTATTCGTATTTGATCGATACCAATTTGCTTTCCAAAATCCTTTATGTCCTTGGCTTCAATCACAAACGGCGTTGGCTAATTTCGGTATAATTACTTTAAGAGGATGCCCAGCGGGAAGAAAACCAGGTAACCGAGAATGAGGAGTATCGGAGCTAATACGATATCACCCGCAGCTAAGAGGATAAAACCCACTATAACGAAAACAACACCTATTCCAAAGAAGAGCATATTCTTCTTGGTAAATTTAACATCGATTAGTTGTTCCTGCTTTTTCTCTTTCTTCTCTTTCTTATCTTTCATCCCCTTTTTGTCCTTCTTGGCCATTTACAACTCCTTTGTTACTTTGATATTTCGGTTAATTTAACAAATTCGCCATTTTTGATCGTATAAATATTGAATACCTCGCGACCTTTTAGCATCATCGAGATTTGTTCAGGTAGATTGCTGCGATTATATGTTGTTAATCCTTTCAATCGCCAGAGCGTATAGTAGAATTTAGCTGAAAGGTCGTCTTCTTTAAAACCCGCCCTATTAAATTCTTTTAAGGAAAGACTATCGATCGGTGATGGCGCAGCAAAGATAGCACCTTCAACATATTTTTCGCCGAGCCGTGTGACTTTTTCGTCTTTGAATGTTTCGATACCCAATATTTTAACATGCTCCAGGCCATAATATGCAATCTGGGGTGTCGTATTGATAACCATTTCCCGGTCCATAGGTAAGAAAATAGCCTGAGGATGTTTGTCTTTGATCGCCTTGAGTTCCCATTTCAAAGTTATTGAATCCGGGTTATAACCGACCATGGTCAAGACCTCACGGTTGTTTTTTGTGATCTCATCGGCGAACGCCTGGGCTACAGAACGATACTTAGCAATATCTGGGAAAAGGACTACGAATCGTTCAAGAGCCAGATCATACATTGCGTATTGAGCTACACATCTTGCCTGTTCTTCATTGCTGTGACCGATCGTTACCACGAGCGGGATCTTTTCGAGCCTTGCTTCAGAAGTCATGGGCAGGATAACCGGGATGCCCTTACCAAAAGCAAGTCCGCATACACCGAATGCTTCCATCAGACGTATCGGCGCAATAATGAAATCGACATGGATTTCAGTGATAAGTTTTGATGCTGCCATAGTAGCTTCTATGGGATCAGATTTCGTGTCGAGATAGTGCAAAGAAAAAGGCAAACTTTTTTCTTTTTCATAAATTTTGATGACTTCGAGGAATTTCTGTCCGAAATTTGCGTACTCGCCGGTTATCGGAACGAGGATTCCAGCTCGACCGGTTGCTTCACCCAGATCAATAAATCTTTTGTATTCCTTGACCTCGAATGTATATCTTGTCTTGGGGAAGCGTCTCAGCAAAAGATTGAAATCCCGTTCGGCTTCTTTCTTTTTTCCTTCACGGGCTTCGATCTGGGCTAAATAATACAGGATGTGTTCATCGAGTGGATCCGACATATGAGCGCGATGCAGTTTCTCGAGTTGAATGATCGTAAGGTTGGGCAAAGTCTGCATGATACGTTTAAAGGCTTTGTTCTGACCGATGGTATCTTCAGTCTGGATATGATATTTGATGAGATAATATGCTGCTTTATAATCCTCACCAAGTTTAAAAAACGATTCACCAGCGAGCGAGGTTACATTCAATATATACTGCGAAATTGGGAATTCTTTTAAAAATCTCTCGCCTAATTGTGCTGCTTTTTTAAATTTATCCAATTTATAATTTGAAAAAGCGACGATATACAAAGCTGGTTCATAAGCCGCACTTTCTTTGTGTTTATCAATTATTATATTCAGTTCATCGATTGCATTTTGATATTGCTTTGCTTTGAAATAAGTATTACCTTTTTCGTAAATAGCGGCGATTTCCTTTGAGGTAACTTTGATGTCACTTTCCTGCGCTGGTTCAGAAGCGAATGTCGCGCATGAAATCGTAACGATGATCGACAAAAGACATAATATCTTCACAATTTATATATTAGTCAAAAATAGACAGGTGTCAACTACGTGGCTTATGGCGAATGGCGGATGGCATAGTGCAAAGAGCGTAATGAGTCGGGCGTAAACAAAAAATCCTCCTGTTCTCCGTTTCACCCGTTCATAGTATGCTGCTTACTGCTTAGTACCTACTGCCTACTTTTCACAGTCTACATGCTTGGACGACTGCTTTGATCTGTTCTGAAGTGAGGTTTCTATCCTCTAAGATCGTATATCTGTCCGGTCTTATTTTAGGAGCATGCATTACTACTTTTACGAATTGGTCAAAGTTGAGGTGGAGTTTTTTGAGTTTATGAGGAAAAGCGATTCGATCGTATAAAGCTATGACTTTTTTAAAGTATTTATTTTCCTGTAAGACCATTGTAAAGACAGCTGCGATACCGACCTGCTCGCCGTGTAGATTTTTCGTGGGCGAGTACAGATAATCAATAGCATGACTTATTTTGTGCTCGCTACCGCTGGCTGGTCGTGATGAACCAACGATGCACATGGCAAAACCACTTTTTATGAGACCTTGAGTCAAGGTGATGAGAAAATCGTCGTCTTTTACCGATGTTGCCTTAGAGTCAAGAATTTTTAATGCGCCGGCTTCAGCCAGGGAGAGCGCGGTATCATTGGTTTTTCCTTTACCTTTTGATTCGGCAAGACGGGCGTCAGAAACCGCAGAAAGATTCGACACAATATCACCAACGCCTGCTTTGATGTGTCGGGTCGGTGCCCTTTTGATTATACTGGTATCGACGATTACTGCACACGGTGCTTTAGTGATATGACTTATCGGTAGTTTTTCTTTATTAGTAATAACCGAAACGGGCGAAGAAATGCCATCATTCGATAACGTGGTTGGGATACTGATATATTTCTTTTTGCAGTTCCCGGCTGCCAGTTTGGCGACATCGAGTACTTTACCACCACCAAAACCAAGCACGAGATCAGGGGTTTGTTCATTAATGAGCTTTTCAACATGCTCGACATTCGGTTCATCACTATTTGATATGAGATGTTTGAGAACCTTGATGCTACAGTCCTCAAAGCTTTTTGAAATAGGACCGCCGCCGATCAAAAATGTCTTATGGTCGCCCAGAAGCAAGACCTTTTTAAATTTCAAGTCATGATCGCGCAGGATCTTGCAGATCGATAATGTTTTGTGTTCGCCGACTTCAAAGAACTCCGGTAAGTCGATTTTCAGAGGTTTTGTCATGCATAAGAGTATTGAAAAAAAACGATAAGTCAACTGGGAAAGGATAGCTCTTCGAGCGGTATTGATTCACTGACATGAACGGTTTTGGCTCTGACGAGCGGTATCTATGAACGGGAGAAAGGGAGACATAGAGACTAGGAACTAGGCAGTAAGCAGTATGTAGTTGTCTGATTTACCCACGCCCCTTACAAAGGAGCGGGGTTTATCAGACAATGCACGGTGAATCCGGCTCCTTTGAAAGAGGGCGAAACGGAGAACAGGAGATTTTCTATTTCTCACCCTACTCTCTACTCATTACTCACTACACTCTTTTCTCTATGCCCCACAGGTTGACAAAGTAGATGCAGCAGGTATAATGACCAGAACGCCAGCGTAGCTCAGTCGGCAGAGCAGCTGTTTCGTAAACAGCAGGTCTCCGGTTCAAATCCGGACGCTGGCTTTTGTGTTTCAATGCTTTGCGAAATTCTACTTTGCGTTATTATCATCTTGTGACCTGGTTGTGACATCAATTAATCGACTTACTGCTTGTTTTAGATGTGCATTAGACAGGTGACTATACCGCATTGTCATTCGAATATCCTTATGTCCCATAAGTTCTTGTACGGTTCTTATATCAGTATTTTTCATGACAAGATGAGAAGCAAAAGTATGCCGGAGATCATGAAAGCGAAAATCTTTGATGTTGGCATTCTTAAGAGCAGTAGCAAAGCTGCGCTTGAAATCACCAAGCGGACATCCATTGTTATATGTAAAAACAGGCTGTCCATCATTTCCATTTCTATGTGCTTTCAGAATGCTGTACAGTATGTTGTGCATAGGTATGGTTCTTATCTCATTATTTTTTGATTTCTTAACCGTTATCGTTTTATTCTCAAAATTCATGTCACACCACTGAAGGTTGAGAATTTCACCTTTTCTCATACCAGTATACAATGCCATCACAACAATGGGTTTAAGATGTTCAGAACATGCTTCTATGAGACTCTTCATTTCCTCTTCGGACAAGAAGCGCACTCGACCTGGTGGTTCCTTGTATTTCTTGACCGTGGACAGTTGATTGTGATCTAACAACCCCCATTCAACTGCTTTGTTATACATGTGTCTGATGCAGGTGAGTTCTCTATTTACAGTAGACGGTGTGACATTTGCTTTACGTTTCATCATGTATTGTTCGACTTCATAAGCTGTGATACTCTCAATACGTCTGCTGCTGAATATTTTGAGAAGGTTCTTGATAAAACCTTTGTCACAGCGGTATACATTCGGTCTTTTATTTGCTTTGGAGAACTGCAAGTATTTAGTACATAGGTCATCAAAGAGCACTCTCTTTCGTTTGACAAATTTTGAGTATTCACCTCTTACGAGTTGCGCCTGAATGTCTCTGTCCATTTCCTTGGCCAGCTTTTTAGATTTACCAATCTTCTTTCGCACCCTATTACCTTTGAAGGAACAGTCTACATACCATACGCATTTGCGTTGGTATATGCTCATCTATTCCTCCTAAGTTTGACTTCTTGAAGCATTATAAGAGCATTGAGAAGAAAGTCAAGGTGCATAATTACTCAACCCCTGTTTATTTCCGTATACTCATTGTTTTTGATCCATTTTTCTATCTTACCAGCATCAAATCTTAGGAGTCTACCCAGTTTGATATAGGGTATTAATCCCTTATGTGTCCAGTCATAGATTGTTTTCTTCTTTACGGAAATCAATTCCGATAACTGCTCAATTGTCATTAGTTTCATCGTTTTCCTCCTTCTCATCCGTATCTTCCCAGTCTTTTTTAGCAGCACCGTTCCAGAACTTGTGTAATCCCGCGAACTGTCTGACATCAAAGTTCATTATCAAAGACGCTACGTTTTCTTCGAAAAGACCTAAAGGATCCATCGGTCTGTCCTTGAGACATTGTTTATAGAGGATTTCAGCAACAGGAACCTCTGTTTCATAATCGTGCAGATATGAATCTTTGTTCCAGTCATTCCAGTGCTTTTCAAAAATTGCTAACATTATGTCTACAGGTATATCTTTACTCGACGTTCCTTCTACAGTGTGTGTGTGATTAGAATTGCGAATAGAGGTAAGAATGGATATTGGATTAACAGTGAGATTAGGTTTAGGTATAGAAGTCTTTTCTAACACTTTACTAATACTTAGAACAAGCTCGTATATCTGAGGATAAAGCTTTTCAAACTCACCCCACAGCGATGTCTTGACGTGTTTGTAGTCCTTGTATATGGATTTTGCAGCTAGATCTGGTCTGCCTCTGCCGTTGTACCGCAGGAAATTGCAGATAAAGACAACTTTATTCTCGGGGTCGTACATCACATTTTTTAGTTTATTCTTTCGCAGCGTTTCCTCAACAGTATCGAGTTCCACATCTGTAGCGTTCGCTATGGTCTTGTATGAAACAGCATATATCCCTGATTCTGATGTCAGGGCATTAGAATAAAGAAAGAAAAACATCAGTTTCTCATCTTTGCTGTACTCTTGGAAATCTGGATCATCCCAGATCTTTGTAAATGTTGGACGATATTTGGCCATAATGGCCTCCTTTCGAATGGTTGTTGTTTTATTACCTAGGGGATTTGTATTTTACCATTCATATATGTACAAATTGGAGTTATATGAGGCAGTATTATGGCTTTCTGATACATACGATTTTCTAAACCATTGAAATATCAAAGAGAATTTGTGATATACAAAGCAATATTGGTGTAAATTAGTTGAACAGGTTTTTAAAAAAATCGCAGTGCAATCCATTATGGTTTTGTTCTCATGTAAGCATGAACTTAGCTAACAAACTGTGTACTCATTACGTTGAGGTAAAAGTGCAGATATTGCACTTTGATTTCTATGAATAAATGGAAGGTTATGTGTAAATAATACTTAAAGTAAATACTTAGATTAACTTTCAAGTTTGCACTTCCATTAAGTTTTTACTTCAATGCAAACTTCGCACTTATAAATTACTTCAAAAGGGGACAAATCGATACAATTTACCACTTGGAAATAACACGAGACATATATATAACCAACTATAAACCCATATTATATTGTGTCTTTTTTGCGAAAAGTCCTGAGCTTTCATAGATTCTATGGATATGTCTATGTAACTTCGTGTTTTTGTGCGCGCAGACTGAGCCATAAGGTCCCTTACGTACCCTATATCTAATGATTTTTCACGTGATTTCGTATAGTTTATGCCGTTGTAGGTGCTATGTTATTGCATAAGTGCAACGCATTACTATGATCCGATTTTGTAGATAATAACAAGCGCACATAAATGGTTTACAGGAACTCCTGAATGAGATATGTCTAGTTGTTTGAGATGTCTAATTACTATGATTCTGCATTTTTTGGCTTCTGCAGGCGTTGTCTAACAACGCTTTGCGAGTACGATTTCAGGATATTTCAAGTAGAGCTACACAGAGGCCATTAGAGCGGTCGACTCACACATTTAATAGTATGATGCAGTTTATGTGTTGTTATGATCGGTATAGGGATTTTTGGAATGAAAAGAGGGGGGTATTGCTCCCCCTCAATCGCTTTATTGCCATAGCTATATATAAATCATTTAACCCAACTAAACCGTACACCAAGACCTGAACCAAAACCAATCTGGTGCGAGGAATAACCATCAAAACTCATGTTCTGATAGGAAAATTCACCTCCCAAGTAAGGACTGACATAGCTACTGCTGAGGAATTCTACTCCCAGACCCACAGCGAATCCAAAGTCAGTCATTGAATAACCTCCGCTGGACATGTGATCGAGTATAATGCTTTGTTCAAAATAAGGAGAAACATTTTTAGTGGGGATCATCTCGATAAAGCCAATTCTACTACTTAACCCTATCATAGTACCTTCTTCACTTAGATCTATACTCAGCCAAAAAACACTAGCTGACAGACCTATATATTCATTGAATGGTGCAGTTGTTGTAATGGCTGGGTTGATGAAATGACTTCCATCATAAACCTCAGGTTTAAGATATGACCATGCCGCTTGCAATCCAAAAGATGGTCTCACTCCATATGAAAAGCCCATACTGATAATGAGAATACTTAGAGTTATATACTTTGACATTTTTCCTCCTCTTTTTTACAAATCCACTTTAATAAATACCCTCAGGATATTGTATGATATCCGTGGGGCACATACCTTCTCATATCAAACCATGCAAATATACACACACTATAATAGTTTGTCAATCAGTATTACTCCCCAATGTTTTGCTGCGCACACCGGGAGAGAAGGTACCTACTTTGTGATGAGGTAGGGGGGTGTCTTGGTAACCCCCAGTACCCTCAGGTACCCGGTATACCGCTTTAAAATAAGAAACGATTCTTACTAAGGGTTTAGGTCGGATAAAGTGAGTTAGCGGATGAATCGTTGGCCTACGTGGGGGTTTACTGACAAATAAGGGCATTCTACGGGATGTTTCAAATGTACCCCCACCTCAACGAAAAGTCAAAAAATATGTTGTATATCAAGAGTGGCGTATTACGTTACGCCATCACAGCTAGCGGGGATATCCCCGCTAGCTTGACATCGTACCCACCTTATGGTTGTAGATAAAAACGTATCAATAAATGATTAGGGATGATGTATAAGTTCTACCTATTCCTGCTGCTCCATTGGCATATCCTTCGTCCAGATACCACCTCCACCATGAGGTCTTACCTCTACCCAATATAGTATTTTCCACTTATCTTTTTCCCATGCTACAAGGTGATACATACCATCTGGTGCATCTCGATAAATTGAAAGGTCTATTTCATAATACCCCTCATCATCAGATTCATCATATTTAACATAGACGTTTGGAACATAGCATAACCTAACACTACATTGTGCTGCTATGGGTCCATTATCCCCATAAGTTACAGTCCCATGATAACCCTGTGGGAATCTTTCTTGATCAGTATCGGCTGCTTGAGTACTTCGAGCATAAATTATTACTGTACCTAGTATTACTACAATCAACAGAAGGGCTAATCTCTTCATGGTAATCTCCCCCTTTTTATACATATATTTTTTCCACTTTCCGAAGCACCGTACTTCGCTGAGTTTCATACGTTCTCGTCCACGCTCCTAAGTAATTATACTAAAAACGATACAGGAGTCAAGTTTTTACTGCGCACACCAGGACAGATGGTACCTACTTTGTGATGAGGTAGGGAGTGTCTGGACCTCCCACGTACCCATTTGAACTGTATTGACACTTAACTTACCAGTATTATAATTTGACAAGTATGAAATCAACAAATCTGAAAGTTCTTATCCTTGAGGATATGTACTACAGAGCAGGGCAGTATAAAGACAGATTGGCTCCTCTTGGTATTACAGACATCACTCACATCACTAATGCCCGCGAGTGTATCGAGAATTTAAAAAAGATAAAATATGACCTAGTAAGTCTCGATTATCACTTGGATCAAGCTGAATCTTATAGGCTCACAGAAGATAACAAAGGTACAACAGTCGTTCAATGGATAAAAGATCACCCAGAGAAGGTTAAGAAGAGCATGCTTATAATAATACACAGTTGCAGCGAGAAAGGGGCGCTAGAGATGAAAACTCTATTGCCAAACGCTCATGTGATACGAAAAGCTTGGCATAAAGACGTATTTGGTGAGGTTGCAAAGATACTGAAACTTAAGTAGAAAAAAAGAAAAATTCCCACCTTAACAAAAAGTCAAAAAATATGTTGTACATTGAGAATGAGGTATAGTGTTGTGTACTCATAGCAGGGCGACCTACCCCCACCCCCTTGACATATAAATACACAGTGTTATAATTAAACGTAGGGGGAAACATGTTGAAAAGAATTGTATTCGTTGGAATATCATTATTAATCACCCTGTTATTTGCCCAAGCTCCGGATACGCTATGGACTAAAACATATGGTGGAGTAGCTGGTGGTATTGGTCGCTCAGTGAAGCAGACTATGGACAAGGGATATATCATCACAGGCTGGACTTCTTTTGGGAATGACTTTGAAGTCTATTTAATCAAAACGGACTCATTTGGGGATACTCTTTGGACAAGAACCTATGGCGGTGAATACGAAGATACAGGATTTTCAGTACTACAGACCTCTGATAGTGGTTATATCATTGCAGGTAGAACTTATTCTTTTGGTGCTAGTTATTCAGAAGTCTATTTAATTAAGACAGATAATGTTGGTGATACTCTTTGGACAAAGATGTATGGTGATCATGGGGGGAGTCCTAGTTATAACTGGGCTGAGTCAATACAAAAAACTGTAGATGGAGGTTATATCATAGCAGGTACATATAGACTAAACAATGGCTACCTTCTGAGAACAGACTCATTTGGCGACACACTCTGGACAAGATGGTTTGGAGGTCCTCAAAAAGATCAATTATTTTCAGTTCAGCAAACAGCTGATAGCGGATATATTACTGTAGGATATACAGAATCTTGGGGTGCGGGTAGTTGTGATGTGTATCTAGTAAAGACGGACTCACTTGGCGACACACTCTGGACAAGAACTTATGGAGGGATTCACGATGACGTTGGTAAATCTGTTCAGCAGATCTCGAGTGGTGGATATATCATAGTGGGAACGACAGTATTGGGTGGACCCGGATATACAGATGTCTATTTAATCAAAACGGACTCATTTGGGGATACTCTTTGGACAAGGACCTACGGAGGAGCCAATATACATAATCAGGGCGAGTCAGTTCTGCAAACTGCAGATGGTGGGTATATCATTACAGGGAGTACTTCATTAGGTGCAGGATGGACAGATTTTTGGCTTATAAGAACTGATGCTATTGGCGATACCCTTTGGACGAAAACAATTGGTGGTTCAGAAAGGGAAATCAGCTATTCAGTTCAAGTAACTGCAGATGGTGGTTACATTATTACTGGATTTACAGATTCCTACGGTGCTGGTGGTCGGAATGTTTATCTTGTAAAGACAGAACCAGATGTTGGTATCCATGAGGGAACGGTGTTACCAATCGGAGGGAATCAACTTACTCCAATCATCATCAGCGGACCATTACTGCTACCGGAGGACAAAACCTGTAGAGTTTTCGATATTACAGGGCGAGCAGTAGTACTTCAACACATAAAGCCAGGAATTTACTTCATTGAGATTGATGGGGAAATAAGACAAAAGGTAGTTAAGATAAGATAACACCTCAAACAATTTACTTCGTACATCAGAACAGATGGTACTTACTTTATGATGAGGTAGGGGGCGTCTTGACAGCCCTCATACGATCACCTTCCTCTTGACGCAATTATTACCCTGGTTATACTTACTCGAATAATTAAGGAGAGGAGGAGAAATGAATAAATACCATACCTTACATACAGCTCTATTGATAATCCTGTGTTTATTAATAATCGGCATATACGTTAAAATAGAGAAAATTAACCAACAAACATCTGACATTATTAATATTTTAAAAGCCTCAAGTCCCTCAAATTTTGATATAAACAAAGTACAGCGACCCAAATAGGAGGTGAGGGGCTAGAAGACAACTTAAAGTACTCTAGGGAATGTTACGATCTTATTCCCCACCTCAACAAAAGTCAAAAAATATATTACGCACTAAGAGTCAGGTATTGTGTTGTGTACTTACAGCAAGACGACCTACCCCCGCCCCCACACAAATACTACACACACCACACCCAGAGTTAACATGGTTCCTCACTACACAGCAGGGGTATATGGACATCCCCCATACCCACTACGGCGGGGGGGTATTGACCCCAGACTGTTAATAGATAATAACACTGCATTTTAAAAACACTACTCATCGTGTTTACTCGCTTTCATACTTGATTTTTAAGGATAAGTATCGCAATATAGACGTAACTCAGTCTACACATTGTACTATATGTAAACTACTACTATTAGCTCTTGTGATCGTTTGGGTCTGCCTATGCTCCACGTGTCTCCAAACAACACACAATAAGCGTCCACACCTTTGATAAAAAAAGTGGACTGCACGTGGGTGTTCTTGCTCTCTTTGTTATAGTTGCGTTTCTAGATGCCAAAGATGGCTAAAATTACTGCGCGTACTTCCACAGAATATTATGATAGCAAATCGCTATACGCCCACCTATACTACCCCCCTTTTTTATAACCTCAACGAGACTTAGAACAGAAATATCCCCCTTGACAAATTAAGAATAGTGAGTATTATATATTATAATGAATTACAATAAACGACAAATAAATAACAATATATGCATAATAGGTTACTGTAGGGTAAGTACGGATAATCAAAAAGATGAGGGTACGATTGAGCTTCAAGAGAGAGCTTTGAGTGAGTACGCACACACACATGGTTATGAACTGGTGAGGATTTTTAAAGATGAAGGTATTAGTGGAGGACTCGAAGAGAGACCAGCATTGGTTGAGATGTTTGACTACCTGGAAGAGCATGGGGATTGTAGCAGAACTTGAAAAGGCATTTATAACTATGAGACTCAGTGGAGGAAGAATAAACAAAGCTCGTAAGGGTGGTTATGCTGGAGGATCTGTTGCGTTAGGGTACAAGGCACGAAACAAGGAACTCACCATTGATAGTATACAAGCTGAGGTCGTTAGGACAATTTTCAAACTTAAACGAAAGCGAAAGGGTTTGAGAGAAATCGCAAGACGACTAAATGAAATGCGAGTACCAACAGCAAGAGGTGGCAAGTGGTATGCTGCAACTATCAAGTACATACTGAAGAATCCCATCTACAAGGGGCTGTTGAATTACAAAGGTGTAAAAGCTAAGAATCCGAGCTTAGCCTTGCTGTAACTTGTTTTGCAGAGATTAGTGTATAAAAGATAGTTATTTTTTATACAGAAAGGAGAGTACTGTGAGAATAGAATTAGCACAAAAACAACCGAAAAGAAACTGGTTAATTTTTGCGAACAGTTTCATGAGGAATATTGTTGGTCTATGTCGTTACATATATGCCGGTACTTGGTGGAAACCGTTTCCTCTCAAGTATTATTCTAACAAGGAGGTGAATTAAATGGAGATAAAAGAAATATCAGCAGAGCCATTAAAGAGAGTATGGGAAGGCGCAAAGAACCTAACCCAAGAGGGACTCAAACAAATAGATATTCAGATGAGGCAAATTGAGACAGCTGAGACATTTATGGCTATCGAATGGGGTTATAGATTCTACGTCGGTTGCTTACCTGATGAAAATGGTGTTAAGGGCTATCAAAAACTAGGGTATGACACCGAGGAAGAGTGGATAAAATCATTTAAATGTACAACAAGGAGAACAGCATATAATAAGAGAAAAGTATATGAGATATGGGCTATACACCTTTACGAGTTGCCTATTGAGACATTTTTTGAGGTGGGTTATTCAAAAATATTAGTGATTAGACATGAGATTGAAAAACATGCTGGCGATAGGGAAAAGCTGAAAGAGTTAATTGAAGAGGCCTCAGCACTATTCCGTCATCAGTTAATGCAGAAGTACCGTGACAAACCACCACGTTTGTATTGGACAGCAACTCTTGATGAGGTGATAGGAAAGAGAGTTGTTTTATCAGACTTTGAATCAAAATTGAGTGACAAGCTGTTTGCTTTGAAAGGATACAAAATAAAGGGCTACTTTGAGTTGGTTAAGGAGGAATACGAATAGGGGGAAATTTGAAGAAAAGAAAGAATGCTTTAAGGGGAACAGTGGTAATTGCTGGTGTCACACTATATACTGTTCAAGAAATAGCTCAAACCTTCGGGGTGAATAGTATTACTATATTGAGGCATATTAAGAAAGGGGATCTTATTGCAAGGCAAATTGGGCACAAATACTTCGTTGTCGAAGAGAATCTTCGTGTATTTCTCAGTGCCCACTCGATTGTAAAAGGAAGAAAAAAAGAGACAGTCCACAGCTGAGATATTATATTAAAGTAAGTATATACATATTGACATATACTTCTTTTTTTCATAAAATAGAGTACTGTGATAAAAACAAATGAAGAAGTAAGGGTTGATTATCGGTTATTATTTTCTTACTTCTTACTTGGTAATCCATTAATTAATAAATACCGCATAAAAGAACAAAAAAAATTAGTTTCCATAGATGAATTACTAACCAGATTTACTTTTCATCTTAAAATGAATAACAAAGTATGGGAGAAATTTTGTACTTTTTGTAAAGAATTACAAATAGCATCACCTCGTAGTTATTTCAATGATTGGGAAGAAATTGATATTCCTGTAACAGGATTTCATAAAAAACCCTTAATGCACTTCAGCTCAAAGGATAACCTTGATAGAATATTACCTGTATTGAAAAGGGCGGAAACCTCCGATATCGGTTACAGCTTCTTGGTCTTTGTATTAAAAGATCTAAACCTGTTGAATGCAGACATCGAGTGTTTTAACGGTATATTAAAAGCATTGGTTACAGCAATGCCGGCATCACTTTTTCAACGTGAAAGAAATTTCTTGGCAGCTCATCTATATACCGGTATATCAATCGTTTATGTTCTTATCGACATGCTAAGCGAGGAACTCTTAAAATATGGTTATGGAAAAAGTGAGATAAAATCCGCTTTAACCAAAAATAGTTACAAAATAGGACGTATTTTCATTAGAATGCGTAAGCTTATGGAGATATCTGATATTACAGAGTTACCAAAGAAACCTTTGTTGTTAATACGGGATTTTGCTCGGTTGAAGAATTATCCTCCTGTTGATGATTTAGTAGAGGATTTCCTCCAACAGTGTAACAATTATCTCATTTGGTTGAGCGCAATTAGTAAAATAGAAGATAAAGAATTGTTAAATAAGAAAAGAACAGTCTTTAAATTTCTAAATGATTTTTCAAAGAGATTTCATGTTTGGGTACGATTGCCTTTTGATAAGAACAAAATCCATTATGTTATTAAAATAGAATTATTAGATACACCTCGATTTACTACAGAAAATGCACCAATTCAAGTTTCGTCAACGGCAAATGTTAGCCAAAGTTTCTATGTGGAAAATACAGTTCGTAATTATTTTAGAAAATTGACTAAACTAGTGCCAGATTCGAAATATTTAACCCAGATATTTAATTATCAGTTTTATATGCGGAAAGGGATTGGCAGATTATTTGCTACAATTCTAGAGGTGAAACGAAAGATGAACAGATTTACTTATGAAATTAGGAATTTCACCAAAGCTAGCTTCAAATACGTGAAAGAGAGATTATTAAATTGTATTAGTAGCACATGGTTTTTTCCCATTACAAAACTGGGTGATTCTGATGCTTATCATTTTGAATTCTTAACGGAAGATCCCTATCTTAACTTTGTAGATTTTGGTTTATATGAGGAAACTCAGAAGAAATTTCTTGGCGCGGAACAAGTATTTGGTGTTTCACGATGCACAAAAGGTCATATTCACCTTTATACTACTCAGAAAAATTTTAGCTTGAAGGAAATAAGTTTAATTCAACCCTGTTTATGGGTACGTATGCGTGTAGATTTATTACGCCTGTGGTTCTATTTTTGTATTCTACTTACTGAGATTTTTCTTTTATACTCAAAAGCCTGCAATATCAGATATTGCTTTGAGAATAAAAAAGAAATGACAGTTGATTTTTCATTTATTCCCTTACTTGCAGTTGCTGTGACTCTTGTTTTAGTATATAAGACAAGTATTCTTGCAGATCAGATAACAAAAAGATGGCGGCGGTATCTTATTGGTGGTCTTTTTATATACTTAATTAATTGTTTTTCTGTTTTGTTTTTTTCGAGTAAAATTGAGATGAATTTCATACCTGTGTTACTATTAGATATAACTCTTTATGGTTTTTGTTGGTACATTCTTTGGGATAATATATTTAAACGAAAGAATCGGTTTAACGAACTATTATTTTTAATAATTGCAATCATTATTATTGGGCTTATTTTAATTTAGTTGCTATGTTATTATTGGGTCTTGACAAATATAGCATGCTAGCTATAATAACCTAAAAAAAGGAGAAAGAATGACAGAACCAAAAGATTCTCGGAAATACATTGAATGGAGATTACACTTTCTTAACGAGTGGCTTAAGGATTGGGAAAGATTACCAACAGAAGCTCCCGAGAATATTCGGTTTGATTTGTGGGATATAATAACACGCGCAATCAAAGAAAAGAAAAAACCAGCAAAGCGAAAGCTACTACAAGTAAATAAAGTATAATATTACAAACATAATATTTGTGACCTCTCAGTGACATCAATATGTCAAAAAGGTCGGTAGTAGACAGAATTCTCAGCAAAGGTCAGAAGGGTGCGAAACCTTATTTTACAACACTTTGCTTAATATCTTCTCTGATTTCACAACATAGCAAAATTGCTGAAATCGGTTTCGTAAACAGCAGGTCTCCGGTTCAAATCCGGACGCTGGCTTTATATTTCGAGACTTATTTTTGCTATCATCACTTTCGCACTCCAAGTGTGACATCCTCAAGTTTCTGAACTGCTTCTCTCAAATAACTATCTGCCAGATGAGCATAACGTTCTGTGTACCTACTATCCGAATGCCTTAATAAAATTTGAACTGCTCGAATGTCGTGTGTAGCCATTGCTAACTGCAATGCGTAGGTATGCCTGCAATCATGGAATCGGAATTTAGTTATTTTTGCCTTTTTTAATGCTGTTTTGAGACTACGCTTTATATCTGTATAAGGTTTACCATTAGTGTTTGCGAATACATAATCAGATTTACTTACAATTTTTTGTGCGTTAAGAGTTTCATATACTATATTGCTCATAGGTATAAACGCAGTCTCGTGAACTACATTGTTCAAATGATTCTTGTTTATTGACAGCAACCTGTTAAAACATATAATTGGGTGGATTGAGGAGAGAAGATGAGTAAAAGAGATGTTTTATCCATTGCATTTAAGATTCTCGGTGTTATTGCCATAATGTATACCATTGTGCTTATACCAAATATAGGTTTTGCAATAAGTATGTTTTTCCTACCTGATGTGGGTGATAATCAGACATATTTTAGAATTTGGCATTTTGCTGCTACATTAATTTATCCCATTGTAACGCTTATTTGCGGATTTATTCTTCTTAAATATGGAGATACTATTACAAAAAAATTGATAAAGGATGATAAACAACTTTCTATAAAAGTAACTGAAGATTGGGAAAGGCGAATTTTTATTCTGGCTCTAAAAATAGTTGGTGTTGTCTGGTTGCTTAAGGGTATACCAGAGGTAATTAAGTCTATCGGTGAACTCATAATGAGGTGGTATATTTATTATTATAATACATCTCAAATAATTGGCATTATTATTGGTGGGGTTGTGTCATTAGTGCTTGGTTTCTATTTGATAACGAATGGCAGATATTTTATAAAACTTGCATTTGGAGAACAGGTGGCTACAACCCTAAAGAAAAAGAGTAAAGGTAAACTGTGTAAGCATTGTGGAAAAAAGTTGAATATTGATGATTTAGTATGTTCATACTGTGGAACAAAGTTTTCAGATAAAGATACAATGCCTTTGTAGAAATAGGGTCAGCAGTCTCGTGAACTACTGACTATTGTTCTCGTCTAATTGTGTCAATGGCTAATAATGCTAAAATTTTATTAAAATTATCTTTGATTTCATTTGCTGCAATATCTGCTTCTTTGTATTTATGAACATTAGCATATCCATTGCATATAGAAAATAGTAAAACATCTTTCTTGTAGTTATCTTCTGCTAACTTTGCAGATTCAAATGATGCAGTAAGAATGTCATTTGCCTGGTCGAACATATCTCGTCTTATATACTCACGAGCAATACAGAATAATGCTATTGACTTCTCGTAATAATTCGTTGTTGAGTCTGCTATCTTGAAAGCATCATTGAGTAAATTGTCAGCAATGGCATTTTCCTCTATTTCGTAGTATTTTTTTGACATATAACATAGAATTCCCGTTATAAACGATGCATCTTTCATCATTTTTATGATTTCGATAGATTCTTCATAATCACCATTCTTGGCATAAGCCATGGCAACATCTCTCAATGCGATTTCTTTCCATCCAGAGTCCTTTATCAGAGGAACAATATCTAGACCTTCATCATATCGTCCTGTATTCACTAACTCTTTTACGATTCGTGCGAGTAATCCACCTCTATATTCAGTATTACTGACGTATTCTACAGCATCAAGTGCAAGGTCTTTTTTATTGCACATCACAAACACAGCGACAATAGGAAATAAATCGGAATACCTCTGACGTTCATTATCATATTTTTTCGCTATATCATAATTCTTTCGTGCAATTTTTAATGCTTTATCAATCTGATTATTTTTGGCATAAGTTTGAGCAAGATTAATCGTCATTTCTCGAGAACCAGCAAGTGTCAACAAGGAGTCAACAATTTCAGATTCATTCATCTTTATATACACATCTGCAATTTGAATAATAGAATATACATAATCATACTCATTGCTGATGCTGTCTGCTAATTCCCTCCATCGTTTGAGTATTTTTGATGCTTCCTCAAAATAGTTGCTATCAGCATACCAGTAGGCAAATGAAGTTAGAGTGCTAATCTTTTGCTTATTACTGATAATGGATTCAGTTGTTTTTAATGCTCTTTGGATTTCTCCATTCTCAAAATGCGTAAAAGCAATTAGGAAAAAAGCATGTTCTCTACTTGATGAATCAGGAATTGTGTTAGCATACATAACTGCCTGTTTATGCAGACCAATATCTGCATAATGACTTGCAATGATACCTATTGCGTTGTAGCATTGCCATTTACTATCGATAGAATCTACTAAAAGAATTGCTTGAGAAAGATATTTATCTGATTTGCGAGAACATAGGGATACAAAGAGACCACATAGAACAAGATATGATATTGATTTATACAATGTGGTTTTCATCTATCCTCTATTGCATTATACAACACTAACAGAGTAAATCAAGAGAAGAATGTCATAAACTGCTTGCTAATGTCAGGTGTGACAAAAGTGTGACGTTTTATGTCCACAATATTCGGTAAAAATCAGTATTATCCAACAAAAAAAAGCATTCAAACGCTTGGGAATATTACCTTTTTGAGTTTTTCTTCCTATTTTTCAAATGTTTCGATTTTTGAAAGTTTTCGCTTCGTAAACAGCAGGTCTCCGGGTCGATTCCGGACCCTGGCTTCTCGTCTTCTTTCCCCTCCTTTGAGGGAGGGGACTTCGACGTGGGCTCAGTCGAACGATAAAGGGGAGGGTGAGTGCTTGTTTATGTCATTTTTCACAGATTTTTCACACTTTGCTATTATACTCCTAAACTGAGGGTAAGGATAGTTTTTAAACACAGTATTTCAAGCAGTTTTCACTTCAGCAATGCTTTTTGCGTAATTTCCACTTGACAATACCCGGGTTTCTAATACTATTTAATGAGGAGGAAACAAGCAAGCAACAACCATGAGACTATTGAATGCAGTTGTTAAGATAGCATTTTTGTACGTGCTGTCATTTGCAGTTTATGTTCAGCCCAGTTGTAAAGATCCTGATGAATTCAAACCGCCTGAAGACACGCTTGTGCCGCCACCAGATCCACCACAGCTTGTTTCTCCGATTGCTGGTTTTGTTATCATGTTTGAAACCGTTCCCGTTGACAGCTATTATGAATTAAAATGGACAACTATTGAACAAGCAAGCGGATACCAAGTAGAATACACAATTGACACATTTCCTCCATTCATAAAAACCTGTGCAGCAAATGTCTGTACACTCTGGGTATCTGATACTACTAATAGAATCTGCAGGCATTATTGGCGTGTAAGAGCAAGTTCATTAGCCTGGACGTGGTTTACCGAGTGGTCTGAACAATGGCACCTTGAGTTACGAATGCGCCCTTATGGACCGCAACATATAGCTCCGCCAAATAACAGCATATTCTATGTTGATTCACTACCTTTTGAAATTGAAGTTCAATGGGATACTTTGCAGGACGAAGAGTTCTGGGAAGTGGTTGTTTTCGAGGATTCTCTGGTATATGATCAACGCA
>JBARXB010000062.1:0-20423 GCA_049647165.1 bacterium
TTTTTGCCGGGATAGCTCAGGGGTAGAGCAGTGGTTTTGTAAACCTCAGGTCGGGGGTTCGAATCCCTTTCCCGGCTGACCAAGAGTCGTATTTAAGAAGAAAAATATATAGTTAGTATCATAAGCAATTCGGGTAGGTACCCAAGCGGTCAAAGGGGGCAGACTGTAAATCTGCTGGCGGAAGCCTTCGAAGGTTCAAGTCCTTCCCTGCCCATGAAGGGGGGAATTCTTCCCCCCTTTCTCCATTAAGGTTTTTTGAACAAAACCAAAAACCTTCACGGAGGCCGCAGACCCCCCTTACCACCGCACAGAACGAACGCAATGCGATGTGTTTATGTCGTGTTCGATACCTTGCTCATACGGCTCTTCCTGAGGTAGATTTCTTTTGGACATTAAGGAATGGGAATCCTTCCCCCCTTTTAAAGGTGGGGCTCTGCCCCCCTTTTCCCCACTCACTTTTTGTAAAAGACACAAAAACTTCGCGGGGGCCCCGGATCCCCCCGCCCGAATATCGACATCGCATAAACAGAATGCTTTTACCGTGTTGGATACGACCTGCTGTGTTTTGTCTATACGGCATATGCCACTCTTTTCCATTAATGCGGAGGCCGCAGACCCCCCTTACCACCGCACAGAACGAACGCGATGCGATATGTTTATGTCGTGTTCGATACCTTGCTCATACGGCTCTTCCTGAGGTTGATTTCTTTTGGACATTAAGGAATGGGAATTCTTCCCCCCTTTTAAAGGTGGGGCTCTTCCCCCCTTTTCCCCACACGGTTTTTAAAAGAGCAATAAAAACCGCGCGGGGACCCCGGATCCCCCCGCCCGAATATCGACATCGCATAAACAGAATGCTTTTACCGTGTTGGATACGACCTGCTGCAATCTTATCAGTGCTGTATATGCCACTCTTTTCCTACTATCCACGGAATCCCCCTTTTATGAGTAGTGAGTAATGAGTAAAGCGTAAAGAGAAAAACTGCAAGATAATAGTTATTGACTAGTTGGTCATTAATAAAGAGAGATGCTAGATATTAGTGAGAAAGAACCGTATTCGTAATCCGTTTTTCGTGTTCGTAATGTGAAATTGCTACGAATACGATTTACGACCTACGAGTACGAATAGCGCCTGAAAGAGCATCGGGAGGGCGTTGTTATTTTCTGATTTTCCCGATCAATTCTGCGAGTTTTTTTGTCAGGTTGCGGCGGGTGTATTGGGTATATGGGGTTGTTCCTTGCATTATATGACCCTGTTTGAATTTACTATACACTTTCAAGATTTGTTTTTTTATCCCCAGAGTATTATTGTATTCAAATATCCAACCTGGATAACCTTTATCAAATGCTTTTTCGAGCAAATGTATGCCCCTGGATTTACCGCAGACGATTATCGGCAAACCAGCTGCGAGGTATTCATTTTGACGCGATGGGAAAAAGTATTTGCTGCCCGTAGTGATCATGATGCCTAAATGTGAGGTGGAAAATTCTCTTATCGCCTGAGAATAGGGAAGATGACCATAGGTTTCAGTAAATGAAAATTTGTTTATCTCACGTAAATAATCATCTTCAATATGTCCAATAAATTTAAGCTTTATGTCATCGCTAGTAATTTTTCTGTCTTTTATGAGTTCATTGATCGCTTTTAGAATATTCATGGGGTTTCTTTCTTCCCGGATCGTGCCAAGATATGAAGCAGTAAAAGTTTTAGGTTTATCCTGGATAACAAAATCAGCCGGGTCATAACCATTAGGGAGGACAAAAACTTTCTTTTGAACAGACGGATATCTTTCAAGTAGTTTCTCTTTGATATTTTCATCGACGACAATGATCAAAGCTGCAAGATCTACTAATTTCTTTTCCCAGTGTGAGACATATGCTTTTTTCATCCTGGTTTTATAAGGTAAAAAAGGAAACTCCAGCCAGGCATCACGGAAATCGAGGATCAGCGGTTTTGACAAAGCCCGGGCAAGATAGTAGCCGTTCAAGAATGCACTGAACGGCGGCGCAGTGACAAAGACATAATCAAATTCGATCCTGCGCGCAGTATTAAATGCAAACGGCAGCCATAAAATTTTGTGATCCGGAAAATTCATGACTTGTTTTACCGGTAGATGCCATGGTTTTGGTCGATAATGACGCATGCCCAATATGTGGAGCAAACGCGCCGGGTCTATTGATTCAGTCCTTATTGTTTTTATGTGTTTGACTTGATCACCCAGTTCTTTATCCATGCTGTGATAAGGGATGCTTTTTCTCGTTAGGACAATAGGTTCATAGCCAAACTCGGGCAGATATTTTGCGAATTTTACCGGGCGTAAAGAACCTGGTCCGCCCAAAGGCGGCCAGTAGTAGCTGATGAGGAGCAATTTTTTCATGGGGAGATTATTTACTGGATTCCCTGGTTCCTTCGGCATAACTCAGGACACGGTAAACCAGGGGATGACAAGATTGCACTGGATTCCCTGATTCCTCCGGCTAACTCAGGATACGGCAAGCCAGGGGATGATATAATTGTACATTGAGGAAGTTCTCGACTTGCTCCTTCGATTTTACTCAAGACAGGTTCGCTCGCTCGAACAGTAATCTCTACGATAGGGCGCAAAATATCAGAAAATTCTACTGAGCAATCCATATGCCTCGCGGCAGTACTCCTTTATCAAAGGGTATTTATCGGCATGCGGTTTAAGACGAACTACACCCTTCAAGACTTCGCGCGCCTTATCGTTTTCATCGAGTTTTAAATGACATTTACCGACAAAAAGCTTACACTGGGCAATATTGGAGTAATTTTTATTTTCTTCCGCTTCATAACGTGCTGATAATTCACTGTAGGTTTCAAGTGCTGTATGAAAGTTTTCTTCTTTGTATTCAAGATCGGCTTTACTCCATAAAAATGTTTTTGAATCAGGGTATAAGGTTAATAGCTGGTCATTAAGAGAGTGCGCCAGAGAATAATTGTTTTCTTCGCCATAAATAAAGACCAGTGAGCTTTGTGCAGTACGATTTGAATAGATGCTTTTTTCAGCCGCGACATGGAGTTTTCTTATCGCTTCATTAACATTGCCACCACCCAGTTTCAGGATCGGGAGATAATGTGCGGCTCGAGCCCAAAAATACTCAAATGATCCTGCCCCTAAATATGCATCGTAAAATGTCGAGTCCTTTTCAATTATACCTTGTAGTATCCTTCCACCCTTGACCCCATATTTAAATGTCTCGTAATAATTGTTTTTCAAGCCCTCATAAACTGCACGGTATGTATGACTGGAGCCGAGATAGAACTCAGCCCACAGATTATCTTCGGTGTCGAGTATCGTTTCCGATAGTTTTACTGACTGTCTTGTAAGTTTCAAATACTGCTGTTCATCGGTGAACTGGGACTGGTCCATCATTTTAAGTTGTAAGAGGGCTGCTTTGAAAAAATATCCTGCTGGATTATCCGGATATGAATCAATAACAGCGTCAAAATATATCTGGGCACTGTCGAATTGTTCGATATAGGCATATTCAAGACCTGATATTACGAGATTTTGAACCTCGGGAGGATTAAGATTAAGAGAAGCGGATAATAAACAACAGATTATGGGTAGTACTGAGTGGATCATGGAAGTTCGATGACTGATGAATCGCTGACACTCAACTTCTTTAACTGTCCTTTAATACACGCATTCTCTCCGACGATCGATTCAGAGAGTAAAATATTATGAATATATGCATCCTTATTTATTATAGAATTCTGAACCAGTGAATTTTCTATCGTTACGCCATCTCCGATCGATACATTGGGTCCAATGATCGATGTGGATATCCGGGCAGTATCGCTGATATAAACGGGCGGTAATATGATCGTATTTTTTCTTTTTTTGAAATGGTGAGTTTTTTTCAAGAGATGACGATTAGTTTCGATCAATGCATCCGCTGTTCCACAGTCAAACCATTTATTTACTTTCATTATTTTGAATTTATTACCGAGTTCTAAGAGATGGCTCAATGCATCAGTGAGCTGGTATTCCCCTTTTGTTTTTATTTTTTTCTTCATAAGATAATCAACCGATTTATGGACTTGTTCTATACGTTGGAAAAAATACAAGCCGACGATCGCCAGGTTCGACTTTGGTTTCTGCGGTTTTTCTGTAAGACTAATGACATCAAGACCTTTAGTCTCGACGATACCGAAACGTTTCGGGTCTTCCACTGCTTTAACGGCAAGCATATTGGTATTACGCCGGGTGAATTCCTTGAAGTCGCATTCGATGATCGTATCGCCTAGTAATACAAGGGTTGGTCCTTTAAGCCCTTTTGCACCGGTGTAAATAGCATGTCCTAAACCGAGGCGTTTCTCCTGAATTACAAACTTAAAATTATACGAGTAATTCTTACAAAATTTTATGATAGAATCACTTCCCGTACCGAGGACGAGAACGAGCTTGGAGATATTGAACCCTTTGAAACTGTCGAGAATATGTCCTAATATGGGTTTGCCGGCAACATAGAGCAAACATTTTGGTTGTGTATGTGTATGTGGACGCAGCCGTAAACCCTTGCCCGCAGCCGGGATGATAATATTCATAGACGAATCATAACCTAAAAACCTATTGATGTCAATGCCGCACCGGCTTAGAATTCTTTCACAAGGAGCGATAGATCAGAGAAAAGAGCAGTCGTTTCGGCTTTCAAATGCATGTCGATCTTCAGAACCAGATCTTTTAAAATTTTACTCGGTCCTATTTCACAGAACGTCTTATAACCCAAACCTTTGATGTTGTTTATTGCCGAAATCCAATCAACTTGTGCAAGCATTTGCCGTTTTAATGAATCCTTGATCTTTTTCTGGTCGGTCAATATTTTTTGTTCGACAACCGAATAGAATTTTGATGTCGGTGACTGGAAGTCGATACTGTCTATAAAACCTGCGAATTCAGTGGCTGCGTTTTCAAGATATGGACTATGCCAGGCTCCACCGACCTTGAGCGGGATACCGCGTCCATGTTCTTTTGCTATCAACTGAGCCGCTTTTTTTATCCCGTTTTTAGAACCTGATATGACGATTTGATTTGGCGCATTGATATTTGCGATGACCACTGGTTCGGAGACTTCTTCGGATACTTGTTTGCATATAGCCGCGAGAGGATTTTGAGTAATATTAACCACTGCCATCATCGTGCCCTGGCCACCTCCCTTTTCCATAACTTCACCGCGTTTTTTTATTATCCTGATACCATCTTTAAAGGAAACGGCACCGCAGTAAACAAGCGCTGTTACTTCACCCAGACTGTGCCCCAGGGATAGTACACCGGAGAGACCCAGATTTTTCAGTACTTCGGCATAAGCCAGAGAAATCGTGCTTATGGCTGATTGAGCGATACTCGTTTTACTGCTTGTTTCTTTGGCCGCGCCACCCCACAAATGAGCGGTAATATCATAACCTAATACAGTGCTGCTTTCATTGATTATTTTTTTTGCCTGAGGATAAGTATTATAAAGTTCTTCCCCAACCCCGGGTCTGAACGCTCCCTGTCCATCAAATAGAAAAACAATATCTTTCATGCTTCTCCTTTTGTTATAATACCGTCATTTAGTTGCTATTGCTAATCCGACCGCGACATCTTTGGTATGACTTATACTGACATGGATATTCTTTACACCAAGGGAATCGGCGATTTCTTTTGCCTTACCGTGCAATGTAACATAAGGTGCACCGGATCTTTCGTTAAGAACGATTATATCCTTGAACTGTACACCGCGCCGCCATCCGGTCTTGATCGCTTTCAGAATGGCTTCTTTGACCGCAAATCGACCGGCCAATTCCTCGTAACGGAATTTGCCCCGGTCAGAAAGTTTAATTTCATCCTTTGAATATATTCGCTCAAGAAATTTTTCCTTGTTGGAAACCGCATCTTTGATCCTGCTGACCTCAACTATGTCGATTCCAATACCGATTATTTCCATACTATTCTTCATGGATACCAGTTGCTGCCGGGCACCTGATGGTAACTCTTTTATACTGCCTGCCAATGCGCGCCTTTGCAACATAATAACCACCGATCTCGATCCGGTATTCACCGATCGTACCGACCAGCATTCCCCGATTTGTTTCGTGCCAGCGGACACTGCGTTTTTTCAAATTGACCGCGCAGATGATATTGAGATCGCCCGGGATAGTTGATGCAAGATCAGTGTCCGATGGTATAACTGTCGCCGGACTATCGCCGAAAACCGTATGTGAGTGAAAATCGCCGATCAACTCCACACCTTGTGATACAGAACCCAAAATATCATTAATACGCGCGACTCGATCCTCGTCGATAGATGCGTGAGCATAGGAACTTTCAGCAGTTTGATAAGGTATAGCGTATTCTACCATCCATTTGTCTTCGCCTTTTATACCGATGAGATAGCCGATCGTCTCTCTTTTGAAAACCTCGACCGATGAAGATACGATTGTCAGAAAAGCTGGCAAGCTCAAATAGGCTTCCATGTGTTTATGAATTACCTCTTCTTTTTTGGTCATTTACTCTCCTGTGCCTATTTTAATATTTTTTCGATGCGACTAATGCATCTTTTTCTACCGATCAACTCAAGCGTGTCAAAAAGTGGTGGTCCAGCTTTAGTGCCGGTCGTAAAAACGCGGAGCGGGTGGATCCATTGTTTGACTTTTAATTTATAATCTTCACCGAAATTACGCAGGTTTGTTTCCAACTGCTCCGTATTGAAGGGCTCGATGTTTTGCAATGCAGTCACGATTTTTTCCATTATCTCAAGTGTTTCGGTATTACAAAATTTCTCAAGAACCGGTTGGTCATAAACAAAATCATCCTTGAAAAAATATCTACCTTGTTTATCGATGTCGCTGAGTACTTTTAATCTTGCTTGCATTAAATCACACACTGATTGAACCCAGTCAACATTTTGCTCTATCTCTTTTTCAGTCATTAAACCAGCTTCAATAATGAATGGTTTTAACTCCTCTCTAAATTCAGTACGCGGCATTTGCATAATGTGTTGTTGATTCATCCATTCGAGTTTTGTCGCATCAAAGACCGCATTTGAGGAGTTTATTCTTTCCAGGGTGAACCGTTCGATGAGTTGATCGATCGACATTATTTCTTTGTCGTCACCAGGTGACCAGCCTAAAAGGGCAAGGTAATTAACGACTGCATCCGGTCTAAACCCATTGTTCTTATAGTCCATGATAGATATTGCACCGTGGCGTTTTGATAATTTGCTTTTGTCTGGACCTAAAATAAGGGGTAAATGAGCATATTCAGGTTTTGTTAAGTCAAGTGCCTCATATAAAAGGATTTGTTTGGGCGTATTGGTGATATGATCAGCACCTCTTATTACATGACTGATGCGCATATCTTGGTCATCTACCACACAAGCGAGATTATAAGTTGGCATACCATTAGCACGCTGTATTATAAAATCTTCAATATTCTTTGAATCCCTTGATATCTCACCATATACAATATCATTATAAGTTACTGCGTGTTCAGGTATGAGAAACCTGACGGCTTTTGGTGTGTTTGACTGGTCTTTTTTCTTTTTGTCAGCTTCTGATAAAGACAAACATCTTCGGTCATACTTCCAGTCTTCTTTCCTTGCATAAGCTGCCTTTCTTTCTTTATCCAGGTCCTCGGGATCGCAATAACAATAATATGCTTTACCTGTATCTAAGAGTTTTTTAATATACTCTTTATAAAGATCCATTCGTTTTGATTGAAAATAAGGACCTTCGTACTGACCCATACCCAGCCATTTCATACCTTCTAATACGATATCTATCATTGCTTCAGATGACCGCTCGGCATCAGTATCTTCGACGCGCAGGATGAATTTTCCTTTATGGTGTTTTGCAAAGAGCCAGTTAAATAGAGCTGTACGTGCACTTCCAACATGGAAAAAACCGGTTGGACTCGGTGCCATTCTGACTCGGACTTCATTTTGATTATTCATATAGCAATCTTCTCACAATCGCAGTTTCTTGATCTCTCAGCTGCAAACGCCAGACCATAGCCCAATAAATTGGGTGACTACATTACTGACTGTCTTAAATCGCGGTCGCTTGATTTATCAATATAATCGCCGAAACATAGCCCAATAAATTGGGCGACTACATTGCTGACTGTCTTAAATCGTAGTCGCTTGATTTATCAAAGGCAAACGCCAGTTCATAGCCCAACAAATTGGGCGACTACATTGCTGACTGTTTTAAATTGTAGTCGCTTGATTTATCAAGCCAAGCTAATGATTACCATCAGCAATAAGGTATTTGCCATTAGCTATCAGAAAACGGAGAGCGAGGGATTCGAACCCCCAAGGGATTGCTCCCGGCGGTTTTCAAGACCGCTGCCTTACCGTTAGGACTAGCTCTCCAAAGGTGGGGAATACTTCCCCCCTTTTCTCTACAAAGTATTTTTAAACAGCAAAAATTCTTTGCAGAGGACTTTTATCCCCCCTTACTACCGCACAGAACAAACGTGCTGCAAAATGCTTCTGGCGTGTTCGATACCTTGCTCATACGACATATCCAGAGGTAGATTTTTATTACACTAAGGTGGCTATTAGATTTGGGCCCGGATGCTGGATTTATATCTTTTTCCAACTTCCAAAACCAAACCCATCTTCCATCCGCTGTAAAGTATATCTGTTTAACACAATTTGTCAACGCGTTATATCCTTGACTGAGGTATAATATTTACTATAATAACAGCGACACAAGAAAGATGCTAGATACTAGATGATAGATGTTAGCTACCAGAATCTGGCCCCTGGCATCTAAAATCTGTCTTTTTTGGGGGATCGTTCAATGGCAGGACGGTTGACTCTGGATCAACTAATCGGGGTTCAAATCCCTGTCCCCCAGGTGGCGAATGGCTTATAGCTGATGGCTTATTGCGAATGGCGGATGGTTTTTGTAATGAAAGGATGAATAATGGCATTCCGATTTGAGAATCTTGAAATCTGGAAATTGGCAATTGAATATGGTGAATAGATTCACAAATTAATACAGAAGTTTCCTAAATCGGAGATGTTTGGTCTATCCGCTGATTTGAATCGAGCGGCTATATCGGTTTCATCCAATATTGCTGAAGGTTCGGGCAGTGAAAGTAATCGGGAATTCAAACGATTTCTTGGAATTGCCAGAAAATCGATCTTTGAGACTATATCGCAATTGATTATTGCACGAAGAAGGGCATATATTAATGAAAAGGAATTCTCTTGTGCATATCGTGACAGTGAGCTATTAGTGAAAAAAGTCAGTGCTTTTCGAAATAGTCTGAAGTAATGTTCTTTACTATTAGCCATAAGCTATACGCTATTCGCTGTTCCGCACTCTGTGCGGAACAAGGAGAGGTGGCCGAGCGGTCAAAGGCACCCGCTTGCTAAGCGGTTTCTCGTCGAAAGATGGGACGGGAGTTCGAATCTCCCCCTCTCCGTTCCAACTATAAAATCTTACAAGGTTATATTAAAGATTATTTTTCACTCTCGCGTCTATTTATTGGGCGATATTATTCTTTTGATGTATTAGGGTATGCCGGAGGGGGGACTTGAACCCCCATGCCCGAAGGCCTACGCCCCTCAAACGTATGTGTCTGCCAATTCCACCACCCCGGCTCATTCGCCTGCAGCGAATAGTATTTACAAAGAACTAAGCACTAGGAAGAAAAACTAAGATACTAGCATCTTGTACCTATTATGCTCTATTATATTCGGTAAAGGGATTGTGTCAATTATATTATAATGGATGATTCTAATAGACAAATGAGCTGCCGCCGATGAATTCGCGTAAGATAGAATTCGACGGGATCCATCGTTCATTTACCCCAACAAAGAGGTTGAGGAAATCAATGAGGCGTCTGGCTTCTTCATATTCAGGGTGATCTTTTTTAATACGCTTGAGGATCGGCAGGCAAAATTTCTTCTGTATGGCAGGTTCATATATGAGGGCTGAATTGAACATCTCATCGGCTTCCTCCTGAAATGGATAGATATTCCTTTCTTCGCCATCACGTACACTTCCCCAATGCTGCAGAACGCCCCTTATGTTATAACCGCGAAAATGTGTATCCCGGACAATACGTCTGATCATACGGACATCAGTTGTTGACGCTCGATTATGATTATCGATATTGAGTTGGGTTAGGGCGCTGACATATATTTTGAATTTCACTGAGCTGGATACGCTGCCCGTGAATTTTTCATTCAAACAATGGATACCCTCAAGGAGTATAACCTCGTTATTGGCAAGGCATACATCTTTGCCTCTACTTCTTCTCCCGGTATGGAAATTAAATCGCGGTACGGATACTTTTTTATGTTTTATCATACTAACCAGATGGTCATTTAGAAGTGGTATATCGACTGCATCGATGGATTCAAAATCAAGACCTCCAAATTCGTCTTTCGGAGTCTGGCTGTGCGGGAAAAAGTAGTCATCTGCCGAAATGATCAATGGTCGTACACCATTTACCAGGAGCTGGATAGCCAGTCTTTTAGTAAAAGTAGTCTTGCCCGCGCTGCTCGGTCCTGAGATGAGGATGAGTTTTTTCTTTTCTTTAACGATACTGTCAGCGATATAAGCGATTTTCTTTTCGTGGAGTGCTTCGCTGATCTTCACGATCTCAGAGCCCCTACCATTTTTTATGGCATAATTCAACTGACCGAGATCATTAATGCCGAGGATCCTCGCCCAACCTTCATACTCATTGAATATCCTGGCCAATCTTGGTTGGGGAACATAGACAGGTAATTTCGACATGTTCTGCCAGGTTGGAAAGATGATCAAAAAGCCCGGCGCAAATGATCTGAGATAAAATCCATTTACTTGACCGGTCGTATCATAGGGTGGCATCATAAAAATGCTGTGGTGGTTTAACAATGAATATACCGTGATATATTGTTTGCGTATGTTCTTTAAAAATACTACTTTTTCTTTTGATCCCAGCCGGGTGAACAAACTGATCGCTTTTTTTCGGGTTAGGGTCTTTTCCTTTATCGAAATATTTTTCTTTATTAGTATGTTCATTTCTGCTTCGACCCGCTTGAGATATCCTTTACAAAGTTTCCTTGATAGGACGCAGTAGAAACCTTGACTCATTGAATGTTCTATTCTGAGCATGCTTTCCGGCGCGAGTTTTTTCAATGCGACGTAGAGAATAAAAGAAAGGGTCGATTGATACCGGCGCCATTCATTTAGTTTTCTCAGATCTTCGATCCCTAATTCTCGCGGTTTCGGCATAGCAGTTATCCTCGTGGTCCAAATATTGCGGTGCCAACACGGATCATATTGGCGCCTTCTTCAATTGCGATCTCGTAATCAGATGTCATACCCATCGATAGAATCGGCAAAGAGCAATTACATTGTTTCTCGATATTATCTTTCAACGATGCAAGAAGACGAAAACAAGGTCGCGACGCTTCTTTGTTCTCGATGGCCCAACCTGGACCAATCGTCATCAACCCTTTTATTTCTATATTCTTTAAATTTCTAAGCGCTTCGTAGAAATTGATCGCGTCATCAGGCTGGATACCATATTTTGTCGGCTCTAGTGAAGTATTCACTTCGATCAGGCAGCCGATCTTTGAGCTCGTTTTTTTATCGATTTCCCGGGCCAGTTTTAGTGAATCAAGGCTGTGGATTAGACTGAATATTTTGACCGCATCCCTGACTTTATTGGTCTGCAAATGACCTACCATATGCCAGGTTACTCGGCTGCCGATGACCGCATGTTTTGTCTTGGCTTCCTGGACACGGTTTTCCCCGATTATCGTAATACCTTGATCTATCGCTTCTTCGATCTTAGGTATTGGAACAGTTTTTGTGACGACAACGATCTGTATTGACTCAGGATCTTTATTTGCTCGTCTGGCCGCGGCAACAACTTTGTTTTTCAAGTTTTTTATATTTTCAGAAATTGGCATCAGTCTATTATATGAATCATCTAAGTCATGTCAATCTAATATGTCAAATGATGTGAGTAAAGCTACGACTATCTTATTGACATTCTGCCTATATTCCATATAATGGTAATGAAAGGAGAAATATGGCAAGGAAATGTTCGATATGCGGGAGAGGTGCTCAGAGCGGCGGCAGTATTAGTCACGCACATAATGTTAGCAAGCGCAGGTTCAAAATAAACCTGCAGAGAGTAAGAGCAAAAATTGACGGAAAAGTAAAGAAAATGCTCGTCTGCACCAAATGTCTGAGCTCTGGCAAAGTAAAAAAAGCATAGCAAGACATGGATGTCTAAATTTAATCCTTTCGATTATTTTTTCCTTTTAAGACCCCTCATACTTATACCCTCTTGGAATTTCTTACTTATCGGTTGCTATCTGGCACAGAAAAAAGGTGGTTTCTCGATTGATATTGTCATCGGACTGATCATCTATACGTGTTTAATGGGTGGAGTTTATATCTTTAATCAGATAACTGATATTGAAACCGATCGAGCGAATAAAAAATTATTCATACTCTATGAAGGTCATGTGCCGGTCAAACATGCCTATATCGAAATGGTGGTTCTCTGGGTCGTGGCCATGCTGCTGTCATTGAAGTTTTCTTTTATATTTTTAGTTTTTATCGGTATTTCTCTTTTTCTTGGAGTCTTATATTCGCTACCGCCGGTTAAACTCAAAGGGAAACCCGTACTCGATACACTGGCCAATAGTCTTGGCTATGGAATGATCAACTTTGCGGTCGGGTGGTTGATCGTTGCGTCTTTTGATATGGCGATGTTCATCAAGTTTATCCCGTATTTTTTGAGCATTAGCGCAGTCTTTATTAATACCACAGTCGTCGATATCGAAGGTGACCGCAAAGCCGGCGAGATAACGACCGCAGTCTTGCTCGGTGAGCAAGCAGCGCTTGTATGCTCTGCTGTCCTTATCAGTGCTGCGATAATTGCCGCATATCTAATGAGAGATTTGGTGTGTTTGATACCTGCTGCACTCGCTTTTCCGTTCTTTGTCTACGGCGCCCTATATGCGCTATTGAAGAATAAGCAAAACAGAAAGCTAACCATATTTTCTTTTCGCCTGCCCGGACTGTTATTTACCCTGGCCACGGTTTATTTGTATCCGTATTATGCCGTGATTTTGCTCGCTGTATTTCTGTCGATGCGGGTCTACTACAAGAAACGGTTCGGGCTGAATTACCCGACGCTTGCCCAGGGTTAATAGCAAACCATTCTACTTCATTAGAACTTACTTAAGCAGTATCACCTTCTCGGTTTTTGTATAATCCTCTGTTTCTAATCGTATAAAATACACGCCAGCGGCTAAGTCTTTTGGAACAATAATACACTCATTCATTCCGATCTTCGCATTACCGTTGAATATCGTTTCCGCCACTCTGCCCACAACATCATACATTTTAACCGTGACCTTGCGTTCGTCCGGAGAATTGAACCGTATCTTTAAAAGTCCTCTGGTCGGATTCGGGTGTATATTCTCAAAAAAGAAATGCTTTATGGGTCTGACCTCTGCACTCTGGGGACCGCCTCCGCCAGCTTCGTGCATTTCGATTTCCAGACCGCTCAATATAGCAAATGATCCGTTAAGCCTTTTTACTTTTATTGTTATTTCCTTATCATTAAGACAAGCTTGTGGTATCCAGGCTTCCTGGATTATTTTTTCACTCGAGTCTATCAAGGTATTGTGGTGTAGAATATCGTCTATGCTAAACTCGAGTTTCAGTTTATTTGATTCCTCGTGATAATAAGTCCATCTGATCCTGTACTTCTCGGCAGATGAGTGTAGAGCTATATGGTAGATCAACTCTGTAGAATCATAGTCAAAGGTCTGGAAGTCCTCTGATCCGAGTGCGAGATAGCCTTGCCTTTGTACGGTAATCGGCACCGGTATTTCTGTACCCATATTAAACGCATAGATCGGTACCGGCTCCACAATTGGTATATTAATATAACATATATGACCGGTATTATCTGCATTATTGTATTTGTTCCAGATTAGATCAAGAGAAGCAGGTTCGTCATTTTTTACTGGATTGTATAATATTTGTGGATAGACAATCGATTCAGTCGTATGTTCTATCTCCACAGGTTCAACCATCTTGCTTGCCGGTATTGCACCGATGTACAAATGTGATGACATCCCATTCTGTTTGGTCCAGGTCAGATAAGGACCGCTTGCATATGGGTTCTCACATTCAGCGATCGTCTCAATTCCGCTGAACGATGCAGTACCAGTCCAGGTGTACTGGTGTTTTATCTGATTCTGTTCGCACCAGAAATGATCGACCTGATCTTCGCGCATCGCGATCAAGGGATGATCGATCATAACACCGGGAGAGATCTGTTTTGTTATCACTGTATCTTGGATACGATAATAGTAAATCGAATCACTTACGCCTTCCCATATAATGTGCACAATACCTTCAGGATCCACTGTTATTGATGGAGAAATAAGACTTTCTACAATGGAATCTGTATACTGGATTGTATCATATGAAACCGGGACAGAATGCAACGGCACAGAATCAAGGATCTGCCACTGACATTCTGCCGGTGAACTCAATGAGAATTTTCCATATACCAGAGCAATACCGCGCAGTGTAATAATCGGTGGCAATGACCCAGCCCCTGGTTCGGGATGATATGTGGGACCATAGCTCGTTTCAAAGATAAAATAACCCATTGTATCGCCGCGCGCATAAGAAGGTGCGCCTACACCCCAGAGATAGGAGTCGTACGTATGCATCAGAGATACTGCCGCAGACCAGTTTTGATCATTCAAAATATTCAACCTTAATTCCTCAAGAAAACTATTTGAACCCTCATTGTATGCATAAATAGAATACAACATATTATCAGAACCCGATAATAAAGATGGATATTTGCCTGCACCAACTATAATTGGCTCAGACCATGCTATATCCTGTAAGAATGTATGATATACATTATCATTACTGGTAAATGCAAGATGCAGCACATTATTCGCATCACGGAGTAAACGCTGACTATTATTGTACCCGGTCGCCTCCGGGACATCAGATTGGGCTACGTCAATGTATGGACAAACCGAAGGTAAATCAATCTTGTCGCGCACCAAATAATAATCGTCCCCAATTTGTTGAGTCCATAAGCACAAGAGTCTACGCTGACTGCTGCTACCAAATACTACACCTTGCGGATAAGAAGAAACCTCATCAGCAGTATTCGATATGTTCTCTGGGGTTGTCCATGTTGCACCAGCTTTTTGTGAATAGTAAATATCGCCATCATTGTTTTGCCAGGTGACTAAATTTTCATTAACAAGATTGGGGAATGCTGAAAAAGGCCACTGTCCCGGTGGATCCAATTGCGCAATGAACGAAATAACAGGAGACGTATAGCTACTACCTTGCCAGTTTAATGTTGCATAGGCTATACTATCATCGTTAAGTAGATGCTGAAAACCGACATAAACCCTGGCATATTGAGTACATAGTGATGGTATACCAGTTACAGCCTGTTCATTCCCTATCAGTACAGGGTTAGACCAAATACCATTGGTCTCACGATAAATAAAATTGATATCGCCATAAGCACAAGCCTGATCCCACCAAGTGGCATATGCCAAGACCAACCTGCCGCCCGGATCATAACCAATACTTGGCGCTCGGAGTCCTGCAAAGCATACGCCGTGTTTGATCCCATGTGTCGAACTTGTTGAAGTCGGATTGGACAACTCGAAAGTCGTAAGATCTAAGCCGTTGTAATTACCACCGGCATCATAGTTTTCCTGCCAGGTGACGAAACCACTATCGCCTTTAATAACAAATGAAGGAGGACATAAATGTTCTATAGTAAGCTCGCCAGTAATACTTAAATAATTACCATAGATCGGCTGTGGCGCGGTCCAATTATACCCGTCATACGTGCTGTAAAAATATTTACGGTAATATTTTCCCCCAATTTTGGTGATTGCACCCCAAACAACATGTGGTTTTGCATCGTTATCGAGCACGATCGATGGATAATCTGCAATATAACCATGGGATTCGAGTTCATCTTCAACAAAGCTATTACCGCCATCTGTTGAACGTGAACAGTAGACTATATGTGGTTTGCCATCAGGCGCCCAATCTTGGTCTGTTACATATACAATATAGACATTGCTCCCTGACATGACAACCTTTATACTGTTATTGAATGCCGACATTTTAGAGAAACCAGATTGTGCAATCGACCCGTGAACATATATATTAATATCTGACCAATCGGATGAGCGTCCATTATTATCATAAGCTGTAATCTTATAGGAATATTTATGCGCAATGGTAACAGTATCGATATATTCAACCGTACTACCTGAACCGGGTGATTGACCAACTAGTTCATCATAATCTTCATTCCACTGTTCATTATCTTTTTTCCGAGCGATCTTGAAGCCATCTTCAAGATCAGAATTGTCAATCCAAAGCACTTTTACAGAACTTGCAGGGAACATTTCTTCAAAGCGGAGACCAGTAGGTCTCTTAAGTGGTACGATTTCTAAAACATAAGGCCAATAGTGTAGAGGATCAGTTATCGGATCTTGGTCAATTTGGCGAGTTGGGTCCCCCCAATTAAACCATGCATTATAGGGATATGAAAACCGTACAGGTCCCACACCAGTTCGATAATCAGAATCAAACATCCGCCAGTAACGAGCATGGCTAGAAGACCAAGTCTCGCCGCGAAATGAGGTTTCTCTATATCCACTATTGGTTGCTTCCACGGCATTAAAACTGAAATAACCAGTATGTTTATCAGATGATCCGTAAAAGTGCGTTTCGTTCAAGGAATTACTCGGTGGATTTCCGTCTATTCCTTTACCCCAAATTTGAATCCGCGACCGACCGAATTTAAAGAAATCGTAATAAAGATCTATTATAGGACTGGAAATAGGTATTTCGATCTCTGCCCAGACTGCATTATTCACATGATTGAAATACATATTTAGAATTGCTGGTTGGCGAAAATATGTGTTATCTTCAACATCAAAAAACCCACCTAAAGGTCCTTGCTTGCGCATCACCACATACATATATATATCATTCATGTAGTAATCAAAATATGAACTACCTTGTAGAAGCGATTGTCTGTAGAAATCTTTGATTGCTACCGCTTCACTAATTTCATTACTGTAACTTGATCGCAAGTTTGGTTTTGTTACATCGCCTTGATTCCATTGTCCAATTGTACCGCGTAAGGTTATATATTCATCTTCATACTCACTTTGTTGTTCCGGAGGAATTGCAGCCCATAGTGAATCAACACCTTCAACACTTTCAAGATAAGTATACCATGGATTATTGCTAATTTCGTCTATCATAACATCCAACCATGGTCCAATATTAATTCTCTGTCGAAAAAAAGATGGAAACAACCTGATGATTTTATAGACAAAATTAACAGCGAATTCTACGCTAATCGGTTCCACAACCAATTCATGTAAAGGACCAGTATATCTGATCCTGAAATTAGCTTCACCAATATTTTTTATGAACTCTGCAATATCGATAAATCGCCAATTAGGGTGGGCTGCAATACCGCCTAGGTTTTCGCCGCCTTTTTCATAACCATAAAGCAAGAAGAAAGCAACAAAACCTCCGTGGATGTATGCCTCAAGTCGCTCCTGAGTTAACGATGAGGTACTGTAGCCGACAGCATCTGCTGCATCTTTAAATCCTTTTATTTGATTAAAATTGAAATCTTGGAAACCATTAACAACTTGCCCTAATATATTATATGTGCGCCAGAGTTCTGCACACGCAGCTTTGCCACCTACTACTCCACCAGTAGTCCAAAACCCACGGTAGATTTCATTTATGACGAAATCCCAATTTGGTATATAGGTTGGCGTAAATATTTCATAATATGGTTCACCAAGGTATATCGGCTCCTCCTCAGGCACTACCCAACCTATCGGAGGAATATAGCATTTATGATAGACTTTACCATAACCAAACCTCGATGGCTGCTGAGCCATATGTGCATAGAGATCATGAATTACATGCATCAATGCTCCATAAACAACTGCCCTGTCCTCCACGTCGCTTATATTAACCCGTGCCCAATCAGCCATTTCTTTGAGTTTTGCCAAGTTTGCATTAGGATTTTCTCCGTTGAATTCAATTGCTGTTTGAATCGCATTCTTTGTGTGATCTTCAATATAAAATCCAGAACCAGGCTCAGGATATACAATTTCGTTGCGATATTCATATAATTTATTCATAAAAGAACGAATACCGTTCTGTTGATCCAAAATATCAGGTAAGGCTAGACCAACACAGTAGAATTTCCGCGTAATAACTCTTATTGTCTCATTTGGGTGATTTAAATAATAATAGAAATCCGGATCATATTCCTGCCAGACATCCATTGTCTGAAGACCAATATACCAGTGTGTGCCAACATCATGGGCATAGACATCCACAACACATAATAGTACAATGATCAAACAAAAACCTATTTTTGACTTCATAATTTCCTCCCCATTTCTAAAGACTATCTACGGGTATTTTAAGATAAAATACCTCAAAATTACCTAAATCATTGTCAGCCCAGACAATATGAATGTTACCAAAGATATCATCTGCGATACTTCCTGCATCGCATATTGATTTACCTGCGGTATTAGATATATTATGAACCTCGCTCCAGATATTGTCAGAATACTTCTTTGCATAGTAGATATCAGCATTACCATAATTACCAGCCGTATCTTGGGTCCAGTTTTCCCATATAAAGTGTACGGTTCCACCATTCTCAGAAGTGATTGTACTATACCAACCCTGGTCATCTATATCTTGCATCGGTAATTTCTCAGGTTCTGCCCAATTACCTGCTTTATTATCTGAATAATAAACATATCTATTTAAATCATTATCTCGGGCAGTCCATGTTATATATACAATGCCAGTATTATCTACTGTAATATCAGGTATCAATGGCGATGAAACACCCTGGGTTATTGTGGCAAGATTCTGCCATGTACCATCTGGAATTCTCATTTGGTAGAGGATATCGTTATTACCACCTTCCCAGGTAAGGTGGAGATTACCCTGTAAATCAGTTGCTAATTCTGCTGGATTACTGGTTGGAGCATAAGGAACTACCATTATCTCTGACCAGATGCCAGTAGAGGATTTGATTTTATAACGCAATTCACCCCGGCATGTCCACATCACATAAACATTATTGTCTTTATCGCAGATTATTCTGGGCAGTTCATGTGCGGAGTCAGGTGCAGAAGAGAATGCAAGAATTTCGATGTTAGCCCAGCTATTGGTTGCGCTGCGCATCCTGTATGAAATTTTACTGTCATAACTATCAGACTCTAAGTCCCACCAGCAGATATGGATGTTTCCTAAATTGTCCACATCAATAAATGGGCAAGCTGAAATGCTGGTGTTATTTGATATATTTATCCCTTGAGACCACATCCCATTATTAGTCGTCTCAGAGAAAAATATCTCAAGATTTCCTGGTGTACTGTCTGCCCAAACTACATACAGTTCATCATTATTACCAACAGCGATTGCTGGAGTGTGTGACGCACCAGCGCTTTGGGAAATGTTAACATATAACGGCTCATCCTCTTTGCCGCATCCAAGAACAAATAACATCGTGCAAATGAAAAAAATGCAAAGTAAGCAATGACTACAACTATTTATATTCACAGAATGAGTAAATATCTTAATGGAAAGAGTTTCTTCAAAGGAATTCGGTTTGGTGCATTTTTTCACGTTTCCTCCTCTGCTAACTACAAATCTCAGAAATGCATCATTTAAGTCTATATACTTATTATAATGTGAGAGAATAACTTGTCAAGTGTCATTACGCCTGTTGTTAACCCAAAGATAAAAGTGGACTGTTTAAAAGATAAAACCGGACAAAACGTGTTTTAAAAGTGGACTAAATTTAATGTGATTTAGGACTTGAAATGGATTACTTTAATCACTTGATTATTATGCCATAAACGCACCTCAGTGCGTTTGCGATGGGGAACGATATGCAGTTCAATTTCGGTTCTGTTTGGCAAACGAAGCGGTACTGAAATTTTGTTGCCTTGCCAGGTTATGTTATTATAGCCATCGACATTACGTGTTTCATGTAAGCAAAAGATATCCTTGGTCGAAGAATACGGTGCAGTTATTTCAAATGGCTTAAAACAGGTACGTCCTTCACGAAGAGCACGTTGAAAGCGTAGCGCTGGAATCTCCCGGGTGGTACTGTGCACTTGATGCTCATTATAGCGCTTACGCTCTTGCTGTAAAATATCACGAGCATGTTCAAGCTCAGTTATGTGATCATGCGCACAGCGGCGTACAATTCGATCCTGCAACCACCGATACGGACGCTCTACCTTACCCTTTGCTTGAGCTGATAAAGCATAAATAACCTGCATATGACACTTCTCAACCACACGCC
>JBARXB010000063.1:0-27476 GCA_049647165.1 bacterium
CATGATTCGGGCATATGATGTGGGAAATGATCAGCTTTTATGGCAACAGCAGACCGCGGGACCGATCAATTCCTCGCCGGCAGTCGGTGATATCCATCCTGTACCTCCGTATACCGGTGTTGAAATCGCCTTTGGCAATGATGCCGGCGAGATTCATTTGCGGGAAAAAGTCCTGGGTCATTCTATTGACCCCTGGCCCTATACTATAGTTCCAGGTTGGATAGTGCGAACCTCGGCAGCAATCGCTAATATCAATGGTGATGCTAACCTGGATATTGTTATTGGGGCGAATAACCAAAACATTTATGCGTTCAAATATGATAGAACGTATATCGCAGCATTTCCACTGCCATTATTTGGGAATCCTTTATCACCGCTAATAGGTGATATTGATGGTGATGAGAAAAGCGAGATAATTTTTTCTTCAGATGATGGCTATCTCCACGTCTGGAAGAATCCGGACAGCCAGGTTTCTCAATATAAGCTTGAGTGGCCTCAGTTTCATCATGATTATCAAAGGACCGGGGTCTATGGCTGGAGCGAGTAAAGCATGAGCAAATTATTTCGAAACGTCCTTATCTGCTGTTTACTGTCTACTACCTACTACCTACTACTCTATTCTTATCCTTCGGGTTGGTCTAATGATATTTTATTGTCGCCTGACGATCCGAAGCACCGAAGTCAGTCAGACCTTGGTGTTGATGGATTCAATAATGTCTGGGCGGTCTGGGATACTGGAACCTGGGTTGCCGGCACCGCTGAAGTACTCTATTCAAAAAGGGATAGTCTGGGTGCCTGTTTGATTCCGGAAACGGGTGTTTCGAACAATACCTCTTATTCTACAGGACCCCGGATTGCGGTTGATGGCTCGGATAATATCCAGTTTGTCTGGCTCGATCAGACACCCCAGGGTATAGGTTTATGGCATGCCAAGCTTGCTGCTGATGGTTCAATGATCGTACCTGCGCATATGGCGGTGAGCGGGAACAATGACCTTTTTCCGTTTGAAATGGTTTTAGATAAATACAAAGAGATTGATGTTGCTTGGGATGAAAGAGATTTGAACTTTCAAAATCAGATAATTTTTACAAAGTTAGATTCTCTTGGTAATCCTATTATCCCCAAAATAAGGATTTCGCCTGATAGTATTCCAGCATACTGGACTGGTATTGGAGTTGACAGTTTTGCTAACTGCTATATTGGTTATCGCACCAATGCTACTTCTACAGACTCTTTGACTTATACGAAAGTGGACAGGGATGGCAATATCTTGATCGACAATAAGGTCCTTGATACCGGTCTTTTACCATCAATAATTGCCGACAAAAGTCAAAATATCCATATGGTCTATCCTCATCCTGGACCTACCAGTTGGGTTATCAACTATCTGAAGCTCGATCAGGAGGGTAATATAATTATTGCTCCAAAAACAATAAGTATTTATGAGACATACAATATGGGTCAGCATATGGCGATGGATTCACTGCAGTATCTCCATGTGGTTTGGACAACAGATTCATCAGGTACATTTCCGATCATGTATGCAAAACTCGATACAATGGGTGATTTTATCATTCCGCCCATGCAGGTGGTTTACCCGCCGTATACCCAGGGCGGCGGTGCTGCACGTATCGCCGTGGATTTGAGCAATAGGCTTCATCTTGTGTGGGTGGATGAGCGGTTAAATCCTGGTGTATCGACCGCGATTTTTTACAAACGCGGGGAGAATGTCGGTATAGAAGAAACAGCACGATTAAAAACTGTAGGCCTTCCTGGAATTTCTGTTTTTCCCAATCCCTTTTCCAAGACGACAAAAATCAGCATTAGCACAGAGCAAAGTGCCGATGGCATAGAGTTAAGAATCTACGATGCGAGTGGCAGATTGATCAAAGATTTTTTACGCTTTACGCCTGACGCCCTACGCCCTACGCTTTTAGTCTGGGACGGCACTGACAATAAGGGTGATTATCTTCCGGCTGGGGTTTATTTCCTACGTCTTTCTCATTCCGCAAAATCACAATCTGTGCCGTTAGTTCTGTTACGATGAAAGTACTATATACTGTAGAGTCGAAAGAAAATAATAGAATGCGGATATTTGCCGGGTTATTCAGCGAGGATTTTTGTGATCTTGTAAATATCCGGATCGATTTTTTTCTTCCGTGAGTATGTCTTCTCAAATGGAGTATAGACGATTTTCTTGTTTACTTCACCGACCATGCAGCCATGCATATTTTTCTTTAGACCGTAGACAGCTGCATAGCCAAGTTTTGAAGCAAGAATACGATCGCTGGCAGTCGGTGCACCGCCCCGTTGGATATAGCCAAGGACAGCAACACGATAATCTTCATTCACGATCGCTTTTATTTTTTCGGCGATAGTAAAGGCATTACCTGCTTCATCGCCTTCGGAAACAATGACGATATTTGATTTTTTTCCTTTTTTAATATTTTGGTTGATTTGTTTGGCGAGTTTTTTGATTTCAGTCGGGGTTTCCGGGATCAGGACATCCTCAGCACCACCAGCTAGACCAACAGCTAAACCTATAAAACCTGCACAACGACCCATGACCTCGATGAAAAAGAGTCTTTCCAATGACGAAGCCGTATCGCGGATCCTATCGACCGCTTCAAGTGCACTATTCACTGCACTGTCAAAGCCGATAGTAAAATCACTACCAAAAAGATCATTATCGATCGTACCCGGCAGACCGATCATTTTCGTACGAAATCTCCTGGTGAATTCCTGAGCACCCCGCATTGAACCATCACCACCGATCACAATAAGGCTGTCTATTTTATACTTGCTTAAAATTTTCTTTGCTTTTGCCATTCCTTTTTCTGTTTCGAATTCCGCGGATCGTGCAGTTCCTAAGATCGTACCCCCGCGTTGAATAATATTCGCCACTGAGCTGCGTTTCATTTCCATGATATCACCGGTGATAATACCGTTATAACCATGCTTAAAACCGAATACTTTTATCTGGTAATGTATAGCAGTTCTCACTGCCGCACGGATAGCTGCATTCATACCAGGAGCATCACCGCCGCTGGTCAAGATACCGATCCTCGTTAACTTCACCGATTATTATAATCAACGAATGTCTTATGTCAACCTAAGTTGCAGAAAAAACGGTAGGATTATAGATTGATGGGTTTTTTATATATTTCTTTTTCGCAGAATTAGTCCTATCTTTTGTTTCCTGTGGCATGCAGGCGCAAACCGTTGTCAATACTTAATTTGGGGCTTGACAAACATTAAATTATCGTTATAATTGATTAATGATTAAAAAGGAGGTGAACAACACATGACTAAAGCTGAGCTTATCGAGAAAATTGCCGGCAAAGCAAAGATTTCCAAAAAGGCGGCGAATATCGCGTTGAATACCTTTGTAGTATCAGTTACGACAGCTCTTAAGAAGGGCGACAGAGTGGCCCTGGTGGGTTTTGGGACATTCTCAGTAACCAAGAGGAAGGCAAGAACTGCTCGTAATCCACGGACTGGAGAGGCTATTCACGTGCCTGCAAGGAAAGCTCCAAAATTTAAGGCTGGCCGTGATCTGAAAAAAGCAGTAAAATAATTCCATAATCGATTGAAAAGGGGATGACCAGAGGTCATCCCCTTTTGTTTTTTATCGAATGCACTAATCTATAAAGTTATCCATTGTGATATTGACAAATCGTTTAATTCTATTAGAATTATCCAGGTCGACGATGGAACGAGAACAACTCTATGAAAAAGTAAATGATTTTATGGTCTACTTACAGAAAGAGAAGAACTATTCCTTTCATACACTAAGGGCTTATCGTACTGATCTGGACGGTTTCTTTGATTTTTTACGCATTAAGAAAATGAAAGAAGTGGACCGTAACACAATTACTTTATTTATGGGGTTTCTTCTTAAACACGGTCTTGATGCAAGGAGTGTAGCACGGAAGCTTTCATGTATCAAATCCTTTTTTAGGTATTTGAAAAAAACTGAAATTATTTCAACAAATCCTGCGATTGTGATCAAGACGCCAAAGACAAAGAAGCATCTACCTGGATTTTTAAGTTATGCCCAGATCGAGAAAGCCATGGAGATCAGTAATCCAAGAGATCGTGCGATCATGGAAGTATTGTATGGTTGTGGTCTTCGTGCCAGCGAGTTGGTAAACCTGAGGATCAGCGATGTCGATTTTAATCGTGACGAAATTAAGGTTAAAGGCAAGGGCGAAAAACAACGTATCCTCCCGCTTGGAAAGGCCGCGAAGAATGCAATGCTTAATTATCTCCGAGTTCGACACAACCCGGACAAGCATAAGACAGCAGGACATGATGTACCAGAGTTGTTTCTAAATTATCGAGGGGGGTCATTAACGACACGTTCTTTACAGCGGATAGTGCGCAAATACCTTGTCAGACTTGCTCGAGCGGCTGGAACTAATCCGCACATCCTAAGACACAGTTTTGCCACACACTTATTGGAAAATGGTGCGGATCTAAGAGCAGTACAGGAATTGCTCGGTCATGCGTCACTCTCGACCGTCCAGATATATACTCATATGACAACGAAGCGGTTGAAAGAGATCTATCAAAAGAAACATCCGAGGGCAGAGTAGGGTTTATTAAGCATGACGCCTGGTTCTGAGAAACGGTATTGGCGAATAGCTAAGTATTTCGTTGTTTTTGTTTTGCTGTCAGCTGTTTGTCAAACATATGATCCATTAAAAAACCTTAAAAGAGGCGATTTTGATATTGTCAATATGGGGAAATACCGTGGTACAGCCCTCTTTTTACGCGATGGTGCGCAGTATAAGGAGATCATTGATGTATTGAGAAGTGAGATGGAACGGAATGGCGATTTATTACCAAAGATAACGCGCATACATTATGATGCACCAGGAATCCTTGTCTACAAATTTAAGTTCGCTGCGCTCGATAGCGTGATGGATAATTTCATATTGCGCTATTTCGCCAGGTTATATGATCATCCGATCCTTGCTGGTTATCAGATCCAATTCGTTTTTAATGCTGATTCCCGGGAATTGGTAAGTATTTTCACCTTTGAGGTGGGTCTTGAGTAGTATTATGGTTCTTTTGTTGATATTGAGTTCAGACCTCTATGATGGACAGTCTTTCAGGGATGCTTTGAGGTATTCTGAAATGACGTCCTCGATCGATCCAAGCTATGATAACTATTATCATGCCGGTGTTTATGCATTGCTTAGTGGTGAACTTGATAAAAGCCAGAAGTATCTTGAAGCGGTACAGGACAAGAGATCCGAAGTGCTTTATTACCTCGGGATAGTATATTTTCAACTTGGACTTTATGACAAATCAACCGAATGTTTTCATTATTTATTGGAGAAACGGAATGATATTTGGCAAGCTTATTACTATTTAGGTCTGATTGATTTAAAGCAGAACCGAGTTGATGCTGCGATGGAATATTTTAAGGAGACGCCAGATTCGGTCGATATCGTACTGCTCATCGATTATATTGAGGACTATAACCAATTAATCGATGCACGCCAGGATTACGAGAAAGGTTTTTTTAACAGTGCTATTAGACAGTATCTGCAGGTGGATTACTTTTTTGGTTATCGTGAAATTGGACTGGCCCTTGCTTTCTTGGGTGAAAAAGAATACAAGACAAGTTTCGCTTTACTCGATTCGGTCATAAATCATAGTGATAATGAAACACTAATCCAGCGTGCAACATATGAAACGGCGAAGATATACTATTATCTTAAAGATAACACTCAAGCACGCCGCTATCTCAAAGAATATCTACGGCATCAGTATGAAGATCAAGCTTCATTCCTTTTGGGTATGACCTTTGGTAATGAATCAAGGTATGATTCGGCGATATATTACTTTGCAGGGTTACCTGATTCAGTGGACCGATATCTGTTTCAGAAAGGCAGGGCAAACTATTTTCTTGGATTTTGGGGCAAGGCCGAAGAATTGCTCTTGCGGCAAAGGGAGGATTTTCCCAATTCACCGAACGGAGATAGAGCTACATTCATCCTTGCCTCGATAAATTTCAAAAGGAAAGAATATGATCATGCGATTGATTTTTATTATGAGCTTGTGAATACTTATCCAAAATCACTCTACGCAGCTACCGCGCAAAAGAGCCTTGGAGATGCTTTTTTTCATTTGCAGTTGTATGAACGAGCTTTAGAAACATACGAACAAGTCGACGAATTCGAACCGTTACAGAATCTTAGAGAACAGACGGATTTGATGATATACGAAACCCTGTATTATCTGAAGAAATATTCGTCATTATTAGAAGCGCTACAACATTTTGTTGATAATAATCCGGGGACAGATCTAGCGCTCAATACACAGGTGCGGATCGCTAAAATCCTGCTGATGAATAAGGAATACTACCGGAGTCTTTCAGTTCTTACCAAAGTCATTGAATCAAGACCCGGATCGTCGGTTGCGCACCGGGCATTGATTGAGAAAGCCAGGGTGTATCAGACGATCGGTGATATCGATGACGTAAAAAGTATTTATAAAGAGCTTTTGGCAAAAGAAGATGCTGGATTTTACCATTCCTATGTTGCTTATGAGCTTGGTGTGCTTTATCTTGAGGAATCAAAATTTGATTCAGCATTATCTTACTATAATTTACTCTTAAAAGACGAGAAATACCGTGAAAAAGCTATTTTCGAAATCGCCAAGATATATAATATCTTAGGACAAAATAGTGAATCAGAAACAATGATCGACAGACTTATTACTGAATTTCCGTCTTCAGTTTTCTTGGTCGATGCTTATATTCTTAAATCAAAGACCTACCGAAAGACCGGGTATTTTAACAGAGCTATAGCGATTTTAGAGGAATTGATACGTAGTGTTGGCAAGAGACCTGAAGTTTTTATTGAGATCGGGAGTATATATTTCGAGATCGAAGATTATCTGAAAGCACGTGAAAACTACTTATTAGCTTGTGAATATTTTGAACAGAACAGGGATGATGCAGCAAGGGCGCTGCTTTTTGCTGGTGACGCGTCAGTAGGTTTGGATGACAAGAAAGCAGCACGAGCATATTATCTTCAAGTAAACTTGATCGCTCAATCGCTGAGTTTAAAGAATCAAGCTAATGCAAAAATCAATGCAATAGGCGAAGAATAGTTATTATTATTCGTGACTGAGAATGTCGCTGATCTTTTGCAGTTCTGCTTTTATTTCTTTCAAAGTCTTGCTTCTGTTTTTGAGCGGAAGCGATAATTGCTCTGGTCCGTCACTCAAGCGAACTAATTTCTTTTTCGCACCAGCTATCGTATAACCCTGGTCATACAAAACGCTTTTAATCAACTTCACGATTTCAATATCCTTTTTTGAATAGTATCTTCGACTTACACGATTTCGCTTTGGCTTGAGTATAGCAAATTCCTTTTCCCAATATCTCAATATATACGGCTTTAGAGTTAACATGTCAGCGATTTCTTTTATAGAAAAATATTCTTTTTCACTCATCTTTCCTCCTGGGTATTCTACGAATACCAGGATGCATACAGATATATGCGGATGTAAACGGATAAATATATCTGTTTGATTCCGCTTTAATCCGTTTGCATCTAATAATACTTGTATTATTCATTTTTCAACGGTCTTGTCATGAGATCCCTTAACCCTTGTTTTGGAGGTTTTTTCTCGAAGAGAATACTGTAGACAACCTCACATATCGGCATCTCGATATCATACTTATTAGATAAAAGCATGATCGCTTTGGAGGTCGGGACACCTTCTGCAACCATGACCATTTCAGCTTCAATTTCCGCCATACTCATACCAGCTCCAATACATTCACCAAATCTGTGATTGCGCGACTCTTCACTGAATGATGTCGTGACCATATCACCCAGACCAGAGAGTCCCCAAAAAGTTCTTGCTTTAGCACCCAATTTGACCCCAAGACGCTGCATCTCCACGATACCCCGGGCCAGTAGCGCACCTTTTGCGTTCTTGCCAAATCCCAGCCCGGCGCTTATCCCACAACCTACGGCAATAACATTCTTTATGGCCGCACCAAGCTCAACGCCGGTAATGTCATCTCCTAAATAGATCCTGAAGTGATCTGAAGCAAATTCATGTTGAAGCATCATGGTACCTTCAGGATCCGGACCGACCAGGACTACCGCAGTCGGTTCTTTTCTGATTATTTCATTTGCTATTGACGGTCCGGATAAAACATAAACACGGTTTTTTGCCGATGCCAACAGATTGATAATTTCCGATGGTCTTTTCAATGTACTGATATCGATACCTTTTGTGAGGCTCAAAAAATATGCATCGCGGGTATTGATTTTAGTCAACCTATCGACAACACTGGATACAGTCTGGGAAGGAACAGCAAAGACAACTACTTCAGCATCGACCATAACCTTTTCAATATTCCAATGGATAAATATCTCTTCAGGTATTTTTTGATTGATGAGGAAAGGCGCATTGTCTCTCGTTTGTGCGATGTATTCAGCCCTTTTCTTATCGAATTCCCAGATTTTCACAGTATGACCATTCCAATGCTGCATAATGCCGAAAACTGATCCCCAGTTGCCACATCCCAGGATGCTTAATTTCATTTTTTTCTCCAGAGAACATATTTCGGTTCCTCTTTTTTGATTATTCTTTTGATATTAGAACGGTGGGCGTAGATAATAATGACGGCTATAATCATTAAAAAAATACGATCCGTAAATGAAGCATCTTCAATGATAAAACTGATGATCGGTAAGGTTACGGCAAACCCGATCGATGCCATTGCTACAATATAAGTACTTAAATAGACTGCGATCCAGACGGCAAGGGATATTAAGAATGATCTGGGCACGATCCCGATACCGACCCCGATCGTTGTCGCGACACCTTTGCCGCCGCGGAATTTAAACAATGGGTTAAAGATATGACCGAGTATTGCGCCGGCACCGGCGAAGGCAGTGATATAACCAAGGTTTTTAGCGATAATGACCGGGATCAAGCCTTTCAATCCATCTAGTATAAAACCAAAGATAAAAAAAGGTAGACCGGCTTGGCGACCGAGATTCGTCGCGCCTATATTACCACTGCCGACTTTTTTTAGATCGATCCCCTTCATCTTCCCGAGTATATAGGAAAATGGGATCATGCCAAAAATAATACCAAGGATAAAAGGAATGAGATATTCCATTACATAACCTCACATCGAGTATCTTGACCTAACCACTTTGGTTTTGATCAGGACCGGGACACCTATAAAACCAAAATACTGGCGTATGGATTTGCGTAAATATCTAATATAATGTTCTTTGACCTTGATCGATAGGGTAGCCCGGAAAAGAGGCGGTCCAGTGTTTATCTGTTTCAAGCTGAGAAGAAATCCGTTGGTTGGTTTCTGCAATCTCTTCGTCAGACTCGTTACTACCGTTTTGTCAGCGAATTTATGTGCTTCGGTATTGACATCCAGTATACATGTAAGAAGTTGCTCTAACCCTTTTTCCTCCTTGGCTGATATCGGCACAACCGGCACAAAATCGAGTGGTTTGAATGATTGATAAGTCGAAGCTAAGATCTTAGTTTGGTCTTTTGTCTTTATCAGATCTATCTTGTTTGGTGCAAAGATCATATTTTTCGCTTTTGCCAGTACCATCGAGGCAATACGACGATCTTGTTCAACAACACCTTCGCTTGCATCAAATAGGAGTATCGCAATATCGATATCTCCAATAATATTCATTGTTCGTACAGTTGAATAGAATTCAACAGATTCTTTGATCCGTGTTTTGCGGCGTAAGCCACATGTATCAATGATCTCAATATTACTTTCTTGATACTGGAATGTAGCACGGACAATATCCCTAGTCGTACCGGGATTTTCATCGACTATTGCACGTTCTTGTTTAGTTACCGCATTGAGTAATGTCGATTTACCAGTGTTCGGGCGTCCGAGAATCAATACCTTAATTGCTTTTCGGATTTGCTTTTTTCGAATTTGAGGCAGGGTTTTAATGGTGCTGTCTAAAACATCACCAAAACCAATACCCGCCTCTCCTGAAACTTGAAATGATATGCTAAAGCCGAGCTTAGCAAATTCCAAAACCTCGTCGGTAAATTTCTTACCATCAATTTTGTTTATTAGCAGAAATACTGGTTTATTGCTTTTTCGAACCGATTGGCAGATATCTTCGTCGCCAGGCTGTAATCCGCTTTTGGCATCAACCACAAAATATACAAGGTCTGCTTCAGCAAGACCATATTCGATCTGGCGGTTTATTTTGACTGCGAGTTCTTCTTTTTTATTTGCAAAAAACCCACCGGTATCAATGATGTCAAACATTCGACCACACCATTGGACTTCCCCGTAAATCCTATCACGGGTGACACCAGGTTCCTTATATACAATATTCGATCTCATTCCGGTCAAACGGTTAAATATCGTTGATTTTCCGACATTCTTTCTACCCACAATTACTACCGTAGACATTGCAGGAAATCCTCCAGGTTCTTTGGGGCAACCATGATACGCTCATCCTCTATCGGTATGCTATCAAGGAATTGGTTTGAATCATTGGTGCAATTTGGTGGCAAGAAAATTTTATCGTAAGGCGTTTCGATTTTTTTCAATGCTGCGGTAAAATCTTCAGCACTGAGAAGCCCAGAAACAGTGACTGAAGGGCCGAAAAAATTGTTGGTGATAGAATCGATAACGATATTATCTTCGATACAACCGAGTTTTTGTAATTTCATCTTGAGTTCTCTGATAATCGGCAGAGCCAGAACACCAGTTAAGAACAAATAATGGCCGTGTATCTTTCTTTTCGTGTTCAGCCTTTCCACTTCAGATAGAAAGCTCCGGGCTATGCCAATGCCATTTTCATACTGGGGGAAATCATCGTAATACTCCTCTGCCGGGAGATCGGTTTGAGTATTTATAAAGAACTCATCGGCAATGTATACCAGCCCACGATTGTATTTTTTTCTGAATATCTCATGGAGATCTGCAGCACTTGCGATTATCTCTTTTGTTTGAGACGGTGACAGAGCCGGTGTGTTCTTGAGATATTTGGTTCTGCCTACCGGTACGATACCGATAGAAGATATGCCCGGGTATAACCCGCTCAGGTCATCAATAGTTTTGATAAGGTCTGCGCCATCATTGATGCCGGGGATTACCACGATTTGACAATGGAGTTTTATATTATTATCGATCAATGAGCGGAGTTGTTCCATAATCAATCCGGCTTTTTCATTTTTGAAAAGCTTTTTTCGTAATTCGGGGTCAGTTGAGTGAACCGATATATATAAAGGTGAAAGCTTTAACCGAACGATCCTTTTTATATCTGCATCATTGACATTAGTGAGACTGAGGAAATTACCGAACATGAAGGAGAGCCGGTAGTCATCATCGCGGAAATACAGTTCCTTTCTCATGTCTTGAGGCAGACCATTGATAAAACAGAAATCACAGTTATTATTGCACTGTCTGTATATCGGATCATCCAACTGGATCGTGATATCTCGATCAGGTTCAAATACCAATTCAGTCTTTTCGCCGTGATATTCAAGGAGAAGATGTCTTGCTTTTGATTGGTCATTATAAAAGCGGTACTCTAATATGTCATCGATATTCTGATTATTTATAGCGATGAGCATGGCGTTTTCTGGTATGCCTGGCTCGTTTGATGAGCAAACCTTAATCATAACGAATTATAAGACACTTTTGGAGAAAATTCAAGTGTTTCTTTAACGGTAAACCAAAGAAATTTATTGTATATTTTATTGACTTTGCCCCAAATCCGTGTATAATAACAGACTTAAATAGTAGAAAACATTTAATTTCTATATTAATTTATTGGATATTTAATAATTGGAGGCAAAATGGGTAAGACTTTAGCAGAAAAGATACTGTCTGTGAAAAGCGGAAAAGATTGTGCTGCCAATGATATTGTTATTGCCAAAGTTGATGTTGCTGCATTTCAGGACGGAACTGGGCCACTTGGGGTGAGACAACTTCAAAAGATGAATATTAACAAAGTTAGAGCTGCAAAATCAATATTCTTCCTCGATCATGCTGCGCCCTCGCCCCGTAGAGAATTATCTAACGACCACATGTTGCTGCGCGAATTCAGCCACAAATCAGGTGCTATTCTTTCTGATATTGGTGATGGTGTTATCCATCAGCGGTTAGTCGAATCCTATGCAAAGCCCGGTGATGTAGTTATTGGCGGTGATTCACATACCTGTACTTCAGGTGCACTCGGTGCTTTTGCCACGGGTATGGGGTCGACTGATGTCGCTATCGGTATGGCGATAGGCAAAACATGGTTTAAGGTTCCCGAAACAATAAGGATTGAAGTAAAAGGTAAATTCCAGGCCGGTGTTTTTTCGAAGGATCTTATTCTCTATTTGATCGGTGTGATCAGTGCTGATGGTGCTACTTATAAAGCACTTGAATTCGGTGGTACGACGATTGATAGGATGCCAATGGAATCTCGTTTTGTTCTTTCCAATATGGCCGTTGAAGCCGGTGCGAAGGTTGGTTTAATTGCTTCTGACCGTGCGACACGTGAATATTTGAAAACGCGCGGTCGGTTAAAGGACTGGCAGCCTCTAACACCAGATCTGGATGCGAACTATGAAAAGGTGATCAAGATAGATGCTGCAAAGCTCGAGCCACAAATTGCATTTCCCCATACCGTCGACAATACCAGACCGATCAGTAGTGCAAAAGGTAAGCACATTGACCAGGTGTTTATCGGTACATGTACTAACGGGCGCATCGATGATTTTAAGATTGCAGCTAAAATCCTGCGTGGTCAGACACGAGCAAAAAGTACGCGTTTAATCATTGTTCCAGCATCCCGTGATGTGTATCTTGAAGCTATGAAGCTTGGTCTTTTAACGACATTAGTGAAAGCCGGAGCCATTGTCATGGGTCCAGGCTGCGGTCCCTGCGTCGGCGTACATCAAGGGATATTGGGCAATGGTGAAGTATGTTTATCAACGGCAAATCGTAATTTCAAGGGAAGGATGGGAAATCCTGAGGGATTTGTATATCTTGCATCACCCGCAACTGCTGCATATTCAGCGATAAAAGGCAAAATCAGTGACCCGCGGGAATTTTTTGGTGTAAAAACAAAAAAAGAGAAACGGATTAGTTCAAGGAAAAAGTAAATTGAGGATTTATTTTGAGGGAATTTCAATTTTGAAAGGAGATAAATAATGGCTACATTGAAACAAACACTTGTAAAAAACATCCCCTTACTAAGGGATGAGATAAAGAGCTTTGTAAAAACGAATGCAACAAAAGTCATATCTGAAGTTACTGTAGCACAAGCTTATGGTGGTATGCGTGGGGTTAAGGCTTTGGTCTGCGACACCTCAGTCGTACCGCCTGATCAGGGTCTTATTATCCGGGGTAAGCCGATTGGTGAGTTAAAGGATCAATTACCAGAAGCAGTATTTTTTCTTCTTGTTACTGGCGAGACACCAGATGACGCAGCAATCGAAGATCTAAAAAAAGATCTAAAATCACGGGCAAAGGTTCCTGAATATGTCTGGAAGACGCTCGAGGCGATGCCTAAGGATTCTCATCCCATGGCGATGTTCAGTCTTGGTATCCTGGCGATGGAAAAGGAATCAGTGTTCCGAAAAAAGTATGACGAAGGTTTAAAAAAGACCGATTTCTGGGATCCCACACTTGAAGACTGCCTGAATATAATCGCCAAGCTCCCGACCCTGGCTGCAGGTATTTACCGCATGCGCTTTAATAAGGGAGCACGTATTGAACCGGATGCAAAGCTTGACTGGGCAGGTGATTATGCTCGGATGCTTGGTATTGATGATCCTTCCGAAGAGTTTGCCAACCTTATGCGGCTCTATATGGTTCTTCATACTGATCACGAGGGTGGTAATGTTAGCGCTCATACCTGTCACTGTGTCGGTTCAGCATTATCTGACGCATATTATGCTGTTTCAGCAGGACTGAATGGTCTTGCTGGTCCATTACACGGATTGGCTAATCAGATGTGTTTGCGTTGGGTGATCATGGTAAGAGACAAATTTGGCGGTGTCCCGAGCGATGAGCAATTGCGTCAATTCACGTGGGATACACTCAATTCAGGTCAGGTGATACCGGGCTATGGTCATGCAGTTCTGCGTGTAACTGATCCGAGGTATGCCGCATTCCACGAGTTTGGCACAAGAGTATGTGCTGCTGACGATCTCTTTCAAATTGTCAGTAAGGTTTTTAACATAGTGCCTGGTGTACTCAAAGAACATGGTAAGGCGAAAGACCCATGGCCGAATGTTGATGCTGCTTCAGGTTGTTTACTCTATCACTTTGGATTAACTGAATTTGAATATTACACTGTGCTTTTCGGTGTCTCACGTGCTCTTGGCATGTGTTCGCAACTAATAGTAAGCCGTGCTTTGGGTGAAGCAATTGAGCGGCCCAAGTCAGTGACAACTGAGTGGATGAAGCAGGCGGTAAAGGGTTAGATTACCTGTGAAATCAGTAGTTATCTCTGTGTAATCTGTGTTCTGATTAGGAGGATATAATGGTATTAAAAGGCAAAGCATGGAAGTTCGGAGATTCCATTTCTACGGATTTGATATGTCCGGGAAGGTACTTCCATCTTCGCTCGAATCTCCCTGAATTAGCAAAACACGTTCTTGAAGATGCTGATCCACAATTTGCGTCAAGTATGTCCAAAGACGATTTTGTCATAGCTGGTAAGAATTTTGGGCTTGGTAGTTCTCGTGAGCATGCGCCGACGATAATAAAACTGGCTGGTGTTTCTGCTGTTTTAGCTAAATCGTTCGCACGGATTTTTTATCGTAACGCAATAAATGTTGGTCTTCCGCTTGTGGAATGTGATACTGATAAAATAGACCAGGAGGATGAACTGGAAGTCAATTTATCGACTGGTATTATTAGAAACAAGACAAAGAACATCGATCTTAAGTCACAGTCTTTACCAAAAGCAATGCTCAACATACTTAATGATGGCGGTTTGGTTGCACACATTCAAAAACACGGAGATTTTAAGTTAGATTGAACAATTCAACGTAAAAAGGAGGTTATTAGATGAGCGGTGTTGAAAAAGCAAAAGAACATTTTGGGAAATTGATTGAGGGCCAATTGACAAGAATAGAACGGATTAAAGCAGACAAAGATTGGGTCGATTACTCCAAGGTAAAACCGGTTATCATAGGGACAATTGGTGGTGATGGCATTGGGCCTTATATTACAGCTGAGGCCCAAAGGGTACTTGAACAGCTTCTTGCCGATGAAGTGAAGGCTGGAAAGATTGAGTTTCGTGTAATTGAAGGACTCACTATTGAAAAGCGTTCTGAGGTAATGAAACCAGTGCCTGATGACGTATTGGAAGAAGTGAAGAAATGCCACGTGACCCTGAAAGGTCCAACCACGACTCCGAAAAAAGGTGATCCTTGGCCAAACATTGAGAGTGCGAATGTTGCGATTCGGAAAGAGCTTGATCTATTTGCTAATGTTAGACCAGTGCGTGTTCCTGCCCAGGGTATAGATTGGATGTTTTTTAGAGAAAACACGGAAGGTGCTTATGCACTTGGTCCATTCGGTGTTCAAGTGACTGATGATCTGGCAATGGATTTCAAAGTCACTACCAAACCCGGTAGTGAAAGGATTATCAGACTTGCCTTTGATTATGCCAAGAAGAATAAACGCGACCGAGTTACCGCTGTGACCAAGGCGAATGTCATAAAAACAACAGATGGGTTATTCCTCAAAACTTTCTATGAGATCGCGAAAGAATATCCTGATATTGATGCTGATGATTGGTTCATTGATATTATGACCGCAAAACTCGTCGATTTGAAGCGGCGGACTCAGTTTCAAGTCCTTGTGCTACCTAATCTATACGGCGATATCTTGACCGATGAAGCAGCTGAGTTCCAAGGTGGAGTCGGTACCGCTGGTAGTGCGAATATCGGGAAACGTTATGCTATGTTTGAAGCGATACACGGCAGTGCACCGCGCATGGTGAAAGAAAATCGTGCGCAATATGCTGATCCGAGCAGTGTCACAAAAGGTGGTGCGCTGCTGTTAAACCACATCGGGTATACGGAATTAGGCAAGCAGCTTGAGATGGCATTGGATATCTGCGGTCAATTCGAAAAGAAACTGGTAATGACGGGCCGTTCGACCGGGGCCACAGGTCGTGAGTTTTGCGATTATATAATGAACACGATGGCTGATAAAGAGCTCGAGAAGAAATGGCAAGGCTATCAGGAAAAGGCACTTAGCAAGTAGCACGATCTGAAGTCTAAAAGCCCCTGTTATGAATATCCATAAGCAGGGGCTTTTTATCAGCCTTGACAATAATGCAAATTTGAATACAATTTACAATGGTTTTGGACTCCAAGGTTGCCTTGATCACTGGGGGAGCCAGTGGTATAGGTGCGACCATAGCCAAGAGATTTCACCAGGAAGGAGCGTCGCTTGCAGTCTGTGATATTGATGCTGAGACCGGCAGAAAGACAGTTCAAGAGCTTGGTCCTAAAGCCCGTTTCTATAAACTCGACATAGCTGATGAAGAAGAGGTGAACAAGACGGTTGAGGATATCCAGAAACAGTTTTCAAAAGTCGATATTTTGATCAATAATGCTGGGATTACCAATGATAAACTATTGCTGAGGATGACCAAAGATGACTGGACAAAAGTGATTGATATTAACCTTAACGGTACATTTCTCGTTACCAAGGCGGTAATTCGTAATATGATAAAGCAGCGTTACGGGAAGATCGTGAATATTGCTTCAGTTATCGGTCTGATCGGCAATCCAGGACAAGCTAATTATGCTGCAAGCAAAGCGGGGATAATTGGTTTGACAAAATCCGCGGCTAAGGAACTGGCTGCGCGTAATATTACGGTCAATGCAATCGCACCAGGATTTATTGAAACGAAAATGACTGAAGTAATACCCGATGAAATTAGACAGGCTTATCTAAAGATGATCCCCATAGGCAGGTTTGGGAAGACTGAGGATGTTGCTGATCTTGCCCTGTTTTTGTCATCCGATCAATCTTCGTATATAACTGGGCAGGTTCTTTGTTTAGATGGCGGGATGGTAATGTGATAGTTAAGAGATTACCGAAAATATCCAGTACAATGTGAGGTCCTCAGAGATATCTGAGTGACCGAAAGGAGGCATAAATGGCATTATTTGATGATGTACGAAATATAATTGTGGAGCAACTTCACGTTCCACCAGAAAAAGTCACTATTGAAGCAAAGTTTATCGAAGATCTTGGTGCTGATTCACTCGATACAGTAGAGTTGATCATGGCGTTTGAGGAGAAATTCGATCTTCAGATATCTGAAGAAGAAGCACAGAAACTGGACACCGTCGGTAAGGCAGTAACGTATCTCGAAGGCAAAATTAAAACATAATGAGACGTGTTGTTGTTACTGGACTCGGGGCTGTCACGCCACTTGGCAATGATACCAGGGCAACCTGGGATAATCTCATAGCCGGGAAAAGTGGTATAGATCTGATAAAAGCCTTTGATACCTCAAAGCATACGGTTAAGATAGCTGGTGAGATTAAAGATTTCCAGCCGGAAACACGTATTGAGCCCAAGTCTTTGAAAAGACTCGATCGTTGTGTTCAGTTATCACTCTGGGCAACAATCGAAGCAGTTGAAGATGCTAAGCTGGATTTTGATAAATATGATAAGAGCCGGGTTGGAGTGATTATTGGTTCGGGTATCGGTGGTTTGGCAACATGGGAACGTGAACACACGAAGTTTATCGAGCGCGGACCATCGAAAGTATCACCTTTTCTTATCCCGATGATGATCCCTGATATGACCTCGGGATATGTAGCTATTTACTATAGTCTTGGTGGCCCGAATTATAGTACGGTTTCAGCATGTGCCTCTGGTGCTCACGCTATCGGTGATGCCTTCCGAATGATAAAGAATGGTGATGCTGACGTCATGGTAACTGGGGGCGCCGAAGCACCAGTGACTCCTTTTGCCCTTGCCGGGTTCAGTAATATGAGAGCACTATCTCGGCGCAATGATGAGCCCCAGAAAGCTTCGCGACCATTTGATAAAGCTCGTGATGGATTTGTTGTAGCAGAAGGAGCTGCGACTCTCATCCTTGAAGAATTGGATTTTGCGAAAAAGAGAGGAGCTAAGATTTACGGTGAAATCGTCGGTTTTGGAGCTACTGGCGATGGGTATCACATTACTGCACCAGCGCCAGAAGGCGAAGGTGCACTTCGTTCTATGAAAAGGGCTATTCAGGAAGCCGGCTGCAGTGTAGGTGAGATCAACTATCTCAATACACACGGTACTTCCACCGAGTTGAATGATAAATGCGAGATAGTCGCGACGAAAAATCTTTTTGCCGATCATGCCAAGGCTTTGGTAATTAATGCAACAAAGTCGATGATCGGTCACACGCTCGGTGCGGCAGGTGCAATCGAGGCTTTTGTCGTATTCCTTTCGATCCAACATGGTTTGGTGCATACAACTATAAATTTGGATGATCCTATTGATGAGGCCGCTGGATTGGATATCGTGACGGGTGAACCAAGAAAGCTTGAAATCAACTATGCATTGTCAAATTCACTTGGTTTTGGTGGACATAATGCGACACTCTGCTATAAAAGCTATTCAGGTTGATTAAGGATGCATCGTGAAGGTAAAATCATCGTTGGAATCGCAGGTCATATTGGATCAGGAAAGACCATGGTCAGTAAATTTTTTGAGGATTTTGGTGCATATTACATATCCGCTGATGAAATCGGGTGGGAAGTATTGATCGAGATAAAAGACCAATTGAGCGTTGAATTCGGTGCGTCGATCATTGACGGTGAAAAAATCGACCGTAAGAAACTTCGGGATATGGTATTCTCTTCAAATGAAAAATTGACTACATTGAATGAACTATCCCATCCTTTACTGAAGAAGAAAATTCTCGAACGAATTAACAATATTACATCAGGCATGATCGTTATTGATGCTGCATTACTCTTTGATTGGCCTGAAATACTCAATGAGCTTGATTATTCAATCCTTGTTTCTTCAGCTGATGATAAGAAAGAAGAGCGCGCATTGAAGAACGGTATAGACAGGCAGCTTTTTAGGAAAATACTACGTTTCCAGCATAATGAAGATGAGATGTCCAAACTGGCAACATATGCCATTAACAATAATGGCACTGTTCAGGAGCTCGCCGAACAGAGCCAGAGAATATTTGAGGAGATAAATAATGATTGTTGAATGCAGCAATTGCCATGCAAGATACAACGTAGACGAAAGTAAAATACCAGATACCGGCATAAAAGTCAAGTGTCATAAGTGCCAGAGTATCATTTTCATCCAAAAAGAAAAGTCCGTACCTGAACCGATACCGCCAGAACTCGCCGCTGCGCCAACACCTCCACCCGAAGCACCTGCACAGCCGCCTTATCAGGCACCGCCGGTCGAAACAGCAGTGCCGAGTCAAACAGTCCGTGACCCCGGTGAAGTGGATTTAGATTCAGAACAAGCTGGTGATACTTCAATGCCTCAAGAAGCGGAAGCTCCAGCTGAACCTAAAATGCCCATGCCTGAGCCGCCAGAACCTGTCGAACCAGAGACCGTATCACGTCCGACCGAAGCCCCGGTGCCTGAAGAACCATTTGAAGAATCTATACCTTCAGAAACTGTAGCGTCGTTTGAATCCGAACCAGTCGCGCCGCCAGAGCCAATATCCACAGCACCACCTGAAGAAGAATTGAGCGAAGATGATAAGAAATGGCAAAAACGTGCAAGAAGATTAGCTAAGGCACTTGCATCAGATTTGGTTTTATATAATCAAGATAAAGTTGAGAAAGGGCTGCGTGATGGTACCCTTGCTCAACTTCTCGGTTCTGAAATACGACGATCTTGGGAATATTATTGCCAACAGATCCCGAAGCATATTGTCGATGGCACTGATTATTTCAAGGATCAATTGAACAAAATAGTTGGTAAAGGTAAAGAAATATTTAAATAAAACTGATTTCAGGAAAACAATCACAATATTCACTACATCCAGGCAGCGAATATCAATAGTATTTAGATACCTTACGGTGTCGGATTCTGTATTTTCTAATTTTTTACGATCTTTTGGTAGTAAAAGAAAAGCAGAGCGATGAGTAAAACTCCAAAAATGATAATGCCATAATACATCGGGATGAGTTGTTCACCGTACTTATTGATCCAGAAGGTAGCGAGTGACGTGCAGGCAGTGAACAAAAGGATGAAAGACATGATAATGACCAAGAAATTCGGTATTGCGGGTTTATTTGTTGTTTTTCTTACAAAAAAGAAAACACCGATAGTCAAAAGAAAAAGGATAGTCGATGGAATTAGACCGGATATGAGATAAGAACTTCTCGCCCCCCAACGATCAGGTTGACCATAGGTATTGAAATGAACGGCAATTCGTTCTGAAAGCTGTGAATAATTTAGCAACACCATTGTGACTAATGCAATAAATAATATGGCTGGTAATATTAGTATCATTGGACTTGCCAGGATTTTTTTGTCCATAGTCCGGGGTTTTAAAGATTCGATATTTCCAGTAAGACCTCGGACGTCTTTAATCAAGTATTGCTCCAAATCTTCACAATTTATTGGAGACAATGCATAATTCATTTTTTTTGTTTTAATGATAATGATATCTTTTAAACTTGTCAGCTGACAGTTTATTTCTCCATATTCGGCAGTAGAGAAAAAACCATAGAAGCCGAATAAGCCACCGTTACCAAAAGTTCGAGCCACTTTTAGTTTTATGAAATTTGGTATCCGGACATATGCTTCAATATCGCTCAAACGAATTGAAATTTGACGGCCAGCTATTTTTTCGATTATCAGCAAATCGTTCTTAAAGACATATTTCTTTGGACTCCAGAGGTAACACATGAGTGGGATGACCATCATAAAGATGGCAAAGATCCAGCCCCATGGTACTTTGATAATGAAGAAAATAGAAAGACCCAGTAAAAAAGCAGTAACGAGTATTGAGACGACCGTTGCGGTCCGATCCAAGCGAGCTGGTTCGAACTCCATATCTTATTATAATACATTTCACCGGAATGTCAATTGACAAGGCGTAAATTGAAGATATAATAATCCATGTCGCTCTTGTTCAGTATATCCGGATTACGTGGTCTCGTTGATAAAGATCTCACGCCAGAAATCATATATAAATATGCAGCTGCATTTGGTTTATATGTCGGCCCAGGTAGGGTCGTTATTGGAAGGGATGCACGAAAGTCGGGTTTGCCATATTCCCGAGCGGTTATTCAGGGGCTTAGTTCAGTCGGATGCCAGGTTTTAGATCTTGGTGTTGTACCGACACCAACCGTGCTTTTCATTGTTAAACAAAATCGGGCAAAAGGGGGTATTGCAGTAACCGCCAGCCATAATCCAATAGAATGGAATGCACTGAAATTCGCATCATCCAAGGGGCGCTTTTTGAGTAGGGATGAATTCTTGCATTTTTCGAAGCAGACAAAGAAGAGCGCACAAGTTACCAAAATCAGAAGCAGGGTTACTAAAAGCAAAGAACTTGCGGGCAGTATAAAAATACATACCGACCGAATCGTGCATGTTTTTAAGCCGATCGCAAGGAAATTATTAGTTGGTGTTGATGCGGTAAGTGGTGCTGGGTCATTCGCTTTGCCGAGGGTGCTTGAGATGATGGGTTGCAAAGTATTCCGTTTAAACTGCAGACTCAGTCGTCATTTCCCACGACCGCCTGAGCCAAGACCGCGTAACATCACCTCTCTTTGTAGACTGGTAAAAGAAAAGGGTTTGGATTTGGGTGTTGCATGTGATCCTGACTGTGATCGTTTAGCTCTCGTTGATGAAAAAGGCAGGCCGGTTGGTGAAGACAAGACACTTGTTCTGGCAACGGATTTCCTCTTCGAACAAAAGGTAGGATCAGTAGTAACTAATTTTTCGACCACCGCTTTAATGGACGATATCGCAAAAAAATATCGGTGTAGAATATACCGCACTAAAGTTGGTGAGGCCAATGTTGTATCAAAGATGGTTAAGATAGATGCACTGATCGGTGGTGAAGGTAATGGTGGAGTTATATATCCAACTGTTAATTTCACGCGTGATGCATTGGTAGCTGCAGCGATTGTAGTTAAATTAATGATAAAAAGAAATCAAAGATTATCGCAGATAATTGCGCAATACCCAAGATATTATATGCAGAAGGAGAAGATGAAGATCACCAGAAAAAGGCTCGAAATGAGAGTGGGAAAACTCCAGCATGTTATGAATGGACGAGTAAGTCGTGCTGACGGGATTAGAATAACGGCAAAAGATTCCTGGGTGCATATTAGACCATCACAGACTGAACCGTTCATTCGAATCATTGGCGAGGCGAAAGATAGAAAACAAATTAGGGAATACATTAGGAAAGTCAAAAATATTTTAAGCTAAAACCGCTCATTCAATGATAAATACCAAAAGCTCCCGAAAATATTCGAAATGAAGTCAGAACCAGATTTTCGAGGATACTCGAAAAATTTACAAAATCAAAGACTTCGTATTTTTCGGTACAAATGCCCGATCAATGATAAAATTTTTCATTTAGCATTAGATATTGATAATCTCCCGTTTCAATTACGTGGATTTTCGTTCTTTTAAAACGGAACAATTGATATTTGACATTTATCCTTTCTATTAATGTTTGCTCGGGCTTTCTTTTTCATTGACATTCCCAGAAAGTATAGTAAGATTAAATGTGGATTTAGAAAATATTGGCGTTGTAATCCCTGCATTCAATGCCGAAAAGACGATCGGACCTTTGATTACGGAAATAATCAAACAGGGGTTCAAATTGGAAGATATTATAGTAGTCGATGATGGTTCTTTTGACCGGACGGGTGATATCGTGGAAAGTTTCGGGGTGATCCATATAACTCACAAGAAAAATATCGGCAAAGGAGCAGCACTCAAACATGGGTTCGATGTTGCCCGGGAGAAATGTTTTGAAAGGGTATTAACGCTCGATGCTGATGGGCAGCACAGGGTATCTGAAATAAATCGTTTTCTACAGCATAAGAATGAATTTGATATAATAGTGGGGTGCCGACATGATATGCAATGTATGCCGATCCTCAGACGCTTGGTTAATCGCACGACCTCGCTTGTTGTTTCTTTGCTTGCTGGTTCATATCTTGTTGATGTTCAATGTGGATTTCGCCTGATTGATCTTGCAATATTCAAGAAATTCAATCTGAGAACGAATAATTATCAAACTGAATCAGAGATGATTGTCAAAGCAGTAAGATCAAAGAATCGTATTGGTTCGATGCCGATTACGACAGTGTATAATAAGGAGAGAAGTTATATTAATCCTCTTGTCGACACATTGCGTTTTATAAAGATGGCAGCGGGGTTTTTATGGCGTTGATATTATTGACCAATGATGATGGTTATGATGCGCTTGGCTTTCAAACATTGCATAAGGAATTATGTAAGGAATTTGATGTTTTCGCAGTGGCACCGCGTTCTCAACAGAGTGGTGCCAGTCATTCATTGACTTTGAGACGACCGATAAGGGTCGAGAAACTCCGTGAAAAGTTCTACACAATTGATGGCACACCGACTGATTGTGTTCTTCTAGCATACCATGATCTGATAAAGAAAGATATTGATATGGTTGTTGCTGGGATAAATCACGGACCGAATATGGGCAGTGATGTTTTTTATTCGGGAACCGTGGCCGCGGCATTGCAGGGAGCGACTTTGGGCGTTAATTCGATCGCTATTTCGCTATCCTCACGTGAGTATAACAATTTCTCTAATGCTGTATCCTATTCCGGTGATATAATAGGTCGAATTATTGCGTCAAAAATAAAACAGATAATACTCAACATAAACATACCAGACGGGAATATCAAGGGTGAGAAAATAACGAAGATGGGTAAGCGTATTTACCGCGACAAAGTCATAAGAAATAATGAACAGAAAAATGTAATGTACAGTGTTATTGACGGCACACTTTCCTGCAAGATCGCTGCGGACACTGACTTCAAAGCGTTGAAGGAACATTATGTATCAATAACACCACTCAAATTAGACCTCACAGACTACGAAGGTATGCAAACTTTGCTGGAACATTTGAAGACCATAAGATGAACTTGACGCTGCATATCACAAAAAAGTATGATATCTGAATTGAAAATGAAGAAATATAGTAACCTCATTTGTGGCAGATAATGTTCAACTAAAAGCGCAATATTGACATAAATTTGATTTGGTTTATAATAAAGATAGAGGGTTAAGATGATTGTTATTCTTTTACTTATTCTATTTTCATTTTCCTTTGCCCAGGATACCTTAATCCGCTGGGAAGAGGAGGTGAATCTGACACAGGATACAGTGTATAATCTTTATCCCTGGATTGAATGTCAGGATAATTATGTCCATATAGTATGGGCGGAACTTGATAATGGAGTGTATTATCAGCGGAGTACAGATTCTGGCACAACCTGGTCTGAGCCCTTTAGATTACACACAGATACTACAGTAATTATACATCCAAAGCTTGCACTTGGTGGTGAAAAAGTTTATTGTATCTGGGATGCAGGTTATGCGGGGAGGTGGCAATTATGGTTTACAAGGAGTACGGATTCAGGTGCAACCTGGGATTCTATTGTTGTTCTGGATGATAGTGTTTACTGTAAGGCGACGATTGCCGCAAGTGGCGATACCGTTTTTATAGTTGAGCATATGCCGGATACAATATTTCAGTTAAGAAGAAGTTTTGATGGCGGTGTAAATTGGTCATCGCCGTATCTCATTAATAAAATGATGCCGCTGTATTACCCGGGATTATTTTATCTTGATAACATTCTTCACTTAGCTTTTGTTAATTATGATGCGGGTCAAGCAGTTTATTATATGTATAGTACGGACCTGGGTGAGATCTGGTCTGATTCTATACAGATTGCAATAAATCCTGATGCGCCCAAGTGTCGTAATATTGTTGCCAATGATTATGGTTATTTATTTGTTCCCTGGTCGGATAACAAATATTCTGGTGGGGCTTTGGATGATATTCTTTTGAGACGCTCGCCAGATACTGGTCTCACCTGGCTACCAGAGCAACAGATAACCAATCATCACTTGGCCCGGTCCTGGGATGACATCTGCTGTGCGGATTCTGATGTCTATTTGGTCTGGGCCAAAGGTGGGTCAGAAGATGCCTTACAATTTCGTGCCTCAACTGATATGGGTGAGACCTGGTGGCAAATAGAGAATTTATGCAATAATCTTCTCTTTGATGGTACAATTGCATCAGATTCCTCTAAAATACATATTGCCTGGAGAGACCGCCGGGACTTTCCATCTGAGATATACTACAGGCAAGGCACCCGGCTTCCTGTTGGGATTGAAGAGAGTGCTTTACACTCTATGCCTGACGCTTTACGCTTAAGGGTTTATCCGAATCCGTTTTCAAAGTTGACAACAATCAACTTTGGCAAAGAGCTAAGTGCATGGCGCAAAGAGGAAAAAACCATTAGTTCTAAGCCCTTAACTTTTAGCGTTAAGATTTATGATGTTTCCGGAAAGAAGGTGGTGGTATTAGGACATCAGAATATCAGAGAATCAGGTTATCAGGGGAATCAGGTTGTTTGGAACGGGAGGGATAAAAATGAGCTTCAGGTACCTGCAGGAGTTTATTTTGTGCAGGTTAAGGCAGGTAATGAGTGTATTATAAAAAAAGTTGTAAAACTAAAATAGGAGGAGATATGAAAAAGAAAACAGCAATAACAATGCTGGCGCTGGGAATGATTATATTCCTCGGCGCCCAGCCCCAGATGCCGCATCTGGAGGCATTAGATGGACCTTATAATGCGCAAAACATGATTGACATGGCACTATGTCGTTATTCTCCAGTTGAACCTCCAGTTATCTATGGAGTAAATGAGGACACCTGTTTTGTTAAGACAACTAACCGAGGTGATTCCTGGATAATTCTGCCTAAGGGACATATCTATAAATCAGGTATAAGATGTGTTGCCGTCCATCCAACTGATCCTGATATTGTTTACAAAGCTGAGTGGGGCAGTATTTATCAGAAGGGAATAATGAGAAGTACTGACGGCGGTTACTTTTGGACCCTCATTAACAATGGTTTGCCTGACTATGTGATTCCATCAAAACTTGGGATATTCCCACATTCAGGGTATTATAACTATCTGCTATTAGGAATGGCTATAGATCAACAATCACATGGAGGTTATCCTCTGTATAGAAGTACAAATGGCGGTAGCGATTGGTTGCCTGTAATTCAGTGGGGTTCTGACTTTCTTAACATCACCGATTTTTCGTTTGATCCAACAGTGCCTGAAATTGTCTGTCTCTCAGCCAAGCAATCCTCAGACCCTGGGAACGCGTATCGTGGTGTCTGGATGAGTACGGATTTTGGTGAAACCTGGTCCCACATCGGTCGTCCTGATAATATGTCCTATCCAGAGGTTACCTGCGTGGCAATGGTTGATGAAGATATCATCTATGCGGGGTACTGGAATAAAAAGAAGAATGAAGGTGGTATTCAAATGGCCACAAACGGAGGTCTTAAATGGCAAGTTCTGCCAATGACCTTAGATAATGATTTAATTGATATTTATATTAATTCAAATGAATCAAATAATTTTTATTTAGTTATTAACTCAGATAAAGGAATAGAAATTTTAAAATATGACATTTCAATTTTTTTAAAAAGGGATAAGAAAATAATTATCAAAAAATGAAAATTTTTGAGATATTGACCCCATTAGATACTGAACTTCAAATATGCTTATGCTCTTCGATCGTGTAACAGTGTGTTATTTTCACTAATTAAATTGAACGTGTGTATTATCTAACGGGGTTGATATTTTTTATAAATAAAATATAATAACAATAAAGGAGAAATGCAGATTTTTACAGCCTTATTTATCCTTTTATCCCTTTCTGAAGGGAGTATACCTGTCGCAAAGTTAAGAGAGATTAGTAAAACATTTGTTCAAGAGAGGTATGGGAAGTGTCTATATAAAGATATGATTCCATACTATGATGTTGATGATGAGATTGTTACCTACGCCATTGTTTTTGAGACCCTAAATAAGGAACCGGTAACAATCATTATGGGGGCAAGGGTTGATTGCACCCCAATATTTGAATTCTCAAAGTCACTACCCAGAATTTATACAGAACTTGAAAAGGCAAAAAAGAAGGCCTGCGCACTATCAGGCATACCTGTTAAATTTAACAGGGTTTACTATTTTGGACCACTTTCAGAATATTTTTCTTTTTCTGATAACGATAGAGAAATTCTAATAGATAGTTATTCTTATGAAATTTATGATAAACATTCTTTTGGAATGCCTGCTAAAATAAATAGAGAGATTGAAGAAGTATTAAAAAAGAAATGGCAGTATTATCTATTTCACACAGATTATTCCGTGCG
>JBARXB010000064.1:0-2974 GCA_049647165.1 bacterium
GTCAAGATTTGACCCCACTTACTACATGCATATTATTATAATTTCGCTCGTACTACAGACCGATCTATTTGCACCGCACAATGTCCTGGCATTTGCCGATCACCTATATATTCAGGAAGACTACGCAGCAGCGCTAAATGAGTATCAAAGATACCAGTTCTTAGCCGATTCAATGCGCAGCGATATCCCGGCAAGAATCGTTGACTGCCTAATCAATTTACAAAGGTACGATGAAGCATTAGTTAAATGTAATGATATCGAAGATGAAGTGCAAAGGGAATTCACTAAGGGTACTGTCTTCTTTGTGGCTCAACAATACGACTCCTCACGTACTCATCTTATGAATATAGAAAAACTTTATGGCAAAGAAGTTAATAAAATCATCGGTTTGAGCTATGCGTTTGAATTTCGATTCCAAAAGGCAGAAGAGTATCTAAGTCTTCCTCCAGACAAACCAACCTATAAGAAACCTGGTTTAGGTGCACTCTGTGCTTTATTCCCAGGCGGCGGGCATTGGTACTGCGGCAGAATTGGTGATGGTATGTTCTCCTTTTTCCTAATTGGTACATCAGCGCTCCTCTCATACTATTACCACCATGAGAATGAAGATATAAAATATGGTATCTGTCTCGGCGCAACCGGGCTCTTCTATATCGCGAATATCTATGGCGGCATCAATGCTGTGCGAAATTACAATTACTATCAAAATGAGAAATATTTGCAGAAAATACTCGAAAATGAAAAATAGTATATCAAACCTGCAGCGCCCACGCCATCAGTCTATAAACATATGGGGAACTAATGTCAGAGATCGCCACGTTCACCACCAAAAAACATGGTGGCTCACTCGCGATAACATAAAAATAAATTGTCATTGCGAGAACCCTGAGCTTGTCGAAGGGGACGAAGCAATCTCAAGAACTCAATAAATGAGCAAACAATATTGTGTCTATATCATGACCAGTAAACGAAAAACAGTACTCTACACTGGCGTTACCAACAACCTCAAGAAAAGAGTATATGAACACAAAACAAAGTCAGTAGCTGGATTTACCAAGAAATACAATATCAATAGTCTGATCTATTACGAGGTATTTAATGATATGTACAATGCGATCGTAAGAGAAAAACAGATCAAAGCTGGTTCAAGACAGAAGAAAATTGATCTGATCAATAGCATTAATCCAGCATGGGAGGATTTATATAATGATTTGTAAGATTGCCGCGCCCGCTTTCAGCGGGCTCGCAATGACAAAAACAGTTGGTCATTATGAAAAATCCTCTCCTGTGTCATTGCGAGCCCTAACCATTAAGAATTGTAATGGTCGGGGTGTGGCAATCTCATTATATTTCATGAGATTACTTTGTTATTGCGAGTTCCCCTTTCTTGTCATTGCGAGGAACGGAGTGACGAAGCAATCTCAAGGAGACGCTTAATGCCCAAATATCTTCAAGATTGCTTCCCCGTATGTTTATTAACTGACGGGACAGGCACTTACCATCGCAATGACAATTCAGGTGCCCTGGAATGCTAATACCTCTCCTCTTGGTATCCCAGTTTGTTCTCGCCGACTCCCTTTACAGCAATCATCATTTTGACGTCGCCTATATAGAATACGAACGAGCGTTCTTTTTTCATCCAGAATTAGAATCAAACCCGCAAAAAAGGGTAAAATACGCAATTTCGCTCTTCCATTCAGACCAGTACAAAGGAATCAAAGCATTCCACAGTATATTCAATGATTTACCTGACCTGGATCCTGAATTCAAAGCAGAAATGGCTATGTGCTATCTCGATTCCGGATATTTTTACGAGGCAAGTGAACTGCTTGTCCAAACCAATGAGAAAAAACTATTAGGTTTTACTTATCTTCTCGATAATAGACCATATAGCGCGCGTGAAGTATTTATCTCAATTGAAGATAAGGTAATAGTAGACCAAATCAATTCATACCTAAACAAACCAAAAAAAGCGCTGCGCACCGCAGCGCTTCTATCGATAATATGCCCGGGTGCGGGTGAGATCTATGGGGGTAACACAAAACTTGGTATTCAAGATTTTCTGCTCAACCTTGGGTCTGGATACCTTATTTATAATGCCGTGAAGCAAAAAAAGTATATTGACGCAGTCCTTGTTTTTAGTCTTCTTTTCAACCGTTTCTACGTTGGTTCAATCTATAATGCCCAGATATCAGCAGCAAAAACTAATGAAAAATCACGACAAATGTGGCTTGACCAGATGAAGAGGATGTGCTTCAATGACCTCGATCAGAAAACCCTTAATAGGTAATCATCGCCGTCCCGCTTTGCGGGATCCTCGGTCTTCCAATATCACTATATTAAATATGATAGACCGGGATAATCTTTCCAAAATCACTGGAATCAAAGATTTCTGAGTTTCTCAGAAATCTCGATATTGACTATTGACAAATCTATATTAGTGACTATAATTCACAACCTTATCCGGGCCTATAGCTCAGTTGGTTAGAGCGCACGCCTGATAAGCGTGAGGTGAGTGGTTCAATTCCACTTAGGCCCACGTTTTTACACTCTCCTATAAGAGTGAACAGGAGGAGAGAATTAGCATTATAACCAAGTGATGACGAGGTTATCTTGTGGATGTTTTTTGGAAATAAGGAATGAAGATATTGTGAAGCTGCAAATCTTTATTCGTAAATAATAGAACTGTAGTCGCGCCATTCATGGCGCCCTACAAAAATAAGGAGGATACAATGAGAAAGATGGCACTATTGCTGGTAGCCGTAGTTGCACTGATGGTAATCGGTTGTCAGCCGCCAGAAGGTATGACCGGTGGAGTCTCTCAAGAGGCATTTGATGAGCTCAAAACACAGGTTGAAACCATGCAGACGGATCTTGACAATGTCCACGCTGCGCTCGATCAGCTAATCGAAGACTATAATGCTTTAAAAGCAAAGGTCGACAAAGGTTCCAAACCAGTACCAAAACCACCGGC
>JBARXB010000065.1:0-28963 GCA_049647165.1 bacterium
ATTGTTTTGTTGTCGTATAACTCTAACAATAACTTAATCTGATCATCGGTGAACTGCCTATGAAGCTGCTTGGACATAACTCCTCCTTTTTGTCAAACACCCTTCAAAGGAGTCTACTTACTATTACTCAATCAGTCCACTTTTATCTTTTGCGAAGTCCAGTTTTATCTTTTACCTAACAGTGTCATTACGCCTGTCCGCCTCTTTGGGGGCAGAACGAATGAAACGACGAAGTCCCGATGGCTGAGGATACTCGTCCTTTGGACAGTATAATGTCGTGGAATATAACCAGATCGCCACGTCCGCATTTGGCGGGCTCGCAAGGACTGGTTTGTATGAATAGTGAGGTTAAAGCTTGGACAGTTCTTTTTTCAAGTAGTCGATTCTTTTCACTGGCAAGGGATCAATATTGGTTGCTTTTGCCAGGTAATAACTTATGAAGTCACCTAACATGATAGTCCAGAATACACGCTTAATGTCATTGTTGCCTTGGGGTTTTATCTCAATAATACCACGGAAAAACCCTTTGATAAGGCGGCTCATTATGACAAGCCTTGCTTTGTTTCTCACGTGGGCCTTTGGATCATTCAAAAAAACCGGTAAAATTGATTTATTTAAAGCCCGGGGTCGACCCAAACCCACGATTTCATTGTGGTTCATCTCAGGTATGACATTTATGTGAGCGATAATCTTCGCGTTTTCATTCAACTGGCTTTGCCAGCGTTTGGCAACCGGCAAATAGGTTGATGAATTAGCATAGATAATGGGCATTTTTTTAACAAACTTTTTAGCCAGGGTCTTGGCTTTTAGCTCGATTCTTTTTCTTGTGTGCTTCAGGAAATTTGCCAGGTCGATGATCTTGTCGCTGGGGTCATTAGGGATAAAACCGTATTTATATAATATAGAAGGTAACGGCGTGAAAAGATATCCAAGCGCTCCCCGGGGCGGCAGACCACCCGGTATTTTCACTTTTGTATTCGCTTTTTTCTTGAGCAGTCGACCACCTGAAGAGATGATAACGATGCCGGATCTCCTGTTGTTCAAAATTGCATAATTGCTCAGTGTCTCTTCGGTATTTCCCGAGTAGCTGATGACAATTGCGAGGGTATTATGGTCGATATACCGGGGTATTGTGTAATCCTTGTTTGATATTATCTCGACTGTCGGATACAAAACCTTGAGTATTTCACCGCTAATTCCAGAACCGCCCATACCGCAGACCATAACTTTATTATATTGTTTTTTCGCGGTCACCCTGCTTGGCAGGAGTTGGATCGCCGCGAGCATTTGCTCAGGCATTGAGGTTATTATATCTCTCATCTTATTACTTCATCAATACCGGGAAATTTTTTATGGATCATACGACGTAAGTAACGTGTAACCTCAAGCGGTGTTCTGAACCGCAGTGCACCTTCGGCGATCTCCTCGCATTCTGGTATAGTTATAGCTCGGAGCACCATTTTTGCACGCGGTATCGAGCCAGGATTCATTGATAATTCATCAATCCCCATACCGATCAGCAGAGGAATAGCTAATGGATCAGCCGCAAGTTCGCCACACAGGCCTACCCAGATATGGGCTTCGTGTCCGGATGTGATGATCTGTTTAATGAGGTTCAATACTGACGGGTGAAAATGATCGAAGAGCTGACTTATTTTTTCATTACCTCGATCGACCGCGAGTGTGTACTGGGTGAGGTCATTCGAACCGATGCTGAAGAAATCGACTTGCTGAGCAAGATGCGAACTTAGAAGTGCTGCCGAAGGCGTTTCAACCATGATGCCGAACTGTATTTCTTCATCAAAATTGATTTTCCCGGCACGGAGTTCGTTCTTTACTTTGTCAAAAATAAGATTTACCCGCTTGATCTCTTCATAGTTAGATATCATCGGGAACATGATCTTTACATTTTTATTCACCGAAGCTCGTAAAATCGCACGCAACTGCATTTTGAAAAACTCCGGCTCATCGAGACTCACCCGAATTGCACGCCAACCGAGGAAGGGATTTGCTTCCCGGTAATCAGAAAAGATCTTATCGCCACCCAGATCATAAGTCCGGATGATGACCGGACAGGGCTTCATTTTTTTAGCCAGAGCATCATAGATACGGTATTGTTCTTCCTCAGTAGGGTTACCGCGTCTGGTCAGAAAGAGAAATTCCGTTCTGAATAAACCAATACCCTCGGCACCGTATTTTTTTGCATGTATATATTCGGAGAAAAATTCTATATTAGCTGAGATATCAATATGGCGATCGTCCCGGGTTCTTGAAGGAAGCTCACAAAAAGGTGAAAGAGATTTTTCCAGTATCAAGCCCTCTTTCTTGACTTTTTCATAGCGATGTATTTTCCCGGCGCTCGGGTTTTTAATGAGGATACCCCGGTCGCCATCAAGGATAACATCCTCAGCGTTTTCTATTTTTTCCATTAGCCCCTTGATACCCAGTACCGCAGGTATTTCCAGAGCGCGTGCCGTAATTGCGGTATGCGATGTTCTGCCACCTGCTTCAGTGGCAATGGCCAGGACATTCTGAGGATTTATTATGGCCGCCTCAGAGGGTGAAATATCGTGAGCAACGACTATTGAGTCGGCTGGTACGTCGACGATCGAGCTGTGCGTGAGACCCAAAAGATTTCTCAGAACGCGAAAACCAACATCCCAGATATCTGCAACGCGTTCCTTTAAATAAGAGTCCTTGCTTTCACTAAGCTTTTCTGCATATTCCCCTATTACTTCATTATATACATATTCCGCGTTCAGTTTTTCTTCAAAAATCCTTCTCTTAACTTCCTTGATTATTGCTTTGTCGCTAAGCATCATTATCTGGGCATCGAGAAATTGAGCAAAATCCTCACCGATTTCATAGTTCAACCGTTTTTGAATACTGAGCAATTCTTCTTTGGTTTTCTGTAACGCCCGGTCAAATCGCTCGGTTTCATCTTTAAGGTATACCGGGAGTATCGGTGCCTGGAATACCTTAACCTGTTTTGTTTCGTAGATGAATACTTTGCCCCGGGCAATACCCTGGGATACGGCAATTCCTTTTAGGATTCTTTCTCTCGGCATCAGTCTTGTCCTTCCAAAATCCCGCGCAGTGCCTTAAAAGCATCTTTTTCATCTTTGCCAGTACAGGTCAAAATGACAGTACTTCCTTTTTCACAGGCTAGTGTCAGGATACCCATAATACTCTTACCGCTGACTTCAATGCCATCTTTTTCAAGCATTACATCACTAACGAATTTCTCCGCGAGTTTTACAAAACGCGAAGCAGGCAGCGCATGCAAGCCATTTTCATTTAAAATTTCAAGGGTTTTTTTTATCATGATATCACACCATTACCATTATAATGATTAATAACAGAACTGCAAGGATAATCAACGCGCTGGAGAATCTTTTGATCAGCAATAAGACAAAGAGGATTGTTATTGGCAGGAGCAAGAGATAATCCATCTTCAACGAGGCAAGCGAGAAAAGAAGACCGGCGCAGAATGCGCCGAGTATTTCAAAGATGTGACGGACCGCTGTAAACCGTTTTGCCTTAAGTATATATATGACGTCACGGCTCATTCGGTAACCGTCATAGATCCCCCTCATGCGGTGAAAAAGGTGGAAAATATTGAAGGCGATAACAAACGCCAGAGGACCGATGATCCCTGATTTGACGGCGAGAATCGCTGCAACCAAAAGCATTGCTGGACGTAATGTCTGCCAGAACAAAAGATCACCGGTTGAAGCAAAACTGGTTTGAGTTATCGCTATGAAATTACCGATCTCATCAGCTGAAACATTACCTTCATCATAAGCCCGTAACGTCGCTCCGACAATATAAGAAGACATATAAGGGTGGGTGTTAAAAAATCCCTTGTAGGTTTTTAATATTTTATCTCGTTGATCCTTATCAGCACCAGCGAACAGATTGAAGAGAAAGCCCATACCTTGCATTGAAAAAAAGGACCATGAGGTCTGTATGAAAAAACTGGCAAACAGTACTTTTAGAAAACGAGCAAAGCTAAGCCGCATAATGCACCCAATATTGCATAAACAACAGTGGTTTTTTTAAAGAAGAGGTAGATTGCGTTGGCAAAACCGACGCTTAAACCTATAATTGTCAGTAGTTCTCGGCTGAGTTGGGGGAATTGCTGTGGGATCCTCAGGTAGTTAGCCAGCAGGAAGATTGGCAGGATCAGGATGAAGTTCTTCAAGAAAGCAGGGATGAACCCAAAGAAGTGATACAGGTACAAATGCTTTCCCTTTCTCATGAATAAATGATAGAGTCTTTCGTTGCGGCGTCGTGCAATTACTTCCATAGCACCACCGATTATTGCACTGATGAGAGCAAGGATAAGGGCAAGACAGAGGGCATGACCAGGTTGGTTCATTATCCGAAGCAGGAAATATGAACCAGTTCCGATAACACCAGCTGCCTGACCATCGGGAGGTATATCTTTTCCAATGGGCAGCCCTACCAGAAAAATCAACTGGAGCATCGCGCCAATGAAAATACCCGATTGAATATCACCAAATAGAGCGCCGATGATCGTACCCGCAATGATCGGCTGGGAAATACCAAATTCACCAAAGGCATATTTATCGAGAATGATCACCGCGCCTATGATACTGAGAAGGATGAAGTTCATAATGATATTAAAAGCTCAGGGAGTCTTTCGAATACAAAAAGCAGATTAAATCCCTGAAAGTTTTTTTCAAAGCCTGCCTCGGATGAAGAAACGGTCTCGATCGGATAGGCAAACAGGGTGAACTTTTGGTTTGATTTGAAGAGGATAGGTGGAAAATCTTTAGCCTCGATATTGACCTCTGATAGCTCGGTGATAAGTTGTTTTTGCCTGAGAGGATATTTACTGTTGAGCGTGAGGTTAGCATTAAATATCCCGAGTGAAAACTCAGTGCCGAACAAAGCGATATCTCCATCATAGATGATGCGTAGTGTTCGCTTGTTTTCTTCACCGATTTCAATGGTTTTTTCAAGCTGACCATGGAACAAGATTTGGAATCGGTTTTTCTTATTGAGCATATAGTCATCGTATTTGATGATTTCACCGAGGTTCACACCACGATAAAAATCTTCAAGCGTTGGCATCTGGGTTAAAGCTCGGTCCAGACTAAAACCTCTTGTGTACTGATCATAGACCAGATATTCATGAAGATTTTTTTCTTTACTGCGCAAGCTTTCATGTATTGATTTCACACCCTGCTCAGCTGTCTCTGCTGGGATGCGATAATGATACTTCTCGGTTCGTCGGCCAAGATAATTTAATAAATTTAGTTTCCTCTTCCGATCATCGAGCTCCAGAAAACTTGCGGTTTTTGGTTTAATCACGAAGAACAATTCTCGATCACTGTGGATAATTTCTTTTTCCCCATCGCCATCAAAATCGCAGATTTCCTGGGTTTGGGGGGGATCGTACCCTTCTGCCTCGATCAGACTGCGGTAAATAGCTTCACGCAGATGCGGTAAATATAAACCGCCAAAGATCCCGTGCCAGTAAGCACATGAACATTGACCTCGCCAGAGTGATAATTTTGCCTCCAGTTTGTTCACAACATTACGTGAAGCATAAAGCATTCTTTTTTGCATGAGATTTGCCTCGGGATACTTAGTCAGAAAATTTTTGAAATAACCGCCATGGATGAGGTAATAATATTTATTATCGATAGTTCTTTTCAGTTCATCATACTCTTTTCCGCGCTCAGCGTCCATAACCCATTCACCCATTTCTTCATAGGAAGAGGTTGGCAAGTAGATACGCCCAGCAGGTGGTTCCTGGGCAACGTCTTTTAAAAAGACTGTCTGTATCCACTTTTCTTTTTTGAGCTGGCCGAGAAAATCCTTGAGCCAACCTTTATCATATACCCAGTCGTGGGTTCCAGGCCAGCCACCAAATTTTTCACCATCATCACCCAGTGTTTTTAAACAGCTATTATTGCTATTTTCTTCCTGTCTAAGAAAATCGATCGTTTCACTGATCGGATGAAAGGGGATGAGATAACGGAGTTTCATGGAAATAGGGAAGATCTTCAACACCCTTCCCTCTTCTTCAGTTACATAATAAGAACAGAGATCTTTTTCATTGAGCCCGGCATATCTGAAGTGGGTATCATCAAGGAGTGTGTATTCAATACCCCCATCGAGTAATGTCGAAATTAATCCAGGCTCCCAGATCCGCTCGGTCAACCATAGTCCCCTGGCTTCAAAATCGAAAAGTTTGTGAATATAATCATTGAAATACTTTATTTGCTCAATTGCATCTTTTTTCGGTATGAAACTGAGGATAGGCTCACCATACGCGGAGGAAAGTATTTCTGCTTGACCAGATCGAACACACTGTTTGAGTATATCTATAAACTCAGGTCGGTTTTTGCATATCCATTCCAACAGAGTACCTGAATTATGAATACCGAATTTTATATCTGGTTGTTCAGAGAGTACCTTGAGAAGAGGAAGGTAAGCATGATCATATGTGTATTCGAAAACTTCGTCAAAATTTCCTGTTGGCTGATGATTGTGGATATATAGTGCAAATTTCATCATTTTACTCCGGTTAACATTTTAACAACATCGACCGGCGGTGAATTTGGTAGTTGTTTACCGGTCACTTTTATACCCATTTCATAAAGCTGCACAATTGATTTAATATCATCTGGGGTCAAATAGATATATGTGGTGATTTCCCTGGTGCCCTCTTTATAACCAACGCCGCCAATATTGACTTCCTTCACATCGAGACCGGCGAGCAGTAGTTCGTGAGCTTCATGTACTGACCCAACGATTATCATCAATTTTTTCTTATTTTCTTTGGTGACCATTGTGACACACTGTTTGATATCAACACAAGAGAATTCTATGCCCTCAGGTATCGCAAGCTTATAGGCATTACAAGCCCATTCATCTTTGCTTAGTCTATCAGAGGCAAGGATGAGGACTTCGATACGCAGTGGCCTTGCCCAACCAGCAACAACTTGTCCGTGAATATAACGATCATCAACCCTTAAGATGATCACCTCAATCCCAGAAGTTCCATTTGACAGCTAAGCTGTAATTTCGCAGTGGCATAGTATAGTCAGGGATATGGAAGTATTCTTCATCGAAGACGTTATCACAGCGCAAAGATATGTAAAGATCGAGGAGCCGTATATACCCAACCGCTGAAAAGACCCGTGCAGCATTGATATCATTGCCTGAAAGATCTTGTCTGTCACCGGTAAACCGCTCCCGGAAACTTGCACCGAGGGTAAATTTTCGAGTTTGCCTTTCAAAAGTTATATCGGCACTGGAATTTCCTTTTGGCAATAAGGGCAAAGTATCCCCCTGAAAAATGAAGTTGCCATAATATCCAACTGCTATCGTTGTCGCTGTTTCCTTATCCAAATCCCGAGTAAGATAGATTCTTGCTGCTAATGAACTTTCTATACCGATGGTTTGCCATGACTCGGCATTTTGTGCAATATATTGACCATTGTTGTCGGCATGAAAGATAATACGATCATCGTAATCATGTTTGTATAATGTAATACCAGCGTTTTTTCTTTTAATGCTGAGTTCTTGAGACCAGTAATATTCAGTTCGCAGGTCGGCGTTACCGACCAGCGGATAATAGGTTGCGAATAAGCTATCCGGTGTGTGTATTTCGGCGATCAAAGGAGGGCGATAGTGTCTTGATAAGGAACCGTAAATAAAAACAGAATCGAATATCTCGATGCCAGTCGTAAATTTCGGCATAATATAAAAATCTTCGGTATTTTTCAGGTCAAACAAACTTGAACCGGACAAAATGAAGTTGTTGAATCTCTTGGTCAATCTTGTCCAAAGACCCAGTGAATTGAGGTTGTGTGAGCCATATGCATCACTATCGACCAGGCTCAAAGCTCCGGCAAACCGATATTCGCATTCAATCCCCTGGAAGTCATGGTAATTTGCCACATCAATGCCTATGTTCTTCACGGTATTATGAAAAGGAGGGAGTGTATTTAGGTTGGTGTATTCTTCACTGTTTATAGTATAATAAAAAGTGAGTTTGTGATTCTTGTTACCCGTACAAATGCTCGCGTCGATAAAATCTTTCCTTACTATACCATTAAGGGTATCTTGATCTGAACCCGGAAAACCAGCTGTCTCTGAGAGGTATATAATATCTAATCTTCCGGGGATCATTTTTTGCCAATAGACGTTCGTATAGAATGAATTTGTCTTGTGATCTGTATTTGACCGATGCCCATCGCAGGCCCAATGCATACCGCTTAAGTAAAACCCCAGATCATTGGTCAATGGTCTTGAAAGATCAGCCGTATATAGATTGGAACCGAAACTGCCGGTTGTGTACTGGACAAAGGAAAAAGGACGATCATAGCGATTTATTTTAGTGAGAATATTCAGTCCTGGAGCATGCATCTGGTCACCTGACAGGGTTAATTTTTCTGCAAATTGTACGCTAAGGAGATTGAGATCAAAACTTCCGGATAAATGATTACGAAGTTCGTGGTTATTGAGAAAAATACGGCAAAACCCGGTCGTCTGGCCTCTGCAAAATAATATAAATGGTTGAGCCATGCCTGATTCATTAACGATCCAGGGGGTTCTATAAAGTACATCAGGGATATCTAAATCAAAATAATCAGGCACTATTTCCTGCGTAATATGGAACATTTTTTGCATTAAAGTCGAGTCGAATCCAAAATTTATTATCGCTGGGATTTCATACGTTTTTAATGAATCCACCCCCGAGGAATCGATGTCCATTAATATGATGAACATAAGTAACACTGGTAGATTATATTATAAAATACCTTATTGTCAAGAAGTGCTATTTTATAAGGGTTCTGCGATATTTTCTTCTTGACCTGAGTGAATAAATATGTATAATAACCGCATCCATGAAAAAAATTGAAAACATTCTTTTAAAATATAATTTAAAAAGAGATAATATTATACAAATTCTCCGGGAGATTCAGGAACAGTATAAGTACCTGCCGGCTGAGGTCTTAAAATATGCAAGCAAGAGATTGAAAATGCCACTCAGTGAAATATATAGTCTGGCGACTTTCTACACAGCCTTTAGTCTTGATCCAAGGGGAAAGCATCTAATCACGATCTGTATGGGTACAGCTTGTCACGTTCGTGGAGCGCCTGATGTCTTGGGTCGTATCGAAGATAGGTTGGGTATCAGTGCAGGATCGACGACCGAGGATAAGCTATTCACTCTGGAGACCGTAAATTGTCTTGGTGCATGTGCACTTGCTCCGGTCGTGGTGATCGACGGCGAATACTACGGACAAACAACCGTTAATAAAGTTGATAAACTTCTCGACCAGTATAATGAAAAAAAAGACAGCGAATAAAGAATCCCGATTACATCTTCTGGTCTGCGCTGGGACAGGATGTGTCGCCAATCACTCATTTGATGTCAAAGAAGAATTAGAAAAAGAAATCACCCGACAAGGTTTGCACGATGAGATAAGTGTTTTTAGCACGGGTTGTCAGGGTTTTTGTGAACGTGGGCCGATTGTCATCGTTCAGCCAGACGGCATATTTTATCAACGTGTACGGAAAAATGATATTCCATTCCTGGTTGAAGAACATCTGCTTAAGGGAAGACCTGTTAAGAGTCTGATGTATGAACCAGGACCAGAAAAACTCCCGATCCCTAAGATGAATGATATCGGATTCTTTAAACATCAAAGACTGATTGTACTGCGCAATCGAGGGAGGTTGGATCCGGAAAATATCGATGAATATATTGGATTTGAAGGCTATCATGCATTGGAAAAAGCTCTTACCCAAATGACCCCGGCGCAGATTATCGCTGAGGTCAAGACCGCTGGATTGCGGGGACGGGGTGGTGCTGGCTTTAAAACTGGTTTAAAATGGGAGTTGTGCCGCAAATCTCCAGGTCGGGTAAAATATATTGTTTGTAATGGCGACGAGGGAGACCCCGGGGCATTTATGGATCGGAGTGTTTTAGAAGCAGACCCTCATTCAGTGATCGAAGGGATGATCATCGGTGCTAAAGCGATCGGCGCGCAGAAAGGGTTTATCTACGTACGTAGTGAATACCCGCTTGCGGTTAAAAGAGTAAAGATCGCCATAAAACAAGCCCAAAAATATGGTATCCTCGGTGATGGTATCCTTGGTACGAATTTCAGTTTTTCTATTGATGTTATACAAGGGGCAGGTGCTTTTGTCTGCGGCGAGGAGACAGCTTTGATGGCCTCGATCCAGGGTAAGGTCGGTAGACCGCATCCAAGACCGCCATATCCCGTAGAAAAGGGATTATGGGGTAAACCGACCAATATAAACAATGTTGAGACATGGGCTAATGTTCCGATGATCATTTTGCGTGGTGCTAAATGGTTTTCATCGATCGGCACAAAAGGGAGTAAAGGAACGAAGATATTCTCTCTGGTCGGCAAGATAAATAATACAGGACTTGTCGAAGTGCCGATGGGCATTACCCTAAGAGAAATAATTTTTGATATCGGTGGCGGGATACCGGGTGACAAGAAATTCAAAGCGGTTCAAACCGGCGGACCATCCGGTGGTTGCATACCGCATGATCTCTTAGACCTACCGATCGATTACGAGAGTTTGACTGAAGTTGGTTCGATGATGGGGTCAGGGGGCATGATCGTAATGGATGAAAACATCTGCATGGTGGATGTGGCACGCTATTTTCTGAATTTCACTCAGCAAGAATCGTGTGGTAAGTGCCCCTCATGTCGGCTCGGTACCAAACAGATGGTTGAGATACTCGATCGTATTACTGAAGGCAAGGGTGAAAAAGGAGATATTGAATTCCTCGAAGAAGTCGGTACGAATACAAAACTCAGTTCGCTGTGTGGTCTTGGACAAACCGCGGCAAATCCTGTTCTTACGACACTCAAATACTTTAGAAAAGAATATGAGCTTCACATATCTGAGAAACGGTGCCCGGCTTTGGTTTGCAAAAAGCTCATCTCTTTTGTTATCGATCCTGATAAATGCGGGGGCTGTACGATATGTGCCAAGAAATGCCCTAGCAATGCGATAACTGGTGAGCCAAAGAAAGTTCACACAATAGATCAGGCTATTTGCAGTAAGTGCGGAATTTGTATTACTGTATGTCCTGAAAAATTTAAGGCGGTGAGAAAGGTCTCGCCGGTTGTCAAATGATTAAGTTGCATATAAACGATAAAAAGATTACCGCTAAAAAAGGTGAATCCGTATTAGAAGTTGCACAGAGAAATAATATATATATACCGACACTTTGTTATTATAAAGGTATTTCAGCTTATGGCGGATGTCGAATCTGCCTTGTTGAAGTTGAGGGATACTCACGACCGGTTACTGCCTGTACCTTTCCTGTGCAAGAGGGGATGAGGGTAAAAACCGATTCACAGTTGCTCAAAAAGCTTCGACAATTTAACCTTCAATTAATTCTTTCTGAACATCCTCATGCATGTTTGATATGTAACCAGGAATCTGAATGCGCCAGGTATCAGGAATGTATCCAGAAAACTTCGATAACTTTCGGCTGCAAATTCTGTTCGAGTAATGGCGCTTGTGAACTGCAGGAGTTGGTGGAATCCTTAGAGATAAAGGAGATCCCATTTACATTCAGCCACCGCAAGCTCGAAGTTGAGAAATACGACCCATTCTTTGAGCGTGATTATAATTTATGCATTCTTTGTGGTCGATGTGTTCGGGTATGTAATGAAGTGCGGGGTGCCGGGACTTTGGATTTTCATCACCGTGGTCCTGAAACATTAGTCGGTACCGCATTCAATCTGCCTCATCTTGAAACGGGTTGCCAGTTCTGTGGAGCATGCGTTGATATTTGTCCAACCGGGGCCCTAAGAGACCGATACAGCAAGTGGCGTGGTCTGCAGGATCGTTGGGTTAAGACAAGTTGTGCATTGTGCAACCTCGGTTGTTCTATAAAATTGAATATCAGGGAGGATAACCTGGTGAATTCCGCGCCCGATGATAATCAAATTTGCGTGCGTGGTCGCTATGGTATTGTACCCTTGGTATATCATCCGAAACGCATAACAACCCCCCTTTTAAAGAAAGGAAAGCGTCTTGTTCAGGTTGATTGGGAAACAGCCTTGGATTTTTTATGCACCAAACTCAGTGAACATAACGGCAAAACAGGTATACTATTTTCTTCTCAATTGACGATCGAAACGATCAATGCTATCGGTGATTTAAAAGATAATTTTATCATTACAACGTTACCGGTAGACAACAATGTTCGTCCCTTTAGTTTTAAAGAAATAAAAGGTGAATCAGTATTTGTTTTATTAAATACCGATATGGTCAGTGATTTTTCACCATTACTGTTGAAATTGAAAGCAGAGATCGAGACAAAACCAATATTCATCGTTATTGATGCAATAGAAACACTGGGTGTAAAAATGGCTGACTTTTGGCTCAGTCCCGAGCCGGGAAAAGAACAAGACCTATTAAATCAGCTTTTCGCCAAGAAAAAAACGAGCAATAAATCAGGTGTTGCCGCCGGGGATATAGCTGAGTGCAAGGAACTACTCGATAATAAGAATATTTATGTTCTTTATAATGCCTTTAATATTAAAAATATCGTATTGCCAAAGCATGTCCAGGCTCTGCCCCTGACAAGTATGGTCAACGCGTTGCCAATTTCCAAATTGCATCTTGAAAGTTCAGGTATCGACCTTTTACAGGATAAAGATATCGATTGCTTGTACCTGATCGGGACAGCTCCAAAGTTGAACAAGAAATACAAGACAATTATCGTTCAAGATTGTTTTCTACCGGCATTTGACTTTGATTTATTTCTACCGGCTGCCACATTTGCCGAAACCAAAGGTAGTTTTGTAAATATAGAAGGTAAGAACAGAAAGCTGCGTAAGGCCATCGAGCCACTCGGTCAAAGTAAATCGGATGATTGGATAATTGATCAACTGCGCAAGAAGTTACAAGGATCGGTGAGAACCGGTAAGATAAGAAGAAAGAAAAGGGAAGAGCACTCCAATCATACCGGGGTTAGTAAAAATTATCCTTTCCAATTGATCGTCAGAGAAAACTGCTATGCCTACAGAGGTCATACACTTGCCAGTCTGCTTAAGGGTTTTGAAAGATTGCGCCAAGACCATTGTGTTCGGCTGAATAAATATACTGCGAAGAAATTGAAAGTACAAAATAATACAGAAGTCACAGTTGTCGGCAAGGACATGATTATACTATTACCGGTCAAGATCTCTGAACAAGTACCTGATAATAACGTGCTTATCTATGGACACCACTCCTTGGCAATGATAAAAAGTCAGCCGGTGAGGATTGAGGTGGTGAAAAAGAAAGTATGAAAGTGCAGAATATAGACAAGAGGAATATGGAGATATAGATGTACAAAGTTCTAAAAAGAGAGCAGATCGTACCAAACATTCATCTGCTCGTTGTTGAATCAGATATCATACATAGAAATGCCAAAGCTGGTGAGTTCGTAGTAGTTCGTGCCGATGAACAGGGAGAGCGCATTCCTCTGAACCTTGTTGATTGGAACAAGAATAGTGTTAGTTTGGTTTTTATGGAGGTAGGTACTTCGACAAGCAAGCTTGCAGCAATGAAGGCTGATGATGAGCTGGCGACCCTGGCCGGACCATTGGGTAAACCTACTGAAGTAGTCGAAGGAAAGAAGATCATCTGCCTTGGTGGTTGTTATGGTATTGGCGCGCTCTATCCAGTTATTCGCATGTTTAAGGAAAAGAAGAATTATGTTACAACGATAATTGAAGGTCGCAGTGATTATTTGCTGTATTGGCAGGACAAGCTTAAAAAGTACAGTGATGAATTTTATGAAATAACCAGAGACGGTTCTAAAGGATTAAAGGGTCATGTTAATGATTTTTTAGTCGACCATATAAAGGAAAAGGGGGCAGACCTTGTTTATGTTCAAGGTTGTACTTATCTGACTTATTTAGCGAGCCAGACGACACGACCTTTGAATGTTAAAACGATCGTTGGATTGAACCCGATAATGGTTGATGCCACAGGCATGTGCGGTGTGTGTCGTGTGATCGTTGATGGCGAGACCAAATTCGGATGCGTTGATGGCCCGGAATTCGATGGCCACAAAGTAGATTGGGATAATTTAATAAACAGACGTAGGATATATTTAGGTGAAGAGGTTTATTCTTTGAGCTTCTACGAGTGTGAGAGATATGGCTAGTAAAATAATACCTAAGAAAATACCGATGCGGGAACAACCTCCAAAAGAACGAGCAAGAAACTATGAAGAGGTTCCGTATGGTTATAATGAGGAGGAAGCCATACGGGAGGCAAAACGCTGCCTGCAGTGTAAAAGACCAACTTGTATTCAAGGATGCCCGGTTGAGATAGATATCCCGGGATTCATAAAATTCATAAGTGAAGGTGATTTTTCAAATGCGATCAGGAAATTAAAAGAAAAGAATATCTTGCCTGCTGTTTGTGGACGGGTGTGTCCTCAAGAAGAACAATGTGAGAAACTTTGTGTTCTTGTGAGGAAATTCGAACCGGTGGCAATCGGTCGATTAGAGCGTTTTGCCGCGGATTGGGAACGAGAAAAAAGTGACGTATCGATCCCTAAGATCCCGTCGGCGACCGGAAAAAGGATCGCGGTGATCGGTTCAGGTCCTGGGGGATTAACCGTTGCTGGTGACCTGATAAAGCTTGGTCATGGTGTAACGATATTCGAAGCCTTGCACAAACCAGGTGGTGTTTTGGTCTATGGTATCCCCGAATTTCGCTTGCCCAAGGAGATAGTGTACCGTGAGGTAGATTATCTGATAAAATACGGCGTAAAACTTGTACTCGATTTTGTGGTTGGAAAGACCGCTACGATCGATCAACTCATGGAAGAATATAATGCGGTCTATATCGGTACTGGTGCTGGTCTGCCGTGGTTCATGAATATCCCGGGTGAGAATCTTAATGGTGTTTATTCAGCGAATGAATACCTAACTCGCGCAAATTTAATGAAAGCATATCTTTTTCCCGAGTATGATACACCTATCGTACGTGGAAAAAATGTGGCGGTGATAGGGGGTGGGAATGTCGCTATGGATTGTGCACGAACCGCATTGCGTCTTGGTGCTCATGAAGTTCATATTGTCTACCGTCGTTCACGTAAAGAAATGCCAGCACGGGACGAGGAAATCCATCATGCTGAACAAGAGGGCATAATCTTCGATATCCTTACCAATCCGGTGAAACATATCAGTGATGAACACGGTTGGGTAAAGGCAATGGAGTGTATAAGAATGGAATTGGGTGAACCCGATGCTTCAGGGCGAAGAAGACCGGTTCCGATAGAGGGTTCGAATTTCGTCACCTCCTTTGATATTGTGATCTGTGCTATCGGTCAGAGCCCAAATCCATTGATCGCACAGACAACACCGGATATCAAAGTAGGGAAATGGGGTAATATTGAAGCTGATCCTGCTACCGGGAAGACATCTAAAAAAAGTGTCTGGGCCGGCGGTGACGTGGTGCGAGGCGGTGCAACAGTTATTCTGGCAATGGGTGACGGTAGAGTCGCTGCCCGTTCAATTAATGAATACCTAATTACTGGTGTTTGGTAAGGTTAGTTGACCACAACCCGCTTTTATTCTGCTGCCTCGTGATTTCCGAAGTGTAAGTGTGTGTTTTGAATTCATTAAAAAATCATAGAATTTCGTGACTCTTGCCGGTGCGGGCCTTTTATAGGGTATTCGCGGATGGGGATTATAGACAATTAAATTGATCTTTGAAGGCACCCCTTCAAGCAGTTTTAACAATTGTCGTGCATCTTCTAAGCGATCATTGATCCGATCGATCAATACATATTCAAAAGTAACCATTGATTTTTTTAGGGAATACTCATGCGCTAAATGAATAAGTTCTTTGATCGGGTTATTTCTTGCTACGGGCATCATCTCCTGACGCAGTTTTTCATTTGCAAAATTCAAAGATATCGCTAATTTCACCTTGAGCGATGACCTGAGGAGTTTTTTTATGCCACTGTTGATGCCCACGGTTGAAATTGTCGTATGTTTTTGACTGATACTCAACCCTATCGGTGAACTGATTATGCTGATAGCATTGATAACTTGTTCAAAATTTACTAAAGGTTCACCCATACCCATGAAAACAATATTCGTTATTTTTTCACCGGTGTTTTGTTGGGCGAGCCGGATTTGATCGGCAATTTCATAGGCTTTCAGATTCCGTTTGAATCCCATTAATCCAGTAGCGCAGAATCGGCAGTTATATGGGCAACCTACCTGGGTTGAAACACATAATGTCCGCCTTTTTTGTTCGGGGATGAAGACCGTTTCAATTTTGTTGTTATCGAGCGTTCGGAATAAGAATTTTTGGACACCGTCTTTTGTTCTTACTACTTTTTCATTGGTTAGCCCGTCGATAGTAAATTCTTTTGCAAATTCAGCTCTCAATGATTTTGAGATATTGGTCATGGACGAGAAGTCTTGTGCATTTTTCTGCCAGAGCCACTGGAATAATTGATCAGCACGGTACGGTTCCATACCACGGGTCTTCATTAGGTTCTTGAGTCCTTCAATTGTCGATGCTCTTAGATTGATCTTCATTGTATGATTATATTCGAATTGGTCATTTTATCAACTCCCAGGATATACGCAAATAGTGAAAAATATTGACAAATTCGTTAATCTCTTTATAATTTACGATATGCAATATCCTTATTGGTTCGATTTTTTTGAGAAATCCCAATATTTGATAATAGAGGTTATTTAAATGAAGGCATGTCCTTTCTGCAAATATCAATACAAGGATGAAAACGCATCATACTGTGCAGCATGCGGTTTACGTATTACCGATGTTGGAAAGCCAACTGAAGCATCTGAACGCCTTAAATTTTGGGGTGGTGAAACACGTATGCTTTCTGCATTTTTTGTTAACTTTGTAGGGCTGGAGAGGATGATCGGCGAAAGTGAAGATCAAGAATTAATGCTCATCTTACGAAAATGCATGACTGATATTGAAGACATCATCGAACAATTCAATGGAACCTCAAACCGTATAGTCCCAGATAATCGGATATTGGGGATTTTCGGTGCTCCTAAGGCTCATCAAGATGATCCGGTAAAAAGCCTCCATTGTGCCTGGGAGGTTAAGAACTGGTGGGTGAAGCGGAAAAAAGAAGGCGATTTGCTAAAGGACGTTGATTTGACTATCGGTATCAATACAGGTCGTGCTTTCTTCGGATATATCCTTGAAGAGTCTGCATTTCTGACCGTCATCGGCGATACGATAAACACCGCGGCACGACTGACCGAAATGTGTCCTCCCAATGAAATATTAATGAGTGAAGATACATTCAGTCGCGTTGAGGAATATGTTGATGCGGAACATATCGGTGAGCGCAGTGTCAAAGGTAAAGCAGCCAAGGTCAATATTTTTCTAGTAAAAACTACTAAGGAACCTGCCCAGGTTAGCAATGTTCAAAAGATCCCATTCTGTGGTCGGAAGCGGGAAGTAGAGCAGTTAATCAAAATTGCTGAGGGCATAAAACAGAACAAGGCGGCACTATGTATTATAACCGGCCAAATGGGTATTGGAAAAAGCCGTTTGAAAGAGAAGTTTGAAAAATACCTAAGTGAAAGCAATTCTTTTCAATATCTGGAAACTCACTGCTCGGTTGATATAATGTCTCCGTATTTTCCTTTTAAATTCTTACTGACACGCTATTTTGAGATCAGTGAATACGATGATAGTGCTGAAATAACCAGAAAGATAAATGAAAGTATCGCCAAAAAACATATGTCACCATTGATTGCCAAAGGACTTCTGCACCTACTTTTAACTGATATAAGTCGTCTGAAACAGGATGAAATACTGTCGATAAATGAAGAAATATACACCGCAGTAAAAAACCTGTTTGTCTTTGAATGTCAGCTTAATCCAATGATCATTATCTTCGAAGAATTCAACAAAGCTGATGAGATGTCAAAATATCTGATAGCATATCTTGCATCAGAGTTGAGGGATAAGCCGATAATGTTCCTCTTGGTAAATGTCTCAAAGGAATTCCTCAGTAATATTGACGCCCCGATCGAAGAGATCAACTTAACGCCATTGGCTTTTCAGGAAATAAGAGAGTTGGTAACTCATCTTCTTGAGAACGTCGATGAAAAATTGGTACAGTTTATGTATAAATCAGCCGGAGGAAATCCACTTTTTACGATTGAGGCTATTCGCAATACGCGACGCACAGAAGTTATTAAGAAAGTGGCTGGGAAATGGGTTGTCGAAAAGGACCAGCGTCTATCATTTCTTGACGATCTGTACGGAGTAATAATGTCGACGATCGATTCTTTACCATCACGGTATCGGATGATAATCGACTATGCGTCAGTCGTCGGATACAGTTTTAGCTACCGTATTCTTCAAGGCCTGCTTGAATACGAGGGTCTGTCCGAGCAGCTCGAATACCTAATTAATGAAGGCTATATCATAATGTCCAAAAACGGTCAAGATCCCATCTATGTATTTCGTCACAACCTTCTAAAAGACGCAGCGTACACTGTTTTACCAATGAGAAAAAGAAGGGAAATACACAAGCTCGTAGCTGTGTTATTTGAGGAGTTATATGGTGATCAACTTTCTGCTTTCTATGAGAATATCGCTCACCACTATCTGTCTTGTGAGAACTACGGGAAGGCTGCCACTTATTTTGCATTAGCTGGAGATAAAGCAAAGAACTTGTACGCGATTGAGCAAGCTTTGAAGTTTTACAATCTGGTTCTCGAAATTGACAAGGATGCTAAAAATAGTATAGCCGTGGATTTGATACGTTCAGTTCTGCTCAATCTAACCGATCTTTACGAAATAACAGGCGATATCAAGAAAATGGAAAAGCTTGCTGAACAGGGGTTAGCCAACGCACGTTTAAATGAAGACAAAAAAAGTGAACTCGATTTTATGGAACGCTATGGTTATTCACTTTATCTTATAAATAGATTAAGCGAAGCTGAAGAGTTATTGCTCACGGCAGTTGATAATTGTGATGATGATATGGCTGAAATCCTCTCAGTTTTGTACTCAGATCTTGGTGTTTTATACCAGTCGAAGAACGAGTATGAGAAGAGCATTCTCCATTATAACCTAAGTTGGAAAACAGCACAGTCCAACGATATAATAAAAGGTGAGATATTGTGTTTGCTTAATATGGCCAAGCTACATAACAATCTGGGCAATTATGAACAATCACTTGAGTATCTTGAATATGGTTTAAGTGATTTGATACCAGAAGATGATATACGTTGGCAGTTGTATTTCAAATACGAAACCACGCAGATCATGTTTGGAGTTTGGTCACTCACATCATTGCAGGAAGTTTTAGAGGAATGTTTCGAGATAGCTGAAAGTATTGATAGTATTGAGACATATCTAAAGTCAGCATTAGACCTGGCTATTCTCCACTCGATAAAGGGTGATTCTCAAAAGGTTGATGATTACCTCAAACTCGCCGATGCCAAAGTTTCATTCTTTATTAGAGATGAATTGCTTGCCGAGATCAATTATCGAAAGGCGAGCGTGAACCTATACCAGTCGAATTATAAGAGAGCAGCTGATTTCACGATGAGCGCGCTAACTTCGGCACAGAAATTAAGGCGTCGTGATATTGAGTGTCAATGTTACCGATTACAATCTTTGTTCGATAGTAAAAAGGCATTTGAGCATGCTCGGACCGCTTTGGAAATAGCCGAAGAGATAAAGTTACCACCTTTGATCGCCGCTTCACTTTTCAGGATTACTGAACTTTATCTGGCTGAAAATGATGCTGAGCAAGCCAGGCATTATGGTCGAAAAGCTCTATTCATCCACGATGATATCAAATTTAAACTTAGGAATCCACGACAGCAAACATATATCAGCAAACCTGAATATGTTAAGCTGCTGGAGTTATAGATTATGAACTGTCCTGGTTGCAATAAGGAAATAGGCAGTCCATCATATTTCTGTCCTGCGTGCGGTATCTTTCTCGATACGAAGAATTCTTTACCAATGGAGAAACTCGACATGGTTTTCATGCGTGCTGATCTATCAGGTTTCACAAGGATGAGTGAGAATATGATCGCAGAAGATGTCATGGCTTTTCTAAATGAGGTGTTCGTAGTTTTTTCCAAAGTGATAGAATCGTATAAGGGTGTGATATACCAGGTTATCGGAGATGAGATGGTGAGTGTCTTTGGTTTTCCGAAAGAATCAGGTTTTGCCGCGCATATGGCGGTCTTTGCAGCCGAGGACATGCTCAAGAAATTGAATGAACTGAATAAGAGAGAATACTTAAAGAGCCCGGTTGGTCTTAAAATAGGTATGGTTCTTGAACCTGCTTCGGTCATGAGTGTGTATAGTGATCTGCGCAACGCTTTGATCGTAACGAAAGGTTTTAAGAAATGTCAGATTCTACAGAAAAATGCGAACGAAAACTCAGTACTTGTTTGTGATAATCTACATAACGCAACAAAAGCCTTTTTCGGTTTTGTCGAGGTAGGTGAATTCGTGGAGGATACGTTATCGGTAAAGGCTTTTGAATATAGGGTGAAAAAGAAATAAAATGGCAGAAAATTCTATCCAATTGTTCAATGACTTGATCAAACAGATTGGGTTAGGGATAAATATATCAAAAACCTATCCAAAGGGGCACCCTTCTTTAATGCCCGTAGTAAAACGTTTGAGGATATTACTGAGAGAAGTCCCGATCGAGCAAGAAAGCATTTCTCTGGTTATTGTTGAAGATGTAATCATGATCGAGAACGAGCGTTTTGAGTCCAGGCAATTACCTATTGTCAAGAGCTTGGTGACGAGATTCAATCAACTCGATGTTAAAAGTATAACCTTTAATGTTGAACAGACAGAGGAAGACATCAGGGAATTTTTCAATGCTATGGCCGCAACACCAGCAGATATAGCTGATTATGGTGACATCGTCGCATTAATGCGAGCACGTGGTATAACCACTATCAAAGTCAATAAATTCCGCGTTGGTGTGATCTCGACTGACGGTAGTGCACAGGCGATAAATTGGGATCAGTTCCTGGATTCGTTGACCGTTGGGCAAATTGCGATGAGTGATGATGACAAGATAAAAGAGCTCAGCAACTTTCTGGCCGGTATCGGTATCGGTGGTAATGAGCCAGTAGAGGTGCAGTCAAATAAGATCGTTTCGGGTCTTGAAAAACTGGCTCTTATGGTTGCAGATCAGTATGGTGAAGACCGTTGGGATGAATATTCGATAGTATTCTCACGCATGCTTTCTGTTTTGTCACCGACGATTAAGAAAAACATAACTAAGTACCGCACAGAAAACAAGAAATTGGCGATACTCTTTAAGAGTTTAATACCGACGATGTCGGATGAAGATATCATCGATGTCATTTCAATGAAGGCAAAGGAGAAATCACCTCATGTAGAACAGGAGGTGATCGATATCTTGAAGAATGTTACGGGTTCGAGATTGCCTGGTATTCTTTCTGCGCTAAGGGTTAATATTCCGGAACTGGATTTTGAGACTGTTGCTTCGCGTCTGATGAGCGAATTGAGAACTGCAAAGGGTGAGAAAGCAGCTGATAAATTCAAGAGTAAGAATATGGAGCATGAAATAAGAGCGATTTTTCCTCACTTGCGTGATGCATCACAAGATGAACGCGTCAAAGCCGTTCAAGATCTTCTTGAATTCCAGGATCCGATTTTTAATTCAGAAAATTATGACCTTCTGAGATTGCTCGTTGATCGTTTTGATTCGATGGCCGATGCAGAGACCGAGTTAAACACCTTCGGCATCATAATAGATGCTCTCAAGAGTATATACCTTAAGGCAAGATCATTGAAAAAAGATGACATCGTACAATTCGTATCGAAAAAATTCGGCAAACATCTATTGAGGAAAGATGTTGCGTTAATGGAAAGAAAGAAGATAGTTATCAGAACGATAAACGAGACAAAAGATGAGAATTATGTTGCTGAATTAGTTTCACTATTGTGGGACCCGGGTACCTTTGTTGAAGCTCGTGCAGCACTTACTGCGTTGTCTGAATTCTCTGTGCCGGTCCTGATCGATACACTAAAGGAAACCGAAGACCGGCCTGTAAGGATGAAGATCATCGATGTCATCATCAAAATGGGTGAACGAGCCGTGTCTGGAATCATTAAACTTCTCGAGTCTGAAGAGTGGTTTATCCGGCGAAATGGTGTATTCATTCTGGGTGAAATGAAGATACAATCAGTAGTTGATCAAATTGGCGCACTTATTGATGATGATAATGAACAGGTGCAGTTAGAGGTTATTGAGAGTCTTCGAAATATCGGCGGTGAAAGGGTTAGGGCTTACTTTCTAAAAGGACTTCAGAGTAAACACCGAAGAGTTATTATTGCCGCAATGGGTAAACTGGAAAGGGATGATGTTCATGATAAGATCCTCGAAGTGGCAGGTTGGTTAAGCTCCCGAAAAGGCATTCCGGAATCCAAAGAAGAGGAATTCAGATGTGAAATTGTGGAGATCCTTGGACATTACGGTGATGATACAGTGCTTGAGCCATTAGCCGCGATCTTGAATGAACATCCATTATTCAAGGCCGATATCCTTCAGCCAACAAAACTTGCAGTGCTCAATGCATTCGTAACAATAGGGAGTAAGAATGCTATGGCTGAATTGCATAATGCAGCAGAGCACAAAGATCAATTCGTTGCAGCAAGCGCTGAAGAACTATTGAACCAGTTCAATCCGTAATCGATTCAAACGGTTCGTTATATTTTCTGCATTGTAAGGATTTTTTCTTCTTGATTTTTTCCGAATAATTAATATAATCTATTTCAACATGTCTAATCTAGTGATAGAGAAAATTGTAAATTGGTTACTGAAGCAATTGCAGGATAGTAAAACATCTGGTTTTATCTTGGGCTTGAGCGGCGGTTTGGATTCGGCTGTTTGTGCGGCACTAATGAAAAGAGTCACTGATAATTGTCTCGGATTGATAATGCCCATTGAATCAGCACTGCAGGATATTGACGATGCTTCAAGGGTCGCAGACGCGCTCAATATGCGGACTGAGTATACCGATTTGACATCGGTTTACGGTAATTTGACGAAATTGCTGCCTGGAGGTAATCAGGTTGCCCTCGGCAATATCAAGGCGCGCTTAAGAATGGTTGTTCTCTATTATTATGCGAACCTTAATAACTACTTGGTTTGCGGTACTGGTAATAAGACCGAGTTAATGCTCGGTTATTTCACCAAATACGGCGATGGCGCATGTGATATTCTCCCGCTTGGCGATCTTTACAAGTACGAAGTGCATCAAATAGCAGAAACACTCAATATTCCTAAAGCGATCATTGAGAAAACACCGAGTGCAGGTCTTTGGCGAGGACAGACCGATGAAGGTGAAATTGGTTTTCCTTATGGCCAAATAGATAAAACACTCGATGAAATTGATCAGGGAAAAATCAGCGGGATCTGTGCGGAAAAATTGCATAAAATGATTGAGAAAAATGTACACAAGAGAAGATTACCCCTTATTTGTTCTTTAAAATGATCATAAATATTCACAATATAGGAGGATAGAATGCTTCCACTTTTCTGGATAGCACCTGGCGGATCATTACTCGCTCTACTCTTTGCTTTTATTCTCTCAAGAGCTACCAAGAAATTTGATGAAGGTACTGATGTAATGAAGCAGATCGCTCAGGCAATACGGGAAGGATCTCGTGCTTATCTAAAAAGACAGTACCGCATGGTGACTTTTATTTTCACGGTTGTTTTTGCGTTGCTCCTGCTCTTGTCTTTTAATAATTTACTCCCTCTATTTGTCCCCTTTGTGTTTGTTACCGGTGGTTTCTTTTCGGCTCTTTCCGGGTTTATTGGTATGAAGCAGGCGACAAATTCATCAGCCCGTACTGCTAATGCTGCACAGACAAGTCTCAACAGTGCATTACGAGTTGCCTTTAATGCGGGTGGTGTTATGGGTTTTGTGGTTGTCGGCCTGAGTCTTCTAGACCTGAGTTTATGGTTTTTTATCTTGAATCTATTCTACGGCTATATGCCACTTGGTGAGCGTTTGCTCATCATTACTCAAACCCTGGTGTGTTATGGTATGGGCGCGTCATTTCAAGCACTCTTTGCACGGGTCGGGGGCGGTATTTTCACCAAGGCAGCCGATGTCGGGGCTGATCTTGTGGGAAAAGTTGAAGCGGATATCCCCGAAGATGATCCACGCAATCCAGCAACGATTGCCGATAATGTCGGTGATAATGTCGGTGATGTTGCCGGTATGGGTGCGGATTTATACGAATCATATGTGGGTTCGATCGTAGCCGCAATGGCACTGGCATATGCTGCTGGACTAGGTATCAAAGCCGTGTTACTGCCGTTTATTTTAGCTGCCGCCGGTGTCGTTTCTTCGATCATCGGAACCTTTCTGGTAAGAACCACAGAAGATGCTACCCAAAAGGCTTTGCTGTTTGCTGTACGTAAGGGGGTGTGGAGTGCCAGTATCCTCATGGCGATCATTTCAGCAATTCTTATAAAGTATTTGCTGCCGGATCACTTCAACTTCTATTGGCCGATTTTGATTGGTTTGGCATGTGGAATATTCATTGGTTTTTCAACCGAATTTTTTACATCAAATCATTATCGGCCAACTCGTGGTATTGCTAATTCGTCCAAGACTGGTCCTGCGACAGTCATCCTTGAAGGGCTTAGTGTTGGTATGTTTTCAACGATCCCACCGGTATTGGCAGTTGCCCTGGCGATCATTGGTGGATTCTTTTTAAGTGGCGGTGCGGTCAACGCTCAATATGGTCTATACGGTGTTGCGATATCTGCGGTTGGCATGTTATCTACCCTTAGCATAACCCTTGCTACTGATGCATATGGACCTGTTGCGGACAATGCTGGTGGCAGCGCTCAAATGGCTCAATTACCCGCTGAAGTCAGGATGAGGACCGATGCCCTTGATGCGATCGGTAATACGACTGCGGCTACGGGCAAAGGATTTGCTATTGGTTCAGCGGCTTTAACCGTACTTGCCTTGATCGCTGCCTACCGAAGTCAGATAAATATATTTGTCGCCGAGCTCGATTTACAAATCACAAATCCTCAGGTAATCGTCGGTCTTTTTATTGGAGCATTGATGCCCTTTGCATTCTGTTCACAAACCATAAAAGCGGTCAGTCGAACTGCTTCCCTTATTGTGCTTGAGGTACGCAGGCAATTCGATCAGATCAAGGGGTTGCTTGAAGGTAAGGTTAAACCTGATTATGCTGAGGCAGTAAAGATCTGTACGATTGCTGCGCAAAAAGAAATGATCGTACCATCATTAATGGCCGTAATTGTACCGATAGCTATTGGATTATTATTAGGTCCAAACGGGGTGATCGGACTTCTTGTTGGCGCACTCACGACCGGTTTTGTAGTTGCTTTGATGATGGCAAATTCTGGCGGTGCATGGGATAATGCGAAAAAGTATGTAGAAAATGGTGCTCTCGGGGGTAAGGGTTCGATACAACACAAAGCATTAATTGTTGGTGATACAGTTGGCGATCCCTTCAAAGATACTGCCGGACCATCACTTAATATTCTCATCAAGCTTATGTCGACAGTATCGATTGTCTTTGCCAGCTTCGTTCTGAAGTTCGCACTTTTCAAGTAAATGAAAATCAAAGAATGGCCAGTCAATGACCGGCCAAGGGAGAAATTTTATCAAAAAGGTAGTTATTTTGTAACCGATACCGAGCTCCTGGCTATCATAATTGGCAAAGGTATCAGGAATAAGTCAGCCCTTGAGTTGGCTAAAGAGATTATCAATCTGGTTGGCAGTTTAAAGAAATTGAATCAAAAAACAGTCAGCGAGATAGAACGATTAGGGATAAATGGTTTAGGTCGAGCCAAGATAGTTACGATGCTCGCTGCTCTTGAGCTCGGACGGCGCTCTCTTTCCAAAAAGAATGAGAAGAAAATTATTTTCAAACACCCCAAAGATATTTATGATTATTATTGCCCGCTCATTTCTGGATTGAGGTATGAATTATTCAAGGTCGTTGCAGTCGATGGCAGAAATGCCTATATCAATGAGACGACGATTTCAAAAGGCATCCTCGACGCGAGTCTGGTACACCCCCGCGAGGTATTTAAATTTGCTTTGAATGAGAACGCCAGTGCGATTTTCCTTATTCATAATCATCCAAGCGGCATATTGAAACCATCAGAAGATGATTTGAAAGTTACCGAAAGATTACAGGGTGCTGGAGAGTTGATGGGCATTCGGGTAATTGACCACATTATTATCACAGAAAAAGGTTTTTATTCATTTTCGCAGCATAACCTGCTTTAGAATTCTACATTAAGGATTTTGGTTTAGAATTTTAGATTTAACATGAGACATTACCCCAATTAGATTCTCCCTTGACACCATACTTCATTTTATTATAATTATTTGCAGGAGGGATAAAATGAGGAAGTTGTTGATGTTGATTGTGTTGTTAAACGGCGTGATTTCCGGTGATGGCACCTGGGTGCGGATTATCGGCTGGTCTGATGTACCATCACCACCGGAAAAAGAAATTCTAAAATCAGATACCTCACAAGTTTTTATCAGCAATACTATTTTTGGTTTTATGCAGCAGGATACCATGATTGACAATAAAGACTTCAAGCGAATTATCATTCCTGAAGAGCCGGTTGATCAGGATACAATAAGGCAGGGCAGGGCACAGATACCTTATCTCAGGTTATTGATCGCAGTACCTGATTCCTGTAGCTTTGATATTACCGTTGAAGAGCATGATTATACACTTTTTGAGGATTATCTGCTTTATCCTGTGCCGCGTATTGTCTTTGAGACCGATACTACTGGCGGTGTTCATTCGCGGGAAGTATATGCATATGATACGTCGTTCTATCAAACCGATACTATCTATCCGGGCATATTTTATGAAGTGAACGAGCAGGTTCATTGGCGTGATCAAAGAGTACTCGAAGTATTCATCTATCCGGTGCAATACAATCCTGTTCAGGAACTTATGTATTTTTATAATAAATTAAATGTGACGATCGGGTATTCGGGCGAGGTTGTGGAAAATGAGGATGGTTTGGGTCCATTTGAGGAGATGGGTCGCCGAAGTCTCTTGAATTATCCGGGCATTGACCGGCAGCCTGGTCCACATCCACCGCCTTCGGTTCATTATTATACTGATCTACTAAACACTGAGAATATTGCCGATTATATAGTTGTCACACATGAGGATATTCTTGATGATGAACAGGGTGCCTACTGGATTGATGCGATTGCTCAGTGGCGTGTTGATCACAATGATTTTGATGTTGGTATCGTGAAGATGCAGGATATATATGAGCAATTTGGTCCTTTGGGTAATGATTCTACCCAGCTGCGGAATTTTCTTATTTATGCCTATGAGCACTGGCAGGCGCCGGCAGTGCCGGATGGACGCTTTGCCTACTGTCTGTTTATTGGAGACTGGGACTATGTGCCGACCCGATTATATATGGATGAGACATGGTATGCAGCAGATGAGCACTATTTTCGGGATTTGAGTACACCGCCTGATACCTGGGAAGACATCATGCTCGGGCGCTGGCCGGTCAAAGCTACGGAGATTCAGGATCTGGGCATAATCGCCGGCAAGACCATTACCTATGAAAGCGAACCTGATATTGCTCCGCATATTCATAACTGGCGTCGTCAGGGTTTGGTTATTGAGGGTTTACCAGGCTTCATGCCTTTATTTAAGGGGTATTTTCTTGACATTGGCTATGATACATCAGCGGTTCGCCAAGCAGGCTTAACGCCACCAGAGTTTCAAAGTCGTGTGACATCATCATTAAATCAAGGGGATATTACGGCTATCTATTGCGGTCACGGTAATGCAAATGGGTGGGCCTGGTACTATTCAGAGAATTTAACAAACTTAAACAATGCGGACAGTTTACCAATGGTTTTGAGTCTGGCATGTTATACCGGATCATTTCAAAGTGATTATAATACGCCAGGCTGGGTATCTTTTGGTGAAAACTTCATATTTAGAGATGGCGGTGGCTGTATTGCTTTTTATGGCGCGACGAAAAAGACACTTTTAAGCTACAATGAACAGGATGGAAGACAGATCCTGAATCGTATGCTGGGTTATCAGACATGGATTCTTGGTAAGTGTTTGGTTAATCTTAACGGTAAAAAAGATTTCTGTCTGTTCGGCGATCCGGCTTTGGATCTCGGTGATTACACGGCGTTACCAACTTATCCTGATCTGGTTATCAGACCCCGGGGTATAGACATATCACTCGGTGCGCCCTATCCTTATCCTCCGACCAACAGTATCATCCCTATCCATGCTAAGGTATGGAATATCGGACATGTCGCAGTGTCAGATATCCGGGTTAAGTTTACGGTACGGTCAGAGGAAACCGTTATTTATACGAATACAATAATCATCCCTGAAATTGATCCTGCAGATACAGTACTTGCCGTGACTAATTGGAATACCGCACTTACCCATCCGGATCAAATTGGCGATCTTGGTGATCTGTCATTTACAGTCGAAGCCGACCCCAATAATAGGTTAACCGAATCATGGGAAGGCAATAATGTCGCCTCGATCACCCGACCAGTCGTGCTCTATGCGCCGGGTTGGTCAAGAAAAGTTTCCCGGGTCAGCCAGCCCGCACTTGCCGACCTTGACCAAGCGGGTTCTGTTGAGATCATATATGCGGGTTATGATTCGGTGTATGCGTTTGCACCGGATAACAGCGTGGTCCCGGGATGGCCTAAGTTTTTCAAAGGTGTTTATGGCCTCGTGCTTGGCGATATCGACAACAACGGTAAAATTGAGGTTATTGCATTATCACCGGAATCGATCAAAGTCTATGATTATCAGGGAGCAGTGCTCAGTGGTTGGCCTGTTTATATACATCTTGAGG
>JBARXB010000066.1:0-12769 GCA_049647165.1 bacterium
ATCACTTGCGCAGATGGTTTTAAAAAAAATGAAAAAGAGCTCGAAAGTAAAAGAGTTATATCAGAAAGCTGAAGTAAAGCTATTAAACAATATGCAAAATGCAAAGATTTGACCCCATTTACCCTCCATACCCTTTCACTCAGAAAGATTTGACCCCATATCTCTGTTAAGAATCACCCAGTCTTTTTTCTAATTCTCGAATTCTTCTATCCATACGGGCAGCGTTATATGCAATGATTCCACAAAATGCTCCTATTGCTCCATAGTATTGCTCTGATATTGCATATAACGTCATGAATACAACTCCAAACATAAGAATAATATCCAAGACATCTCGCCACGTTACTTTCTTGAATAATTCATTTTTCATATCCACTCCTTTAGCTATTTCAGCATGAAACCATACGGTTTTTCAACAACCTCACCATTTTTTTCCACTAAAAATACTCTTAATTTCAGTAATCGCCAGGCGTACTTCATCTTCTTGATCTTATTCCGTAATACTCTCAACCAGGAAAATGGTATTCCAATGGCATATATGCGTCCCTTTTTTGGATGGTTACCTTCGATACTCATGCGTGATACTATCTGACCCAAAACATTATAAAATGCATTATGAATCTCTGGATGTTTGTGCTTCCCACTGCCACCCTTCACCTCAATGAATAAAATCTTGCGTCTCTTGGGATGCCACGCATGGATATCAACACCATGTTCACCAACTCTTTTTGGTGCTTTTTTTATTTTCCAATTTTTGTCTAGAAGATATTTACGAATATGCTTCTCAGCGGTTTGCTCTCTCATCTTTCACCTTCTCTCCCCTGCTCCATTACTTAAAAATGACCTGACCCCTAGGTCTTTCAATTACTTACCGCCTAAACGCTTATTTATCATTTCTCTAATAGTTGATTGTGTCGCAGCTGGCCCCAATTCAATTCGATAATCACGAACATTAACTCTGTTCTTATAATATACAGTTCTATCAATATTTGGATCTATCCGTAAAGGAAACGCTATCCCATCGCCTTTAAAATCCTGAGCATGATTTAAAACAATATTGAGTGGAATTAGGTATCCAATGTTTATATCACTACAAATAAGGAAATAGTATGTTGGACTTGAATGAAATTTTCTCTCATCCTCCAAATGGATTGCCCAGCGATACGGACGATGACTACATTTCTTTTGTATTATAGTTGAGTTTCTTATCGAGTATATCACATTATACCTCCTTGTATAATAGCCCAGCAATCTAAATTTTGCTCTATTACTTGACATCCTGGTTCGAGGTTTTCGGCGATGTCGCGGGTGCGGTGATATTTAAGCAATTTTTTCATAGGTAATCCCGGTTGTTCTTCTCCCTACTCATTACTCACTACTCTCTACTGTCGTTTGTAACATCAGGCACCGTCTCTCTATCGTTATATTGCTTAAATTACTTCTTTCTTCTCATCAAAGCATCCGTAACTTCTTTGGCGCATAATAACGCATCTTTCTTTATTTTGAAATCCCAAAATCTAAAAACTTTCCAGCCATCTTTTCTTAATTTTCTATTGACTCTTATGTCGCGGGCAATATTATCTTCGATTTTCTTGTACCAAAAACTTTTTCTTACTTTTATTTTTTTCTTTTCCTTCGACCAATTGAAACCATGCCAGAATGAAGAATCGCAAAAAACCGCTATCTTCTGTTGTTTCCAACAGAAGTCAGGTGTGCCGGGTATTCCTTTTTGATTTTTTCGATATCCGCGTAAACCCGAAGCCCAAAGTGCACTACCCATGATCTTTTCGATTTCCGATCCCTTCGCTCTCACACGGGACATCTTGTAGGCGACAATTTCCTTTTTGCTTCTCCCCAAATGAGTCATGACTTATTAATCTTTTTTAGACAGCAGTGTTCTTATTCTTCCTTTTATATTTTCGTAGACTGTTGTTAATTTTTGTTTTGCCAGATCAGTCAACCGAGCTGTGTGTGCAAGACCGTCTCTAATAGGCTTATACTCTTTTGCGTCTCTTGCAAGACACGCTTCTTTGTTGGGATCTTTCTTATCAACTAAATTGGCAAGATCGTTCATAGTCAAATAACTCAAATCGGTATTTTGCTTTCTGATTTCGATACTTATATTACCTTTACTTTTACTATTCGTTTCTCTTTCTCGCCACTTATTTATTTCTCTTTTTGCTTCATCTGTTAAGGGAATCGTTTTTTCGTCTATATATTTTCTGACCAAATTTTCCGAAATGAAACATTCTGCATAAGACGCAAAATTATATTTCGCATCATCACCCAAATCTGTGACCCAGCCGTCTACTTTTATCCTATTTTCCGAATCTCTGGGTAGGATATATTCTTCAGAAACAGCGTTATATAGTTCCCCAGCCTTTCTTTCTTTCCTGGAGATACTTGTATTCTCCGAATCACCATCCTTTCTATGCTTTCTTCTCCAAGCATCCCAGTCTTGGAGAATTTTGCTTATAATATTATCTCTCAAGGAATCCAGGAGCGTTTTGTATTTAGGATCATTATCCACAATGTTTTCACGACCGCTCGTGAATCTATCGAAATCATCGTCCAAGTCGTTAAAATGAATTTGTCCATACAAGTAGCTTTCGACTACCCTCGCTGTAGGAATACGTTTTAAAATATCTCTCTCCCTCAATCTTCCATTGACGAAAAGGTCGACACCGACTCTTTCGTCAGTCGTAGTTATTTTCAGATTTCTTGGCTTTTTAACAGAAGCAATAAATCCTTGAATATGGCTTTCCATCTCAAGCGATTTCACTTCATTCGTATCCGTTTTGAATCTATTTTGGAGATTCTGTACATAGGGATCGACAAGATCGTTTATTATCCACAAAAATTCAGTTGTTGATGCAAGATCATCAAGGTTTCTATAAGTAATCTCATCATCGTCAATAAATATTTTGAAGTCTTCATCCAAGAGAGAGAACCGAAAATAAAGTGCAACGATCTTTTTCAAAAAATCCAAACTATGTTTTATCCCTTCTTTGATTTTTTCGAAATAAATGATTGTACCCTGTTCATGGTCTATTATATAGTGGTTGAAAGTATCTTTCTCCCATTCTCCCAATGGATATTCATCCGGCCTCAAGTCATTGATTATGGCCTGATCCAAATCAGAATTATCGATAACCCCACCGACGTAATTCTTACCGTATTTCTTTGATATTACGGTTATTTTTTCAGCGCACGACAATAAAGCTAATTTCCCTATTCCTTTTCTTCCAATATAGGGTCTCTTTTTCCCAAGAGAGATTTTTCGTTCTTTCCTTTTGGAGTATCCAATTTTCAAAAACTTATTTTGAAAATCGTTTCCCGTCATTCCAATGCCATCGTCTTTTATATAGAATCCGTTTCTTTCTTTGTCGATATAGATGTAAACGTTCTCGGCATCCGCATCCCAGGAATTGGAAATCGCTTCCCCAAGAACGGTCACGAAGCTTCTGTACAGATTTCTTCCCAGGTGATTCAGGACACTCAAAGAAATTTTGAATGAAAATTTATCGCTACCCGATTTACTTTTTGATGATTTATTATTCATAAATGATCCTCGAAATGTTTTACGATGCTTTTCCCGATGATTTCTCCCAAGCGAACAGGTACTGCATTTCCTATATACCTACCCAGTTTTCTAAGTTCAACTGGTGAATTGGAAAGTAGAAATTTATATTTTTTTGGAAAAGTCTGCAAGATTGCACCTTCTCGTATCGACAGGGCTCTATCTTGTTCGGGATGACCAAATCGTCCTGTTCCGTAACTGAAGAACTGTGTAGTGATGGTGGGTGACGGTTTGTCCCATCTCATCCTAGCATAAACAGAACTATAAGTATCGCCAGATTCTTGCCGATGACAATCCGTTCTCAGATTCTCATCCCAATCTCTCCAAGAACCACCGGGTACCGATTTTCTTATTCTCTCGAGATTGACTTTCGATAGAGTAGCCGATTTATGCAATCTATCTTTTTTTGATGAACTACCAGCTTTGATTGGCTCTAAATTACCGATAGCCATTTTGACTGTTTTATAATTTTCCGGCTTATGTGTCGGAGCGATCAATTTTATTTCTCCTAACTGCGAAGCCAATAATACCAACCTTCTTCTATTTTGTGGAATTCCGTAATCAGGGCAATAAACATTTTGCCAATTGATATAATACCCTTTTGATTTGAGACCGTCGACAAAATCGGAGAAAACTGTATGTTTAATTATTTGAGGAACATTTTCCATCGAAACAACATTAGGTTCCACTTCCTTAATCAATTTTAAAAAATGATAAAGCAATCCCCAATCGTCTTTAGTCTCTCTATCTTTTTCCTTTTGAGTATGCTTGGAGAATGGTTGACAGGGAGCACAACCTACCAAAACCATCAAACTTTCAGCAGGATATAGTTTTGAAATTTCCTTTGATGTGATGTCTTTGATACTTTTGTGAATAAACGATGCGCCATTATTCTCTTCGAATGCAAACTTACATTTTTCATCGACATCGACTCCGGCTACAACTTTAATACCTGACTTCTGCAAACCATAAGTCAAACCTCCAACTCCACAGAACAAATCCACCGCAACTATGGATAACTTCCTTCTTTTTCTAATCATTGCCTTTCTTCCTCAACAGCCAATGCCCAAATTCTTTTTAACGACAGTGCTGCTTGAATTTTTGAAAATCCTGCGTCAATGAAAAAAATTATATCGGGTGCATTATTTGGCATTATTATTTCTTTTATAGTTCACCATAATAACGAAAAACAGTACCGCAATCTCTGCATCCATATTCCTCCTCTCTTCTACAATTTCTACTCCCAATCTACTCATCAAATCATACCAAAATTACTAAAAAATTCAACAGCCTTAAGCTTCGTAAAACCCAAACAAAAAGGTACAGCCCCTTAGCCAGTAGATATAACTAAGACAACCATACCTTCTTAATAGAATTGTATATATTATTTATTAGATGTCAATAGAGACGGACGCCTGGTGGGTATTTTGTGTGAGGGAAGACACCACCAGGCGTCCGTGTGCGAAATTTCAGCGGTTAACTCACCGTTGAATAATTACCTTCTCAGTTATCGCTTGTTCTTTATTCCCTAATTGTACAAAATAAACCCCACTACTCAGATGATCGCATTTGTATGAGAATTCATTCAATCCGACCTTAACCTTACCATCGAACATGGTGTCGATCAATCTACCTGCAGTATCATACAGCTTCACTGTGATTTTTTCTTTACACGTAGAATTGTAGCTGATCTTCAACCTACCTCTAACTGGATTTGAAGTAACAATATCTGCACTTGATAATTTCTCCTCGACACGACATTTATCACTCGACGAGCTTATTCTTACCTCATATGGTGCTTCATTACCTTCAGTCCAGACATAGACTAGATTTGTGTCGGAAGCAGTTTGACATATAGCAACCTGGGGATATTCTGAATCCTCCGATGTTTGGCTGATGTTCTGCGGCGTTGTCCAGCCACCATGTTCAGTTCGCTTACTAGAAAATACATCCCATTGCCCCTGATATTGATCAGACCATACTGCTACTGCACCGCTTGCCATATAAGGATAACAATTTCGACCAGTTAGCGTAGCGATTGTCTGAATCCTTGACCAACCTAATCCGTTATTATAAAAAGTCCTGATCTGTCTTTCATTCGAGCTTTCAAAGTGTTGTTCCCATATGAAGTGAACCTCATCGCCGGATACAGAAATACAAGGGCAGCTTGCATTTTTTGCAACACGCGCTGTATTCCAATTACCCATATTATCACACCATTTGCACATAACATCATTACCGCGCTCATAGACAACCCATATACTTCTGTCTGATTGCCGTGTCGCCACACACGCCAAACCATGGCGTATATAGGTATCAAGCACAGTAATATTCTCAAGACTCTCGGGTTCTACTTGTGTATAGAACTGTCCAATTTTCAGTTCGTTGGTAGCCTCTTCATTATAGGTGTTGAAAACAACCCAACCAGTATCACTCGGGTCTATGGCAAATGAAAGTCCCAGTATCGAATCGTGGGTTGCATAAAGAATAACGTCAAACCAAATATCGCTGCTATCAGCTAAATAATTTATCGTATAAGTTAGTGTCTCCTGTGCGGCGGAATCAGGTACGCCTAAATCCCCTATATAGCAAAGATATTTTCTGTCAGTTGATGCTTTTCCTATTGAAGACTGCCAACCATAGACAACAGGACATGAAACTGACCAACTAGCACCAAAATCGGTAGTTCTTGTATACCACGTAGCATCATTGTTTGTCCACGTAAGATGAAAATTGTTATCATCAGCAATAATTTTTACTGCATTATTCGCGCCTGTTGCATTGCGGTTATCAGAGATAAAAGGTGCAACCTGTGCTGATACGATATTGGAGCGGTTACCAACCTGGCCACTGCTGCGAACACCTTTCACATAATAGGAATAGATAATACCGCCTGTAGCACTGTTATCATCATACTCTGTGTTTGGAATATTAGTTGCTATCTGAGTATACACTTCATTAGGATGTATCCGGCGATAGACATGGTATCCGGTAACATTTTGAGGACATGACTCCCAATCGAGACTTATTGTTGAACGGCTACCAGGCACCATAATGATTCTTAACCATCCTGGTCTATCGAACTCAAAATAATCATCGATACCGTTATCAATTCCCCAAGCTACTTTATTCTTGAAGCTTCCTTGATTTTCCTTGAGTTGAAACCACTGCGCATTAGTAGCAATATCATGAGTTACATATGCACTCTCTGTTAAACAAGCAGGGCTCTCCGTATTTCTAAGCACATATGGTCCCCTGCGGCGAACACCCAAATCTTTTGCATATGGTAAGTTACTGATGAAATTAAACATATGAGTATGAATGTTGTTAGCATAATACTCATCAGCTGGCTTCCAGTATAAAGTCATAGTACCGCGTGTTGTATCATAATCAGAACCATTATTATGCACACTGATGAAATAATCACATGTATCACAATCACCAGAATATGGATTCTCGGTTGTACCATTGGCCATTTTTGCACGATTTTGAAGACTCACGTACTCATCGCTAAACCTCGTCATAGATACAGTATAACTCAATGCCCATACTAAATCATCTTGCATGCACCATGCGATCTCCAGATTGAAATCCTTTTCATAAGGACCATTCACTCCATAGTTATGATTGACCGCACCAGGATGAGCACCGCCGTGTCCAGGATCTATACATATATCAACCCGCCCGGCGAATAATATGTTAATAAAAAGGAATAATGCGAGTTTCTTGGTCATTTTAGCTCCTTTTTCTGTAACACAAGAGACCTGTAAATAGGGTCATAACCATTAATGGGTTCTTGCACGAGTTCACTGATAATATGCATACCATCCGGCAGCCACCTTACAAACAGTTCGGCTTCTGATGAAATAGTGAGCTGCATTTTATCGCCGCTATCGTAATTTGCCAGGAATATATCTGACTTCAATGGAACTTCTTCATTCACCAGTCTATCAATTTCCAAGGGCTTTGCATAGACGAGCATTTCGCCATTTGGTGCCCAGTCAAAATTCCACAGGTCGCAGAGTAAGATTTCATCTATCTGATACATCTTATTAGATTCTACGTCAAACACCATGAGAATATATCTTTCTAATTCATGATCCACATATGTATAAGCAAGTCGATTTCCTACAGGTGACCATTTGTGTTTAATCGCATATCCTTTCATGGCAACAATACTACTAATTTCACCTGATTGGTGGTTGTAGATACAAAGTCGCTCACTATTGAAGGCTGGTTTTCGGGATCTCTTTGCGAGTTTTGGATCAGGAATAAACTCGTACTGTACATATGCCAGGTACTTATTATCCGCAGACCATTCCATGCTTGAGACAATACTAGGTGTTATTTGTGTCTCGCTCTTCTCCTTGGTATCTACTACCCATAGACCTAAGGACTTCCCGCTGGTTTTCTCCTTTCGTTCTTCTGCAATTAATGTACGGTCGCGTGAATATATTCTATCGCCGGTTGATAGAAACCAATAATCGATACCTTTCTCCTCTATTTCCTTCTTGATCTCGCTGGTTATAGCATCCGTCCGATCCAACATTAAACCTTCTGCTCTAACCCCCTGCAGGAAATTCTCCTGAGCAAGAAGACATCCGATGCTAACAGTCAGTAATGTTATTGTACATTTTACCATAGTTCCTCCTTTCGCATATGTATTGTGCAAAACTCATGCCAGAAAAAAGTCTCGAAATTTGAAGACCGTCTTTCCGGTTTGTGACAGATTTGTCACATCTTCTTTTATAATTTATCAAGTATGGAACAAAGGCTGCAATACCAACAGTTTCCACGTATGGATCTTTTGACAAATTTGTCACCGGTTTTGTCAAATTTGTGAAGCATTGGGGTCAAATCCCTTCGACTCCACTCAGGACGGGCTCAAAACTTGACAATTTGATATTGCCGCGCTGCTCGCTCGAAGAATAGCAAATACTAGCGGATTTTGACTATCTTCGCGACGATCGTTCCGTTCTCTTCGATGAAATATATTCCCGGTGCGGGGTTTAGCGTTCTTATCTCTCGTCCCGTAATGTCGAATACTCTACAGGTCTTGTTCTTTGGCAATTGCAGAACACCGGTCAGAATTGTTGGAGTACAATCACTATAAACTTCCTTTGCATCACCCTCGTTAATACCAGGGAATACAAAGCCTTCTTCATTCCTGCTTGAAACGCCAATTGGCCAGCCACCAATCGCATAGAGGTACCATGTATGGGTTAACCCAACATCTAGTTCACGTCGCGGAACCAGCATCGGATTCTGTGTGACCCAGACATCACCCCAGGTATTGTATAACTCAACAGTTGCTACTTCAGCTCTAGATTCCTTACTGTCACCGCAGACCAGATCATTGTCAGTTAAACCACCACAGACAAATATTGCTGCATTATTTACTACAGCAGCTTCCAGATGATAGCGCGGGGTTGGTATGGATGCGCCTGTTTGCCAGGGAGTACCGCCTGTGGTATCAGCAGCTGGTTCATAGATATAAGTAGGACCAAGATTCACACCGCCACTCCTGCCGCCTAAAATATAGATCTTATCATTAGCAACTTCTGAAGCAAAAAAGAAGCGCGTGGTGGGCATGGGTGTCTTGTAAACCCATGTATCAGTCAAGGTATCATACTCTTCTGCTACTGCGGTTTCACCAAGATAACCGCCAATAGCATAGATTTTTCCGTTGACCGTTTCAGCACCGAGCCCGTTTCTGCCCGTGTGCATGGGTGGTAATGAGGCCCACGAATCAGATGCAGGATCATAAATCTCAGCAGTAGTCAAACCAGTCGATGAAGCGTTCCATCCACCCAGTGCGTATATCTTGTTATTCAAAACACAAACAGCCAGGAACCCCCGTGGTGTTGGCATAGATGCTTTAGTGGTCCAGGAATCACTTATTGGATCATATGCTTCGACGACCCCTGTGGCAGTACTAGGAGTACCAGCAGTCCAACCGCCAATACAATACAAAGTATCATTAACCACACCAATGCCCAAGCCATCCCGACCAGTCGGCATGTCTGTCACTTGCGTCCATTCAACTGTCCCTATTAATAACGCAACTAAGACAAGCAATAATAACGATACTTTAGTCTTCATGAATCCTCCCCATTTTTTATACAATAATATACTACAATTTGTTACTGAAGTATCTAACAAATTATAAGTCAGGTTGAAGGGATGTCAACAGTAACAGTGGGGTCAGGTCTTGAAATATAACATCATTCTTCTATTTTATAGGAGTTGTAGGGGTCAGGTCACTTCAATTCTTCAGCACTTACAGCTTGACTTAGAGACATAAGGACAAGGGGATCAGGTCTCTATCTTTCCCGCGGTGATTCCGTTTCATTGAAGATTTGTCAAGTTTCGAGCCCGTCCTGAGTGGAGTCGAAGGGATTTGACCCCATTTGTTCCTAGGAGTTGTAGGGATCGGGTCACTTCAATTCTTCAGCACTTACAGCTTGACTTAGAGACATAAGGACGAGGGAATCAGGTCATTATCTTTCCCCGAATGTGGGGTCAGGTCTTGAAATATAATATCATTCTTCTATTTTATAGGAGTTGTAGGGATCGGGTCACTTCAATTCTTCAACACTTACAGCTTGACTTAGAGACATAAGGACGAGGGAATCAGGTCATTATCTTTCCCCGAATGTGGGGTCAGGTCTTGAAATATCACATTATTCTCCTGTTTTTTGTGATAATGCAAGACCTGACCCCATTTTGTCTTCGGAAAGAAAATGCTATCTCGTAGTATTTGGGATTATTATATAAATCAGGCAAAATTACACCTCACTTCTTTTCACAAAGTTTTTTTTACATGATTCATCTTCCATAACAACAATACCTATTCCGATATCATACGCTTCATATTTTCATACTTTCGCCGTCCCGCTTCAGTACGAAACGTAAAACCGTCTGCTTTACCCATTTCCTCGAGTTGTGTTTTTGTAACTGCAAGGAAATCGTCGTCTAAAGAACGACCAGCCAACTCGCCTTCTTTTGACTGTTCCACCGGCATTATTATCTTTGTTACCTCTGCTGATGGATCTTTTCGCTCACCAGTAACCATCCAATATACCTTAGTACCCGGCTTCCCGCCTATAATAAACTGGTTGTTTTCCACTTCCTCGGTGACAAAAACATCAGATGTTCCTATACCGGTCAATTGCACCATCGGGTTCTGGTTAAGTGCTTCAAAATAATCTGCTAATTGAACCTCAGCGCGTCCATCTGTACCGATATTAACCACACCCCGGTAAATGAGCACCATCTCAGGTGATTCCACGAAATAGTGGTTGAGGATTTTGTTCATTGGGTCAAGCGGATGGTCAATCGTGAAAGTTCCTGAAGCTTTGGAAAGAGTACCGACACGGGTTTGTCCGGTAGCCGTTGTCGCCTGACCATTGAATGCAGAAGAGCTCGTGTGAGTAACATTTGAATTACTATTTGCAGCAAATCCATGCAACCCAGATACGGTAATACCCATCCCGCCGGCTACAGTTGCATAAGCATTGCTAGCACTGTTGTTATAACCGCCACACACGGTCGCATAGGAACCGCTAGCCCTATTGTTCAAACCACCACTCACAGTCGCAGATTCCCCACGCGCTTTGTTACCTCTACCACCACCCACAGTCGCATAGCGGTGGCCTGCAGTGTTGTTATACCCACCAGAGACTGTTATATAAGTGTAATTTTGACCAGTAAGACCAGTTGTGCAAGCCATACCAAAATTAGTATGAGTATGAACGTTTGAACCATAAAGCACATTATCCGCACCACCGCGCGCAATGCCCAGATAGTTCGTTGTAAACAATACGCTATCTGGCGTGCCTCGTACCCAGGTTGTATCAACGTCAACAGTGGGTATATCATTCCAACTCATCTGACCACTGCCATCAGTTACCATAACCTGGTCTACAGAACCATCTGCTTTTGGAAATTCGTATCCGTTAATCTCATCACCGAACCGGATATGCGGCATATCGACCATGAAGGTTGAGTCCTCTGTTAGTTTACTGGCAATGCCGAAAAGGTATGAGTAATCTGCTGTTGCAAAAATAGTGTCAGCATATCCTCCACAGATCGCTGAATAATCACCTTCGATAAAATTTTCATAACCGCCAACTGAAGTTGCATATATACCGCTAGAAGTATTATTAAATCCACCTCCTGTAGTCGAGTGATCACCACTAGCAATGTTGCTACGTCCACCAATCACGGTCGCTCGAGGTCCACTAGCAGTATTGCTTTGTCCACCGCTCACGGTTGCGTAACTCCCACTCGCAGTGTTATCACGTCCGCCACTAATGGTTGATATGCTGCCGATCGCATTATTGCTATACCCACCACCTATTGCAATACTTGAGCGATTTTCACCATCGACGCCAGTTGTGCAAGCAACACCTAGGTTGATATGGCTGAAAACTGCACTACCACGAAGTAGATTATCCGCCCCACCACGCGCAATGCCGAGATAGTTCGCTGTAAACAGAACACTATCTGGTGTTCCTCTTATCCAGTCATTGTCCGCGCCAACCCGTGCATACTCAGCAGTGTCAGAATATGTCGATGTATACGCATAGCCAACCGACGTGATGCGGGTACGCGGTATCAATGTCAGCGGACCTTCAAGCGTGAGTTCCAACCACGTACTCGTGAAATCGGCAAAGACACTGTCCGGGATCGGTGTTATCTGACCAAGCATAACACTGAACACGCCGCGCTCGATCGGCACATTCGTTTGCATCTCTGACCACAGCTCATTACCGCTCGATACAGCATCGAATATTTTGAATGTCATGTCGAGTGTGTCATCGATCGGGATAGCGATCGTGTCAGTCAAATAGCCCTGGTAATTTAAAAGTTTGGGAACTAAACGTCCCTTTTGGATTGCGATATCTCCTGCCTGACTTATTACAATTGACAGAGATAGTATAACAATCACAGATGATATTTTGCGTAACATATGTCCTCCTTCTTTGTCTATAATATTCTATTGAATTTATTTGAAAACGATGTTTAAGTATAGAGACGGTCATGACGATGTCAAGACGGCGCTTTTAATCATAAATAATCTACCCGAAAGAGGTTGTTTAATCATGAATAGTATTTGGGGGTGAATTTGGCTTGTCAGATTAATAAAATGGGTTATCCTCTGGATGTTTATGTTCATTTTTACCC